>JBBRMD010000027.1:0-65088 GCA_038231015.1 Candidatus Obscuribacterales bacterium
AACCACCTCCAGGATCTTCGCTGGAGTATACTAACTAAGTGATGGGCCAGCTGGCAAAAATGACCAACGCGGGTGACGGGGTCGACTCGGTGAGGTCGATCGCGGGCTACGAAATCATGACAGAAGGCCGAGGCTCCAATGCGGGGACTTGCCTTATCAACCTTAAGAACTGGGAAGAACGCAAACAAAACGTCCATGAAATTATTGAGGAATTAGAGCAACACACTGCTGGGTTGGGAGGCCGGGTTGAATTCTTTGAGCCGCCAGCCATTCCTGGCTTTGGCTCTTCCGGCGGATTTTCGTTGCGTTTGCTGGATAAAACTGGCGATCTCCGCTATCAGGAGCTGCAAGTGGCCAATCAGAACTTTATGCAAGCCTTGAGCAAACGCAAAGAGATTACAGGGCTGTTTACCTTCTACAATGCGTCCTACCCGCAATATGACATCAAGATCGATAACCAGTCGGCCATGCAGAAGGGGGTTTCCATAAAAACTGCTATGGATAACCTTGAGGTTCTATGCGCCGGCTCTTATGAGCAAGGATTTGTTAAATTTGGCCGGTTCTTTAAAGTCTTTACCCAGGCAGCCCCTGAGTACCGAAAAAATCTGGATGATTTGAAGACTCTGTTTGTCAAAAATGACCAAGGGGAAATGGTGCCCTACACGTCGTTTATGACCGTGGAAAAAACAAAAGGGGCCAATGAAATTACGCGCTATAACATGTACAACTCTGCCTCCATTCGGGGATCTCAGGCAAAAGGGTATACGACTGGCGACGCCATCAAGGCTATCCGCGATGTGGCTAAAGACACCTTGTCCAACGAGTTCGACATTGCCTGGGAAGGCCTGTCCTTCGACGAAGCGAAACGAGGTAATGAATTTGCTGTTATTTCTTTGATTGTTGTGTTTTTTGTCTATCTAGTACTGGCGGCCCAGTACGAAAGCTTTGTACTGCCTTTAGCCGTACTCTTTTCCTTGCCCGTCGGTATTTTTGGCTCCTTCTTAATGCTCAAACAGATGGGCCTGGCCAACGATGTGTATGCACAAATTGCCATGATTACCCTGATGGGACTGTTGGGTAAAAACGCTGTGCTAATCGTCGAGTTTGCCGTTCAAAAACGGAATGAAGGCTTATCGTTGCGAGACTCGGCCCTGGAAGGTGCCAGGATGCGGTTTAGACCTATCCTGATGACGTCCTTTGCCTTTGTCGCGGGGCTTGTCCCCCTTGTGTTGTCGCACGGCGCCGGGGCAGTGGGGAACAGAACCCTTGGTTCATCTGCCATGGGTGGGATGATTACTGGCACCTTCATAGGCGTGTTGATTATTCCAGGGCTTTACTTTCTCTTTGCCACCATGGTTGATGGCAAAAACCTACTGAAAGGTCAACAGAAAACTAGTATCACGGAATCTATTATGAGTATCGCGGAATCCATTGCGATGAGGGAAAAAACCAGAAAGCAAAAAGCACAACTTGTTAACCTACTGATTAAGAAAACCAAGCCTAAGAAATAGTCAGCCAATCATGAGCAGAATCAACAGAAAAAAAATTGTTAGTCTTTTAACACTCATAGGTTTTATGGGAGTCGTTCAAGCGCCCGCTTTTGCAAGATCGTTCTTTCATCCGTTTACTCTGTTGGAAAAAAAACAGACATTCAACGTACCAAAGATATACGACACTCCGCAGCTGCAGGGCTCTGTTGCTGTTGATAGTGCGTCTTCCATTAATTGGCGGCATTTTTTTTCTGATCCCGATCTTGTCTTCCTGATTGAAACAGCCCTGGCAAATAACCAAGAATTCAATATCACTATCCAGGATATTGAAATTGCTGCCAGTGAAGTGAAAGAAAGACGATCTGAGTATTTGCCTAAAGTCGGCTTGGGGGTTGGCGCAAGTTACATTAGGCCATCCGAAAACACTACGGAAGGCGTGTTGGATAAAATTACTGAGAAAGGTTTTTTTAGAAACCCAGATTACAACCTGAATATTGGTCCTTCCCTGAGCTGGGAAGTGGATATCTGGAAAAGATTGAGAAATGCCAAAGAGTCAGCCAGACTGCGTATGGTCGCACAATACGAGGTCCGAAATTTTCTTATTTCCAGGCTCGTTACTGAAATAGCACGCAACTATTATGAATTAATGGCTCTGGATACGTCTCTGAAGATACTGGATGCAAACATTAGCATCCAGGAAGCGGCTTTCCTCAAAATGCAGGCCTTGAAGCATTATGCCAAAGCGAACCAGTTAGCGGTCAATCGTTTTGAAGCCCAGTTACTAAACACTAAAAGCCAGCGGTTTCAAACCATTCAAAGCATCGTTGAAAAAGAGAATCGTCTGAAGTTCCTCTCTGGTATTTATGATGAAAGGCCAATAACCAGACACTCTGAGCAGTTTATGACGTTGCCGGTGAATGAATTGCAGACGGGTGTGCCTACTCAGCTTTTGGCAAACAGAGCCGATATTCGTCAGGCTGAAGCGTCTATTAAGGCGGCAAAGCTTAATTTGAAAAGTGTCAAGGCCCAGCTATACCCCAACCTGACGATTCAGGCAGGTACTGGCTTTTCGGGGTTTAACCCCCAGCTGCTGTTTCGCGCACCACAATCGTTGTTCTACAATGCGATAGGTAACTTTGCGGTTCCATTAATCAACCGAAAAGCAATCATTGCACGAATACAGATAGCCGATGCCAACCAAACCCAAGCGGTTTTGAATTACGAGCAGACTATACTAAAAGCCTACACTGACGTTCTTAATGAGGTATCAAATATAAAAAATATGCAGCAGGCTTTTGATACCAAAAAACGAGAAGTCATAATTCTTGAGGAGTCCATCGGCACGGCAAACATGCTGTTTAAGTACGCCAAGGCGACTTACGTCGAAGTGCTGCTCACCCAGGAAGAGAAACTGAATGCCGAAAAAGAGCTGGTCGAAGTGAAAATGAAGCTGGTCGGATCCAGAGTTGACCTCTATCGAGCACTAGGAGGCGGCTGGCGATAAAAAAGCCTTTTAACCGCTCGGTTTGATTGGGTCGATTTGAACTATGTAGATTCTGCACCGCATACGGTGCAAGTGATCTGCAACAGTTGAGGCACGTGCATGTGCGAAATCGCCTCTCTCACTTTCACGCAACTGCAGGATGCCACCCTTCTGGTGATGCGTCTGACGCGCTTTGTGTTCTTCTTCCAATCGATAATTGCAGCGGTTATCAGGGAAAAACAGAGAATCCCTAAACCAGGGAGTTTGTAGTGAGGGGGCGCAAATATCAGAGTCATAATCGATACGAAGAAAATTTCGTTACCATGGTTGAATTTATTTTTGATGAACGTCATCGGTCGTCCTCCAGTATTGGTGGGGGCGGATACCTTGTTCGAGTTGCAAGAGAATCGCTTTAAGTGATCTTGCTGTCCCGACAATTTATGTAGCGATATGTCAAGTATAGCGGTGAATGCACCCACTGGCAATAAGTCTCAACATTTACAGGTTCTAATCTAATTGCTGTTTTCCTGCTCGTGCCGCAGTACGACGGAATTCGAAGGTGACCTACTTGGTGAAAGAATCGACCTTCCTCTAGATTCTTGTCCTCAGAGGTTCAGCAATTTGCCGATTTCTTTCTCAACGCCCGAAATCTCAGAATCGAAGTGATCGATGTCTTTTAGAATTCTCGGCTCAACAACCACGTAGTTGCTCACGTACGGACTGGGTTGGACAACTTGCGTCCTGTCGCCCTGGTTGTGCGTGTAGACGTACTTGCTGTAGGTATTGCCTGGCTTCTCCACGACAACGTAATTGGCATCTGCTGTTATCGCTTGAGCATTCGTCATGCCCCGCGCCCAGGAAACCATTGAAGGTGTGTAAGGCGGAGGCGGGGGGACTAAATAATCTCTGGCACTGCTGGAACTATTTCGCGAAGTTTTTGCCTCAGCAGCCTGGGTGCTAAGTGCGAAAGACCCGCTGAAAACGACGGCGAGGGATATGAGTGCTGCAAGATTTCTGATCATATGAAAATTTCCCGAAGTCGACGCTTTGGTGAAGCGGTGGCGTGCCAGCCTATTAGATTTTACCACTGCTAGCCATTTACGCCAGATTGTTAGAAGGCCTGCATTGTCTAGTCCGCCCAACAGCTCTACCGTTATTATGCAAAAACATTCAAAGCGATGTAAAATTTGCCTTGTGCAGCGCTCGCTTTTATTACGCACTCTGGCTTACGCGCAGTTCGTGCTCGACGCCTTGGAGACCCATGCAAGAAACCTTTGAGACCCGAATCATCCGTTCCCTGTTCGCCACCGGTCTGATGCTGAGCTTAGGCGCCGGCGCCCCGATGGCCGTCTTGTCCGCCGACGATACGACCGATGCCAGCATGCCGCCGGTGCTGCGCAGCACCATTACCCAGACCGACCCCCCGCAAAGCCCGACGGTCCACCCTGACGATGTGCGCGAGTTGGCCCCTGGTACATCGGTAGATCTGTTTCTTTCGACCGAGATTGAAGCCGGAGAGACCGTGAAAGGCGATGAGTTCTTCGGCAAAATCGGCAAGGACGTGCTGGTGGATGGCCAGGTTGTCTTACCAAGGGGCACAGTGGTGCATGGGGTGCTGATCGCCCTGGAAGGGCCGAAGCGCGCTGGCCGCAATGGCTACATCAACACTCGCTTTGATTATTTGATCACGCCCGATGGACGTAAAGTCCCGATTGAGGGCAACAGCACTACACGAGACTCTAAAGGTAAGGCCGCAGCCAAAGTCGTCGGGCGCGCGGTGGGTTACACCGCCATCGGTGGCGTGGTGGGCACCGTGATTGCGCTGCGACATGGCGGTATGGTTGCCGCTGCGGCCAGCCATGGGTCAGTCCTGGCGGGAGGAGCGGCCATTGGTGGGGCTGCCGGGCTGACAATCGCCATGCTGATGAAGGGTAAAAGCGTCATGCTCCAGCCTGGCACCGAAATGCAAGTCAAACTCAGCGAGCCACTGAAACTGCCCACCATGACCATGCCCGCTGAGACGGCGGAAGATTTCAGCCTCCCTGGTATGGATGTGAAGGTGGCGGGCATGCGCATTGACGGCCACCCGTCAGGCGAAATTACGCTGACGATGGACATTCTGAATCAAACCGAAAATTCGTTCTCCACGTTTGAAATCGGCCTGGAGGACGAGCTGGGCAACGTGGTCTTCCCTTCTCCCCTTGGCGATGCGGGCATTTGCTCCACCAAAATCAAGCCCCGCAGTCACTTCAACAGCAACATTTCTTTCAGCGTGGACAACGTCAACAGTCGCCACAAGCTGGTGTTTTTCAAGCCGTATTCCCGTGAAGCGCTGGCAAAATTCGCCCTGACAGATGCCATGCTAGCAAGCGGCAAAGCCAGCCACAAAGGCAAGCACGTGGCCACTGTAGCGCGTTAGCCAAGCTGAGCTGAACACTCACAAGTTCTTTTTTTTTTGTCGATTTATGGTTCACAGAAGCTCCATTTTAGGAACTATCGTCTAGTGGAATAGTGCGTCGATAGAGATTTCATTCTTCTCTTGCCTGATGGTGAGAAGCGGGCTATCCCTGCACCATTGGCTGGCGTATTGGCTATTGCAGCTCAAGCAATGATGCGTGGTTATGCAGTGTCGCTGACCGTCCACAGTGGCTTGCTAACGACTAAGCAAGCTGCTGATATGCTGGCCTGCTCAAGGCAACACGTCGTTAAACTGATTGATGAAGGCAAGCTGGCAGCTGAAAAAATGCCAGGTGGCACTCATCGACGCATCAAGCTGAAGGATCTCCTGGATTTCATGCGTAAGGAAGACCTGGGCCGCGATAGCCTGATAAATGAAATGATGTCTATTGCTGAAGATGTTGGCGGTTATGAAGAATTTCGAGCTTGGAAAAAAGCAAAGGACACAAAGTAAGCGATGGCATTTGGCGCGCTCTATGATGCTGATGTTCTGATCCCGCATGAGATTCGGGATATTTTGATGATGCTAGTGTCAGCCGATTTCAAGACATCATGAATCTACTGTTCCCTGATGCACTGATTTCCCGACATAGATATGAAAAACTTATAGACTCTATGACCAATGACAAAAAAGATCGTCATGTCCTAGCTGCTGCAGTGGTGGCGAAGGTCGAGGTCATTGTAACTAACAACCTTGGTGTTTTTCCTAAGGATTCATTAGAGCCTTAAAATATCGAGGTGCAATCGCCAGACGAATTTGTCAGGTTGCAAGCGGCATTAAGCCCACGCTTATTTTTGGAGCATTTTCTGAGAAGGGCTGCTCAAAGAAATATTCTTTCGATTGAGCGTGGGCATGGTGAGTTAAGGCCTGCTGATTTAGCAATGTTTTTAAGAGATGGGCCGTCGAACATGCATCAAACAGGGAAGTATATTTTGGATTTGCTGGAAAGTTAGGACCATGAATAAGAACTTAGACGGAGTCAGATATCCAAGTTGACAAATGCCTACTTTTGTCAGGTCATCAAGCGGCTTGGCGTACTTTCCGTGTTTATGTGGCCGGTACGTGAGAAAGAGGAAACAGACATTTAGAGCGAGAGCTGACGAAAAATTGCACGACCACTGAGATCCGGCAACCGGAAAGTATATTCAACATCTAATTGGCTTAGGACACTTGGGACAGTTTCTGGTAGCGGCTTAAATGGTGCAGCTTTTTTGATAGAATGGATCGCTGCGGAATCCGTTTGTTTATTGCCGGAGGAGGCAATCAGCTTAGCATTGCAGATACTACCATCTCTAGCGATTTTAAAAAAAAACGGTAACCCGTTTTCCTAAGAAAGCATCGGCAGACTTTTGGGATAGCCATGAGCAAACAATTCGCGATTCCACGTCACGCCTATATTCATCAATAACATTTTTCATATTAGACTTAGTCGGCTCCTTTGGCGATTCACGCCTGTGTTCGTCTAAAACACTATGCATAATATTAGACCCGATCTGTTCCTTACGTTGTTTTGATGGTTCTTGCGCCTGTGCAACACAGAACTGAATTAGCAAGAGAGAGATACAACAGAGTGTACGCAGAGGGCTTCTTAAGTCAGATCTTATTCGAGAGAGCGCTTGGTAATTTCACGTGCTCAGCACTAAAGATAAATTGGCAACTGAACCAATAAATTAGAGTTAGAATATTACCTAGGCTTATGCTCATCATGAGAATGCCTAAAGCAAAGCCTCTAATGAAAAAAAGACAAAAAGTGGAAGTATGATAATTGAAACCCAGGCTACCTGCGCTCCTCAATTCCAAGCTTTGCAATCAGCCATTTTTTCACGCGTGGAAAATACTTATAGAGGTTATCTGTATTTTCATTGTGGCCGCCCATCATCGAGCCAAACATTTCTGCGCATGTCTCACGCGGCCCCCAATCATCGAGTTTGGTGAACTCTGCCATTTTGGGCTGGGCCTCAGCCGGAATAGCAATCTTGTCCGCCTCATATTCTTTTCTTAGCGCTGGGTCTTTCGACAGCGTCATCGCGTCACCATCGAGCACCTGAAATAACATGTCCCCCACCTGAAGCTGTATATAAGCTGGTTCGCGTGCTGGGCCTAAATCGGTGGTGCCGCGCTTTTTCGGGCGCTCGTACACGCACATATCGACGCCGTAAATGCGACCTGGTTGTTCGGCCAGTGTTGGTTGGGGATCTTTTTCTGGTAAATCTTTCACGCTATCTGGCCATCTATCGATCATGTTTGGCGAGATGATTACGCGTGCTTCCGTTTTGTCCAACTTCGCGCGAAGTGGCGCAGGTAGCGCCGAAATTGCATTCTTTACTGCTTGAATGTTAGCTTCACTTATGGCCGGATGGTTGAAGGCCGGAGGAGTGATGACAGTGCGACTCATAAGAGGTGAGTCTACGATGGGCTCAGGTTGCTGTCTTGCCTCAGGCGCGCAGCCACTAATGGCACCGCCTGTAATACTGATGGTCAACACAATTTGTGCAAATCGTGCAAGCTGTTTGAGGTAAGTTCGAGATAGGGGCTTTGCCATTTTGTATATTCTCGTTGCGTGTTTGGAGATATCGTAAACCATTTATTCTTCAAATCATTTGAAATACTGCATCTTGACCGCTAGTCAAGCGCTGCGGCCCATCATTAAACTGTTAAACTTTGCGGATACTATTGCATGGCTTGGTTCTTTGGTAATTCTTTGGTAACTGGCATGGAGCGTTCTACAAGTAAAGCGACCACTTGGTCACAATTTTGGTTGGCAGTCTTTACTGCCTACTTCTTCGCTTCGGCCCTGCTGCTCTTTTTAAGCTCGCTTGCCCTATTGCCCTACTGTTATCTCTTTGATCGAAACAGACGTCTTCTGTCTTCTCTGGCCTGCCTCTGGGGCTATCACTTTGTCAGGCTCAATCCGGGTTGGCGCTGTCACTTTGACGGTCTGTCCAACTTTCGCCGAGGAGAGACTTATATCATTGTCGCTAACCATCAATCGATTGCCGACGTCTTTATTTTGTCTGGGCTGGGCCAGTCGTTCAAATGGGTATCGAAAGAGTCCTTGTTCAAGCTGCCTTTCTTTGGCTGGAATATGTATCTCAAAAAAGATATAGCTATTCAGCGTGGTGACATGAGCAGCATTAAGGCCATGCTCGCGACGTGCACTGAATGGCTGAAGAAAGGCGAGACTATTTTGATGTTTCCTGAGGGCACACGTTCTGAAACAGGCGAAATAATTGCTTTTCGTGATGGAAGTTTTCGCCTGGCCGTGCAGAATAATATCGCGATACTGCCAGTGGTGCTTAATGGAACCCGCGAGATTCTGCCGAAACAAGACCCGCAACTGAAAATGTCTGCCAGAGTCGACGTGAAAATTCTTGCACCAATTTATCCTGAGCAATGTGGCAATAGCGCACCTGAGCTAAAGCGCTACGTGCAGAACCTTATGAAAGAGACCCTAGCTGAAATGAGACTGCCGGTGGGAGAAACTAGCAATAGTGTGAATGTTTGAGTTTCTGCCTATAAATGCACATGCTAAATTGCGAGCGTCTTTTTTGCTGGCTGTTCATTGGGTTTTGTTCAGTGGTGCGGTTTTTGCCAGTAACCTCAGTGATTCTGATAAAACGCAGCAGCTTAGCTACTTCTAGGTTAGTCAGGCTTGCCTATACCCGAGAAGTCAGTTTTCGATTTTTATAGTCTTAGCCAGATTTTTTAACTTTGCTATGCCTTGGCCGTACTGTTCTTCGCGGTCAGTTGTTGTAAGGGTATATAGGCCGTCTTTGACGGGTATGACCACAACAAAACCATGAAGCTTGCTCCCGTCACTCAACGTGCCGCTGAATTCAGACCCTGATTCACTCTTGCCGTTGGCAAGATCTAGCGTAAAGAGCGATTCCTTGTATCCTGTAAGGCGTTGGCGAAACGGATGTAGCATTCCGTCCATCATCTCAACTTTGTTTGGTACATGCTCAGCAGCACCACCATTTATCACGATTATCGAAAAAACGCTTTGCCCTAAATTCGGGCGCTCAGGTCCGAGAAAGGCGTAGGTTCTGCTGTTTCTGCGAGTTTGCATCTGCAACTTTAAGGGAGCTTCCGCATGAATGGTGAATTTGTGGCTCTCAAAAGAGAAAGTTTGAGGAGGTGCCTGAAGATCGACTACGGGTGTTTCATCCGCGCCTCTTATGCCTTCTTTTACTGCTTCGGTATCTGCTTTTGTGATTGGTCCTTCGCCATTATTTGCGCTACATGACTGCAATACGAGCGAGAACGATGATAGTAACAAAGTCACGTAACAAAATCTGAAACAGCTTTTTAAAGTCAGCATTATTTACCTTCTGTAGTTATCCAATCTTGACCGGCTAGATAAAAGTCATGATACCAGCTTGAATATTTAAAACCCTTTTTCATCGCTGGTTTCCCCTTCTGTAAAGCTGCTTTAGTTAACTAGCGCCTACTTTAACAGAGCCTCTAGTTCTTTTTGTGCTGAAGAAAGTTGGCTTTTCGTGTCAGTATTTGTGTGGTTCTCATTAATCAAGGTTTGATTGATTGTGATTGTTTCCCTGTATTTTCTAATCGCCTCTTTTTTGCGACTATCATCGTTGAAGATTCTCGCCTGGAACAGCAGATTTTCGGCGAGTGAGCTCTTCCATCGATCAGAATTAGTATTTTCGGTTTTGAGTTGCTGGCGCATAAGAGTTTCCATTCTCTGCGCCGATGCTAAGGCTTCCGTGCGATTTTTCCACTTGAAGTGCAAGTTAGTTAAGACTCGAGTTTCATCGCATACTAGAGCCTTTATTGCTTCACAAGGCAAATTGTCATCACAAATCTGGTAGGCACGAATCGAATTATTCTGCATTGCAACGGCCTCTGAACGCAGTTCATTTTGAGCAAGGGCTTGTGCTGCCAAGTGGCTCGTAAAGCCTTCAGTGACGTAGAAAACGGCGCGAAATGTAGTACCTGAAATGGTATACCAGAGCAATAGAAATGCGCTCAAAAAGATGAGCGAGTATACGCTTATGATCAACAACAAATTGCGTATGTTGCTGATTTTCAATGCCTGTTATAACCTTCTGACTTCCTAGAAACCTTTTTTGTCTGCTTCTTTTCTCAGCTACTTATCACCATTCAAGTGCTTATCGAAGAACTTACGAGCAGTCTCAATATTCTTGCCGTGTTCGATATCGTGACCTTCATGAGGAAGGCGAATATAAGTGGTATCAACGTTGGCTTTCTTTAGTGCTGCCACCAAATCATCGCTCTGTTCGATTGGTACCACTTTGTCTTCTTCGCCGTGCATAACCAAGAAAGGTGGGTCGCCTGGAGAAACGTAAGTATCTGGGCTGGCTTCAAGCGCGCGCGCCTTTTGGGTAGACGCTGTACCGCCTAAGAGCAGAGATAGAGAAGAAGTCGGGCTAACTGTATCCCATTGCATTTTGGGATAGGTCTTGGTGCCCAAGTCGTACAAATTAGCAGGTCCTGAAAAATCGACAACTGCTTGGACATCGCGCGAGATTGTTTTGTCTCCGCCGATATCTAGCGCTGGGCTGTTGGCAGAGGCACCCATTAAGGCAACTAGATGGCCTCCGGCAGAGCTTCCCCATAGGCCAATGTGGTTGGCTTCGATGTGTAGTTTGTCGGCATTGCCTTTGAAATAGCGCAGAGCTGTATTGAGGTCTTCAATCTGAGAAGAGAAGATGCCTTCTTGGGCTAGGCGATAATAAACGATGGCAACTCCGTACCCTTTGCGTACAAAGTCAGGCACCCAGCGTGGTATCGAATTTGGTCTCGTGGTCCAGCCGCCACCATGAACATAAATAATCAGTGGAAAGCTCTTTTCTGCTGGCGCTTTCGGTGTATAGAGGCAGAATATATGTGCGCGATCATCAGCGTTTGGTTGCCCCGGCATGTAGCTGACATTCTCTAATTTTTCGATATCGTCGCTCATTTTCTTGGTACTTGTTTTGCTGTGCTTCGCTTCTGCTGAGGGTATGAGAAAACTGGAAGCAGCAAGGGTCAAAATTGCCGCTAAGGTGGTTCCGATTTTTTTGCTACTTCCAGTTTTCATTTCTAGTCTCCACATATCACTAAATGGTTAGTGTTCAATCTGTCGTAAGTGCTTGTTAGTTCTAGTGCTTGAAGCAGCGTTGGCCGGTGAAGACCATGGCGATTCCGGCTTTGTTGCAGGCGGCAATAACATCGGCGTCTTTTATGCTGCCACCAGGTTGGATGATTACAGCAATCCCAGCTTCGGCAGCAGCTTCGATGTTATCTGTTGCTGGCAAGAATGCTTCGCTAGCCATTACTGCCCCTTTCGATTTCTCTCCGGCTTGGCGAAGAGCAATGCCGGTACTGGCGATGCGGCTTGTTTGGCCGATACCGAAACCGAGTGAGAGACCGTCTTTGGCCACAAATATCGCATTCGAAGTTAAGTGTTTCACCACTGACCAGGTGAAGGCAATGTCTTTTTGCAGGGCTGGGTCTGGCTTCTTCTCTGTGACGCAGGTGAAGGTGCTGGCTTCAACAGGAGCATCTTGGTCTACTTCTAAGAGGAAGCCATAGTCAGATAAGTGCTTCAGTTTGTAGTCTTTCTGTTTGGCCAATTTGCTATCAACAGTGCTTTTGAGAACACGTACATTTTTCTTTTTCTTGAATACTTCAAGGGCGGCATCATCATATTCAGGAGCGAGAACAATCTCTACAAAGTTGCGGGTGATGCGCTCAGCTAGAGCAGCATCTACTTTGCCGGTGAAACCGTAGACGCCGCCGAAGGCTGACATTGGGTCGCATTCGTAGGCTTGCTCATAAGCTTCGGCAAGAGTCTTTGCTTGAGCCACACCGCAAGGATTGTTATGCTTGATGACAACCACTGCTGGTGCCACTAGCTCTCGCAATATTTTCACTAGAGCGTAAGTATCGGTGATGTTATTGGAAGACATTTCTTTGCCTTGCAATTGTTCAAATGGTGGGAAAGCTTGCAGTTCTGATGTTAGACCAGGAACTGAAATAGGGCTTTCTAATTGGTACCAGGCGGCTGCTTGGTGAGGGTTTTCACCGTAGCGCAAGGTTTCTTGGCGCTTGAGGTTGATTGTTAGTTTGTCGGCGAAGTCTGGCACTGCAGCTTCTGTGCTGCTAGCTGCTGAAGCAACTTTCGCTGCGCCTTTTTCTGTGCTTTTCTCAGAAGCTTGTGCTTCGCTTTGAACAAGCTTACCTAAATATGTAGAGATGCTTTGGTCATAGCTGGCTGTTCGGGCAAAGGCTTGATAGGCTAATTTTCTGCGGAAGGCTAGAGGTATTTCGCCTTTGTTTGCGTCCATTGCTTCAATAACGCTATCGTATTGGCTAGGCTCGTTGATAACTGCAACGCGTTCGAAGTTCTTAGCTGCTGCTCTTAGCAGGGCCACACCGCCTACATCGATTTGCTCGACCATTGGCTGTTCTGCTAGGTTTTTCTTCAAGGCATCTTCGAAGGCGTAGAGATTGACTACCACTAAATCGATTTCTGAAATTTCCATTTCAGCTAGGCAGCTGCGATCTTCGGTGATTGGTCTAGCAAGAATGCCAGCGAATACTTTTGGATGCAGTGTTTTGACGCGTCCTGAGAGAATCTCAGGGAAGCCTGTCAACTCTTCAACCTTGATGCACTTGAAGCCTTTTTCTTCGAGATATTTGACTGTGCTGGTTGTGCCAATCAAGCGCAGAGTGTCGAAGCGCTCTAGGCGAGTGAGAAAGTTGTCGAGGCCGGTTTTGTCGGTGACGCTGACTAGTACGGTTTTCATTGTTGATTTCCTTGGATTCGCCCTAAAGTTTTGAATGTGAAGTGTTAACTACTAATTGTTAGACCCGAAATACTAAGTGTCTTGGCACGTTCGCTAACGTGTCCTACTGTCTGTGCTTTCATTTTATGCTTTTCAAATATTTCAATAATTGGCTCAGCTTCACCGTCTACAATCAAGCTTAGCCCCATGCCCATGTTGAAGGTCTTGTACATCTCTTCTTCGCTGACATGTTCGCTAATTGATTGTAGTATTCCTGGTACAGGTAGGGCATTGTCGATCACGAAGCCGACTGCATTGTTCAGTCTAAACAAGTTTGTCCAGCCACCACCGGTAATGTGGGCGATGCCTTTGACACTGCTGCGGTGCTTCTCCAATACTTCCATCACTGCTTTGACATAGAGCACTGTCGGAGTGAGAAGAGCCAAATAGGTCTCGTCATTGTCTGGTAATACTTTTCTTGCCAGTGACAGCCCGTTTGAATGAATACCACTTGAGGCTACACCAATAAGTTTCTGACCAGGAGCTATCTCACTCCCCGTTAAAAGCTCTTCTTTGCGCACCTGGCCGACGGCAAATCCGGCCAGGTCAAAGTGGCCGTGCTCATAGACTCCAGGCATCTCGGCCGTTTCGCCGCCTACCAAGAGCATTCCTGTTTGGTCGCAACCGGCTACTATACCGGCCATGATGGCATCAGCAGTGTCGTCAAGTTTTCCTACTGCAAAATAATCTAGAAAAATGTTTGGAGTGGCACCAACGCAAATTAGGTCGTTGGCGCACATTGCCACTAGGTCTATGCCGATAGTGTCAAACTTTTTCAGTTTGTGAGCAACCAAGAGTTTGGTGCCCACACCATCTGTAGTGACCGCAATACCATTGCCACTGTAGCTCGGATAGACAGCTGCGTATCCGCCAGCCGCTTGCCACATGGCCTCATGCTCTTTGCGCCGCGCTATCTTCTTCAAGCGGTCGACGAACCGATCGGCTTTGTCGATGTCGACTCCTGCTGCTGCGTAGGTTTGTTTTTCGGGAGTCATTGAATTTCCTAGCTTAGTGAGGCGTGAGCATTTTTGAGAATGGCCAATCCGTCTGGCATGCTTTCGAAAGTTATGCCCTTGCGTTTGAGAGAGGGAAAGGCTGGATGTTGCGAGTGGCGAATGTAGGCCTCGGGGTGAGGCATGAGACCAAGCACATTGCCTTTGCCATTTGTCAGTGCGGCAATTTGCTCGTAACTGCCGTTCACGTCTTCGTCGTAGTTAAGAGCAGCGCGCTCGTTAACCATGGCAATCGCGGCGTCTTTAGCATCTGGCCTTACTTGTATGCGACCTTCGCCGTGCCTGATAGGCAGAGTGATTTTGTCCAAGTCTTTGAAATATGGGCTGCTTGTTTTGGTGGCACTCTTGGCATTGACGGTCATCTCAACCCAACGGTTGATAAAACGACCGCCCGAATTATGAGTGAGGCTGACAGTGCTTTCGCTTCCTTCTTCTGAATTTGGCAGCAGGCCTAGCTGAACTAATGTCTGGAAGCCATTACAGATACCGAGAACGAGATTGCCTTTCTCAATATATGAGTGCAAAACTTCAAGCATGCGGTGTCTGATTTTGACAGCTAAGACTTTTCCACTGGCAATTTCATCGCCAAAAGAGAAGCCACCAGGCAGTGCTAGTAGCTCAGATTTTAGCAGTTGCTTTGGTTGGGCCAACAGTTCGCTGGTGTGACTTATTACTGCTTCAAAACCGGCTTGCTCTAAAGCAAAGGCAGTTTCGTTGCTGCAATTGATTCCGTCTCCACTGAGGACTACCGCTCTTGGCCTGATCATTTGAAGTCCTCTTCAAAGGGGAGAGTTGCTTGCCAGGCTTGTTTGAGCTTGGCATTATCTAGTTCGATTAGTTCATTTTTTCTAGCATTATCCACAAGTTTTAAACCAGCTTCAGTTACTTTGCCGATTTCAACTATCGATATTTTGCAGTCGCTTGCAAGGTCTTTTTGCTCTGGCCACAATGCTAGCCAAGCTTCGGCATTGGCTGGTGACACGCTCACTAGCAGTCTTGCTGGCCCTTCAGCGAAGAGGGCGACGTCCATGCGCTCGCGCAGCATGTCGTGGAATCTGGCACCGCTTTCTGAAGCTGTAATGACAGCCTCAGAGTTTAACTCAGCTCCCAAATCACTACCGATGATGCATTCTGCCACCGCTACTGCGAGCCCACCTTCTGATAAATCGTGGCAAGATTCAATCAGGTTGTCTTGCATTGCCTTGAATATAGTTTGATAGAGAATTGCCGCTTGTTCGAGATTTAGCTCGGGCAAGAGCGACGAGGTCCAGTTCATGTTGCCAGCGTAGGTGGTGGCTGCTAAACCGAGAGCGCCGGCTGAGACTAAGAAGAGGTGGTCGCCTTCTGATTTGAACTCCATAGTCACCACCCGTTCAATGTCAGGCACCTTGCCTATGGCCGAGACAAGTAGAGTTGGTGGAATGGAGATGCGCACCGTGCCGTCATCAAAGTCATTCTTCATACTGTCTTTGCCCGAAATTAGAGGGGCGTTGTAGGCAAGCACTGCCTCATACAAACCTTCGCAGGCTTGAACCAATTGAGCTAGTTTGCGCTTGCCGTCTGGATTTGACTTTGATGCCACCGGATCTGGCCAGCAGAAATTATCGAGCAGAGCTAAGCTATTGGGGTCGGCTCCGACACAGACAGCGTTGCGCACAGCTTCGTCAACTGCACAGATGGCCATAAGATGTGAGTCGAAATCACTCAGCTGTGGACACATTCCATTTGATACCGCTAACCCGACCGGCTCGTTTAGCAGCGGTTGTATCACAGCTGCGTCACACGGTGCTGTTTGGTCAGGCCCCATCAGTGGCTTAATTACACTGCCACCTTGTACTTCGTGATCGTATTGGCGAATTACTGGTTCGCGGCTACAAATATTGGCATGAGCAAGAAGTGCCAGTAGCGCTTCTCCTAGGTTCTTCGGCGGTTGTTCTATTTCATCGATTGTCACCGGTGCTTGCCAATGTGCTTCGAGTTCTAAGCGCGGGGCACCGTCATGCAAGAACTTGAGATCGAGCAGGGCGATTGTCTTACCTTCTCTTGTGATACGGAAGAAGCCTTTATCATCGAACTTACCAACTACTGTTAGCTCGACACTGTGCTTGTCTGCTAGTTCTTGCAACTCAGCAATTTTTGTTGACGATAGAGTCATGCGCTCTTGCGATTCGGAGATAACAATTTCGTAGTCAGCTAAGCCAGGATATTTAAGTGGAATGTGATCGACTTCAAGAGTGGCACCGCCCGTGATCTGTGCCATTTCACCTACTGACGACGAGAGGCCGCCAGCACCGTTGTCGGTGATGCCCGATATCAAGCCAAGGTCGCGTGCTTCAAGAATAAAATCTGTGACGCGCTTTTGCGTGAACGGGTCGCCAATTTGAACTGCTGATACTGGTGAGTCGACGTTCAAGGCTTCTGACGAGAAAGTGGCACCGTGAATGCCGTCTTTGCCAACCCGGCCGCCTACCATAATGATGGCGTCGCCAGTTACTGTATGTTTTTCATACCCGCATTTGCCGTCGACTGTGAGGGGCAAGAGACCGCCGGTGCCGCAGAACACCAGTGGCTTGGCGCGATAGCCTGGATGGAAATAAACAGCACCATTGACAGTCGGAATGCCGCTCTTATTGCCGCCATCTTGCACGCCCTTGCGCACACCTTGAATAATTGATTGGGGCGGCAGCATGGTCGGCCGATTGACTAAGTCAGCGGCTGGATAGGCAAAGCAGAAGACATCGGTGTTGCAGATTGGCTTGGCACCAAGGCCAGTGCCAAGAATGTCGCGGTTAACACCAAGAATGCCTGTCAGTGCGCCGCCGTAGGGCTCAAGCGCTGAAGGAGAATTGTGAGTTTCGACTTTGAAGCAGATGCCCCAGTCGTCGTTCCATTTAATAACACCGGCATTGTCAACAAAGACTGATAACAAGTCTGTTCGTTTCTCTGATAGTTTCTTTGTGGCAGCTTGCACGTAGCTCTTGTACAAGCTAGTGATAGTGCGAGCTTCAGTCTTTCTGGTGGGCTTGGTGGCCGACGTGCCGGCCATACTCATGGTCAGAGTTTGTACCGCTTTTACGTGTGCACTTTTCTCATGAATGATGGCATTGAAGATTTTGTGCTTGCAGTGCTCAGACCAGGTCTGCGCTATTACTTCTAGTTCAACATCGGTTGGCCACTGACCGAGGCCATAAGTCGCTCTCTCTGCGATCACCGCATCTTGTTCAAAGTACTCACGAATAGCGCGCATCTCAGTGAGATTTAGGGCTAAAGTGCGCGAGCGACTCAAGTTTTCTAAATCGCTATCGCTTAAGTCTAAGGCCACCACTTCTGGCTCAGGAGTTGTCGGCAGGTGTACTTGGGGGAACTCAAAAAGCTTGGTGAATTGCGGAGCGCTGAGGTCATGAATTCTGAATTTATCAGTTACAGGATGATAGTGTCTGTAGCGGCAGTGGGTCTCTACTTGTTTGATGTTGAACGAATCATCAAAGAGATAGGCTGAGCCAGAGGCGACTTTGATTTGCTCTTGTTCTAAGCCACTGAGGCGAATTGCTTCTTCTACGGTGCGGGCTAAGTTATCTGTTACACCGGGTAGATACTGTCTTTCGGCAAACCATTTGAAGCCCTGTTCTTTCCACTGTTCAAGCCAAGCACTACGCTCGCTCGATACTACGCACCAGACGTCTTCTAAAAGCTGGTCAGCTAGTATTACTTGCAGCGCTAACTTGAGCTTTTCTGTTTGCTCAAGGTTTGAGCTACTGAGCCAATAGAGTGGTAAAGCCATTGTTTGGCTTTCTGCGTTGCCAGATAGGCTAGCTTTTGCAGATACACTGGCCTTCGAAACGATCGCGACACAAAGAGTATTTTCTTCAGTCGCTACAGTTTCGGGCTTGTCGCCTAAATTCTTTGTCTCTTTTGCTTCCTTTGTCTCGTTAGTTTGATCGAGATTGGTCATGGCAGCCAAACTTGAATTTGCCAGCTGATTCAAAACCTGAGGAAATAGCTTGTGCTCTAGCTCTAGGCCTCGAGCCTGAAACGTTTCTAGCGTATCGCCAGCTTTGCGCTCGAATACTCCCTGGGCCAAAATTGGGCCGTGGTCTACTTGCTCATCTACTAAGTGAACCGTGATACCAGATATTTTCACGCCATAGTTGAAGGCATCTTCATAGGCTGACTTGCCAGGGAAAGCCGGCAGCAGCGATGGGTGAATATTGATAACGCGAAACAGGCCATTATCGTCTTTGAAGTGAGCGAGAAAATCGCCAGACAAGATGCGCATGTAGCCAGCAAGCACTAAATAGTCAGGGGCAAATTTTTTCAGCTTTTGGAAGACTTGCTTCTCATGTTCTTTGCGCGAAATGCCGCGGTGATCAACGCTAGCGGTGGGAATATTGTGCTTCTTCGCAATCTTCAGAGCATAAGAATCTGGATTGTTAGAAAGCACCACAGCAATTTCTGCTGCCAATTCTTTTTTGTCGATGGCCGTAAGAATAGCTTCTAAGTTAGAGCCACGGCCTGAAACAAGCACAGCTATTTTGATTGGCACGTTGCTTCCCTCTTTGCGATATCCCGGCGATAATCGAGTGATTGACATTGAACAGTGGCGATAAGTTTGTAAGCCTGCTCGCGAGCTGCAGCCATAGTGTCACCTATACCAACAGCGGCAAATATACGCCCGCCATCGGTGACTGTTTGTTCACCAGCTGCGGAGGTTACTATTTTTGTACCAGCTTGAAATATTATTTCTTGGTCTGTGCTCGGCGGAAAGCTAATCGCCTCGCCTTTCGATGAGCTATCAGGGTAACTTTGAGCGGCACCAATAACACAGCAGGAAGATTGTTTCGACCAAGACAATACTTGCTTGTCTAGGGTTTGGTCGGTACATGCATAGAGAGCATCAAATAAATCAGATTGCAGCAAGGGCAAAATTGTTTGTGTTTCAGGGTCGCCGAAGCGGGCATTGAACTCCAAGACATACGGCACTGGCGGATTTTTTTCCGACTTCTCAGGCTTTTCTAGCTTCTCTGATTTCACAGGTGGCTCTGGCCTTTCGTGGTGCATCAGAAGGCCAATATAGAGCACACCTTTGAAACTGAGTTTGCCCTCAGCTAGAGCCTTTTGAAGTGGTTCTAAAATGCTTTTTTGAATTGCTTCTTTGTGCTTCTCAAATAATTGCACTGGCGCGTAGGCGCCCATGCCTCCGGTGTTCGGACCCTTATCGTCATCGAAGCGCCGTTTGTGATCTTGACTTGGTAGAAGTGGTGTCAGGGTTTTGCCATCGCTGAGAGTTAGTAGCGAAATTTCTTCGCCCCTAAGCAATTCTTCGATTACAACTTTTTTGTCGTTGAATTTGCCGCTCTTGTAAATTGTAGTGAGGGCCTCAATGGCCTCAACTTCACTGCTGCAAACAAAGACACCTTTGCCTAAAGCTAGGCCATCAACCTTAACCACTCTTGCCCATTGGTTTGCTTTTACGATCGCTTCAGCTGTTTGTTGCGAATTGGCGGTGGCGAAACGGGCGGTGGCAATATTTAGTGTATTGAGTACTTCTTTGGCGTAGGCTTTGCTCCACTCAAGTTTGGCTTGGGCTTTAGTTGGCCCGAAAACTCGCAAGCCAGCTGCTTCCATGGTGTCGACAATGCCTTCTGCAAGCGGATTGTCTGGACCCACTACAACTAAGTCGATAGACTGCTCTTTAGCGAAGGCTATTAGCTTTTCGAAGTCCATGGCGCTAATGTCGATGTTCGAGGTCTTGGCGCAGTGCGCCGTGCCACCATTGCCTGGAGCGCAGAAAATTTGCTCAACTCTGGTGCTTAAAGAGAGCTTCCAGCATATTGCATGCTCTCTGCCTCCGCCGCCAACAACCAGAACTTTCATTTTCTCTATCCTTCTTTATCTAAGTTAGTCTTTCTCTAAGTTACTCTTTGTCTTTTGCTGCAACATTGATTGAGTCAACAAACTGAGGCAAAGTAGGATGCTGAGGGAAGACATCGTAGCCGATGGTGTGATTTGCCAACACGCCGTAAAGTTTGTCTGCGACCGCCTTAAACTGAGGTGAAAGCTGGCTGGGCTGCTCTTTCAAATCTTTTATGCAAATTTCTTGCCAATCAAGTCGATTCTGACTCAGTGCCATCTTTTGAGCTTTAGAAATTGCTTTCTGCCAGCTTGAGTCGCGATAGAACTGGCGAATCATTTCTTTTGAGAGACTGTGACCGCTGTAAACCAAGCGCAATTCGTCTGGGCCGATGCTGTCGGCGAGAAGCAGTCCTTTGTGATCTTCAAGAAACTCAAATTTGCCATCCCACAGTTCAATGCCGCACTCAGCGAAGTGATGATAAATAGCCAGAGCTGTGGCATAGGCTAGTTCTGATAACTCTTCAAAACGCTTCGGAGTCAAGCCTGAAATGGTTAGCGCTTCTTGAATGGAAAGGAGCCTATCTTTGGGTTCAAGCTTTGTATAGAACTCAAGCACTGGTCTTTCAAACCAGCCATATTCTGGCACTGAGCTTAAGCCTAAAGTTTGCGCATAGCTAGGGTCGGCTTCTAATCTACTTTTTAGTGAGCTGCCTGGTGGCATGCCGAAGCGGAAGACAACTTCTAAGGGCACTAAGCGGCGGGCATCAGTAATGTCATGGCTGTAGTAGAAGACAGTTTGATCAAGCAGAGAAGTTGGTTCTGGCCTTTGTACTTCGGCTTTGACCACAGACATATAGGCTTGGTTATTAGGAATTTGTTCGAGGCTTAAGGCCTTGCCATCATTACCCACTAATCCTTGAAAGTGGTGGCGGGCACCGTGGGTGGTGAGGCGTTGAAAGAGTGGTTGGTTGATACGCTTGTTCAACCAGTCTTGATTGAATTTAGAAAGGTGAACCGATTCGCTTAGATTGATCCAGGTTTTGTTATCGGCCAAATGCTGGAAGAAGAAAGCACCTAGCGCAACCAGAGCCTTGCCTTTGTTGGCGATTGTGTCGGGCATCTTGCCCCAATCGAATACAGAGTAGTCATCAGTAAATTCAAACCAGTAAGAACCATCGTCGCCTTCTGGCCGCCAGACCCGTTTTACCGAACCGTCATAAGCCAAAATCAGGTCTTGCAAGTCAACCGACAACTTTTTTCTCCTTAGCTAAGATTTTCGAATGAGAGTGGTGCGATCTTTGAGCCTTTGTGATTGGAAGTCACTGCCGCAAGTTACATCAGTCGGATAGTTGCCCGTCAGGCAGCCGGTGCAAAGTGTTTCTCTCTGCAAGGCTTTGCGCAACCCTTCTATTGTTTGGAAGACCACGCGATCAGCACCTAGTTTTTTAGCGACTTCCTCGTCTGTGCAATTGTAAGCAACTAGCTCATCTTGGCTGGGGAAGTCAATTCCGTAATAGCAAGGAAATTGAATCTGGGGGCAAGTAGAAGCCATAATCACTTCTTTAGCGCCAGATTGCCGCATCAGTTCAATGATTTGCGAAGCCGTAGTGCCGCGCACAATACTGTCGTCAATAACTAAACAGCGCTTGCCGCGTATTTCTGAAGGAATTGGCGAGAGCTTGCGGCGAATCGCTTCTTGCCGAGCGGCGTGGCCGTCCAGAATAAAGGTACGATTGACATAACGGTTTTTGATTAGCGACTCACGGAAGGGCAGGTCAAGCGCTTCGGCGATGGCAATGGCTGCACTTCTGCTCGTTTCTGGCACAGGTACTACCACATCGGCGACGATGCCTAGCTCTTTGATGCGCTCTGCCAAAACCAAGCCGAGGTGGAAGCGAGTCTCATATATAGAGTGTTCTTCGAGTTCTGATTCAACTCTAGAGAAGTAGACCGATTCAAACATACAAGGCGAAATTGAGTGCTGGAATAGCACTCGGCGCGTTACTTGACTGTCGGCTCCGATGTAAATTGCTTCACCCGGAGCGATTTCATTCTCGATTGTGTAGCCTAAATAGGTAAGGGCAATCGATTCGCTGGCTAAGGCATAGACCTTGAGGTCTTCGCTGTTGATGCGGCTGCCCAACACTAGGGGTCTGATGCCATCAGGATCGCGGAAGCCAAAGAGGCCGCCTGTGCCATCAATACCAACCACTGCATAGCTACCAACTAAGCGATGCATGCTCGCTTCAATGGCTTTAAACATACTTGTTGGGCTTGGTTCGTGGCCGTCTAGTTCAAGGGCCAGCAATTTGAGGATGACTTCAGAGTCTGATTCGCTAGCAGGAGTGTATTCAAGCCCTGCTTCTGCCAGTTCATCTCTCAGTGTATATACATTGACGATATTGCCGTTGTGGCCAATGCCAATCGTCGAGCGAGCATCAAAGAATGGTTGCAGTAAATTGGGGTCTTGTCTGCCGATCGTGGCGTAACGTGTGTGCCCTAGGGCGGTCTTGCCTTTCAGGCCTTTCTTAAATGAGCGCTCGGAGAAGACATTCTCAATCAGGCCACTGCCTTTTTGTAGATTGAAAAGCTCACTGCCGCTTTCGGCCAGTGTAAGTATGCCCGCGCCATCCTGCCCACGATGCTGAAGATTCATCAATCCGACAAATACATCTCTAGCAGCGTCAGTAGTGCCTGATACGCCTATAATTCCGCACATTCGTGTTCCCTCGATGCACAAGCCCAGAATACTGCAATTGCCGCGTACATGTTGGGTGATTAACTCAATTATTAATGAGATCCGTATAGAAAATTTTCTCAACTGCAGAGGCTTGCATTCGTATTTATCGTTTGAGTTACAACGTGGCCGTGACCACTTAGAAACACCGTACCCCTTCACAACTTTTTAAATGTAATAATAATGCCCAGTTATTGGACAATCCTGTTCTTAGGAAACTTAGTTGTAGATAGCCATGAGTGTATGAGGGACGAGAATGAGTGCTGTAGTTGTCTCAATTGTTATGGGCAGCAAGTCTGATTGGGAGACTATGCGTCATGCCAATGAAGTTCTTGAAGAATTCGAGATCGCTCACGAATGTAAGATTGTCTCTGCTCATCGTACTCCCCAACTATTAACCGAGTTTGCCACCACTGCTGAAGAACGTGGACTTGAAGTTGTAATTGCTGGTGCTGGTGGTGCAGCTCATTTGCCTGGCATGATTGCTGCTCAGACCTTGCTACCTGTGCTTGGAGTACCGGTTGAAAGTCATGCTCTAAAAGGGCTTGATTCCTTGCTTTCAATAGTACAAATGCCAGCCGGTATTCCTACTGGTACTTTGGCGATCGGTCGTGCTGGCGCTATAAATGCTGCACTACTGGCAGTGGCAATTCTGGCTAACAAGAGACCAGCTCTTAGAGAGAAGTTGCGCGCTTATCGCCAAGTGCAAACTGACAAAGTATTAGGAGATGTTTTACCGCTATGAAAGTGCTTCAACCTGGTGCCACCATCGGCATGCTTGGTGGCGGACAGCTTGGCCGCATGTTCTGTATTGCTGCTCGAGAAATGGGCTACAAAGTACATGTGTATACTGATGAGGAGAAGAGCCCCGCTGGTCATGTGAGCGATAAGCTAGTCTGTGCCTCATATCTAGACGAACAGGCTCTTAAGCATTTTGCAGCAGAAGTAGATGTTGTCACCCTCGAATTTGAAAACATTCCCGTCGAAACAATCAATATTCTCTCTCGCACAACTCCTGTTTATCCCGGTGCTGAGACCCTTTATGTTGCGCAGAATCGCGAGCGTGAAAAACAGTTTCTTGCAGGTAATGGCTTTCCCGTTGGTGCTTTCTCTGTAGTTAAATCAGCTGATCAACTAAGTTTACTAGCAGAAATTGGTTTTCCTGCTGTGATGAAAACCGCTGGCTTTGGCTATGACGGCAAGGGTCAGCGCATTGTACGCAATCAAGAAGAGGCCGAGCGCGCCTTTTCTGAGCTTGGTAAGTTCGGTAAACAAGTCGAAGTTGTCGCAGAGGCACTTATTACTATCGATAAAGAGTTTTCTGTAATTGGAGCTCGTAACTATCAAGGTGCGGACAGTGTCTTTAGCTTTTTTGGACCAATTGAAAATAAGCATGTCAATCATATTCTCGATGTTTCGTCTGTTCCAGCCAGGCTATCGCAACATCTAGTAGAACAGGCGGCCAAGATCACTGAGTCGATCATGGCTAAGTTAGACTGCATTGGTTTGCTCTGTGTCGAGTTCTTTCTTACTGATAAAGGCGAGTTATTGGTCAATGAGTTGGCGCCACGGCCACACAACTCAGGCCACCTCACAATAGAGGCTTGCCCAACTAGTCAGTTTGAACAGCAAGTAAGAGCCGTTTGTGGTCTCACCTTGGGTGCCACCATGCCCTTCCATTCGGCTGCCATGGTCAATTTGTTGGGCGATCTCTGGTTGAAGAGTGAGGCCGATAGCGAAAGCAATAACAAAAGCAATGACAAAAGCAGACAGCCCGACTTTGCGCGTGCATTGTCGGTTGCGCAGGCACATCTACATCTTTATGGCAAAGAAGAAGCTCGCGCTGGGCGAAAAATGGGTCACATCACTACTGTGGCCGAGTCTAGCTCATTAGCGATTGAATTGGCCATAAGAGCCCGCGCCAGTCTCTAAGTCTCTAAGTTTATACATGTATAAACAGCAGCCTAAAAAGAGAAAGGCCAAGACTCTTTTAGAATCTTGGCCTTTATTATCAGTTTGATCTGAGAGTTAGACTACTCTTCTTCTTCCAGAGTTCTTGAAGCGACGAGCTGGAACTACTTTGCGTGGTTCAGGCTTGCCTTCTTGCTCTAGTTGACGACCCATTACTTTTTCGATGTCACGAATGAGGTAGCGTTGTTCGTCATTAACGAATGAAAGCGCTACACCAGCCCGGCCGGCCCGGCCAGTACGGCCGATTCTGTGTACATAATCTTCAGGTGAATCAGGCAAGTCATAGTTAACTACGTGGGAGATCGATGGAATATCGAGACCACGAGCTGCTACGTCAGTTGCAACCAATACTTTGAAGCGACCGTCGCGGTAGCGAGAAAGAGTCTTCTCGCGTTGGCTTTGGCTGATGTCGCCGTGAATTTCTTCAGCCAATACATTGGCGTCGCGCAATCTTCCTCTAACCCAACCAGCTCTGCGTTTGGTTTTGGTGAAGACAATCACTGAACTCATTTCAAGTTCGGCAATTAGCTTAACCAAAAGGGCATCTTTGCCGAATTCGGTTACGTGGTAGAGCTTTTGATCGATAGCTGTAGGCTCGATTTGGCTCGATTTAGCTTTGACTGTGATTGGGTTCTTAAGGAACTCAGCTGCTAGTCTGTGCACGCGATTGTCGATAGTTGCTGAGAACATCACTGTTTGACGTTCTTTTTTTAGTTGGGAAATGACTTTGCGAATTTGTGGCATGAAGCCCATATCGAGAAGTCTGTCGCCTTCGTCTAACACTAAAATTTCGACGCCAGAGACATCGGCAATGCGGCGCTCGACCATGTCGAGTAGACGACCTGGTGTAGCAACGATGATATCAACGCCACGCTTTAGAGCGCGACTTTGCTTCTCGTAGCCAGTGCCACCATAAAGAGTGACGCAACGCAATTTGTTGTATTTAGAGAATTTGACGAACTGTTCTTCTACTTGAAGTGCGAGTTCGCGGGTCGGCACCATTACTAGCGCTCTTGGTCTTTTTTCTGGCTCTTGCAGACATTCAATAATAGGCAGAGCAAATGCAGCAGTTTTACCTGAGCCGGTCTGAGCTGAGCCCATGATGTCTACGCCGGACAACAATAATGGAATTGTATTTAATTGAATTTCGGTTGGTTCAACGTACTCTGCATCGACAAGCGCAGCGAGAGTAGACTTGGACAAGCCAAGTTCAGCAAATGTGGTCAATTTAGAATCCTTTTTATAACAACGGCTAACAAGCCAGTACCTATCTATTTGCGATCCATTTAGATTGGATGGATACCTTGTTCATGAGTCATGGGTTCATGATGTGATTCATGGATTCATGATTGCTCATGTGTAGACAAGGACGTTCTGCGCAATCGACGGTGATGACCAGTTCATGGCTTAAAAACCATCGTTTTTTCAGAATCTGTTGCAGCATGCCACATAACATCAGCAGATGTCAATGTAGAAATGTTGCAGGCTAACTTATGTGAACTAAGCTGGGGTTCATTTTGACCCGAATTGGTACCACTTGCGATCGCTTTTTTGCTTCGCTCCGGGCTGTTCGGTCAGGGTTAGATTGAGTCTACGACCGCTTATGTCGTGACCATTGAGGTTGCTTACAGCGTCTGCTGCTTCACTCGAACTACCCATCTCAACAAAGGCGTAGCCACGATTGGTGCCTGTTCTTGGGTCTTTAGGTAGGTCTACCGATAAGACGGTTCCGACTGTCGTTGCGAATAACTCTTTAATTTGATGCTCAGTGACTGCTGTAGCCAGGTTTCCTACAAGTATTTTGTTGTTCATTTTTATTGTTCTTCGAATCTGAGCAAAGTAATTCCAAAGTAAATTCGGCTTCGCAGATCTTTCTGGAAGCGCACGCCAATTTCGCCATCTGTTTGCATTATGACAGACATCTAAGATTCGGGCCGCATAATTTCGCCCGAATTGAGGCGCTTTGGCTACCCGGATGTCAATATCAGGTTAAATCTGCTCTTAATAGCGATTGCAGTCAGGGTTATATTCAGAAACTAGCTGTTCTTGAACGCTAGCTCTTTCCCAGCGGGTCGAATCTGGCATGGCGAGAATGAAGACAAAAAGCTCACTTTCGTCGCCGCCATTGTTGGCCCAAAAATCTAGAACATGGTTGTGACTTCTCAGTGCTTGCTGTGAAAGATCATCAGCTTGACCGAAATACAAAACAGTATGCGCTTTGGGCTTGTTGGCTGGATCTTGCTTGTAAGTGATGGCGTAGACAGCTGGTAGCATTGGTGGTGCCCAGTTGTTGAGAGTACCGCCAGGATTGAACTTGAACCGTTGGCGCTTGCCCCAAGAAATACTCATGTTCTATCCTTTTGTTTTACGCAGCAATATCGGTTGCCTAGCATGACATATGTGGCCGGAATTTGCCACCGCATGGCTTCTAGCCAGCCACTGCTGGTAAAATTGCCTTGAATATCTTCATGGTTGAAAGTTTCTATGCTTGAGTGTCTTTATGATTAACGGAACAGAACAACAGTCGCACTGGCGCAATGTCTTGATACTGGCCCAACAGGCTGAGGTGAAAGGCGATTTTGCTGTGGCTGAGCAGCATTTTAAGGAAGCTCTCAGTCTGGCAAAGCAGTTACCTGACTCGCCTCAAAGTGTCTTGCTTAGCCTAGACCGCCTAGGCGAGCTTTATCGCCTGAAAGATGATTTTAAGCAGGCCGAAGATTGTTACCGCCAAGCTTATGAGTTAGCGGCATCTAACGCCATTGAAGATAAGGCCCTAATTAAGGCGCAAGCGGCAATATTGGCAAAAATGTTAGTGGCTCAAGGACGCATTGATGAAGCCCTTGAATTTGATCAAGCGGAAGAAGTTTATCTGGACGCTGCCGGAATTGCCTTGATGGCTGGAAAGAAAGAATTGGCTCTCCAACATCTTGCAAGTGGCATACACGCTCTTGAGCAGTTAAGTGGTCAGACCGAAGAATCTGGCCATACTCCGGGGCAAATCCAGGGACAATTACCTGGGCAGAGACCTGGTCAAGCCCTGCATTTCCTCTCTTATGGCCGCCTCCTGCAGACTGCTGGTCAAAACGAGAAGGCCGAATCTGTCTTTAGAACGGCTCTCTCTTGCCATGAAGAAGCTGGCCAGATCGATCCATTTCTCATTACTTCAATAGTTGATGGACTAGCAAGAGTTCTTAACGAGCAGTCACGAGCGGACGAAGCAAATGAACTATGGGAGAAATATCGCCAGTACAGCGTTTAGGGCGATGTTACAAATGGTCTTTTGTGCCTCAGTGGGCCATCACCCTTGAGCCTCCTGCTGGTATTGTTTTGTCTATGGAAGACAAGCAGAGAACGCGAATTATCATGGCGGCGTGCGCACTAACACTGCTTGCAGGGCTGAATACCGGTTGGACCGGTCCACTTATACCGAAGATTGCTCAGTCAAAAGGAATCGATTTAGGTTTAGCGGGTTCAATTGTCAGTGTGAGCGCTTCAGGCAGCATGCTGATGTTGCTGCTGGGCAAAATTATCTGTGAGAAGCTTGGCAGTCGCAACAGTTTGCGCCTAGCAGCGGTTATTGCTGGTGCCGGAATGGTCACTATTGCCTTCGGACCTGGTCTCTTTGTTTTAGCCTTGGGTGCTTTTATTGTCGGTTGCGGTACAGGCCTCAATAGCATCGCCTCTACTACTAGTGTCTTGCTCAGTGATACTGCTAGTAGTGCAGCTGCTCTCAACCGGGTCAATTTGTTCTTCGGCATTGGTGCTTTGGCTGGTCCGCTAATTGCTTGGGCTGGCCTTAGTAGCGAATGGTCCTATCACGTTGTCTATCTCTTCGGCGCTGCGTTTGCCTTCACCTGCGCTCTGCTTCTTAAAATTCAAAACCCGGGCAAGAAATATGTGGCCGAAAGTGTGCCAGTCACCGGCAATATAAAACAACCAGTGCTTTGGCTTTTTGCTCTGGTTATATACATGTATGTAGGCATGGAAGTTAGCTCTGCTGCATGGCTATTCACTTTCTTACAGAAATACAGTGCACTTGATTTAGCCTTGGCTTCAATCAGTATGACTGTGCTCTGGGGCGGACTGACTCTCGGGCGCACCATTAGTGTATTTCTCTGCGACCGCTATTCATCAGTTAAAATTACACTTCTAGGAATGGCTCTGGCTGCTACTTCCCTCCTTACTCTTGCCTGCTTTAGCAGTCTGGGGCTGGGCACACTTTTTATTGTTTTACTATTAGGATTGGGATTTGGTCCTATTTTTCCTAATGTGCTAGCGGCTGCCAATGAACACTTTATGCCAGATACGACGACAACTTCAAGTGTGGTAATTTCTAGTGGTGCAGTGGGTGGTATCACCTTGCCGCTCTTAGCTGGTTACGGATTTACTCATTTGAGTTGGCAAGTCGGCATGCTCTTTTTGTTTGCTGTTTGCGGCTCGATGCTCACTCTCTATCTGGTGCTGCTGAAAATAATTTCTAAGAAAAGCAGCGCAGACAAAATAGAATTTGAAAGTCAGGATTTGCCTGTAATAGGTGTCTAGTTGACTGCAATTTTAGAAGCTGTTTTGCATAACTATCGGGCGCTAACTAGTTATAGCGACTGCGGAGTAGTGACTGTCGAAATCGAATCTATCGGAAAGAAATTTAGCGGAGAGAACAAACTCTTAAGCGGTTGTCTCTTCGCTACTAACTTTGTGCGCAATGCCAATCCTCCGGCCAAAGAGCCGAATCTTTTTCGCTATCAATTTACCAGCACCGGACACTTCGCTGAACTGAAAGAAGACAATCTAAGCTTCATTTGTAGTAACCATGAGGGCGTCTTTAAGCGCTCTGCCGAAGACGGTTTAGAACCATGCCCTAGCTTGGCCGTGGCCGTAGCCGATACTGCAGCTCCTTCTTTTGCCGGCTCTTACTACATTGCTTCACTGCTGATGGCTGGTATTGTTTCTGATAAACAATGGTTCTTTAATCGATTAAGCGCTATAGAAATTATTGACGATGAAAATTCTGGAGATTGCGAAAATTCTGAATATGCTTCTCAACACGTTCACTTGCGAGGGCAAATTAAAGATGGCCAAGTCGATCTTTTTATCGATAAAGAGCGTTTTGTCTTCAGTCAGATAATCGTTGCTAGACCCACCTCAACAGCTAGATTCGTCTGGCAAGATCTGGCCTTGAATGGCGAGATTAACACTCGCATTTTTGATCAATATCGCTTCTAATTTCTAGCTTTTATTCGCCAGTTTTCAATCGCTATGGGCTCGCAAATTTTCAGTTAAGAGCTTATTTGATTTTGGCTTTTACTTGATCGTGCAGTTCTCTGGTTTGCAGCGTCGAAGGGTCATTTGGGCCTAGTGCTTTGGTGCGAATTCTTAAGCTATCGGCCAGAAGCGGTTCAGCTTTGTCGTATTTCTTAGTTTGCTGGTAGAGCACCCCTAGGCAAAATTCAGTGGTGGCAATAGAAGCATCATCTTTACCCAGTGTCTTTTCTTGGATGTCGAGGGCTCTATGCAAATAAGTATCAGCTTTATCAAAGTTGCGTTTGACGAAGGCCAAAGTTCCTAAGTAAGTGAGAGTATCGGCAATGGCAGGATTATCTGGATTGAGACTTTTCTCTCTAATCGCCAAAGCCTTTTCATAGTAGGTGGTGGCTTTATCGAATTGCCCCTGCAATTGGTAAGCCTGGCCGATGGCACTGAATATATTGGCTTGGTTAAGCTCGGCTAAACCTTGAGTGGAACTCGCTACTTTCTCTGCTTGTGCCAATAGTTCTGTCGCTTTTTTGAACTGCTTTTGGGCCAAGGCTAGATTGCCTAGGTCGGCAAGAGTTTCTGCAACAGCAGCGTGATCAGGGCCAGTGTAGTTTTGTCGAATTGCCAGAGCGCGATTGAAGAGTTGTTGAGCTTGGCTGTACTGGCCCTTGGCGCGATAGATTTTGCCGAGTTCGTTCATTGACTCAGTGGCATCAAGAGCGCTCAGTTTCTTTTCGCTTTCGCGTATTTTCAAGATTTCTTGAAATTCTTTTTGGCCATCGTCTAGATCTTGTGTCTCAACATAAGTGCGGCCCAGAGCCATTCTTACTTCGGCAACGTGATCGTAATCGCCAGAGCTGCGGGCCTTTTCTAGCGCCAATTTAAATTTCTTGAGAGCCTCAGTATAGTCACCATGATCAAATGATGCTTGGCCTTGCTTCACAAGCTGAGCATAATCTTCTTTGCCGGCACCAGCATCTTGCACTTGACTCTGCCCTGATTGTTCCGGGCCTTTGTTAGCGCTTTTCGGCATGATCACCAAAGCGGTACCGATAATTGCAACACCAGCAACTGAAGCCCAAATCATTCCCTTGCGGGCAACCTTGGGGCTAGGCTGCATTTGCGACATTGATGTCTCTAGCAGTCGTGATTGCCGTGCTGGCAGTCTCGCCGCATTTGTACTGGTTAGCTGAGTATGCGAATTAGGATCACCAGAACCAGCACCAGAAGTATTACCAGTATTACCGGTATTACCAGTATTGCCCGACGAGCTGGCTGCAACTGTAGAGATCAACTGCGTGCTCAGCCTTACCTGCGAAGTGCTGGTCTGCATTGAGCTGATGTCTGCTACCTGCCCAAGTTCTACTAGTAACTCTTCACGCAACTGCGCCATCGACTCTTGCCGACCTTCTACTTCTTTGGCCATAGCTTTGAAAATTATTGCTTCCAAAGATGACGGCAACATCAATTCTGGTGCAACTTCGGCAAAGCCTGCTGGCAGAGCGGTGGCATGTTTGTTGAAGCACTCCATGGCAGAAGCTCCAGCCACAGCTGGTTTTCCGGTGAGTGTGCGATACATCACACAACCAAGTGAATAAATATCTGAACGGCCGTCTAGTTCGCGACCCATGCATTGCTCTGGGCTCATGTACATCGGGCTGCCAAAAACTTCTCCAGTTTTGGTCAATTCTTCATTCTCGCCGTCCATAGCAGAAAGAATTTTGGCCATGCCAAAGTCAACAATTTGCACCACATCGTGTTGACCGTCATAGTCAACCATCATGATGTTGCCTGGCTTTAGATCGCGGTGAATGACACCTTTTTGGTGCGCATGATGAAGAGCTGCGCATGTTTGTACGAAGATATTGAGGGCACGGTCTAGTGGCAAGTTATTGTGTTTTGTTAGTTCAGCCGAAAGGTTGGTGCCTTCAAGTAAATCCATCACTAGATACGGCAAGCCCTGGGGCGTCACACCGAAATCGTAGACTTTCAAAATATTGGGGTGATTGAGGTGACTGGCTGCTTGTGCTTCTTGGCGGAAGCGCTTCAAGGCCGTGGCACTTGCTGCAAATTGTGGCAACATCAGCTTGATCGCCACAAGTCTCTTCATCAAAAGATGCTTGGCCTTGTATACAAGACCCATTCCGCCAGCGCCAAGCTTCTCCAAAATTTGATACTTGTCGGCCAGAGTTGTGCCGATCAAAGTATCTACGAGGAGGGGCGTCAGCAGAGTGTCATCATCGGGGCAGATGATCATCTCTGGTGGGTATTCTTTTGTACACGAAAGGCAAACCTTTCTTGGTGGCAGCGACTTAGCTAGTTCCGACTCAGTCAATTGGACTCCTCAAAAATGCTAATTAAGTAGCCACTTCTGCTGACAACTTCCTTAGCAGTACTATTCTAGACGGAGTAGAGCCTTAATACCCATTAACGTAAATACCTCTTCTAAGTTTCAACTCTTTAAAACATCCTGTCATCTTTGCTTTTAGCGGCATGGGCCGTTGTATGCTCTATGCGGTTGCCCGAGGAGGTCGTATGAAGGTTCGAAAAGGTAAGCTAACAGCGCTAATAGCTGCCACTGGTCTATTGCTTGGTTGCCAGGTGGAATCATTGGCTCAGGTACCGGGCGTTCCTAGCACCGGAAGCAACCCTGCATACGCTCCAAGTTATGCCCCAGCGTCTTCATCTTCTTCTTTTTCTTCTTCTCCGGCTTCTGACCAAGTTCTTTCAGGGCGTGTTAAGCACGACATTATGCCTGCCGAAAAGCTGCTTTCGCAAGGCAAATATGCTGACGCCGAAGGGATGTTTCGTGAGCTAATTGTTAACAATCCCGCTGATATTGGGGCGACGATTGGACTGGGAACAGCTCTTGCCAAGCAGTTCAAGCTCGATGGCGCCGATGAATTGTTCGACCGTGTATTGGCTAGCGATCCCAACAATGCTTTGGCTTACGCTGGTAAGTCGACAGTGATTCTTAATCGCCTGCAATCTTCCTCAGGAACCATTAGAGCCGATAAAGAATCGATGCTGCAGCAAGCTGAAGAATATTCTAAGCGAGCTGTTCAGTTAGCTCCGGCTTCAGGAGAGGCTCATTTCAGTCTCGGCCAAGTTTACAAAGAACAGGGACGCGTGGTCGATGCCGGTAGTGAGTTCCGCACCGCCGTCAGCCTTGACCCTAACCATTCGGCAGCTTTAGCTGGCCTTGGGCAAATTAAGCTCGACCAAGGCAGTTTGGCTGAGGCTCAAGAGAATTTTAAGCGCTCTATCGCTATTAACTCTGGCAACTCAAGTGCACACTTTGGCCTGGGGGCCACCTTGCTCAAGCTTGGCCAAACCGATGACGCCTTAACTGAGCTAAACACATCTTTGGCGCAGTTTCCTAATAGCTGGCCCACTCGCATGATGTTGGGTCAAGCCTACGCTACTCAAGGTAACACCGCTGGTGCATTGAAAGAGTTTCAACTATCGACCTTGATCAAGCCAGAGAACGCTGAGCCTTATTTGCGTATGGCTGATATTCGCGAAGAGCGCGGAGATCTTGAACTAGCACTCGCCGATTTGCGCTCGGGGCTGACTCAAGCGCCTTATAATCTTGATTTGCGTCAGCGTATTGCCGATATAAATCTGCGCTTAGAAAAACCAGACGAAGCAATCAAAGCTTATACAACCATTCTTTCTATGAGCCCTAATAACGCTGCTGCTGTAAAAGGCCTCAGTCAAGCATTGTTCTTGAAGGCCCAGAAAGCTGCTGTGGGAGCCATGCTTGCTTCAAATGATTATGACACTGCTATCAAGACTCTTGACCAAGCAATCAAGCTCAGCCCTGAAGACATGGAGCTATATTTAGCCAAAGCTAAATTGATGTCTTTATCGGGCAGCAAGCCAGATCTTTCGGCTATGGCCGAGCCAAAGACCGATGGTGAGCGCATTGCTTACGCTGAAGCTTCGATGGCTAGTGGAGACTTTCAGAAGGCAACTGATTTAGTTAAGCAAGTGATTGCCGATCTGAGCGATGCCAAACAGACTTATGCAGTAGCTGATATTGCTTTGATGATTAAAGATCTCGACAACGCTGAAGCTGCTTACAAAAAAGCTTTGGCCCTCGGTGGTTTGCCTGAGCGCGGTAACCGTGGCATTAGTCAAATCGTTACTCTGCGTCAGCAAGCTGTCGCTGATACCAAAGTTGCTGATGAGCTAGCTAAGAAAAATCAATGGGATGGTGCTATCAATCGCTACCACCAAGCGATTGCTAACAATCCGCGTTTGGCCGATGCCAGGCTAGGTCTTGCTCGTGCTTTAGAGAAGAGCAAAGATCCAAATTCGAGCATGCTTTACGAGGCTGTTCAGCAGTACGATTATTATCTAGCCCTGCGTACTGATATGCCTTCTAAAGAACGTGAAAAAATGGTGAAAGATAACGACAAGCTCAAAGACAAAGCAGCTAAGCAAAAAGAGAAAGAAGCGAAGAAACGCTAATTAACTACTAGTGTTAACTAACTACGAGTGTTAACCGGCAACTAATGCTAACTACCAACTAATTTACGGTAAAAGTAATGGCTAAGAAATCAGTATCACATCATCCATCAGCCGGTCGTCAAATCAGGGCTAAGCAGCCTAAGGCACCTCAGATGGAGGCACCCCAGTTACCGGTAGAAAATCCCCAGCAAGACAAAGTTGTCTATGCCGTATTCGCCACTATTCTTCTAATTGGTGCCCTTAGTACCGGTGTGCTCTACTACTTTCTTGGCCAGAATCTTTATCAGGCTTACTTAGCTCAAAATTGGCTCAATGCTGCGTTGTTGGCTTTGGCTTTAGGTGGTGCGCTTTTCTTCCTTAGGGCTGCCTTCACGGCTGCTTTTGTGGTGTCTGCCACTGTAGCCGGTCGGACCAATGCTTTTGCCGCACAGCATAAAATTTGCACATGGGCACTTAAGTTTAAAGCTTTACTGCCAGACCGCGCTTCTTGGGCTAGCCAAGCAATTATTCAACAGATGATGGCTAAGCAAAACTTCGACCAAATCATTGAATTTGGTACTACTCAGTACGATGATATCGTCTCTAAAAATCCTAAAGATCATAGCCTTGCTGTGCTCTGCACTTATGTGGGTATGTCCTATCAAGCTAAAGGCGATTTGGCCAAATCAATTGAGTGGAACGAGAAGTCAATTGACCAATTCGAAAAGTTCTTTGCTTCAATCGAAAAATCGAAGTTTGCCAAAAAGCTTGGTAGCCAGGGTGTTGTTGAAGCTATGACACTCAACTATGCTCAGGTATTAGCCGGTCTTGGTAGTAGTTATCTTCAGCAGCAAAACTTCCGCAAAGCCAAAGAACTGCTCAAGCAATCGCTTGAACAAGCAAAGAAGACTTCGGAAACTCCTGAACGTCGTCAACTAATAAAACAAGTAGAAGACGGACTCAGCCATCTGAAGCGGTGGTAAATATGCAAAAGAAAGATTGCCGGTCACTATTTCGCAGTGCCATTTCGACTTCTAATTTGCTTCCAATTTTACTTTCAGGTTTGCTTTCGACTTTGATTGCTGCAGCTCTCACGCTCATCTCTAGCCCAGCTTTTGCTGAAACTCTTCAGGCCGGCGTTGAACATTCTGACTATCTGCCAGCAGTTTCTAACAGCTATGTTCCTGGTTATTCGCATGGGGGATACAGCCAAGGTCAGAGCAATGGTAATTATCGAGGTGGCTATCAGATGGATGCCAGCCAAGATCAAGCTCATTCAAATCTCTACCAGCAAAGCGCTTCTATGCAACGGCCACAACAACCGCTGGTCGAATGGTTTCAAATTCCACAGGTGATGGCTGGCTCGTGGTCTAAGCGCGGTGATGTCACTGTCGATGTCACTGACTTGCGTACTGGTGTGAAGAAGCCTGTTGGAGCCTGGATGGACAACGAGATGGTGGTGCATATGGGCCACCAGATAGATAAGGCAGGCAATATCTGGCACGTTAATATTTTACCGTCAGAAAAAGATAGCGCTTCAAACGGCAAGCAAGTGAAGTTTATGACTGTGCAACAGGTTTGTGAGGCATCAACTCCGATAAATCTGTCGACGCGCACTCACTATGTGATCACCGAAACTTTTCCCACCGGACAAGTGGCCGACATGTTTCAGCAAGAATCGCTCAACCACTATTTCTTAGTTGGCAACGGCGAGATGGAAAACAGAAGCTCTAATCGGGTCTTCACCTATGGTGGTCAGCCCGTGCGCGACGGTACTATAGACAGCAAATTTACACGTATCGGGCCCTTCCAGCCGTTAGAGCAAATGAACGGCATAGACTTAAAGCAGGCCCTCAATCAGTATTTGTTGTCGAAAGGTCGAGCAGATTTGGCGCCGTAGTTGTCACTGGCGAGTGCACATATGGCTAAAGTAACTGAACAACAAATTGAAGACTATCAACGCGATGGTGCCGTTTGCCTACGGTCAGTGCTTAGTGCTGAACAAATTGAGCTTTTGCGAAGCGGCATACAGGCTAATTTGCAGAACCTCAGCCCCCGCGCAAAAGTGGCTAGCAACGCTGATGATCCCGGTTACTTTGTCGAAGATTTCTGCAACTGGCAAACTAATTCGGCTTACAAGCAATTCTTGCTCCAATCTGATCTAGGAGAAATCGCCGCCCGCTTGATGCGCAGCTCAACTGCCAGGCTGTACCACGATCATTTGCTTGTCAAAGAACCGGGCACCAGGCAACGCACACCGTGGCACCAAGATCAGCCCTACTATAATATTGATGGTAAACAGAATTGCAGCATGTGGATTGCGGTAGATGCAGTTGCCCGACAGTCAACCCTTGAGCTTGTGGCTGGTTCGCATCTCGGACCTTGGCTTATGCCCCGCTCTTTTCGCGATAATCAAGCTAAATGGTTTCCTGATGGTAGCTTGGCTGAGCTACCTAATATAGATAAGGCACCAGAAAACTTTCCGATTATTGGATGGGAAGTTAGCCCTGGAGATATTGTCTGTTTTCACATGCTTACTTTGCACGCATCCGGTCCGGTTGGCGGGGAGAGTCGACGCCGAGTCTTCTCTGCACGGTTTCTCGGAGATGATATTGTGCACGCCCCTCGGCCCTGGGTCACTTCTCCAGAATTTCCTGGTTTAACTGATGAATTGCCTGCTGGAGCACCAATGGACCACGCTCTCTTTCCTTTGCTCTGGCAAGAGAAAGAGTAAACAGCTATTTTGTGTTTGTGAGCACAACGGTCATATCGGCTGAGTTCATGTGAAATTGACCCTTCTTCCAGGCTGGTCCGTAGACGCGTTCTTCAGTTGTTGTATAGGCGGCCGCCGTCACACTGGTTTTGCGATATTTGCCAGCGCGGTTAATCGCAACGGTGTAATCACCCATAGGAATTTGCGGGAAAGTAACGGTAGTCCCATTATTTGATGTCACTGACAATTGTTGGCGGTAGGGCTGACAATCAGTGTCACCTTTAAATATAACGATCTCTAATGGCTCTTTGGCAGCTGAATTGATTGTCAGCGTGCCAGCAATTTCTTGCTTTCGATCTTGAGCATTTGCTTCTTTTATCAGACCAAAAGTATTGATTGGAGATATCAGGAATACTGCTGATATTGGTATTAGTAATAATATTAGTGATACTGGGCGCGATACTGTTAGTTTTGAAATACTCATCAATATATTGACCTTGGGTTTCTAATCTTAACTGCTAGAGCCAGTTACTGATGTTGCTGATAAAGGTAGCTGCGAAATTAAATTCTATCCTCTTGATTAGCCAGGCTAACATCCACCAAATAACCGTCTTGAAAGCCAAGTGGTGGCAGCCTCTGTCGGTGGTGGCAAATCTTATGCTCTATATTACTTGCCAGAGGGGCTTCCCGCTCACTGCCGCAATTCATTGCCGTAAGGGTCGAACCCTCGCCAAATAATAAAATCGCACATCGTTAATACTAGAAAGAACTATGATGTTTAAGAAGGTTGTCGGCTGGAGCCTTGTTTTCGCTATGCTTGTTTTAGCTACTACCAATGTAATTGTCGAGCCGGACGATGGTGATTTAATCGCCACTTCGCACCAGTCGAGCTACTAGTGTGGTCTAATTGTGATTTGCCTTTCTTGAGGCCGTAACCATTAAAGAACTAGATGTCCGACGACTGCTTTATCGCACCGAGATCAAAAAGGTGCTGGGAGAAAATCCTAACAGTCGTGTCGTTGACGAACTAGAACTATTGCGTGGTGTGGTGCGGGTTGATGTGGCTGTGATCAGCGATACTCTGCATGGCTATGAGATTAAGTCAGCATCAGATAATTTGATTCGTCTACCGAATCAGCAAGAACACTATCGAAAAGTCTTCGAGAAGATGACTTTGGTTGCTGACGAAAAACATGTCGAGCATGCCGTTAAGATCGTTCCTGACTGCTGGGGCCTTATATCTGTCGGGATGAAAGATGGCAAGCCATACGCCAATGAAATTTGGCCCGCTAGGCGCAGTTATGAGTTAGATCCATTAGCGATGGCCCAGCTATTGTGGCGTGAAGAAGCGCTTGAGCTAATGCAATATTTTGACTTAAATTATGGCTATGCGAGCAAGCCCCGCAAAGTGCTTTGGCAAGTACTCGCTAATAATTTGACGGTGGAGCAATTAAAAGCTTTTGTCTGCTTTAAGCTCAAAACTCGTAAAGGTTGGAAAAAGAAGAAGCGCTGCCGAATAGTCATTAAGTGACTTTGCGTGCTGTCCTTGAGCTTTTCTCGGCAACTTTTGCTGAGCCTTTGGTCGCACTCGACTTGCGTCGTTTCTTTTTCATGGTGCAAAGGCCAACTCTGGTTGGTGCTTCAATAAGATCTTGAATGCTCGACTTGCTCAAAGAGACTTCGACCAAAGCCAGGGCTTCATCAAGTTGCTTGTGCAGCGAACACAGCGCGCCACCGTGCTCAGCCATACCCATAGGGCATGAGTGAATGCGCGGAATCGGATCGACAGTTTCGATAATTTCTAAAATTGAAAGGTCGGAAGGGTCGACCGAAAGTGTGAATCCTCCACCTAATCCTCGCTGGGACGAGACTAAGCCCGCACGGCTTAGTGACTGGAGTACTTTAGATAAATAAGCGTTAGGTACTTTTGTACCGTCTGCAATCTGCGCTGTCGTGTTTGGTTGCCCGTCGCTCATAGCCAGAAACACCACAGCACGTAGAGCATATTCGGTGGTTTGGGTAATCAACTGGGAATCCTCAGGCAACAATTAGTCATTGTAAGTTTACCAAATGAGTTATATGTATAAGTTTTTGAATTCTAGATATAGTTACCCCCTATTGGTGATTGCCCAAAGGGAATCTAGCGATAACTAAATTAAAAGCAATCTTTTATATAGAATGTTTTGCCTCCATAAACTATAAGTACCATACAGCTGAGACGGTAGCATCATTATGGTAATGGTATTACTAACGCTGTATATCCCTTGTGGCGCTTGCATATATGGAATTTCAAAATAATTACCATACAAAGCTGAAGAAAAAGGTTGACTACCATACGAGCGTATGGTTTAATTGCTTCATCGGGTAAATGAAATTGAATACAGAAAGGAGGCCGCCGTAGCGCTTATGGTTGGTGCAGTTACTGTCGCTAATTTGAAGAAAGAGCTTGAACACCTGTTCCCCGGGAAGTGGCTGTCTGGAGGTGAAGTTGGCCGCACACTGAAAACGGGAGTAGAACAGATTGACTTCGGTCGTTCAGCTGGTCTTTTGAAGCGACGAGTTACTGAGTGGGTTGGTAATTCTTCTTCCGGGAAAACAACAGTTTTGCGCTCAATTTGCGCTAATTGGTGTGCCACTGGTTTGAATGTAGTTTATATAGATACCTTTGACAGATTACTGGCCTCTGATTGGTGTTTTTTGAATAATGCAAAAGACGAAAAGCAAGGTAGGTTCTGGGTTCTAAGAAGCAATATCAACGCTAATGCTGCCGTTAAGCGAGACTATGTGAAAGATTCACTCTGGGCATGCGAACAGTTGATTCGTTCTCGTGTCTTTGATGTGGTCATTCTTGACTTGGGCGAGAGAAACATCATCACAAGTAACTTCTATGCAAGATTGCAAAGGGCTTTGGAAAGATCAAAAGCCACACTAATAGTGCTTAAAGATGATGATTCTTCAGTTCAATCAGCAAGTTGGGGAACGAATTCGCGTTTGAGTTTCAATTTCGCAAGGCCTGTGCATTTCGAACTTGGTTTAACTGGTCATAGTGATGATATCGCCACTATTATGCCGACCATAAAAGGTTCGATTTTGAGGGATGGCATGGCTGAAAATATTGAGGTATCTGTGGCTTCTTATGTGCAGAATCGCTTGTTTACGCATCCCAAAGTTCCAGATCGCAGTACATCAAAAATTAGAGCCAGAGCTTAAAGGCAAGCCTTTAGTTCTTCTCTCAAGTTCAAAAATTCAAAATCAACCGTTGCAGTTTTCTAGCAGCATTGGTCGGGCAAAAGTTCTAGTTTGCTCGAGAGAAGCTGAACGCGCCAATATTTATCCGGGCATGACGTTCACCGAAGCAAGGGCAGTTTGTTCTCACATAGTTTGGAGAGAGTATGATGACAAGTTTTACAAGAGTGCGCAAAAGAAATTGGCAAGAGACCTCATTGCCGCGTCTCCACGTGTTAGCACTCGTGAACCAGGACTTTTCTACATTGACGCTGAAGGATTTAATCGCCTGGGCGGCGAAAATAAGCTTTGTCGAGATGTACTTAAGTTGGCTAGTCGTTACGGCTTTGTCGACGGCCATATTGGCCTCGCTGATAGCGCTTTTGCAGCAAGGGTAGCCAGTCGTTCTAAGACGAAGCGCTGGTATATCGTTACCCCAGACTGCGATGCAATTTTCCTTTCGCCTCTTTCTATCGACTTCCTGCCCGTCGAGGAAGAGGCGAAGGGAAATTTAAAAGAGTTAGGTATTAGAACTATTGGTCAATTTACGGAGGTGCCGCTCTCATCTTATATAGGGCGCTTTGATAATAGTGTCTTGAGTGCTTATGAACTGGCATGCGGTAGAGATAGTACTCAACCAGTTTTGCCTATTCACGAGAAACAGTATCACTGCACAATTGATATTGGTTCTGCCACAGAGTCATTGCGCGATACATTGTTCATTTTAAAGACAATGTTAGAGCGCTTGACCCGTGATTTGCAGAATGATGGACTCTGTGCTGATGAGCTTGCCATCTCGTTCTTCAATGATAACGATAAGTTCGATGAGCGAACTATTCGCCTCATTCGTTCGTCCAATAATAGTAAGTTCTTGTTAGATGTTCTAAGGCTATCTCTAGAATCAAAACAGTTGATGCGTGAGTTTACTGCAATTAATCTAGCTGTTTCAAGATTTTCTAAAGAGTACTTTGAGCAAACCAAAGTAGCCCCAAATTCAGACTCAAGCGATTCACGAGAAGAGCTTTTACTTGCAGGAGGAGATGAACTTGATGATAGCTCTGAACCAGTCATATTACTGTTGCAGCGCTTTATCACTAGGCTTGGTGAAGAAGCTCTTGTTAAACCCGTTCTAAATGATCAGTATTTACCAGAGCTAGCTGGTGTTTGGGTTCCTGTTGTTGGACAAACAAATTTTACTTCTGATTCTTATGCAAATTCTTCTACCCCTGTTAATGAGGTCTTTGTTAATTACACTGAGTTGATAACTACTAAACACAAATCTAGAAAGGACTGCTTGATGCCAGGATTGGTGCTTAAGCGTCACATGCCGGCGATGCCGGTATTCGTTCAGTTTAAAGAGAAGAGTGAGTCTTGCGAAGTTGATAGACATACTCCCTTTCGACCAGCTGCCATGACTTATCGCGGTCACTGGTATCACGTAAATCAAATAACTACTCCAGAGAAAATCTCAGGAATGTGGTGGGAAAAACCTGTTCGCAAGTCATATTATGTCGCTTTGATTGAGAAGAAGCCAGAAATGGCGATGCTTTCAAGAGCGGGAGTGAAAAGCGGTCTGCGTTCAATTCTGCCAGTATTAATGACCGTTTTGCTTGTCTACGATCACCAAGAACGTGGTTGGTTTGTGGAAGGAGTATTTGACTAAAAAAGAGAAATAAAGGCAGGGTGTCAATTGTTCAGATATGCCGAACTTCATTGCCACTCTGGCTTCTCTTTTCTAGATGGTGCCTCTAATCCTGAAGAGCTTGTTGCTAGGGCAAAAGAACTAGGCCTTGCTGCTCTAGCAATTACTGATCATGACGATTTAGGTGGTGTACCTCGTTTCGCTCACGCGGCACGAGAATTTTCAATAGATGGCATTATTGGCGCAGAGCTTACCCTAGAAGATAATTCGCACTTAATTGTTCTGGTGCAAGATCTTGCTGGCTATCGTAATCTCTGTGCCTTAATTACTCAGGCTCGTTTAGGACAAGAGCGTGGTAGACCATTTATAACTTATGAACAGCTATTTGCCAAAGCAGCAGGTTTAACCGCTTTGTCTGGCTGTCACCACGGCGCCATTCCTTCAGCAATTGCAAATGAAGACACAATGGCTGCCCGCCGCCATTTGAAGCGCTTTATTGAAGCCTTTGGCACTGACTTTTATTTAGAGGTGGGCAATCATTTTATTACTCAAGAAGCACTGATTGTTCGTCAACTGATTGAGATGGCTAGTTCTACTGGCGTGAATTGGGTAGTAACTAATAACGTTCATTATGCCACTAGCGAAAAGCGAATTGTGCACGATGTTCTCACCTGCCTTAAGCACAAGGTGACACTGGCTAATGCTGGTAGGAGACTGCGGCCCAATGGCAGCTGGTACATGAAGTCAGCTGAAGAGATGACACATCTTTGGCGCGATAATCTTGTTGGTATCAAGAACACTCTTGTTATTTCAGAGCGCTGTCAGTTTCGCCTTGGTTGGCTTGAGCCGCCTTTGCCAGCTTTTACCTGTAGTGAAGAAGTCGCCGAGTATTGTGGCATTACTTCTGTCTCTATTATTGAAGATAAAATTGACGCTAAAGCTTCTCATAAAGCACCAGATATTATTCAAATTGAGTCAGCTGGCAAGCTTCTTCCGACAAAGGTGAGCTATCCTGGTTTGCTTGAGCAATTGGTCTGGTCTGGTGCGGCAAAGCGTTATGTCGATGTTAGCGAGCAGCATCGCAAGCAGTTAAATCACGAACTGAGTTTGATCAACAAGCTTAAGCTTGCTCCCTATTTCTTGATTATGTGGGATATCGTTCGTTTCGCTCGCTCAAAGGGCATTGCTGTTCAAGGTCGAGGCTCTGCTGCTAATTCTGCTGTTTGCTACTGTCTCATGATTACAGCGGTTGATCCAATTGGTATGGATTTGCTCTTTGAGAGATTTCTCTCCGAAGGGCGGCATGAGCCTCCTGATATCGATTTAGATATTGCTCACCAAGAAAGAGAGCAAGTATTGCAATATGTCTATGAAAAGTACGGCCGCGCCCATGCTGCCATGGTCTGCGAAGTAATTAGTTATCGCGGGCGCTCTGCTACTCGTGATGCTGCTCGGGTGCTAGGTTTTTCTCAAGAGCAAGCTGATTTGCTTTCGCGAGAGGCCAGTCATAGTGAAGCTCAAGATGCCGCACTTAAACTTGCCAATGGCGGTCTTGAGCGCCTTGGTTTCGATTTAAACGATCATAGAGTGAAGATGCTAGTTAAGGTAATAGCTGGTCTTCATCAGCTGCCGCGCCACCGCTCTATTCATGTTGGGGGCTTTGTTTTATCAGGTCAACCAATTGGCGAGATTGTGCCTGTTGAGTCGGCGGCAATGGAGAAGCGCACAGTCATTCAGTGGGATAAGGACGATATTGATTTAGTTGGATTGATAAAAATAGATCTTCTTGGTCTTGGTATGTTGACGATGATTCAAGAAGGGCTGAAATTAGTTAGTCAGCACCGTGGTGTCGATATCGATATTGGCCGCCTTGATATGGCTGATGAGCAGATTTATAAGATGTTGCAACAGGCCGATACTGTCGGAGTGTTTCAAGTTGAGTCGCGGGCGCAAATGAATATTTTGCCTAAATTAAAGCCTGTCTGCTTCTACGATATTATTGTCTCAATTGCTATTGTTCGCCCTGGTCCGATTCAGGGCAATATTATTCATCCATACCTAAGACGTCGACGTGGTGAAGAAGAAGTTATTTACCTTCATCCTAGTCTTGAGCCTATTCTTAAGCGCACCCTAGGTGTGCCCTTGTTTCAAGAGCAGGGCATGAAGTTAGCAGTAACAGCTGCCGGTTTTACGGCCTCGCAAGCAGACCAGTTGCGTAAAGTGATGAGTCACAAACGCTCAAAAGAAAAAATGGCCAAGCTCTGTATCGACTTGGCCAATGGCATGAAGAACAATGGTTTTTCTGATTTGGCAATTGAGACTATCACCCATCAATTGCAAGCTTTTGCTAATTATGGATTTCCTGAAAGCCATGCGGCTTCCTTTTCGTTGCTTGTTTATGCCTCTGCTTTTTTGAAGCGCTACTATCCAGTAGAATTTTGCTGTGCCATCTTAAATGCACAACCAATGGGCTTCTATAGTCCAGCTTCGCTAATTAGAGATGCTGTCAGGCATGAAGTTGAGGTGCGACCTGTCGATTTAGCCCATAGCCAGTGGAATTGTACTCTTGAACCTCTTGAGACAGTTCAGTCTCTTGAAACAAGTCAGCCAGGCGCTCTTGCAGAAAAATCCAATTTAAAATCTCATACCTATGGTTTTGCTGTGCGCCTCGGCCTACGATTTGTCGATGGCCTTGGGCCCACAAGCCAAGCTGCTCTTCAACTAGCTTTGCAAGATGGCTTATTCACTTCAGTTGAAGATGTTGTCTTGCGTAGTGGACTTTCGCCAAGCGATTTGAAAATGTTAGCCAAAGCCGGTGCCTTTGAGACTCTCTGCCCTGGCCGTAGACAAGCTCTTTGGCGCGTCTTGTCTTTGTTGCGGCCCAAGAGGTCAATGCCTCTACTTGAAGCCTTAATTGCCAATAGTACAAATTTAAATGAGGTGTCAGAACTTGATTCTGGGCAATATTCTGAGTATAGCTCTGAAATTAACTGTCTCTATGAAGTACCAGTAATTCTGCCTTCAATGACAGAGTTAGAAGAAGTAGTGGCAGATTATCGCACTATGAATTTGTCGACTAATAAACATCCACTGACTTTTTATCGAGACTGGGCGAAGTCGCGCAAAATCCATTCTTGCCTGGGTTTGTATAACCTTGAAGATGGTGACGATGTAGTTGTGGCTGGTGGCATCATTTGTCGACAGCGCCCAGAGACAGCAAAAGGCTTTGTCTTTCTTACAATTGAAGATGAAACCGGGATGGCCAATGTAATTATCAAACCAAAATTGTTTGAGGTCTATCGCGATCTTGTGGCAACAGGCTCTCTAATCTCGGTGCATGGCTTGTTGCAATTAGATCAAGGTGTTTGCAATGTCATTGCTAGACATTTTGAAATATTGCCACCACTTGTAGACGGCGTATACTTGCCTTCTCGAAATTTCCATTGACTGCTGCTCTTCTGCTTAGAGTCTAGAAATTTATTTGCTCATTATCAAAGCTTTTAATTGCCGCGAGAGATTCTATTGGAATATTCAAGTATTTGAGCGCCTCTCGGCCGCCTTCGAATGACTTTTCTATCACTGCTCCGATGCCGACAAGTTCGGCGCCACTACTTGCAACGATAGCCACTAGAGCTTTGATTGTTCTGGCACTAGCGAGAAAATCATCGAGAATAATGACGCGGTCGTCGGCCTTCAAATATTCTGGCGATACAATCAAATCAACGATTGAGCCTTTTGTGTGTGACTCTGCTCTTTCAGTAAATGGATTAGCTGCCATTGTCACGGGCTTATGCTTTCTGGCAAAAACCAGAGGAAGTTCTAGAATCATGGCGCAAGCTAGAGCTGGAGCTATGCCGCTAGTCTCGGCAGTGAGAATTCTGGTCGCTTTCAAGTCTTTGAAGCGATGAGCAAACTCTTTGCCAACTTCTTTCATCAAGGATGGATCAATTTGGTGATTCATAAAAGAATCAACTTTCAGTATGCCCTTGCCTAGATATTTACCTTCTTTGAGGATTTTGTCTTTGAGCAGTTGCATAGATTTCCTTTTAATTGATACTGGCTGGCACTTTAGGTTCCCACGCCTCTGGCTTATAGTCAAGTTCATGATACCTAGCAAGTGCTGCTTTGGCGTCATCAACTTTACCGAGGGCTATCAGTGTTAAAGTGCGGTGGTAGTAGAAGGCGCCGTCTTTACTGTTGCGTTTAATGGCGCTCGCCAAATCTTGATCGGCTAACTGATATTTGCCTTGCAGATAGTAAGCCATACTTCTGGTATCGAATGCGGTGCTTGAAGAGCGATTCTTTTCTATTGATTGATTGCAGTCATCTAGAGCGCTATCAATTTTTCCGCTAGCTAGCTTGAACCAGGCTCGGTTGTTGTAGAAAGTAGATTCTTCTTGGTTAGACGAGGCTGAAAACATATTCTTCACGGTGTTAAGCCCTGCCATGAAACCTGTAGCTTTCGGCTCAAGGGCAATTGCTTTGTCCATTTCACCTACGGCTAGGTCGTCTTGCTGCATCTTGTGATAGATACTGGCTTTATTCATTAATGCTAATCGATCTTTAGGATGCTGTTCTATAACTTTGTTGATATCGCTGAGTGCTTTGTCAAAGCGACCAATTTCTACCAGGGCTCTCGCTCTGTCAGCCAGAACTGAGGCGTCGTCAGGCTTATAGCTGTGTGCGTCATCGAGTTTTTCAATGCCATGAAAATATTTCTTCTCTTTCAATAAGGCAATGGCATCCATGTGCTCGATGCAGCACTTGACGTCGTTGTTGTTGTCAATTCGCTTTTGATCTACAGCAACTAATACTGGCACCACAGCTACCAAAGCCAGTGCTCTGGCTGGTGCCGAACTGAAGAAATATGCTTTGCTAATTGTATGAGGGGCCGTAAGCAGAAGGCTGGCGAGGGTGCCGATGACGAAACCGCCGAGGTGGGCACCATTGTCTATATATGTACTGCTTAAGCCCAGCCCCAGGCTATACAACAAGAAAATTGCTAGCAAAATCAACTGGGGCCGGCCTAGGCGCGCTGATACTTCGGCTCTTTTGAGCCATGAGGAGAGCATTAGGGCGCCGATGATGCCGAGGTTAGCACCAGAACAGCCTATTGAAGTAGTCGTAGGGTTGACTAAAATGCTGCTGAGGCCACCGACCACCCCGCTCAATATAAAGATGAAGATGAAGCGCCAGCGGCCCAATGCCGTTTCTGCCATAGGTCCAAATCCGATCAAGGCATAGAGGTTGAGCGCTATGTGAAAAATTCCGGCATGAAGAAAGATTGATGCTAAAAGGCGCCAGTATTCTGAGCGACCAATTGTAGTCGGCCCAAAATTAGCTCCGGCATTAATCAAACTGGAACTATCGGGATTGAGCCAATTCACTCCCATGCCTATTTCAGCAATATATCCTGCCAGGCAGAGGGCGGCCAGGCAGTAAGTAGCTGATTTAGACTGAGGCGACTTTAGAATGGCGTTTCTCGTCATTGAGCGGAAATCATCTGATTCTAGCTAATTTGAGTGAGGACGATAATAGTGATTTCCCCACTATGAAGCTTATCTGAAAGGGTTAGCCTAAAACAATCGGGTAGAATGCTCCGATGAATTTACTGACTCTGATTATCATGCACAAACAAATATGAAAATCCTATTTTCGCTTGACAGCTCTAGCAGTTCTCAACGTGCCATTGATTTTGCTTTGGCTCGACCCTGGGCCGAGGACGATGAATTTTTGATTGTCAGTGTCGTCGATGCTGATCGCGGTGATATGAGCATGGCTAGTGCTATGACCAGTCCCAATCAGACATTCAATGCTGAGTCGCAAAGAATTGTCGGTGAAGCCAAAGAGTCATTAGACAATTATCTGCCCAATCATAAAATTGAGACACGAACGCTCAGTGGTCCGATTAAGCAAGCTATCATTGAATGTGCTAAGAATTGGAGTGCAGACTTAATCATTCTAGGATCTCAAGGACGGCAAGGATTGAACCGCTTGGTACTAGGAAGTGTTGCCGAAGAAGTTCTGCGCGATGCACCGTGCTCGGTGCAGATTGTCAGGCGTAAGTTTAGCCGAAGAGAAGATAATACCTAGTGTTGAGGTGTGTATGCGTGTACTAGTTCCTATTGATGGCTCCGAATGCTCAAAGGCAGCTGTTGACTACATCAAAGAAAGACCATGGCATCAAGACGACACTTTTTTACTGGTACACGTGGTCGAACCGATACCAGTCGACATTGGAATTGCTTATATTCCTGGGGCCTTCACACCAGATGATGGTGCTGCTTTTACCCAATCTGAGGCATTGCTCAAGGTTGTGCAAAGTGAGCTAAGTAGCGTGCTAACAAATCAATTTGAAAGTAAGGTTGTTGCGGGTCCAGCAAAAGCAGAGATTGTTGATTTGGCCGCTGAATGGAAAGCTGACTTGATCGTGATGGGCTCGCATGGTCGCAAAGGCTTTAACCGTTTACTGCTCGGTTCTGTCACCGAAGACATAATGAAGTCTTCGACCTGCTCAGTAACTATCGTTAAAAGTGCACACTGTTCAAAAGCTGACTAGGCATTTCAAGGCCGATATTGTTACCGGAGCTCGCTGCTTGTGGGCTGCGTGTATTTTGGCTCTGAATGCCTTCAAGCTCTTGGCCGAGACCTTTTAAGGCCGAGAGCACTGAAGTAAGTTCTTCGCCTTTGGCAGTCAAATTATATTCAACCCGCGGTGGCACTTCCGGAAATGTGGTGCGCTTAACTAGTTGTAGTTCGCAAAGACGTCTTAGTCGTTGGCAAAGAGTCTTGGCGCTAATGCCGGGAAGATCTTTGAGTAAATGAGTGGTGCGCTTAGCGCCCGCTGATAAGTCAAGTAATATGGCGCTGGTCCATCGTGGCGAGAGAACAGACAATCCGAAGTCGATCGCTTCAATGTCTGATTTGTATAACTCTGCTTTCGAAAACTTGTTGCCGTTCATTATTAACCCCAACGCAATGCTAGTGCCAGCATTAAAAATCCTTTGAACCTCTCCTATGGTCGTCAATTTCCGCTAGGTAAGCATCGTCTCCTGTGCCGATTTTTCTTAGCTGTCTAGTCATCCTTAAGGATGAGCGGCCGTGAATATGGGGGGGCAATGGCAAAGTGATAGGCATTCTTGGGCAATTATTAGCTCTTCATTAGCTTCGACGGCGAAGATCTTTATTGGCGACAGACCTGATATCAAATGGTCTGCCCCTGGTTTCGCATTTTTTGCAGGGTCTATATTTAGATTGAGCAGATTGCCTGCCGGTAAGATGGCCGCTCTGCTGATTGGGTCATGAAAGCCGATGCCGCCTGTGAAGGCAATGGCGTCTAGTTCACTAAAATTGGTGATCATGGCTGCGATAGCCTTGGTAATTGAGAGGGCGAACATTTCATGAGCCAGTTTGGCGCGCTGATTGCCTTGCGCCATGGCTGCTTCAATTTCTTGCATATCGCTACTAAGGCCTGAAATGCCAAGAATGCCCGATTTAGTATTCAATGCCACTTCAATTTCAGCAAGCGTGAGTTTCTGATGTTCTAGTAAATAGATAATTATGGCCGGATCAATAGCACCACATCTAGTGCCCATGATGACGCCGTCTAAGGGGCTAAATCCCATTGTTGTGTCTATGCTCTTGCCGGCCTTAATGGCACAGACTGAAGAGCCGCCGCCAAGATGGCAGCTAATCATGTTTAGTTCAGAAAGTTTCTTGCCTAAGAGTTCAGCCACACGTTTGCTGCAAAATTGATGTGAAATCCCATGAAATCCATATTTCCTAATTGAAAATTCTTGCCACTCTTGTGGCACGGCATAGAGATAATGTGCTTCATCCATAGTGCTATGGAAAGCAGTATCGAAAACCATTACTTGCGTGGCTTGAGGCAGAAGTTTCATACTGGCCTCGACGCCCGCTATGGCCGCTGGATTATGCAGTGGAGCAAGTTCATTGATCTGACCAAGCTTGCTTAAAATTTCTAGGTTGGCCACTGTGCTGTTGCGAAAATAGCTGCCACCGTGTACAAGGCGGTGCCCAACGACGTTAAGCTGGTCGGCTGGTATCGGACTTTTCGTTAGCAGCTCGACGATGGCATCTAAGCGTTCTTGCTGGTCGCCTAAACCTACTTTAGTTTGGCCACGATAGACACATTCAAGCTGTTTGCCATCACTTTTGAATACCGCTACTTTCTCACTCTGGGAGCCTGAGTTGAGCACCAAAATATTATTCACTAAATTTCCTTCGCGAGCTTGAACTTTTTTCTTGGTCACTACGTATTAGATAATAGGTGGCTGTTCGGGGGAGTAGCCACCGACCTAATCTAAGGCACTTCATTGTTGCTGAATTCTTGCACGCAATAAATTTTGTTGGGCATTACCACTGCCATTCCTACTCCCACTACCGCATGGTCAGGATTGAGAATATTGCCGCGGTGATTGTGCGGATTGTTAGGTGGTTCTGCCATCATTTCGGCCTGAGCGCCTTTGATCATGTCTTTCCAGCTCAACGGTCCATAGTTGACCGAAATGTTTTCAAAAACTGAGCAGTTTAGACCGGCCATCCGTGCTCTACTGTGCGGCGTATTGCCGTTGGGATCTGTATGGTCAAAGAAATTGCGGGCGGCCATATCTTCGGCAAATTTTCTTGCTACCTGGCTCAAGCCTGAGCTTAGGCGAAGCTTTGACTGACCTTGCTTTTGGCGGTCGCTATTAATGAGTTCAAGCATATAGTTCTCTAGAGTGGCCATGTTGTCTCCGCTCACCGCAGCTTTTTTGCTGTCGCGAGCGCTGTAGCTAGAGGAGTACATGCCATTGCCATTTGAGCGAGAGTTGGCAGTGACGTCAACGTTTTGCGACTCAGTACCTGAATTTGCAGAATTTGAGTCGCCGGAACTTTCTGAATTAGTTGCGCCAGCTGGTTGGCGAGGAAAAAAGTTAGCACGGGGCTGCAAGACAAAAACCCTGCCGTTTTCTTGGCGCGCCACGACGGCCTTAAACTCTCCAGTCTTCATGGCAAAAATAATGCGATCAGCGTCTTTGGCGCTAGAAATAACTCGTCCGTTAATTGACAAGAGCACGTCGCCCACTTGCAGCTTGAGTTCTTCAGCCAGGCCGTAGCCAGTCAGGCCCGTAATGTAAGTGCCTTTAGGGTTGGCTCCGTTTACTGCCGCACAGGCTGGAACACCCCAAATCTTCAGGGCATCCGAGGTCTCTTGCCTTTGAGAAAGGCTGTAAACCCAATGCCGCTTGGCTGGAGCTGCTGCGTGACTAGCGGGTGCCGCATTTGCTGGCAATGTCAGCTGGGCCTGACAGCCCAGGATGAACATAAGGGCCAAAGCCATACCGCTTGTAGCTTTCGACCAGCAGTGGAGCAAGGGCAAATCAAGATGAAAATTAGAATGGAAAGATTGAACAGCCATAGTATCTATATTACTCCCGACTGCAGTTTCAATCACGACTTCTGAGCTGTTGTAAAGAGAGCCAATCTTGCATCAACCTTTAGGTTTCGCTACTAGTTAAATTCTCTGGTTACAATTGTGCTGACACAATTTCCTGACCAAAGAGGCAGTATGGACACAGTTAAGGAAGGCAAAGTGACTGGTAAATCTGAGCAATTGAGCGCCGCCATCGAACGCATCAAGAAAGGTGGAGCGCCAAAGTATCACCAGAAGCTAAAAGAAGATAAGAAGCTCTTCGTGCGCGACCGTTTGCGTCTGCTCCTCGACCCTGGTTTTGAAATCGAAGATGCTCGCTTCGCCAACAACCGCGAACCTGACCTGCCAGCTGACGGTGTGGTCACCGGTGTCGGTCAAATCGAAGGCAAAACTGTTTGCTTTATGGCCAACGATTCAACTATCAAGGCTGGCTCATGGGGCTGGCGTACCGTTGAGAAAATCATCCGCATTCAAGAGACCGCTGGTAAGTTGAAAGTGCCAATGCTTTATCTCGTTGATAGCGCTGGTGCTCGTATCACTGACCAAATCGAGATGTTTCCTGGCCGTCGTGGCGCCGGTCGCATTTTCTATAACCAGGTCGAAATGTCTGGTTATGTTCCTCAAATTTGTTTGTTGTTTGGGCCATCTGCTGCTGGTGGCGCTTACATACCGGCTTTCTGCGACATTGTCATTATGAATGACGGCAACGCTTCTATGTATCTTGGCTCACCACGTATGGCCGAAATGGTGATCGGCGAGAAAGTCACCTTAGAAGAAATGGGTGGTGCCAAAATGCATTGCTCAGTGAGTGGCTGCGGCGATGTTTTGGTGAAATCAGAAGAAGAAGCAATTCAACTTTGCAAAGACTATCTACGCTACATGCCTGTCAACTGCGATCAAAAAGTACCAGCTCTGCCAGTTGGCGAGCCCAAAGTCTTTGAGAAAAACATCGAAGAAGTAATTCCTGAAAAAGAAAATATTCCATTCGATATGAACTTGGTGATTGAGCGCTTGATCGATGCTGATTCTTTCTTCGAAATCAAAAAGCTATTTGCCCCTGAAATAATCACCGGTTTCGGCCGCATTGCTGGCCGAGCAGTAGGTATTGTGGCAAACCAACCTAGAGTTAAGGGTGGTGCGCTCTTCGTCGATTCAGCAGATAAAGCCGCTCGTTTCGTTTGGCTCTGTGATGCTTTCAATATTCCATTGCTTTTCTTAGCTGATGTGCCTGGCTTTATGATCGGCTCGAAAGTTGAACGCGATGGTATCATCCGCGCTGGTGCCAAAATGGTAGGAGCCGTTTCGGCTGCCACTGTGCCAAAGATATCAGTGGTAGTAAGAAAGGCTTATGGTGCTGGATTGTACGCAATGTGCGGCCCAGCATTCGAGCCTGATGCTTGCTTGGCTTTACCGACTGCCTGGATCGCCGTGATGGGCCCAGAAGCAGCCGTCAACGCTGTTTACTTCAACAAGATTCAAGAACAGCCTGAAGCCGAACGTGCTGCTTATGTAGAGAATTTGCGCAACGAATATCGTCAAGACGTTGACCTCTACAAACTTGCTGCTGAAATGGTAGTTGATGACATTGTTCAGCCTCTTGCTCTGCGCAATGAGTTAATCAATCGCTTCAACGCCTATTCTTCGAAGCAGACTTCTGGCTTCAAGAAGAAGCGCAGCGTTCTTCCTGTATAGAGCACGCAAGCGAGTCTCAAACTGAGGCCTGCGGCTCATTTCAATACCGAGTAAGGTAACTATCCGACTTTAGCTTGGCACTTGACCTATAATTGCCTTATGGACAAGAGGGATAGACAGCCTCCAGATTATATGACCGAGCTAAAAGAAGGCCCGGAATTTTTAACTGCTGATTCTGCCATGGCTTCGCCTATGGCGTTGCTGCCAGCTGACGATGGAAGTGACGCAAGTCTTGGAAATGCATCGCTGCCTATGGTTTCTGTAGATTTGGATACGGTTCTAGATGACCATAACGAAACGGGTGTGGCTGCAAGTGTAAGTGCAGTGACTCGGAGAACACCATACTCGGCTCTTATCGCCTTTATGCTTGAGAACGAAAGTCAGATCTATTGGCTCTGTGCATCAGCATTGCTTGTTGTCCTTGGTATTTGGTTCCACAACATACACGGAAGGTTTGAATTCTCTTCTCCGGTAGTTAGCATTTGTTTGCTGTTGGTAAGCTTTCTTTCGCCTCTTTATTGTCTAGTCGTTCTATTTTTAAAGCCAAATAAATTAGAGGGGCCTTTGCTAAGTCTCTGTGCCTTTATTGGATTACTGTTTTGGAATCAGGTGGTGGCAGTCAGCTGCTTAATGGTAATGCCTTTTCGCTTTAAGGGTTCTAGTCGCGCCCTGGGAGTTGCCTCCTTGTCTGGTTTGCAAATAGGAGCGATTTTCCTTTATCCTTTATTCGCTGGGCCTATCGAGCTTAAGGACCAGTTGAAGTATGGTGCTCACGACCTGCAGCTCTGTCAAATTAAGATGGCACTTGATCATCGGGTAACTCTAACTTTGCAGGAAGATGTGCCGGTTGGCCCTTTCCTTACTTTTAGCAAAGTGCATTGGCGCATGGTCGACACTAGGACTCCAAAATCGTTGGCAATTCTGCCTATAGACGACACTCACGTGGCAATTTTGATTAATCGCTTTTCGCATTATCATCGCAGTGTGGTTGATTTGACTGTGAAAAATCTTCCAATCAAATTTGAAAAGATTGAAGGCGAGTACTGAGTCACGACTTAGCGTCTCGCCGAGCGAGCGTCAAAGCTTGCATAACTGTGCGATTTTCCTCTCATAAAATCATCAAGTGCATTAACGCCTTTGCTTGAGTTTTTCGCCCTCAAATTTATACAGTTCAGCGTTGGTGTCGAAAATTTGCGATGGTGGCAATTTTTGTACCCCTGCCGGGTATCTAATTTCGTGAATGAAGTCGTTAAACATTGGTACCAGCTTGACCATAGGCTTATCGAAGGCAGCCTCAACAAATGTCTTATAACCTTTGTGCTGATTTTCGACAGTCAAGTTTATGTAAGCATCGAGGCGGTCATATTTTTGTAAGAACAAAGCAACTAAGCGCTGTTGAAGTTCCTGACTAGCATTTGCATGTTTGGCCTTGTTGACGATGGCGGCTAAATTTAATCCGCCTTTAAGCGCCTTAATTGAGAGTGCCTGAACAACCCAGTTTTCGTGGTAGCCGTGCAATAGCTCAAACTCGGGCGCGATTCCACCATAAACTTTTTCGAAGTAGCAAGGAATACCTTCTTCGGCCCAATATTCTAAGTTCTTTTGCCGACTGAGCACTGCGTGCATTAGCTCATGCAAATAAGTTCCAGCACCGGCACCGTCATAGGTGACAAGTAAATTGCGATTGCCAATGAAGACGCCATGAACATGGTGGGGAAAGTTGAGACGATCTTTGAGAAAAGCGCGCTCGGCCATTTTGTCATGCAAAATGAAGACACTGACTGGTTCTGCCGAAATTATTTTTTTGAAAGTGCTGCTTGGTTCTTTTGTTCGAATGAAATCTGGTGCGTTCGCATTGCGCAAGCCTTTGCGCTGAAGAAAATTTAAGAAGCCTTCTGCGATGGCCCCATAGCGCTCTAGCTTTTCTTGCTCGATGTCGCCAATGAAAACAAAGTGTGGCGTAGCAACAAAGCTAGTCATTCCGGCTGTAATTGCGTCTTTCCTGATGACACTTTCAGCAGTAGTGTTCTTATCTACTTCGAGCTTTTTTGTCAGGTCAGTAATTTTACTGTCACGGTGTGTGCGTAGCGCAGCAATCATCGATTGCAAAGCTTCAAGACGACTGCCTTCTATCAATGCTCTTCCGATAGTCTCTATTTGAGGAAGATCGGCTTTTGTGTCGAGCGCGATACTTTCAGCTGCTTCTTCAAAGGTCTCTAGGCTGGCTTCTTTGTCACCTAAACGAGCTTGGCAGATGCCTTTGTGCACGCGGGCATCTACTAAGTGGCTATCGAGGCCAAGGGCGCTATCGAAATCTTTAATGGCATTGCGGTAATCGCAAATTGACCAGAAAGCATTGCCGCGATCTAAAAAGGCCACAGCATCAGAGCTTGCTTTTAGCCGCTGATTGGCCAAGTCAAAAGCTTTACTAAATTGTTTCTTGCTCAGCAGCTCATTTACTGAGGCTTGTTGTTGTTGCGAATCTGGCTTGACTTTAGTTTCGCCTGTTCCTAGTGGTGCTGCCGAAACTGGTGATAGCAAAAGAAGAGAAGACTGTACTTGAACGCTTAATGCGCTTGCCAGCAACAATCGCCAACTACTTTTCATACTAATTTTCAAGCCAAATCGTCAGAACTTAAAGCCACTGGCCTTTCAAATTGGGCCCTAATCAGTCTGGCATAAGAGGCATCTCTAGCGAGTAGAGCGTCATGTGTGCCAGACTCAATAATTTGACCTTGCTCTAATACTAGTATCTGATCGGCGTGACGAACAGTTGAGAGGCGGTGAGCAATTACTACTACTGTGCGACCTTTCATCAGATTGTTTAGTGCTTCTTGCACCATTGCTTCTGATTCATTATCTAGTGAACTAGTCGCTTCATCTAAAATTAAAACAGGAGCATTCTTGAGGAAGGCCCGAGCAATGGCTAGTCTTTGCTGTTGACCGCCAGATAGCCGGACGCCACGTTCGCCAATTTGAGTGTCATACTGTTGGGGCAGTTCCATAATGAAATCGTGGCAGTAGGCTGATTTTGCCGCGCTGATGATGGCATCTTTGTCAGCCGTGGTGCAACCTAACAAAATGTTTTCGTAAATAGTAGTGTTGAAGAGGAAGTTATCTTGAGTAACCACGGCAATCTCTGAGCGCAAAGAAGCCATGTCTATTTCTTTGACATTGATACCATCTACTAAGATGCTTCCTGCTGTTACATCAAAGAAGCGTGGTATCAAATTGGCCATGGTCGATTTGCCCGAACCGGAGAGGCCAACCAACGCCACTAATTTTCCTGGGGCAATATCTAAGCTGATATCGCGCAGCACCATACTATCGTTAGCTGGATATTGGAAGAAGACATTTTCAAACTTGATGCGGTGGGCGCCGGGTTTAAGCTTGATTGCTTGATCGCTGTTACGAATATCGGGCACCTGATCGAACACTTCAAATATACGAGAAGCTGCAGCCATCGCCGGTTGAATGGTGCCGTTTATACGGCCGATATTTTTAATTGGTGAGTATAAAGTTAGAAGGGCAACAATAAAAGATGTCAGAGCCCCTGGTGTCATCTCGCCCTTGATTAGCATTGAGCCTGCTACCCATATGACACAGGCTATGCCGCTGGCACTGATCATGGCTAGAATAGGAGAAAGAATAGCTTCTGCACTTACTGCTTTGATTGTGTTTTTAAAGAAGTTGTTATTGGTATCTACGAAGCGTTTTACTTGATAATCTTCGAGGTTGAAAGATTGAACAATCTTGGCCCCTTGAATCGATTCCGAAATTACTGAAACCAAATCACCAATGGCTTCCTGTCCGCCTCTTGATGATTTGCGTATCTTCCTGCTCAAAATTGAAACAGGCACCACTATCAGCGAAATTATGCATAGAGCAATGAGTGCCAGCCAGAATGCTTGCAGCAAAATTACTAGGGCTAGCGATATAACCGTGACAACCCGTGATATCAGTGATTGAAAAGTTTGCGAAATGGCATGTTCGACAATGGCAATATCGTTAATCAGGCGACCAATCAATACTCCAGAGGATTGGCCCTGAAAGTACATCAGAGGCTGCTTCTGCAAGTGACTAAAGAGCTGGTTGCGCAGGTCGCGAATGGCTGACGCCCCGACAAACTTAATGGTATATGTCTCAATGAAACCAAATAATCCTTGCAGGAAGGCCACTAGCATGACAGCAGGTGGAACCCAATAGATATATTGCATCTGTCCTTCAGCAATAATTTTCTGCAATCCGGCACCAGCTGCCCAGGCAATGACGCCATCCATACTGCCTGAAGGAATCGCTGCCAAGGCACCAACGACGAATAAGAATGTATAAGGCTTGATATAGCTAAGCAGACGCAAATAAGTCTGAAACTGTGTCGGACTTATACCAGCTGGCTTCAACAATTTTAATTCATTGGACAACTTCTAGAAGCTCCTTGGCGCAGTTCTCGACAAAATCGCCCTGGCCCAATTCGGCCCTCAGGGTAAGTAGCTCGCTCGTGATTTCCTGACGTAAGCCTGGCACGTCGAGCATGTCGAGAGTATATTTTACGAGCATTTCGCCGCGACAATCTAGTTGAATTAACTCAGGAACCAACTGGTGACCCGCCAAAAGGTTCGGCCAGCCGAAGTTTTTCACGCTTTTTAAGAGCATTACAAGTAAGTAAGATGACCAATTGCCCCTATAAAAGATGATCATGGGCTTGCCAAAAAGGGCTGTTTCTAAAGTCGTCGTGCCTGATTTGGCCCAGATTAAGTCGCAATTTTTCATCAGTTCAAAGTTGCGGTCTGAGTTAAGAATAGTTAGGCCCTTGCCAATTTTGTCGCTGAGGGGCGATGCTTTGAGGCTAGCATCGATCATGGCCGCCATCTTGTCTGTGGCGCGGCACAAAACAAACTGAGTCTCAGGGCGAATACTGAGAATGGTAGCCATGGCTTTTTCAACCACTGGCATATGAGCCAGCACTTCTTGTTTGCGACTGCCAGGCATCACTACAATAATCGGCTTAGAAGAATCAAGGTTGAGTGATTGGCACATCACCTCTCGATCGGGTATTTGGTCTAGTTCTGGCAGATTGCGCAAGAGCGGATTGCCGACAAAACGGGCATTGACGTTTTTGGCAGCGTAGACCCCTTCTTCAAAGGGAAAGATCGTGAAAATCTTGGTTATTGACCGTTTTAAAGCTCTAATACGCCAGGGACGAGAAGCCCAAACCTGAGGCGAAATAAAGTAATAGACAGGAATGGCCCGCTTTGCTCTGTAGACCCCTTTCCACTTCAAATAGTATCTAAAGCCTAAATAGCGCACGAGGCTGTCAAACCATTTTTGCAAATAGTCTTTTGGTTTCCATAAAAGTGCTGCCAGAGAAAGGTCGTCGTCGACATTGGTTTTATCGTCGGGAACCACTGGCATGATTGTGCGAACCGATTGAGCAAAGCCGACGTTGAAGCCGCCGAAGTCGACCAGGAGAATGGCATCAGGGTTGCGTTTGATCACGTTAGCTAAGAGTGTCCAGTGCATTTTGGCGAAGAACCAGACATAGTCTTTGACTTCTAAAAAACCCATTACAGTATAGTCGTCGCTATGGAAGAGCAGCTCCATGCCTGCTTTTTCCATTTCTGTACCACCAACACCCCAAATGTGGAGGTCAGGATCTTTTTCTTTTAGTTCTCGAATAATTTTGGAAGCGTGCTTTTCGCCTGAGTGATCACCAGAGACAATCATTATTGAGCGACCGTTTTTTTCTACTCTCTCCGCAGAGCCAGTAGGGTCACCGCCTGTCACCGTTTCATTCCCACATGCAGCGCCACCGTGCCTAGTGCCTGAGGAATGTGCCGCACGTTAATTAATCCAGCTTTTTTGAACATCTCAGTAATGGCATCTGGCCTAGGATAAACGCGGCCTGACTCAGGGAGGTACTTATAGGCTTTCATATCATTCTGCAATATGCCACCTATTACAGGCACTACATTGCTGAAGTAAGCATCAAAAATTGGTGCGAATAATGGCACTGTTGAGTGGCCCAAATCTAAGTTGATAACCCGACCGCCTGGTTTTACAACCCGAGACATCTCGTCTAAGCCTTTTTGCAAATCGGTGAGATTGCGCAAACCAAAACTGATAATTGCACCGTTGAAAGTATTGTCTTCAAATGGTAAATGCTGGGCGTCGCCACAAATCCATTCCATCTTAACTGTCTTGATGCGGTCTTTTCTGCGAGCCAAGCGCTTTTGTCTTTCGCCTGCCAGGTCTAACATGTTCTGCGAAAAATCGAGACCGGTTATTTCGGTGCCTGGTGCAGCTTGCTTAGCAATGGTGAGGGCTAGGTCGCCAGTGCCGCAGCAAATATCCAAATATTTTTCATGGTCAGTGCTTTCAGAATTTTCGCTGCTCTTCTTCTGCCCAAGGCCTAAAAGCTCAGCGATAGCGCGTAATTTCCAAGCGCGGTGCATACCGACACTAATTACGTCATTGCTTAAATCGTAGCCCTTGGCGATTCTCTCAAACTGTTCATGCACATAGTCGTGCTTGTCTTCTTTTGTGGGCAGTTTGAATGACATAAGTTGCCTGTGGAATTATTTGACGAAGCCGAAGCCCAAGATTAGACAGACGAGCATAAAGAGTCCGAAGATGGTCCATGTGAGGCGGTCTAGGCCACTTTCAGCACCACGCTTTCCGCTGAAAACTGTTGCCGCTGCCCCGATACCTGCCATACCATCGCCTTTGGGCGCGTGGAGCAGAATTAGGATGATCATGAGAACCCCTAAAATGGCCTCAAAAACTAGCAGTGCGATGTAAGGTGCGCTCATGAAATTTCACTTTGGTCGCCTTGGGGGCCACCTGAATGCAGTGTGACATGGCAGAATTATAGCCGATCACACTGAAGACCCTTCTAATACCTAGTTCGTGCTAAACAATTAGAACAAATTCGAGAGGCTCAAGCTATGACCGCATCGCCGTCACCAAATTCGTCAGATAAGGCCGCTTCTGAGCATCATAAAATTCTCATTGTCGGCGGGGGGACCGCTGGTATATCTGTTGCACACCGGCTTATGCGAGCTGTTGGCAACATCGGCATCGCCATCATCGAGCCTTCAGAAAAACACTATTACCAACCGTTGTGGACTTTAGTCGGAGCCGGAATTTGTCCGAAAGAAGAAAGTGAGCGAGATGAGTATTCGCTCATTCCCTCTGGAGTTAAGTGGATCAAAGAAAGAGTGGTTGATGTCAAGGCTGGCCGCTCTATTGTCAAGCTAGAGGGTGGCCGGGAAATTAGCTACGACTATTTGGTTCTGGCCGCTGGCCTGCAAATAGATTGGAACAAAGTAACTGGTTTGGAAGAGTCACTGGGCAAAGATGGCGTTTGCAGTAACTATAGCTATAAATATGTCAGCAAGACTTGGGAGTTCATATCTAAATTTGCTGGTGGTACAGCCGTTTTTACCCAACCTAATACACCAGTCAAATGTGGTGGTGCTCCGCAAAAGATTGCTTACCTAGCTGAAGATCATTTCAAAATTAGAGGTATTCGCGATCGAGTCAAAATGATTTTTGCCTCGGCTAATCCTAGTATTTTCTCAGTGCAAAAATATGCACTGGCTCTCAATAAAGTTGTCGCTCGTAAGCACATAGAAACGATGTTTCGCCACGACCTAATTAGCATTGATGGTGAGGCCAAGCGTGCTACTTTTCAGCAATTAGATACTGGCGAACAGGTGGTCGTCAATTACGATCTTCTCCATGTTACTCCTCCTATGAGTGCACCGGATTTCATCAAGGGCAGTGACATAGCCGACGCAGCTGGTTGGGTCGACGTAAACAAGGCGACCTTGCAGCACAGTCGCTTTGCTAATGTTTTCGCTTTGGGCGATTGTTCTAATCTGCCAACTTCTAAGACCGGCGCTGCCATTCGTAAACAGTCACCGGTCTTGGTGGCTAATCTAATTAGCAAAATGCGCGGTGAAGCTCTAGCGGCTACCTATGATGGCTATACTTCGTGCCCGTTGGTTACTGGTTACAGCAGCTTGATATTGGCCGAGTTTGACTATGACTTAAATCCTCAAGAGAGTTTCCCTTTCGATCAATCAGAGGAGCGCTACTCGATGTTTGTCTTCAAAAAAGATATTCTGCCGCAGATTTATTGGCAGGGAATGATGAAAGGCGTCCTCTAATTTTAAAGGTCTAAAAATATGATTACTGGTCTCTCTGGCAACGAATTATTTTGTTTGAACGAAAAGGGCTATACGCCTGGTAATCTTGTTATAGGTAATAGCGTTTTCTCATTAGGTTTTGTGGGCAGCCTAACCTCAGGCTTTAAGACTTTAGGCGGCGGCGAGATTCATGAATTGACTGAGTTAATTCGTGAAGGCCGAGAGATGGCTTATATGAGAATGATAGAAGAGGCTAGACGGCACGTTGGTGCTGGGGTAACTGGCGTCACCAATCAACTAATTTTTCATGATACCAACGTCGAATATCTTGCCATCGGGTCTGCTGTGCACCGAGATGGTGAGAGTAACGAAGATATTCCTTTTTCTACTTCGGCCAACGGCCAAGAGCTTTATTGCCAATTAGATTGCGGTTTCCATCCCCTGCGCTTTGTTTTTGGCAATGTTGCCTATTCTATCGGCATTGGAGGCGGAGTGATGGGCACCCTGCGCAGTCTCAAGGCTGGTGAAGTGGTGGAGTTTTCGCAGATGCTTAGTAAGACCAGACACCTGGCAATTGAACGCATTTCTAAAGAAGCGAGGGAAAATGGTGCCAATGCTGTTCTCGGCATTCAGACGACCATCGCACCATTGTTTGGTATGCAAGAAATGGTTATGACCGGCACCGCTTCCTTTCACGAAGAGTTACCGGCAGAATTTTTAGAAGTGCCAATCACGAGTGATTTGACTAATGAAGAGATGTGGAACGTTATAGCTCTTGGATATTGCCCAATTCGCTTGGTTATGGGCGTTTCAATTTTTTCAATCGGTTTTACTGGTGGACTCAAAGCAATGTTTAAGAGCTTTGTTCGTGGTGAAATCAAAGAATTGACTTATATGATTTATCAGGCACGGGTAAAGGCTCTTAGCATGATTGCTGAAGATGCTGAGCACTTTGGTGCTGATGAAGTGGTGGGTGTAAAAACTTATGTTTACGAACTAGGTGGTGGCATGGTGGAGCTTTTGGCAATCGGCACTGGCATCAAGAAAATGCCGGGAGTAAAGGTGCATTCACCTGTCTTAATTCCTCAGGCAATTATTAGAGATAGCGAAACATTCACCAATAGGGCGGCAACCCAGGCGACACTAGCGCGGCAATCGACAGTGACAGTCAATACCGGTGATTAATTGTGAGCTTCACCGGTAATACCAGGAACTTTCCGAGCGCTAAACATTATCGTGGCATTTCGAGATGATCCATTTCCAGGAAAGAACGACGGGTGCGTATAAAGATAGCCGCCAGGAAGTGGCACCTTTAGACGCTTTGAGCCTGAAGCGGTCATAGTGTAAAGTCCGATATTTTCTAGCTTAGTTTTGTCCCAGCAGACAAATATAATTGAATTTCCGTCACCAGACCATTTTGGAATGCCACTAGGGACACCCGGTGCTGTAAGAAGGCGTTCAGTTCCATCTTTTAAATTTGCTGTAAAGATTCTCCAATCGCTGCCGCCAAAATATCGCATAAAGGTAACGGCTTGTCCGTCTGGTGACAGGCAGGGATCATAGTCTCCTAGTTTGAAATCTAGCTTTTCGTCACTAGTCTCAGCAGCCGGGTTTGTTAGTTGTTTAAGATTATTTCCATCTATACTCATCGTCCATAAACCACAACAATTCTTGTCACCAGTCATTGGGATCACGGGAAAAACAAGCGTCTGCCCTATGCAGGTCGGGTCTGATACTGCCAGGCCTGCTTTGGTCGGAACGCGTGAAGTGGTTCTGGATGATAAGTGATAAACCCTAAACTCTGGAAGCGATTTCAAGTCAGAGTTATGTATGTAAATTATTGAGTCATCGTCGATCCAGCTACTATTGGCATTGAGTATTTCCGCTCCCGCGCGCTCAATAGAATTTTGCCGTGAGCCATCAATTGCTGCAACTACAATTTCGGTATTCAAATAGCCGCTGCCAGTTTCTTCACAAAGGCCGTCTTTGACAACTCTGTTATATCGTGTAAAAGTCAATTGCTTGCCATTAGGAGAGACGCGAGCGTGGGTCAGCTCTCGTTTCGCATCGAGGATGATGGGACGAAAATTTCTTCCGTCGAGGGATGCCGTATAGATTCCAAAAAGATCACTACCTCGATAGCCGAAAAATAATGGACTCACCAAAAGGATGTCTTTCCAAAACAGCATTGGAATTATTAACAAGCTTGCAGCGGCTAGCGAAACTAGTATTTTGTTTTGCACTTTGAGCAAATAATCTATCTCGTTTTTTTAAGGATAAGTCTTATTAGCACTACGCTTGAGTACTTGTTCTTTTTCGTCTATTTCTTGAGGCAGGGCGCCAGCTTTGGCTTCAAGAGAGGTGCCGGCTGGATGAGTCTTGATTGGCGCATGACGTGCTGCTGCGCCCTGAGGTCGCACTATTGTCTTAGGCTGCACCATTGGTGCTGGCTTATGGCCTTGATCTTGGGCGGGGGGTCCAAAGATATGAGCAGAGATAGCTGCCTTAGCTCGGTTTACTGAAGTATCGACCGAGCCTTTCATTGCTGTTGATTCTGCTGCTTTAGGTTTTGGCACTGTGTCTGCCAAGCTATGCACTAGACCTTGTCCGGTGGCTTGACTAAATGGCACCACGGTGACGACATCTGCTTTAGCGCCTTGCTTAACTAGCTCCTTGTCTAGCTCTTTCAACAGTTTGTCTGGTGTACCGACTTCAAGAAAGACAATAGAAAGCAATTCTGGTTTTGCTAGACTGTTGACTTGGGCAATGATTGAATTCTTCAAGCGATCGCCGTCATTGAGCCTTCCATCTGATATTACAGCGAGCATAGCAGGCTTGCCATAAGCAAGTTGGCTGCGCACCAAAGCAAAGGCATCTATTATTGCTGGTGCTAAATAAGTTTCGCCGGCCGGTTCTGACTCTTGAAAGATGCGCGGTAATTCTGCCATAGAGCAGTTGCGATGGCTACGAAAGTTAGAGTCGAAAGTGATTATGCTGAGCTTGCTTTGATTGCCTCGAAGGCTTTTGTCAGCGGCATTTTTGTCTATTACATATAAGTCTTTCATGTGTTCTTTGCACCACTGCCAGCGGCTGATGTTTCCTGGGCAGTCTGCTGTCTGCATTGAAGCCGAGCTATCAATTAGCATAACAATGGCGTATTCAGAAAGAATCTCGGCATCTGATTTATTTTCGGATGCTTTGGCCTTTAGTGTTATTGGCAGATTTTGTTTCGTTTCCATCAAGCAAGAGTATTTTTTGCTACCACGTTCTATTGTTAAAAGCGCCTCTGGCATTTGTACTTTAGTAGCCAGTACTTTATCTCCAGCAGAAAGCCCACTGCGCCAGGCTGCAGTGTACGGTTTGACATAACCGATACGCACATCGCCCTTTGAATCAAGGTGGGCCTCGTAGCCGAAGAGATTGATTGGACCTCCAAAGTCTTCTGTTTGACCGACTGAACCCTTAAGTACTTGCCTCTCAGGAAGCTTATCGAAAGTGGGCCTCATGCTGCGCAAAATAATGTCTTTGCCGGCTTGCTCTTTGGCTGTCAGGGTTTGCCAGGGCGTGCAAGAGTAAGCGGCGAGCAGCAGCGCAAAGCTAAATATCGGCAGCTGTTTGAGATGGAGCATTAAACAGCATTATGCCTGATTTGAGCTGCTCCGACGAATTTTGCAGTGTCGGCATCATTTAATAGTTGTTGCAATAA
>JBBRMD010000028.1:0-64965 GCA_038231015.1 Candidatus Obscuribacterales bacterium
ATGGTCTAATTACTATCGTCTGACTGCCTATTGCGTAGGCTCGATATTTCTTGCTGCTTCAAGTCAGAATCCACAGCTAGCGGGTTATCGCTACAATTTGCGGTCTGCGCAGACCTGTCGTTTCCACTTAACCCCTCGGCTCAAAGCACTCAACTTATTTATTGGTGAGTGCTCACCGGTTATGCAATTAGTATATCCGAGCAGAAATCTATTGGAAGTCCCCCGCTGAAAATACATTGCATATCTCTTGGTAATTTCGAATGCGGCCTTAGTGGTCGCTGTCGATATCTAATTTAATAGCCAAGCGCGTGAACCACAGTTTCACCATGGGCAAATTCATTCGTATCTCATATGTATATGCAGTTATGCACACTCGATTAACAAAAACGCGAGAGAACCGAATTACGGGATAGTCACTCATTCTTTTTGGCAGCAGCAAATGTCATATTTTCTGCAGAAAATATGACATTTTAGAAAACAGAAAACAGAAAACAGAAAAGAGAAAGCAGAAAGGAGAAAACAGTAAGGAGAAAAGAGAACCGAATAAACGGCGTGCTTGGCAGATGTAAGCAGAAATACAAACTTAGATGGGCACAGAGATAGAAACACAAATGCGCGAACCAATGGCTGAGCGAGAGTATTAGGATCTATCAGTGCGACCGCGGCCATCATATAAAAGACGCTCTACTGGCTTTCCTTCAATCAAATGCTCTGCCACTATCTGCTGAGCATCTTCTGGCTTCACATGGGCGTACCAGGTGCCCTCAGGATAGACAACCACTATCGGACCGTTACCGCATTGATCGAAGCAGCCCGCTTTGTTGATGCGCACGCGACCTTTCAAACCTTTACTACTAACTTCCTGACGCAAGGCCGAGCAGACTTCTTCGCCACCTTCTTGTGAACAGATTTTGCCTGAAGTGCAGACAAATACGTGCTTTTCAAAGATTTCCATCGGACAGTGCTCCCAAGGCTATTGTTGAAATATTTTCCCTGAATTGTTACATCAAAATGAGTTTTCTTGACTACAGCTCAATATAACGAGAGAATTTGGCCTGCACCTAGCAGGTAAAACTGTTAGATGCAGTTAACTAAGGCCGCAGACAGTATGGTACTCCCAAAAGCAATGGCGGGAGTTTAATGAATCCTCTACATGAGGGTCGCCTACTTGAGGTCACAAATTCGACTTTCATAAAACAGTCGTTTGCGAGAGCTTCTCTCGTCCTTGTGATCCCGGCATTTGTCGGGTTTTCTTTTTGGAAGACTTTTACAGATGCCATGAGCGTACTTAGCACCCGTTATCTAAATGGAGGCGACTCCAGGAGATCTAAATGCCAACCAGAGAATTTAAGGCCGGGGTAGTCAAAGACCTCGAATCTATCTTCGTTGACGGCAAGGTCGCTATCGTCGCTGACCTGAATGGGTACACGGTGGCTGAGTTGACTCAGTTCAGACGTTCTCTTGATAAACAAGGGGCAAAATGTCGCGTAGCAAAAAACACTTTGGTGAAAATTGCTACAGATAAAACTGAGTTCAAAGCAATCGCCGGACTCGCTAAGGGACCAACAACTGTAGTGGTTGGATACGATGATCCAGCAGCCCCTGCTAAAGCTGTCGTTGATTTTATCAAGACAATTAAGAAGGGTTCCGTCAAAGGCGGAGTGCTGGATGGTCAACCTCTTTCAATTGAAGAAGTGAAAGGGCTGGCTGAACTACCATCGAAAGAGCAATTGCTCTCATCCATTATGGGTGGTCTTGATTCTGGAGCCAGAAATATTGCTGGCATCTTGAACGCAGTGATTAGAGACATTGCAGTCCTCGTAGAAGAGGTCGCAAAGAAGAACGACGAAGCAGCCTAAGCTGAGCTTAAGCCGCATACAACTGTATTAAGGAGTGATTTTAAAATGGCTACTAAAATGTCAACCGCTGAACTTATTGAAGTAATCGGCAACTTGACCCTTCTTGAGGCTGCTGACCTTAAGAAACAAATGGAAGAAACTTTCGGCGTAACTGCTGCTGCTCCTATGGCTTTTGCCCCAGCAGCTGGCGGCGGCGCTGCTGCTGTTGAAGAGAAGACTGAATTCGACGTTGTCTTGGCCGCTGTTGGCGACAAGAAAATTGAAGTTCTGAAGATCGTTCGTGAAGTAACTGGCCTAGGCTTGAAAGAAGCTAAAGACCTAGTTGACTCAGCTCCTAAGACTTTGAAAGAGAAAGTTAAGAAGGAAGAAGCTGAAGAGATGAAGAAGAAGATCGAAGCCGCTGGCGCTAAGGTCGAAATCAAATAATTGCCCCTTGGGGCAGTGTGTGAACGAGAACTTGAGTTATCAGGGATATTCAATTTATGCGCTGTCCTAATTGCGGTACTTATCATCCTTCTCAGTATCAGAACTGTGTCTCTTGTGGACAAGAGTTCTATGTCGAAGAAGCAATTCTGGAGACGGCTCCTCTATCTGATTCAGCGAAAGCTGAAGCTGGTAAGGGGGCCGTCTCTCAGCATAATCAAGACTATGCAAACCCAGACTATATTCCACCAGCTTCTGAGCCCTTTGCCCAAGTGCGTTATGACGTCTCGCGCAAAGATGTAGACGATGATTTATTTGAAGAATCATCAGCAGATAAATCAAATAGGTCAAACAAATCGGATAGGTCAGATAGCTCAGGCTCGCGTTCTGATGCTAAGGCTAACTCGAAACGTCGCTCAAGCAATATGAGTCTTAATCTTAAGAGTGGCATGCCCCTTACTGGTGGTGTACTATTTGGTATCACCACAGTGCTCATTTTTGCTGGTGCCACCATCTTCTTTTTGACAAAGGCACCAGAAGAAGATCGCCTGCTTGGTAAGGGCCTGAAAGAACTAGATAATGGTCAGTATGCTTTTGCTGTGGAAACTCTGACAAAAGCTTCCACTAGTTCAAAAGATAATCCGAAAATTATGCTTGCACTGGCTCGTGCCTATGTTGGCGTTGATCAGATTGATAAAGCCAAGGACTGCATTGCTAAAGCCCAGCAAATGGGAAAAGGGATTGTCGAAGATCCAGATCTCGCATCGCAACTGGCGAACTATTATCGCGTGCATTCTCGTTACGACAAGGCCTGCGAATTGCTACGCCCATTGGCTCAAGCAAACATTCCTGGCAAGAAAGCTGAACTCGCCGATCTTGATGCTCTATGGGGCGATCAAGAACTACGTGATGGGCATTTAGAAAAAGCACTGAGCCTCTGGGAAGAAGTGAAAGATCTAAAAGATGGTTCACGTTTTAGTGAGTCTGATGCTAGGCTCTCCACCATCTATCAAAGACTGGCAGAGAAACTGGTTTCTGAAAAGAAAGACAAAGAAGCTTTGCTTTACCTCGGCAAGCTCAATGCCATTGCCGACAATTCACGCAATTACGAAATGGCTGCCGATATCTATGAGCGCACTGGCCAGTACGAACTAGCGATTGATCAATTGCGCAAGGCCCAGAAATTTGCTACCAGAGATGATTCTATTAAGCGCAAACTGGCTTCGCTACTTAACAAGCGTGGCAAAGAGCTGCTCGACTCTGGTGATCTTGATACCGGATATGGTTATCTCCAACAAGCCAAATCGGTTGATCCGAGCAACACCGTTCCGACGGTAACTTTGAAGACTGTCACTGTCGATCTACAAGGTGGCATGCCGCACATCTCAGGGCAGGTTTGGAATCCGACAGATGCCCCTATAAATGCCTTAAGTATGAAGCTTGAGTTAGTGGATACCAAGGCTGGGGATAAGGTTCTTTGGACAAAAGAATCTGCTGTGGTTGATGAATTTGTGCCACCATTGCCAGCTCGTGAAGGCAAAAAAATTGACCTCACCGGTGGTGCTAGTGTTCGCAATGATGGCAGCTGTGAGTTCAAGGTTTACTTTGATGGCAAACTCTATAACAGCTATCCGATTGGCAAGAAAGAGCGTGGCGAAAAGAGTGATGTAGCTAAGAACAAGAGTGATACAGCACCATCCACTCCTGCTTTAGCTCCTGCCAATCCAGGAAGCAGCGCTGCCAATTCTGGTTCTAACTCCAACCCAAGTGCTACTACTCAGCAACCTCAAGAAGAGCCGCCACTAGCACCACAGATCAAACCATCGTCGGCTGAAGAGAAGACCATGAAAGAGCTTGAGTAAGAACTAACCGTGAGGCTCAGCCGTTATGAACTCGGTCTCCGCCTTCTTCTTCGGCTTTGGCTAAAAATTCTATGGCCCGTTGTAGCAAGTCGATTTCATCACGAGCATGAGTCGGGAATGAAACAACACCAATAGAGGTGGTCACTCGTAAGTGTCGCATCTCACTGTTGATAGGTTCTTGCTTCATACGCTCGCGAATACGCTCAGCTACAATCATTGCTCTAGAAGAATATGTTTCAGGAAAAATAATGCCAATCTTGGCCACATCACAGATGCCAGAAACATCAACGTCGCGAATGCAAAGCCCTGATATTCTCGCCGCAGCGCGCATCACTTCATCTACAATCATCTGACCATACTGTCTTTGCAGTTGGCTAATATTGTCGATCGTCAAAATCATCAATGATAGAGGCCGTTTATATCGTTTGGCTCGGCGCATCTCATATTCAAGTTTGCGTAGAAAACTGCGCTGGTTATAGAGGTCGGTTACTGGATCTCTCAGCGTCTGGCGCTCAAGTTCTTCAAGCTCATCGTCACTCATCGGCTTTCTCTGCCGATCTAGCATTTCTTTTTGCTTGGTTTCTTTGAACTTTTGACGGTCGAATCTGGTCTCGAGAACCATCTTCGTAAATTTGGTCTCGCGGACAGAAGCCCACTTACCGTCAACTTCAAATTTCCCAGTGGTAAAAATCTTTTTCTTGTCGCTCATCGCCCCAGATCTCTAAGTAATTGAATTGTTCCCAGTTAAGGCTGTCTAAAACCTGTTCTACTTGGGTTTGCCCTGATTCTCATCCTGGCTATCTTTGCTGCCTTTAGTCAGGCTTCCGCAAAGTGAGGTTACTGCGGTGTCTAGGCTGAAATAGTGGTTAGAGGCCTGGTTAACATCTTTGAGGGTGACATTCTTAACTCTTTTACCAAAGGTATCCATGTACGAAACGGGCAAGGAGAGCTGTTCATAATCAGTCAACTTTTTGGCAATTGAGCGAATACTTCTCAGGCCAACTAGGTAGACTCCAGCCAGGTGGTCTTGTTCGGTGGCTAGCTCTTTGCTGGTCACACCGTTTTTATTGAAATCGGCCACGATCATTTTGACCACTTCTAAAGAACGGTCCACATTGGCCGGATTGACCGAAAGGTCGATTGACCAAGGCGAGTAGGGATAATGCGGCTCAGTGATATGCGAGGAGATTGAATAGGTCAATCCTAGCTTATCTCGCACTGGAGCCAAGCGGCAGGCGAAGCTGTCGTATCCGAGCACGGCATTGCCAATCATGGCTGCCAGATAGTCGTCAGACTTGAGCGAAAGGTCCACTGGCTTACCGATTGCAATATCGACGTTGGCTTTATCAGCCAATTCGGTAGAGAGTTTCTTGGCTGACTTGTCTTTACTGCGATCTATGAGGCCACTGGCTTCGATCTTGATGGCTGGGGCGGTTTCACCCTTCCAATCACCAAACTCAGATTCAAGTAGCTTCTTAACGGCGGCAGGGTCGATGTCGCCAATTACTGCCATTACCGTGTTGCCTGGGCTGTAGTACTTCTGGTGGTAGCTTTCAATGTCGCCTAGAGTAATTGAAGAAAGCTCGTCTACTTGCTTGCTAAGCTCTGGCGAATAATAGACGCAGCCGGGCTTGTAGAGCGAACGCACTAGCGAGTTCCAGGCTACTTCACCGGTATCGGTCATCTTCTCTTTAAGGGCAGCCTGACTCAATTTTAGAACGAGATCTAAGTCTGACTGCTGGAACTTAGGTTGGCGCATTTCACTACCAATCAAGCTCAGAAGCTTAGGTAGGTCTTCTGCTGCTACTTCAGACTCAAATTCATGGAAGAAAGTACCATTGGAAAAGTCGAGAGTGACGCCCATCTCTTCCATCTGAGTGGAAATTTGGTCTTTAGTGAATTTCTTTGTGCCGTATGTAAGAAGCTCGGCAGTGATATCAGGAACAGCTGATTTGCCAATTTGGCTATAGAAATCACCAGCTCTGATTTTACCTGAAACAGCTACAGTGCCTCTAATAGTATTCTTGGAGTGAGAATTTTTTGCATCGCTTCCTTCTGCTACCCGAGCCAACAGAACGGTCATACCGTTTGGCATACGGTAGCGCTCTACACGCTCTTGCCACGTCTTTGCGCGGTCTGCTTTATCAGCACTCGCGCTGCTGCTCATGCCGGCGTTGTCTGCATCAACATTAGCTTTCTCGTTAGCCGGTTTATTGTCGCCCTGATTTTCGCCTTGATTTTCAGTTGGTTTGGATGGCTTTATCTGAGCAATGGCTGCTGCATCGGTTTTGAAGTCAGTGGGCAGGTAATAGCCAACCGTCTTGTTCTTATCTAGAAAATACTTTTTAGCGCTGCTCAATGCCTCAGCTGCTGTTGCAGTTTGCACGTCACGCGGATATCCGGCCCACCACTTCCAACTGCCAACGGCGATGCCTTCAGTTAGTGACTGGGCTAGGCCCATCGGATCTGAAAGGCTAAGACGAAAGCGTTTAGAGATAGAAGAGCGAGCAAGGCGCAATTCTTCTGCTGTGATTGGTTTTTCGCTGAGCTTGCTTACTTCTTCTTGAATGGCAGCTTCGACTAGTTTAGGATCGATACCTGGTTGAACTGTAGCCGAAATGATAAATAGACCTGGATCTTTAAGAGTGTAATTAGCGGCATAACAGTCAGAGGCCAAGCCGGTTTCAATCAAACGCTTATAAAGGCGTGATGATTTTCTACTGTCGCCACCTAAGACTGATTGCAAAATATCGAGGGGGTAAGTAGCTCTGTCGGTGCCGTTTGGAGTATGGTATGCCACCATAACTCTGGCCAACTCCTTGCCTCTGCTAACCGTGAAACGTCGCTCGCCTTCTTGCGGTGGCTCAGTTGTGTAGACGGTCGGGAAGGGCTTGGGCGACTTGGCGATAGGGCCAAACTTGCTCTCAATTTCTTTTAGTGTGGCGGCTTTATCAAAATCGCCAATCACTACTAAAGTAGCGTTATTTGGATAATAAAAATCGTTGTAGAACTGACGCAGGCGTTCAGTTGGCACACCCTCAACGTCAGAGCGCCAGCCGATTACCGGATGGTGATAAGGGTGCTCGCGAAAAGCTGTGGCAAAAGTATTCATCTCTAGAAGCTGGGAAGGATCGTCTTCACCGCGCTCTAGTTCATTGCGCACTACGGTCATTTCGGCTTTGCGATCGCTTTCTCTAAGAAGCAGATGACGCATACGATCGGCTTCTAATTCTAGGCACAAGTTAATTGCCTGCTTGGGCACCAGTTCAAAATAATTGGTGCGGTCATATGAGGTGGTGGCATTATTGATACCACCAACTTTTTTTAGGACATCATCAAGACCGGTCTGCTGGAGCGGGTCGTGAATATTGGTGCCCTTGAACATCATGTGCTCAAGAAAGTGAGTGGAGCCGGTATAACCAACTGCTTCGTTGCGTGAGCCCACTCGGAAAACCATATTTACAGTAACTACCGGAGTAGCATGTCTTTCGCAGAGCAAGATAGAAAGACCATTAGATGGCAGTTTGTACTCTTCTATACCTAGACCAGCATCGCGTGAGACAAACTGCGCTTGCCCGCTAGCTAATTTGCTAGTGCTCGCTCTTTTGCTTTTAGATGTGACAGGCGGTGCCGCTAGAGCCGGATTGGCCAGCTGTAGAGGCACCGCCATCAGTGCCGAAATTGAAAGGGAAGAAGTTAAGGCGAGAGCAATGCTCTTGGCCAATCTGTTGCTTGATCTCATAGTTCTTTGCCCTTTCAGTTTCCCTTGATTCGATCTTTAGTTTGCAGCCAAAGTCTAGTTAGACCCAGCTATTATTTAGCAGCGTCAGTAGCTGGAGCTGTCGTATCTGTAGTACTAGTTGCTGCTGCTGCTGGAGCTTCTTTTTTCTTGCCATGGCCGGTCATTTTTTCTACGCCACTTTTGGCGCCTGCGCCCATTTTTTCAATGCCTCTGCCAGCACCTTTGATTACGGCTTCAGTACCTTTGACTAGGCCAGTTGCACCTTTCTTAGCGCCAGAACCAAGTGCTTCGACGCCCTTGACAGTTCCCTTGCCGATGTCTTTACCAACAGTCTCAACTCCCTTGACAGCGCCTTCGGCACCTTTTTTGGTATCGGTGGTAACTGTTTTGACCATCGATTTCTTTGTTTTTGGTGGAGTTACTGTTTTGTCAGTTTCAGCAGTTGTTGTAGTAGTTGTGGTCGTTGTTGTGTCGTCAGCAAATGAAGGCATGGCGACGGTTGAAAGAGCCAAGGCAACGGTAACAGCCATAATAGTCTTAATCATTTATATAATCCCTTTAGAACCATAATTTGAAAGTCTCAATCATATGTAACGAGACTTTCTTTCGTTAGTCATTCTGTCAAATTGCGCGGCTTAACGCCACAGACTTAGACTCAGGTAAACTTTACTTGCAGGCAAAACGCGTACAAGTTCGCCACCCTGCACTTTGCAACGTTAGTGTTTCATGGAGAAAGATAGTGTCTTTAAGCTACAAAAAAATTGCCACAGCCAGCTTGGCACTGTCTATTGCAACAGCCATGAGCCTTGGTGTTAGTGCTGTAAATCAGCATAATTTGAATGCCTGTAGTGCGGCCGCCGCTACAACTTCTAAGTTGTTCGAAATCTCCGACAGTCAGTATGAGGAAGCAGTCAAGCTTCTTAGCAACTACATTAAAATTGATACCACTAATCCACCCGGAAACGAAAAGCTCGGCGCTTTATATCTTCAAACGGTGATGAAAGAGAACGGTATTGACGCTGAGGTTTTTGATTCAGCCAAAGATCGCGCCATTGTTGTCGGTCGCCTCAAAGGCAGAGGCAAGAAAAAAGCCGTAATTTTGCTGAGCCACATTGACGTAGTACCAGCTCAAGCCAGCGATTGGAAGTATCCACCCTTCGGCGCTGAAATTCACGACGGCGAACTATGGGGCCGTGGCACTTTAGACATGAAAGGCATGGGCATTATGGAACTGGCTGCCATGCTGGCCATAAAAAAGTCGGGCACTCTTCTAGACAGAGACATTATTTTCATTGCTACTCCTGATGAAGAAGTGGGCGGAACCTACGGAGCTGAGTGGTTTGCTAAGAATAAAAAAGAACTTGTTAAAGACGCTGAATATTTGCTCAACGAAGGCTATTCAATTGAAAGCTATAACAAGACGGGCGCTAGCGAAGGCAAAGCCAAATACTGGGGCGTTGACTATGCTGAAAAATCGGTACTATGGTTGTCGCTAACAGCCAATGGCTTAGCGGGTCACGCCTCAATGCCCATGAGCAATTCAGCTAACAATCGTCTACTTAAAGCTCTGACAAAGATTGCTGAAAATCCTCCCAAAATGACTCTACTGCCTGCCGCAAAAGAGTTCTTTCAATCAATAGCACCATTTGAATCTAGCCCCTTGAAGGAGCTTTATGCAGATATAGAGAAAACGGCAAAGGCACCATCTAAGCAAACAGAAGAAACACTTTCAGTTGATAAACTAAAATATTCGATGCTGCGCAACACTGTTTCAATTACGGTTCTGAAAGCTGGCTACAAAACTAACGTTATTCCCGCTCAAGCCTACGCAGAATTAGACTGCCGCCTGCTGCCAGGTGTCACCTCTGAGCAGTTTGTCGCTGAAGTGAAGAAAACCATCGACGACTCTAGTATTGATGTGAAAGTGATTGAGTGGGAGAAAGGTGACCCTTCCCCTTACGATAACGATATGTTCCGCGCTATAAAAGAAGCCAATAAAGCTGAGGGAGCCACGGCACCGGTAGTACCAGTAGTAGTGCCATGGTTTACCGATTCACATTGGTTCCGCGAGCTTGGTATTCATAGCTATGGTTTTGAACCTATAGAGGTAGATGCCGACCATTTGGCGACCATGCACGGCAAAGACGAGCGTATTCCTTTGGCTGCATTTAGACGTGGTATCAATAGACTAGTACGCATTTTGACGACTCTCTAATAGAGCTTAGGCTGTACTTTAGACTAGACCTTAGACAAGACCTTAAACAAGACCTTAGACAAGACTTTCGACTAATTGACTTCTTCGAAAGATTTTCCTGGGGCGTAACCTTTGGCCTCGGCCTCAGCAAAATCTTTCTCGGCAAGATCTTTCTTGCCCAGCTTTAGGTAGGTAAGACCGCGATACTGAAAGGCTTCAAAGTTTTTTGGTTCGTTGAGCACTGCTTGATTGAGATATTGCAGGGCCAAAGCAAGCTGCCCTGTCTTTAGATAGCAGGTGCCAACAACCTGCTGAGCTGCTGAGCTTTTGGGGTCTAGCTTACTGGCCTTCTGGGCGTCCTCCAGGGCTTCTTTATACTGCCCTAACTCAAAATTGGCAGAGGCACGATTAATCAAGCAGGGAGTATCATTTGGCCTGATTTCTAGTGCTTTACCTAGTTGAGCAACTGCTTCTTCATTCTTTTTGAGAACCAATAAATTACTGCCACGCAACTCATGGAATTCAAATGGTTTGGCTGTGTATTTGAGGTTTTCGGCCACCGCGAAATCGACTTCAGCGGCTTCATGCTTTCCTATAGCGTAGTTGGCAAAGCCCCTCATAAAGTAGGCATCAGCACTTGGAGAACTTCTGATTTTGGCATCTAGCATCGGAATGCTCATTTTCAATTGAAGCAGTTGAGCATCGCGTCCAGCTTGTGCCTGCACGGCTTCTGGCTTTGCGCAATGCAGCATAGTGACTAAATTCACAGAGGCTAGAAAGCCGAAGCACTTCTTCAAATATAAAACGACCAATTCTTTCTTTGACATTTTGCACTCTCTGGCAACTATCTTTTTCGTAAAGTAGTTATTGAGACTAGTGTTCACTCAATTCGATTGTAGTAAACCTTTTTTTTGTGCAAGGCTAGCAAAAACTACTTTCATGACCGCTTTATCTCTACAGGCACCGTGTCGAAACTTGGCACACAGCAAGCGCTTTGATTGTGCAGCGGCACGTCAGCACTTGAGATTTCATTGTCTTTGCCATAAGTTGTCGATTGTCCAACCGTTAAGAACGCCTCCCAAGCTATGCCTTGAGGATCGGTAATCCAGCTTTTCTCGCTCTGTGCGTAGCAGCAAGTTGTAGCGCCTTCGTCGAGAACTGGGCGGTCAGCCTTTTTTAGCCGTTCTGCGATTTCATTCAATTCTTCTTTATCTTCGGCTTGTATTCCGAGGTGATCTAGTCCTGGCACTCTGCCTCTGGTTGAGATGGCAAAATTGACGCGTGGATCATCGAGCATCCATTTTGCGTAATCTTCTTTTTCTACGGTCGGCTTGCTGTCAAACAAGCTTGAATAGAAGTTGATAGAGTCAGACAGGCTTTCGACTGCGACGTGTACGTGTAATCGTTTCATTAGCATTTGCCTCCGTTATCGATGCAGCAATTCTCAAGCAAAAAGCCTATGAGACACTGCATGTGTGCGTAGTTTGCAGCGTAGATGATTGATCGGCTCTCTCGTCGAGAGGAAATTAGACCGGCGTTGCTTAGTTCTTTCAGGTGAAATGACATGGTGGCCGGAGGCATCTCAAAGTGAGTGCTCAAGACTCCAGCAGCCATCCCAGAGGCACCTTTGCGGACCAAAAGTCTGAATATTTCCAGGCGTGATTCTTGTGCTAAAGCTGCCAAAGCCTTAACCGCATCATTCGTTTTCATATTTCCAGAATATTCGAAATGCAGTGTGAAGTCAAGCAATTCGATTTTTGCAACACAGCGCATTTTGTTGTTGCTCGATGGAGCAAAGAAATGATCAATATTGGTTATGTATTTCAACAGCAGGTGCGCAAAGGGTCTATCAAACTTGATCGTTCTAGTCTAGAATTCGCTCTAATGCGCACAAAAAAAAGAAATGGCGTTTTCGCTCTAACTTAAAAGTGAGGTTTATATTTTAAGAACATCGACATTGGTAACTTTGGCAGCGCTGTTATTAGCATCATGCTCAGCAGCTCCAGATACGCCAAAGGTAAGTTCAAGCCAAACAGAAGCAAACGCCACCACCGCGAGTTCAACTACTACTGCAACCACGAGCGCAACCACGAGCGCAACCACGAGCGCAGCCCCGAGCACAGGCTCAAAAGAGCCGCCTCTTGTGAGTAAACTAAAAGCTACAAGCGTCCTCGATGATATGGTGCAATACGCCATCGACTCAATCGAAAAAGCTAAATATTTGGGAGCCGGAAAGAAAGGCAAAACGGCTACTGAAGGCTCGAATTTCTATATCTTTAAATTCCGAGCCAAAAACGACGACAAAGAGCCACATAAAATAGTCACAAGCAACTTTGATATCGAAACCGCCGATGGTCCGCGTTACTCACCTAGCGATAACGGCAAAAGCGCTGTGTTACTCAATGGTGGCTCAGAAGCCCTTTTTGAAAACACGCTTGAACCAGGCAGCACTGGAGATTTTCTAGTGATTTTTGACATGCCAGACAGGTATGTAGAAACCGGCGCCAGTCTTGTAATTCCGACAAGTAAGGCGTCATCAAATGATCGCTGGGTTTATCGTATGGAGCATAAATACGGGAAGTAAATTGAAAAACTTTAAGGGCTTGATTTACTTTTGTTTCCACTTTTCAAAGCTCTTGAATCTGACTTGTAGCCAATCTCATCAAAAATTTCATTGAATTCGCCTTTCTTTTCGCGCGAGTAAGTCGCATCGAAGAGTTCCTTTGCCCTGCGATATCCACTGGGTGCTTTAAACATTGTGCTGCTAAAAGTTTGTTTCTTCCAACTTCTTGTAGTCAGCTTATCGACAATTCCTGTCCTCAAGTCGGCGTTGGCACCAACATTTATTGTGCCTATTTTCGTCTCTTCGACTATTCTTTTGCTACCGTAGTCTAAGCAGCGATAAATAGGAATTTTTGCTGATACGGGAGTGACATATAGCCTTGATAGAAACTCGGCTACTTGTGGCGCTACGGTGATGTCATTGGCTGTGTAGAGCAAATCTTTAGAAGATTTCTTGGTCTTGTATTTTGTGTAAAACAGTCCGTTAATGTTGCCACTGCCAAGCTCGGTTAGTTTCATTTTTTTGAGGTTTCGCACTCGGGCAAACGGATTCGACATGCTGTCGCCACCAAAATTTGCCAGATCATTGATCCACTCAATCTTCTCGTCAGTTCTATAACAATGCACTTGCCAGTCAGGTGCAAATATTAGAACCTCGCATTTAAGCTTCTTACAGACCACTTTTGCAGCGTCGTGTGAGATGTAGGCCTGGCAGGCACCAAGGTTATCGGAATATTGGTCTAGCTGCCAAACAGCTGGGCTAGCCTGACAGCAACATTGAAAGGCTATCGAAGTTGTAAGGCATGTCCCTAAGGGTCCCTAAGGCAATTAGTGAATTTTTGAAGGCTTTGTTCATTTACCTAGTGTAAGTGATTTTAAGGCATGCACTACTTCATTGTCTGTCCAGCTGCTCCACATGGTCGGCGTGCTGCGTTATCACTTTTTGCTCAGTATGGGGTGCCTCATATTAGGCGCCCACCAAGGACGTAGCAATGGTAGAAGTACGCTTTTAAAGCGTAAATATGGCCGCTCTTATTGAGCCTTGGGCTGAGGAAAACCAAGACCTTTGGCTTGCTCCATATCGGCTTCGGCTTTAGCTTTGTCGTTCAACTTTAGATAGCAGAGACTGCGCAAAACCAGGCTACCAGCTTTTGCTTTGCCGTCCAGCCCCTTCATAGCCAGGCTAAGATCGGCTACGGCTTCGTTGTACTTGGCTCCAAAGAAATACGAGCTGCCTCGCACTTTGTGGGCATCTACTGAAGCATCTTCAGGCAAGTCTTTCACTGCAATAACATCGGTTGTGTCTTTAATTGCTTGCTCGAATTGTTTAGTAGCAAAATAACAACGACCGCGCATCAATTTCTCTTGCCAGACCCTCTCTTGGTCTTTCTCTAATGTGAGGGCTTTGGTCAAGTCAGCAATGGCTTCGGCTTTCATGCTTAGCTGTTCTTGTGCTCCAGCCCGGCTGCGATAAACATCAGCAGTATTTTCGCCTAAAGAAATGGCTCTAGTAAGGTCTTTGGTGGCCGCTTCATAATTTTCACCGATGCAGTTGGCTGTGCCGCGCTTCATATAGGCTTTGGCCGATTTTGGTTGGAGTGCTATTGCTTGGTCATAATCAGCCAAAGCACCCTTGAGGTCATACATGCGATATTTTACGTCTGCTCTCAATATAAATAATTGCGCTTCGCCCTTGGTGGCAATTAAAGCATCGAGTTGACGCTTAACTGGTTCGAGCTCTGAAGTTTTATCAGCAGCAATATCTTTTTTGAGCTGTTGTTCCAAACTGTTTATCTGAGCTTGCCTGGTTTCTTGTGCCCAGCTTGGAAGGCAACAAATTAGAGACATGGTCACAAGGATGGATCCACTCAGTATTTTTGATGCTGACACTGCGTTTTACTTTAACCTCAACTTGATCACTAACCTCTAATAAATTTGGCCCGAGCTTGACATTTTTGTGCTTCCGCTGTGCGGTTACATTTGTTTAAAGCGTATGCGTAGCTGTCTAACAGAGTCGCTAAAGAGGCATGCTGTGGACCGTTCAGTGACTCTTGAATCTTTAGTGCTCGTGCATAATAGGGCAAGGCTTCGCCAGCGCGTCCTTGTTTTACCAACAAAGAAGCAAAGTTGGCTAGCAATTCAGGCGAATTTTTCTTAGCGCCTTTTTCTTGCGAATCGAGAATTTTGCGATAGAGATTTTCAGCTTCACTATTTTTATTCAGCAAAGTGCAAACTTGCGCCAGATTATCTAACCTTTTTTGAGTTTCTTGGCGGTCTGGGCCCAGAGTATTGAGTGAAATTTCATAAGCACGACGCAGCAAGGGTTCTGCTTGTGCTGTGCGACCATCGCTCATATATAGCTTGCCTAGATTTTCTAACGAAGAAGCTAGAGCAGCATGCTCGCCCGATAATGTTCGCTCACGTAGAGTTAGAGCTGCCTTAAAAAGACGCTCGGCCAACTTGTTGTTATCTTTGACAGAATTGCCCACGGCATCAAGCATCACTGCAGTTTCAACAGCTTGAGCTTTCATCTCACTGAGCGTTTTTTCTTCAGCCTGTTTGACGGCGATTTCTGAATCTTCTAACTTGCGATGGTTATGATAATAGAGACTCAATTTTTTGAAGGCTGCCGAAATCTCGTTTAGCTGCTTTGACTCATAGTCACCATAATCAGCAATCTTGTTGATTATCACTAGAGCTTTGTCGCGTTTACCTACGCTGAGATAGAACTGAGCCAATTTACTTTGACCGGCAATGACGTCTTTATCTGAGCTGCCTAAAGCGGCCTCTCTAATCTTTGCTGCTTTTTCAAAGTAAGGCTCAGCTTTAGCGGGCAGGCCTCGACTGACGTAGAGCACACCGAGATTGTTGAAGCTTTCGGCAATTCTGATATCGTTTGCCGGCGCCAGCTTGACTTCTTCTAGGGCTTCTTTGAAATTGCGCTCTGCTGCGCCAAAATCGGAATTTATGAAAGCGTTTGAGCCAGCCTTCGTGGCTTTAGCCCACTTGACCCCATTGAAACTTGGCGGACTAGTTGTTGCCGCCGGCCCAACTTGAGAAGATTGAGCCAAGGATGCCTGATTGCTTAACCAAAGGGCCGCCATTAGGGCAATTTGCTTGTTCTTGTTAACGACAGGATTGTTCATAGAGACCATCTTACAATTTTATCTATATACCAGCCTTCTTGGCCCCTCATTTCGCGGTATCTTTATCGAGTTACATATAAGGACCGCAGCAATGGTAAACACCGTCAAAAAAGCAGAAGGCTCACAGAATCCGCAAAAGGTATCTGAAGTCAAGGGCGTGAGCGAGTTTAAGCTTGAGAACGGTCTGAGAGTGATAATTGCTGAAAACCACAGTGCTCCAGTGGCAACACTACTTGTGGTTTATCGTGTCGGTTCTCGTAACGAAGCTGTTGGTAACACTGGTTCGACACACTTCTTAGAGCATATGCTCTTCAAAGGAACTGAGAATCACAATGCCGAGAAAGGCAATGGCATTGATGATTTGCTTACTCAAATTGGTGCCTACTGGAATGCCACTACATGGTTTGATCGCACCAGCTACTACGAAGTGGTGCCCAATGATTTTCTTGAAATGTGTGTTGAGCTAGAAGCCGATCGCATGCGCAACTTGAGACTGCGCCAAGAAGACCATGATTCTGAAATGTCGGTTGTTCGTAACGAACTAGAGCGTGGCGAAAATCATCCAGAAGAAGCACTTGAGAAAGAATTGTATGCAATCGCCTTCCGTGAGCATCCTTATCATCACCCCACAATTGGTTGGCGCTCAGATGTTGAAAGCGTTCCGATGTCTCGTCTGCGTGAGTTCTACAATACCTATTACTGGCCTAATAATGCCACTGTCATAGCCTTGGGCGATTTTACAACTGAACATGCTCTTGAGCTGATCAACAAGCATTTTGGCAGCATCCCTACCGCTCCTCATGCAATTCCTGAGGTGTACACCACCGAGCCTCCTCAAGAAGGTGAGCGCCGTTTCGAAATAACTAGAGCGGGCGATATGCCGCGTGTCTGGATTGGCTTCCATGTACCTGAGGCCACCCACGATGATAATTATCCGCTGGCTGCTATTCGTCATTTGCTAGGCAGTTCTTTTGAGCGCAGCTCAAGGTTATACAAGCGCTTGATTGACACATCTATGGCTGCCGAAGTGTTTGCTCGTCACGACGATTTGAAAGATCCAGGATTGATGATTATTGGTGCCACAGTCAACCCGGGTGTAGATCCAGCAAAAGTTGAACTTGAATTGCTTGACGAGTTAGACCTATTGGCCCGTGAGCCTGTTAGCGATATTGATCTAAGTCGCATCAAGAGTTCTAATCTCAAAGGCACCATTTTAGCCAAGGCTGATCCATCTAGCTTGGCCTTCATGCTCGGTGAAGCTGAGTCAAAAGCTGATTGGCACTGGTTGATGAACTATGATGATCGTTTCGATGCTGTCACTAAAGAAGACATCATGCGCACTGCCAAGACTTACTTTGTTAGAAGCAACCGTACAATTGGTCACTTTATACCAAGAGAAGAAGAGGGTGCTGACGAAGATTTTGCTGGTCAAGAAGAAAATGGCACTGAAAGTTCGAGCCCTGAACCGACTATTAGTGCTGGGGAAAAGTCGACAGCCCTCTACAGCGATGCCGAAGTAAAAGAGTTCCTCGATATCAAGACTACACCTGTAACCGTTGAATTCAAACCGCAACCAGCCAGCAACTACAGTGAGCAAGTTAAGAAGGTTGTCTTATCGAATGGCATGACCGTAATCTTGATGCGTAACCCTGGTACCGAATCAGTTGGTTTAGCAGTCAATATTAAAGCTGGGCGCTACTTCAGTCAGAATGAACCTGGTTCACTTTCTGAAATCATCGGCGACCTCATGCCTCGCGGTTCGCAGTCTTACGACAAGTTGAAGATTGCTGAAAACCTAGAAGAGATGGGCATTCCTGGTGCACTAGAATTCTTTGTTGATAATTATCGTGTTGGCCTCGGTACCCATCTAGTCGTATCAGATTTGCCTCATTATCTTGAACTTTTAAGCGATGTTATTCGCCATCCGCTGCTCGATCAAGAAGAACTTGATAAAACCAAAATTGAATGGCGTGCACGCGTTGTCGAGTCTAAAATGAACACTCGCTCGATGGCCTGGAATAAACTGAGACAAGCACTATATTCAAAAGAGCATTTGTTCTACGACAAAGATTTTGATGATCAACTGAAAGAGCTTGAGGCCGTGCAAACTACTAGTTTGCATTCTACTCACAAGAAGCTATTTAGCCCTAAGGCAACAATATTGACGCTTGTTGGCGATATCGATCTTGATAAAGCGCTCAATTTAATTGAAAAACAGTTCAGTGACTGGCAGGGTGAAGAACCATCGGCAATTATCTTGCCAGAATGTCCACTTCCTGCCAAAGCACAAAGAATTGAAATTGAACTACCTGAAAAAGCCAGTGTTGATATCGTCATGGCTCACCCTTGTACCGTGAAGCGCTCAGCAGAAGACTTCTATGCTGCTCGCATTGCTAACGCCGCTCTGGGTCAAGATACCATTACTTCAAGACTAGGTCAGGTTGTACGCGATAAAGCTGGTTTGACCTACGGAATTTATTCTACCTTTGCTGATACTGCTTTTGGTGGCGCTCCCTGGTCAGTTTCACTCTCCGCCAATCCGAAAAACGTTGAGCGTGCTCTTCAGCTAGTTGACGTCACATTGACCGACTATATAGATAAGGGCATTAGCAAAGACGACTTGGCAAAAGAAAGTGGTCGCGCCCTTGGATCGTTCAAGGTCGGCCTCTCATCTTCGCTTGGTATTGCTCGCGTGCTCACCGAATTTGAATTTCTTGGTCTTGGCACTGCTGAACTTGACAATATCTCCAGCCACTACATTGGTTTGACCAAAGAAAAAGTTGATGCGGCAATGAATAAATACTTCCAACCAAAAAAGGCAGTCACTGTTCTTAGTGGCACCCTTGCCAAGTAGGCTGACTCTTTAGTCCTGACTAAAGCTCGGTATATCTAATGCAGTGCTGCTTTGGGGCAGTCACTATATGCTTTGCTGGTCATTTGCACCATAAAATTGGTTACGTTAATTCGCAAGATTAACTGTGTACAATTTTGGGAAGCTGAGATAACATTTAAGCGCGATGGTCACCATATGCGGTTGTCAAGTTAAGTAGGTAAAAATGCAAAGCTTCTACACATCTAAGTCTCCTTCTGAAGCAGATGTTCTGCCTAGCGAATCACTTAAAATCAGCACCGATGTTCAACATCTCGAAAAATTGCTGAACAAAATTTTCGGCGACGAATTTGAAAAAGAAGGCGACGGCGAACCTACAAACTTGATTGAGTTCCCTCTAGTACAAGAAGCAGAAGTTTTAACTAGAAAAAATTCTACCGATGCTACTGGCATTGATATATTTGACTTCACTCCGGCTCAAGCTAGTGAACTGATCAATGCTGCAAATACTTCTTCTTCTTCTTCTTCGGTGCTTAAGAGCATCATGGAAGAGGATGATTACGAAGTTGATTCTAGACTTCAGCAAATGATTGATATTCAACGCAAAGAGTTAGTCAATCTGCGCAAGCAAGTAAAAGACTATCAATTTGATGTGCGCACCCGTGATCTTGAATTGGCTGCCAATGCCGACCAGCTTAAATATATGCCTGAGCTATTTAACAAGGCTTTGCTTGTTGGTGAGCTAAGAACTCAAGTTGTCCAGCTAGAAGAAGCGCTTGAAGGCGAACAAGCTACCCACGAGCAGAGCAGAGATTTGCTGTTTAAGACTCAAGCCCGAGTTGATCGTATTAAAGACACTTTCTGGTTCAAGCTTGGTCGTAGTCTTGGTTTCAACCTAGAATAGAGCTAGGCTCAGGCCCAAAAACCGAGGCCGAGTATTGCAACACTGCCGAGTTCTTCATCTAAACTTGTTCTTCATCTATAATAGATTTAGTCTGTTGTAAGTTGGAGGGATAGTGTTTAACGTGGCTGAAATCAAAGGTATCTTGGTCTCTAGCCTGGCGTTTTCGCTGATTCTTTTGAGTCAACAGCCCACCTTAGCTCTTCCGAGTGATAGCGATGCTGTGAACGCTCTCGAAAAGGCCAAGATTTTAGCTCCTACTATTCGCATGAATGCCCGTGTTGGCTCTGATGGTATAGAAGTCGCTACTTATAAGAATCCAAAAGCCAATCAAAATGACTGCAAAATTGAAGCACTGCTTATCGCCAAAACCTTAATGGAGCTTGCTCCAGGCGAAGTACCTCGAGTGGTGGTTTACTTCTACAATTCATCTTCGCTCAGTTCTTATAAACAGGTAGCCGTGACTGCCGGTGATGTAAAAGCCTTCGCTTCAGGTTCAATATCAAAAGAAGAATTATTCAAGTCATTAGTAGTAACCGAAGACACCATCCTCGATCCATCGAAGCGAGTAGCCAGCTATTTGAGTGAGGGGCAGTACGCCAAGGCCAATAAAGTCAACACAGTGCTAAAAGATGAGCACGTCTATATTTCAACAACTCTCGATAGCACCATGAGCGACCGTTTGCTTAAGCTTGAAGCGATTAAGTTGGCTGAACAGGCTTTAGAGGCTGTTCCGATCGAATACAAATCAGCCGAGGTGACTTTTGTCGATCACGGAGCTACCAAAGAAAATCGGGTAATATCGCTATCGCGCTCAAGTCTTTCTGTGCTTGGTGAGAGTTTAAATACAGCTCTAACTACTGTCAATTTAGCTACAGTTAAAGCGCAAGGCTCTGATGGCAAAGTGGACATTCAGAGTTATCAGCTTAAAGATGGTTTGCGCAAAGAAGAGCGTGCTGAGCTTTTAACTATTTTGAGGCATTTAGACAAAGAAGGTGTCATTGCTGGCAAAGCAAATATCGCCGAGTTTCTCGCCATTGACGACATTGCTACAACGGCAATCGACGCTGAGTTGCTAGAGCGCATCGACAAGCTCAAAGCCGTAATAAGCGGTCTAGAAGCTAACATAGATCGCAACAAAGAATTTAAAACAGTGGTACAGGCAGGTAGTATACCTGCCACTAAGGCTAGTGCCCCTCAAGTAAAAGTGACGACACCAGCCGCCTCAACTGTCTTCGATGATAGCAATGCCGACAATCTCAAAGCACGAGTGTTAGCCAATCCAGCAGCGCACGTAGCGGCCATGGAAGCCCGCCTAGCGCAGAATATCAAAAGCCATGTTGGTGAAGAACATGGTAACTTTCCTAGTATTCTCAAGTATGTTATTGAAACTCTAAAGGCCAATGGCCGAGCTGCTGATGCTGTTCCCTTTGAAGAGCGCCTAGCAAAGCTGCAAGCGAAGAAGCTTGAAAAAAATGAGAAACTACAAGAGAAAGCCCCAGAAAGTAAAAAGGCTGAATAAGGCAATTAAAGCACTAGAGGCAATTAAGATAAATAGTCGCAAGTGGCTACTCGTCTACTGTTTATGTTTTACCATAGGGACTAACCCTGCTTTTGCCATCGAGACAAAGTTTGGCGAGAGCATTGATCCTGGTTCCTCCAGCTTAGAAAAGTGGTGGAAGAAAGACCATGAGGCTCGTCTGCTCATGAAAGCTGGCTCTTTGAGCGAGGCTAAGACTGCATTTGGGCAAGCCGTAGACATTGCTGAAGCAAATTCGAATATGGATCCCGGTCTCGTCAATAGCCTAGCTGGCCTTTCTCTTTTAGAGCACAGGCGTGGCAATGCCAGCGAGTCAGAACGTCTATATGAGCTAGCCATGCGCTATCAAGAAGGCTTTGCCGGTGCAAATTCTGAAGCCTTTGCCGCCTTCTTGCCAGATCTAGCCTGGCTGTATAGCTGGCACGGCAACTCAAAACAAGCTGAAATTCTCTTTCGTCGTGCCATCGCGACAATTGAATCACAGAACCCTGAGGACGATAGTAAGGTAAGCCCTTACTTACTGCACTATAAGGCCTTCCTTAAGCAGAGCGGTCGCACCTCTGAAGCTGAGAAAATTGCTGTGCGCTTGAAGCGAATTGAAAGCAAATCTAAGACAGTGCGGTAGACTTTTAACATGCAAAAAAGAGCTTCTCAAGTACTAGTAGGCGACCTTCTCGTTCAGTCAGAGTTGGTCAGCTTGTCGCAACTAGCCGACGCCATGCCTGTGGCTCTAAAAACAGGAGTGCCTGTTGGTCGCGTCTTGATTGCTTCTAGTTTTCTTAGCGAAGAAAACTTTCGCCATGCCTTAGGCTTGCAGTCACTGGTGCGCGATCAGCTGATTTCTGAAGCTGCAGCCATCAGCTCTCTCAAGTTGATTGCAATGGAAGATCTGAGCCTAAATGATGCCTTAAAAAAACTTGGTATTGATAGCGAGTATTTTAATTCGGCTAACCGCTTAGGCGAACTACTTATATCAGCCGGTGCCATCGATGCTACCGCACTCGAAACTGCTCTTAGCGTTTCGTTTACTACCGGTTTGCAACTGGCTCGGGTTCTAGCTCTTCGTGGTTTTATTCACGAACAAGTTGCCTTTGTTGCCCTGATTGCTCAGTCGTTATTGCGTGATCACAAACTTGCTCGCGAACAGGCCGTCGATTGCATCAAAACAGTCATGCTCGGCAGTGACAATGGCTCTAAGCCAACAGCATCTGAAAAAAGTTTGATTTCATCAGCCTTGACTGCTCGCAAAATTAGGCCAATTCGCTTAGGTGAGTTGCTTTTGCTTTCTGGAATGGTCTCGCAAAAAGCTCTGCTTAATGCTTTGGATAAAGGAATAAGTGAAGAAGTTGCTCTCGGGCGCATGCTAATTCGCATGAACCTTCTTACTGAAGTAGAGCTTAATCAAGCCCTGATATTGCAAGAAATGGTGACCAGTGGCACTGTCTCGCCTCAAGATGCCAGCCAAGCACTAGCCAAAGTAAAGGCAACCGATGTCAGCTTATCGAGAGCGCTGTTGCAAACCGATCAACAAAACAATAGTGATGCTGAACTATCTTTTGAAGACTTTTTGGTGGCATGTGGAGTAATTGGTCCTAAACCAAAAGATGCCGCACAAGCTTTTGCTTATTTCAAAAGTAAACGATTGACTGATGAGCAGTGCACTTTAGTATTGCAGTTGCAAAAGAACGGCAAAAAGAAAGAGGACCTCGATGAGATCCTCAAAGCTTTTAATTGGTAGTGGTGCTATTGCTTAGTCAGCCATAACCGTCTGATTGCCACCATTCTTTTGTGCTGTGTTAGCAGCGATGATGGCGTTTTGAATTAGCTCTTCGCCTTTTACGGCGGCGCCAGGGAAGCCTGCGATACCTTGACTTACAGTGACGTGCCAATTCTGGCCGACATCTGATACGCGGGTCAACATGATTTTGCTGCGAATTCGCTCAGCCAAAACACTGACGCCTTTAGGCTCGGTATCTGGGCAAAGAACAAGAAATACTCCGTTGTCAAAACGAGCTGGAATATCTACGTCTCTGATGATGGCCATCAAGAAGGTAGCAACGCCTTTGATAATTGACTCAGCGGTAGTGGCGCCATTTTTTTTGCTAACACCGTCAAATTCATCGATGCTCACAACTAGCAAGCTAAGATTGTGCTTATAGCGCTTAGAACGCTTTAATTCATCGCGAATAATGCGGGTTATCGCTGTGCGGTTATACAGCTCAGTTGATTGATCGAGCAGTGTTGCCCGCTCTTTCTCTTGCGGATCAATTTTCTCGATACTGCTCTGGGCGTTAGACAGATAACTGCCTTGTTCAAGCTCTTTGTAGCGAGTTGAAGCATCTGGCGGGGTGCGCGGGTTGTTGTTCTCACCGGTGCGCAGTTGATTCAATTTTTGCCTGAACAAACCTTCCCTTGCAAAAAGTGGTTGTTGATCTTTATCAAAGGTAGGCATTACATGTCCTCTTGAGTACTTGAAGCTCTGCAGGCGCAGAGCTATGGCAATTCGCAGCTATTATAACCCTAGCTAAGTAGTCAAGGCCAGATTTTCTTAACATACCGTTTCATCATTACTTATAGCCGCTTACTCACTAAGTTTTGAATTGGCCGATTGTGTCAAACTTCCTTTGCCGACAATCTATCAGGAGGCTTTCGGTAGAGCTGCTAATGGAAAAAACAAAACTCCCTTCGGTCGTCACATTGGTCACCCATGTCGAGCACGGCGAACAACTAACAGTCGCGGTGCTCTCCGGCTGGCTGGTCAAATTACTCATGGCTGGTGTGCGCTTTCCAGGATTTTGGAGCGGCGAGATCGTGCCACCCTTCCGCAATGAGAGCAAAAGCTGGGCTCTGCTGCAACGCTTCCGTACTGAAGAGCAGGCTGAGGCTTTTCGCACGTCGCCGACAAGACAGACTCTTTTAGCTCAATTAAAAGAAATATCAGTGTCTGACAAGACCAGGGCTTCAGATGAGATTGCCGCCAACGCCTCGATTGGCAGTGCTGTAACTGCCATAGTCACCAATGTAAAAGCCGAAATGGAAGAAGATTACTGGGCTTGGGGGCAGAGAATTCATTCAGCGCAGGCCAATTTTCCTGGATACGGCGGTGTCTATGTTCAACCTCCAGCACCAGGGAAAGCCGGACAGTGGACCACTCTTGTTCGATTTGATAGCCCGCAGGCCTTAGAAAATTGGTTAGAATCGCCAGTGCGTCAGGAGCTTTTGCGCGAAGCTAGCAAGTTTGTCGATGTGACGCGCTACCACCCGGTAACCAGCTCATTCCCCGGCTTTTTTCCACAAGAAGAGGAAGGCGGCAGAGCGACACCCAAATGGAAGGCTTCACTGTTAGTGATCTTGGGTCTCTTTCCTCTTCTTGAGGTGTTGCGCTATTTCTACACGCCTTGGGCCAGCTCAGTAAATATCAGACTAGTTTTAGCCCTGGCATTTAGCACCGTAGTTAGTGTCAGTATGGTTTCTTATGTCACCATGCCACTGCTAGTAAAATTGTTTTCTTGGTGGTTTGCACCGCCCCCAGATAGAGACAACCGAGCAAACGACTTCAAAGGCTTAGCCATTGTCATTTCTATTTTCGCATTAGAAGTATTGGCTGCCTGGAATGTTCTTGTGAAATGAAAGGGTAAGCTTATTTTGCCGCCTGATAAAGCCACCAAATGTGGTGATCTTTGCTTGAGCCACTACGAGAATGAACATTTTCTCAACCAAATAGATAAAACTTTCCTGCTACGCCCAGCACTTGATATCTAGCAAATAGCATTTGTTCTTGTCATGGTGACCCTTCTAGGGCTTGCAAAGACATATACATCGTGTCTACTGCCCTCTTGACGGCTTATATCTTTTAGACGACTATAAGGACAGCCTTACATCCTTTTCTGATTGCGATTTTTCTGATTGCGATTTTGTAAAAATCGAATAGATGCTGGCTAAAGATTTGGAGTGATGATGCCCTTTTTAAGTTTTAAGCAAGTAGCTAAACAAGCAGCTAAACAAGCAGACAATTGCACGCGCTACACCCTCTGTGCAATTGTTGCCCTTAGTCTGAATATGGCTTCACCGGCGGTGCCAGCGTTTGCTAGCCCATCAGAAGAGCAAGCGAGAGTCGAAGAAAAAAACACGCTAGAAAAACTAAACCGCGGCGAAGTTGTGGTTGGTTTAAAAGGTGTTGGGGCGCAGAAATTTGTCACTGGTCGCATAATTATTGATCAGCCACCAGACAAGGTATGGCCAATAATGGTCAACCCATTTGAATTTCGTGGCCGCATCGCACCAAGAGTAAAAGATGTAGAAGTGGTAACCGATCAGACTAATCTTTCAGTCCTTAAAATGACACTCGATACCGCCCCAATTCCATTTTTACCGAAGCTTGCTTATACAGTTGAGTCACGCTACGAACTGACTGATAGAGGCGGACGCATTGAATTTAAACGCATCGCAGGCACCCTGAAAGATTTTCGCGGTTTCTGGGATATGAGCCCGGCGGACGGCGGAGCTAAAACAGAGCTGACCTATAGCATGTACATAGACCCTGGATTTTTTGTGCCTCAATGGATTGTCAGAGAAGGTGTAAAAGGCGAATTGCCCCGTACTCTCTTAGCTTTGAAGAAACGTATCAAAGCAGTCTATGAAGAGCAAGAAACTCCAGAGAAACATACGATTTTGGCGGCTAATCATAGTGCCGTTAACCACCACGTTCACTAACTTCTCAATCTAAAAAATTTAGCGGTGATGGCGCCGTCTGGTCGGTGCAGCTTTTTTAGTTTGAATTGCCGCGTTAGCTTTAGCCTCTCCAGGATTGGCGGCAGTTTTATCTGGAGCGGCTTTTTCGGCAGTGCGGCTTATTGGCGAATTTTTCAGTCTTTCGATTAGGTCAGAAAGAGCAATGCGCAATTCTTTGACCGATGGAGTGTGACCATTAATCATAATTGTCACTGCTTCAGTCTGGTTATAGTTATTGATCAAAATGCCGCTGATGGCGCGCACTGTGTCCATGGCACCTGTTTTGAAGCGATAAGAGCTACTGCCTTCACCAGTGGCTCGCAGCAAATCGAGATAGGGTGCACTGGCTGCTTCTAGCGACATGTGCTTCAAAACCAAATTGAGAGCATGAGGTGTGATGCAGTCTTTGCGCGACAAGCCGCAGCCGTCAAAGAGAACCACTTCTCGGCCAGGTACGCCGATTGATGACAGCCATTCGCCGACCTTGAGCAGACCACGTTCTTCTAATGTTCTGCTGTCGATGCGACTGCTCTTTCCACCTGGTTTACCAGCCTTAGCCTTGTTTAACTCATTTAAAGCAATGGTGCGCAAAAGCTGTTGAGCGTATAAATTATCGCTTTCGTGCAAGCAGAGCCTGATAATTTGCGATAGTGGTTTAGAGCTATGGTCTGCAAGCACAGTGCGAGCCTCGACACTATCACGAGCACTCTCTTTTACTATCTGGGCCTGCATAGATGTTTTGACATGCTGGTCATTCAATATTGATTGATAAATGGCTGTGTTGTAGGCATCTGGGTTGGCCACCACATACGGACCGTCTTTCTTTATAGCACTATCGACTTTGCCGTTGCTACCAATGGCAGTGCCACGACTAATTGTCACGATATTGCTGGCGGGGTCGAGCGAAAGCCATGCCGCGCCTATTCCAGATTGAATTAGGGTATCTAAAACTGCCAAACCACTGCCGTGACTTTCAGCAACACGCAGTTGTTTGGGCAGACCACTAATGAAAGCTATATTGCGATCGATTACCAGGTTAGAAGATACCGGCATCCAGTCTTGGCCAAAGTCTTCTGCTAACCAGCTCACCGCATAGTTGTCCTGTCCTTCGCTAGGGCAAGATACCAATATTTTTCCTTCTACAAGTGTAATGCCAGCTTCTCTCACTAGGTTAATCAGATCGCTACGACTTAAACTCGGGTCTTGGCTGCTTTCGAGAATGAGATCGCCTTTGAGTACTGTGCCGTTCATAGCACCATTAGTGACTAGCCTTGTGTGATAGACATAGTTAGGGCCTAGGGTATCATAGCTACAAGAAGTTGTTATCACTTTAGCGGTAGATGCCGGTGTTGAACGCCTGCTACCGGCACTTTCAAATATTACTCTGCCACTAGGTAGTTCCATAACTTCAACACCTACTCGTGAATGGATAAGGTCGGCCCGACCTAACCAGCTACGGCAAGCATTTACACAATCTACACCGTGCGCTGGCGCTGCTGAAACTGGCAGAGAAGGGTACAGTAGGGAAGTTAGGGCAAGAAGAGAAAGGGCTATTTTTTTCATTGAGAATTCCAGTGTTTATTCGCTCGAAACTGACGCTTACCTAGCCGTCCAGCCTCCGTCGATTGGCATTGAAGCTCCAGTAATCGATGAGGCACCAGGTGATACCAAAAAGAGGCAAAGAGCTGCTAACTCTTCAAGGCCAACAAAACGCAAGCTCGGTTGTTTTTCTAGTAATAACTTTTCTACTGCTTGCTCGTAGCTGATACCATCCTTGGCGGCGTTAGCAGCGACTTGAGCTTCGACCAAGGGAGTCAAAACCCAGCCTGGGCAAACAGAATTAGCCGTAATGTTTTGCTGGGCACACTCTAAGGCGACGACTTTTGTAAGACCAATTATTCCGTGCTTGGCGGCGACATATGCTGCTTTTTGTACAGAAGCAACCAGACCGTGTACAGAAGCAATATTGATAATGCGGCCGAAATTACGCTCTTTCATCATCGGAAGAGCCAGGCGGGTGGTATGAAAGGCCGAGCTTAAATTTATTGCGATAATTTGATCCCACTTATCAGCAGGAAAATCTTCGACATTGGCAGTGTATTGAATGCCGGCATTATTGACTAAGACATCTAGACTACCCAGGCGCTTTTGAGTGCTGCTAATCAGCTGCTCAATATCGGCTGTTTTACTCATATCTGAGGGTATATGCACAGCTTCTCTGGCGCCAGCTGCTTTCAGCTCAGCTAATACTGCTGCAATTTCTTCTTCTTTGCCAAAACCATTGATTGCTATTGCCAAATTATTCTTGGCGAACCCTAAAGCGATTGCTTTACCTATGCCTGAGGTGGCACCGGTGACTAGAGCTGTGCTCGCCTCTTGAACTGCATAAGTTTGGGTTATGTCCGGCATGGCTGTCTCCTGATGGCTACTGAACAATCTATTTTTTTCTTCTTCTTCTTTAGCTATTTGTTGTAATTTTCAAATTTTGCAACTATGTCTTTTGGCAATCGCACTGGTTTTTGTGTGACTGGGTCGATAAAGAGACCGACATGACCAGCCTTGGTCATAAGTTGGCCATCAACTCTGAACTCACCAATAAAATGCATGGTGGCAGCGCCGATTTTTTCTATCCACATGTGGCCTATGGGCTTGTCAAAGAGCTTAATGGCCTTCTTGTATTCAATAGATGATGAAGCCAAAATTGGCATATAGCCTGCCGTCATTAACTCTTCTAACGGGAAGTTTTCTTCTAGAAGCTGCAAGCGCATGTCTTCTAACCAGCGAAAGTAAACGATATTAGAGACATGGTTGGCGTAGTCAATATCATAAGTGGCTACTTTTACTGCCATCGTCGTTTCAAAGCGACGACTCGGTTCCGTTGAATTCATAACTGCTCCTGCCATCAGCTGATCATAGCGAGTTATGAGACCTTTGCTTAGCAGTGTCCCTAACATTTACTGCTACTTTGTTACTTAGTCAGAATTAGTGCAGCGGCTTGAAGATGTCTAAAGTGGCATTACTGGTTGAGGCTGAATCAACAACCCTGAGCCTTCCACCGGTCTCTTTGGGCACACCTCCAGTCCAGAAAGTGCGCCCTCTCACTATAATGGTTTTCAATCTCGGCAATTTTGCCAACGCGGGCAAGCTCTTTTCTGTCACCTTGGTGTCGGTTACGTTGAGCGATTTTAGGCTTTGCATCTTAGCTAGATAGCCAATGCAACTGTCGTCAAAACCTTTATTGCCACGGGTATCAATACTTTTTAGTATTACCCCGTAGGTTAGAGCTGCGGCATCTTCATGGGGCAAATTAACTGCACTGAAGTCAAAATCTCGTAAATGGACAAGAACTCCTTTCAACTTGAGTAAGCAGCCGGGTTTAAGGCTGATTCCATGAATATTGAGCGTAGCCAAACGCTGAAGTTTTGTTAGAGCGTCGAAGTTTGTACCAGTGACATCCGTAGAGCTTAGTCGCAAAGCCACGAGATTGCTGAAACCCGAAATTGTAGGAATGGACTTATCTGTAACCAGAGTTTCATCGAGATTGAGATAAGCTAACTCTTTGAAATTTTTGAAGTGCTGCAAGTGAGAGTCTTCAAAGTCAAGCTTGGCGGCTATTAGGTTACGCACAGGCAATTTAGCTAATTGCTCGAGAGCCTCCATGTGTTCTAACGATTCAACTCTAAGAACAATTTCGAGTGCTTTATTTTTAGGCACGCTAACTTTGCCTGTGGCCAAGACTCGACCTTTTACTTTGCCGGCGTCTTCTGGTGCGGTATTCCATAGAATCTCAGCTAAGGCTGGTCCCGCTGGGAAGCTAAGGACATAACAGTCTTCTTTACTGCTGCTCGGCTTGCGGATCGACGCAGAGTCAGTGCTACTCTTGGATAGTGCTGCATAGGGTATTAAAATGCAACTTAAGGCCAGAAAAATGGTACTTTGTATCAAGTTCTTGATCGACTTCACTGTTCCCTCGTTAGCATTAATTGGCTTAGCAAGGCAAAGTTTAGCTTGTTAAGCGCAAAAATATACTCAAGCTCTGCTGTATAAATAACTAAGTTAAGCAACTTTTGAAGTGTTATGGCCAATCATTCGCGCAGTCTTCAGAATGACACGATTATCGACGGCACTTATAAGGTGCTCGATTTTTTGGGCGAAGGCGGCATGGGAATTGTCTATAAGGTAGAACACCTGCAGATGAATCGCGTCTTCGCCCTCAAGATTCTTAAGACCAGTCAACTATCAGAATCGGCTTGGCAGCGCTTTCGCAACGAGGCTCAAGCAATTGCTAGATTGGACCATAGAAATGTCGTCAAGATCTACGACATGAACCAAACCGAGAATGGTCGCCCTTATTACACAATGGATTTTCTTGTCGGTGTCTCGCTCTCTGACTATCTGAAGCAGAATAAAGTTTTATCTCTCCCTCAAGCTCTTCATGTCTTTCGTCAAGTATGCTCGGGCCTGGCTTATGCGCACACTAGAGGAATTGTTCATCGCGACATCAAGCCAGGCAATGTGATGTTACTGACCGATTCAAAAACGCAGCAGTTTCAAGTGAAGATTGTTGACTTCGGTATCGCTAAATTAGCCGATGATGAAGGTCACACTATTCAAGGTCTAACCAAACCCGGAGAAGTCTTTGGCAGCCCTCTGTACATGAGTCCAGAACAGTGCGAAGGCCGCAGGCTTGACGCACGTTCTGATATGTATTCTATGGCTGTCAGCATGTACAAGGCACTAACAGGCAGAACGCCTTTTCGCGGACGCACGGCCATTGAGACAACCATGATGCACCAGTCGAGCGTGCCTCCATTATTGAATTCAGTTTCGCCTGATTTGCAGTTTCCTCCAAAGCTAGAAAAACTAATTGATAAGATGCTGGCTAAGGCGCCAGACAATCGATACCAGTCGTTGGCTGAGGTTGAAAATGAGCTGCAAAATTTACAGGGTCGTATAAAGAAAGCACCGCAAACGGTGGCACCATCTGACAACGTATTAGAGCAAAAAGACGAAGATCAAGAAGAGCAAGACGACCAAGAGGATCATGATGACGATTTCACTGATACGCAAGTTGATGAGACTGAAACGGTAACAACCTCGGGCGAATTAACCGTCAAACAAAGAAGTTTCAACAAAAAATTGACCGTGATAGCTGCCCTTGCCTTTGTCACTATTGGAGCATCTATAGCCATGCTTCTTTTCCTGACAAAAACCCTGGCCGAAAAGAAAGTAAAACCCAATCAAAAGCTACAAGAAGCACAGAAAGCCAAAGTGATAGATAGCGGGTTGGGCGATGCAAAAGACCTCAGCGAATATGAAGGAGAAGTGACAGAGTTACGGAAAGAATCAATTTCTACGCCCATTGATGAACAGATCGAGCGAACAATTACTGGTGCGGATCAGTTTGTTAAAACAAATAGTAAACCCTACTCTCATAAGAAAACCCTTGCCAATGGACAGGTTCAAACTGTTTTTCAGTTTCCCAGTGATTTTTCTATTGGTAGTTTAATTTTTAGTCCAGCCGAAAGAGGCAAAGAAGTTGCCAACGCCCAAGGCTTGCAGTTAGTTCCTCTTAGAGCAGAAGTGCGGTTTGAAGCAGACGAGATTGTGGGGGCCCAGCCTAAGCTCCTGAGCTATTTTCAGCCTGATAATCTAGTGCAATTAAAAATTCCCAAATCGGTAGAAAGTAGCCCCGAACTATTTGTAAATATCGGCCGATTGAGTAGTGTCACCCATTTAGAGTTGGCCGACAAAGATTTGCAAAAGAGCGACCTAGAAAGCCTTGAGAAGCTGCCACACTTAATCAGCCTCAATATTGGGCGCTGCCGTATTGACGGAAATATTCTCGCTCACAGCCCGCTTGTTCGCCGTGTGTTTGATTTAAATCTTCATGGCTTAGCCAATGTCAGTCCAGTTATCGATGCGCTGGGTAAAAACATTCAGTTTCTTGTGCTAAATAAATGCAAACTGTCTGCCGATGATCTAAGAAAAGTGGCGAGGCTGCCTAATCTTACAAGGTTGTATTTAACTGGCTGCGACATTAAAGACGATGATCTCGCCGTTCTAGCAAAAATGAAAAAGCTTGAAATTCTAGATATCGGCAGCTGCGACAATCTTACTGAAGGTTGCCTGGCCACAGTTAAGACCCTACCTAAGCTGCAAAGACTCAATCTGCCGATACAGTTCAAAAATGATGAAGTGCAAGCTGACCTAAAAAAACAGTATCCCAACCTGGCATTCTAATTGCTCTAAGATGCGGGGTACAATGTCTACTCTGTTAATTTCTGAGGATAGCCGTGTCTCTGTCAACCATCAAAGCTGCCATTGCCGATGGCAAAATGGCCTGCCCAACCTGTAAGAAGCCAGTTAAGTCATTTGAAAAATTTGTTGAAATGACCGAGTCTGTTTGGGATGGCGCCGGTGATTCTAATCTTGAAACCAAAGGCTCAAAAGTGACCCTGATTTGCGGAAACATTGGCTGCGACTGGAAAGAGCGCACAGAGTACTGGGGCGAATATATTACCGCCTAGCCTGCCGTCTAGCCTGAAAATTAGTTTGTTTCAGTTTCGGTTTTTACTTCGACAGTGCTTGGAGCTGGCGCTTCAGTTGGAGCTACAGCCTTGTCCTTCTCAATTTTTGTCTCTTCAAGCGGTTTAGCAGCGGGTGGTGGGCTGACTGGTGGCGGATTGAGCTTGTTTTCTAAGGTTGATACTTTCTTATTGGTCTCGTCTGCTTCAACGCTATTGCCTTGAGCCAACTGCACTTCTGAAAGCTTTTTCAGCGTGTTGACAACATCTCTGCTGTCACCTGTAGCACGCAACCTAACATTGACAGCCTGTTTTAAAAGCGATTCAGAAGCAGCCAAATGGCCTCGTTCACGCAAGGTAATCGCTAAGCGCTCTAGCTTTTGTGCTTCTTCTATTTGATCTAGGGGGTTGTCAGACTTTACTGTATGACTCGAACTCTCGGAAGCAGCCTTGTGAAAGGCTGTTTCTATTTCATTCAAACGACTTTCACGAGCAGCGAGATTCTCTAGAGCACGTGCGAGAGCATCAGTTGCAATATTTTTGTCTTTCTCATTGCCATTTTCAGCCAAAGACTGCAAAGCCGATACCGTGCCGGGGCTCGAGAAGATCTGAGCGAACTTAGTTGCTAGCTCAGCATTGGTGAGCGACGAAATGGCAAGAATTGCCGCTCGCTTGCTTTGGTCATTGCCCATTAAATGGGGAATGAATTTTTCAATGGTTTGAATTTCTTGAAGATGCAGCTGTTGCTGGTTGTAGGTATAGGTGAACCAGCCGCCCATTACGAAGATAAGTGCACCTGAGACGATCGGCGCAACTGCACCTAACTTGTCCCAAATGTCTTTCTTCGGTCTCTTGTGAATGTGGTCAGAGTCTAGCTCCAGACGTTCATCTGGGTCGAATGTATCGCGTTGCGATTTGATTTGCTCGAACAAGTTCATCTTCATAACCCAATAAGAATACAAGTGGAGACCACCACTTGTCGACCTTTATTGAGACAATAAACCTCTATTGTTATGTTCAGTATTCGAACTTGTAAGTAGAAGGTAAATATCTTGAGATCAATCGTTGTAACTGAAGCTGGCGGTCCTGAGGTATTGCAGCTACAGACTCGCTCTAAGCCTGACTATGCTGTTAGTGAAATACTTGTTGCCATTAAAGCAACAGCAATTAACAGAGCTGACACCCTTCAGCGCAAAGGCAAGTACCCAGCCCCAGCGGGTGTGGTGCAAGACGTGCTCGGCCTTGAATATGCTGGAGTAGTCGAGGCGGTAGGCTCTGCGGTGGCCGGCTTCAAGATTGGCGATCGAGTATTTGGTTTAGCTCCAGCTGGTACTTATCAGGAATACATAGCTGTTGAGAGCTCGACAGTCATGCACATTCCTACAAATCTTTCTTATGTTGAGGCTGCAGCCGTTCCTGAGGCCTATATCACCGCTTACGACGCCATTTGCCTGCAAGCAGGCCTGGCTGCGCACGAAACGCTGCTAGTAAGCGCTGCAGCCAGCGGAGTGGGCATAGCGGCAGCCCAAATAGCCAAATCTATGAACGTCAAAGTAATCGGAACTGTAAGGCAAGCCGCCAAGGCAGAACGCATCAAAGAACTTTTTGACCATGTCCTAACTATTGAAGGTGGCCAGTTTGCTGACAAGATTAATGCCATAGAGCCTACGCCTATCGATGTTGTTTTAGAGTTAGTAGGTGGTAACTACGTTGAAGAAGATCTCAAATGTGTCCGTCGCCTCGGACGCATTATCGTGGTTGGCTTATTAGCTGGGGCCAAGTGTGAGCTCAATTTGGCCACCCTTCTGACAAAACGCATTACTATCAAAGGCACTTCATTGCGCTCTCGGACAACCGAAGAGAAAGCAAAAGTAACAAGAGAGTTTGAAGCAAACGTAGTGCCACTTTTAAAAAACGCTACGATCAAGCCAATCATCGAAAAAGTATTTCCATTAGAACAAGCTGCAGCAGCTCATAGCTTGATGGAAGCGGATCAAAATATCGGCAAAATAGTGTTAGATCTTGAGCTGACCAGCAATGGCTAACTTTAGTCTTGCCACCACAGAAGATGGCTCGCTCTCACTACACGAAAATAATTTGGACGAGTTGTACCATAACCGTGCCGGTGCCTTTAGCGAGGCTCTAACTAATTATGTTGAGCCTACTATGCAGTTTCTCAAGCTTGCGAGAGAAAGTGGAACCGTGTTGCAGGTGCTCGATAGTTGTTTTGGCTTGGGTTATAACAGCTTGGCTCTTGCCACCACTTTAATTTCAGCTGGTCAATACTCGTTAATTGTAGATGCCATAGAAATCGATCAAGATGTTCTCGATGTAGTACCACAGGTAATAGCACAGAGCTGCTTTGCGCCACTGGGGCAAAGATCTTTGAGTGACTTAAACTTTGATATTAGTGTCTGCGATCTTCGACAGTTTTTGCTAGGAAGGGCTAAACTACCGGCATCTAAGCTGTACGATGTAATTTATCACGATCCTTTCTCGCCTAAGAAAATGCCTGAATTGTGGAGCGTAGATTTATTCAAGCACTATTTTAGTCTGATGACCAACGATAGTATTCTCTTGACCTATGCCTGTGCTCCGGCAGTTCGTGGGGCCCTAATCTCTTTAGGCTTTCATGTTTTTCGCACCACGGGCTTGGGTCGCAAAAATGGTGGCACCATTGCTATCAAAACTAGCAACAAAGAACTTATAAGAGACTTGTTGCAGGTCGATCAATCATGCATCTTTGAAATTGCCGGTGAAGAGCTCAGACGCCTCGGCAAAAGCTCACAAGTGCCCTTTCGTGACGCCAGTCTGGCAGATAATAGCAACACAATTTTGGCAAGACGCGAAGCTGAGCAAGCCCAGTTTCGAGAACTAAATAATTCCGGCGCGCAGTAAGTCTTTTAAGTCAATCAAGCCAACTGGTCTCATATTGCCATCGACAATGAGAATATCGGAGATCGAGTGCTTTTCCATCATACGCAGCGCTTCTACGGCCAGTGATTGCGAGGCGATGGTTTTTGGACCACCAGTCATCAAATCGCGAGCTTTCTGGTCAAAGACTTGCTCACGATATTTAGAAAGAGAGCGACGCAAGTCACCGTCAGTGATGATACCTCTAAGCTTGCCGTCGTCTTCGCATACCGCGGTAAAGCCTAGTTTCTTTCTGCCAATTTCTTCGACGACCATTTCATGAGTAGCATCAAGTGAAACGATTGGCACATCAAAGCCGCAGCGCATTATCCCTTCAACAGTAATCAGTTTTTGACCAAGGTTGCCACCAGGATGACTCTTCGCAAAATCTTCGGCTTCAATACCTTTCTCTGACATCAGCACCATTGCCAGTGCATCACCCATCGCCAAGGCAACAGTGGTTGAAGTTGTGGGCGCGAGGTTGAGTGGGCAGGCTTCTTTCTCTACTGAAACATCAATAGCAACGTCTGAATATTTAGCCAGGGTCGAAGCGAGGTTTCCGGTTAAGGCGATCAGCTTTAGCCCCATTCGTTTTATAGGCTCTAGCACTAATTTAATTTCTTGGGTTTCGCCGGAGCTAGAAAGAGCAATAACTAGGTCACGTTCATCAAGCATGCCAAAGTCGCCATGACGAAGTTCGGCCGGGTGAACGAAAAAGGCCGGTGTGCCAGTCGAGGCAAAGGTTGCAGCGATTTTGCAGCCGATATGGCCCGATTTGCCCATACCGGTCACAACAACCTTGCCACTGCAGCCGAGCAATAGCTCTAAAGCCTTGTCAAAACTTGGACCAAGACGACTCTTAGCCAGTAAAATTGCTTGAGCTTCTTGCTCTAAAACCAACTGTCCTTGAGTTACAGTTGCCGTTGCGGGCTTGATTACGGCCGCTGCTGAGGCGTCGAAGGTAACGTCGTTAGTGGTCGAGGGGTCACCGGTCGGAGGGCAAGTGCTGTTAAACTGGTTTAATGCAGGTTGGCTCATCGTAAGTTCCCGAGGTTGACGTTGTCATTTTAGCGCCTTCTTACAACCTCGAGATTACCAGAAGATAATATGGACAGATATTAGAGTGCCCCCAAAAATCTTTTCACGCGGCGACAAACTCGAAGACGGGCACTACTCGGTGCTCGAAGAGATTGGTGTGGGTGGAATGGGGGTTGTCTACCACTGTCGCGACGAACTGCTTTTACGTGATGTCGCTATTAAAATGCTTTTGCCCAGCCTTATGGCAGATAAGAAGAATGTCGATGTCTTTAGAGAAGAAGCAAGACTGGCAGCTCAGCTCGACCACCCAAACATCGTTACTGTTTTCGACATTGGCAACGAGCCGCGCAACGGTCGCGAGCACCACTTTGTGGCTATGGAATATCTCCCAGGAGGCAACCTTGCAGCTCGGGTAGCTCAAGGGCCGCTGCCTTTAGAGCATTGCCTCAATTGGATGAAACAACTTGCTTCAGGGCTCTCTTTTGCCCATAAAAGAGGGGTGGTGCACCAAGACGTCAAAGCAGACAATATTTTTATTACCAATGAAGGCGATTTGAAAATTGGTGACTTTGGCCTAGCGCGTTTGCTCGTGGGACGCGTCTACCTCAACTCAGCGACCAAAGGGATGGGCACTCCTGCTTATATGTCACCAGAGCTTTGTCGCGGTGAACAACAAGACCACCGCTCAGATATTTATTCGATGGGCATTCTATTCTTTGAAATGTGCACTGGGCAACTGCCTTTTCGAGCACAAGGCATGATTGAGATGGCCATGAAGCACACCAATGCACCGGTGCCTACCGCCAAGCGATTGAATCCGGAGATACCAGAAGTTCTTGATCGTGTGGTCAAACGCATGATGGCCAAGCAACCCGATGACCGCTACAAGTCTATGACTGACGTGCTGGGCATAGTTGATGATCTTATTTTTGAAATGCGCGTTGCTCGTATGGGCTTGTCACCGCGCTCTACAGCAAAGCGTGATGGCATTCCGGCTGAGCCAACCGACGCTGAGCTCGAACAAAGTTTAGCGCAAGAAAAGGCGCGTCTCACTGCCCAAAAGAGCTCATCGAATACCGTTCAGGTTGAGCCTCTAGTTATGCCCAGCGGCAATCCAACTATAAAGACTGGCCAAGATATTCAAGCGCCCACTCCCTCGAATAAAAATGCAGATAAAAATGCAGATAAGACCCGAGACAATCAAGCTGTTAAAAATCGCGACCAACCACTTATAAAAAAAGGCGAGCGCGGCGAAGAAGTATTTATTACAGGTGTGCCATCCTTCATAAGAGATACACCCATATCTAGCCCAAAAGCTCAACCGGCTGCAGCCGAATTGAAAATTGAGCAGGCGCCGGTCAAAATCAGCCAGACTGAGCCAGCTGTCTGGTCTTTTCCGACACACGGTCCAATTGGTTGGGCGGCTAACCCTGTCATAAGTCGCGACGAAAAGACTTTGTTTATTGGTTCAACTGATGGTCGCCTCTATGCACTGCAAACAGCCGACGGCTCTCAGTCATTTAAATTTGATGCCGATGCACCGATTCTCACTTCACCAATTTATCTTGATGGTCGTTTAGTTGTAAGTGATAGTGCCGGAAAAACTCAGGCAATTGATTCAACAACAGGCAAAATTATTTGGAGTTGGGAAGGTCCAGCACCGGTGCTTGCTAGCCCTGTGATGGCCGGAAATCAAGTAATTGTTTGCGACCGCACCGGGCAAGTAACAGCGTTAGATATACGCATGGGTAGAAGGCTCTGGCACTTTGGTGCTCTCGACGCCATAGTGGCTGCTCCAAGGGCCCATGGAGACTCGCTATACTTTGGTACTCGTGGCGGTCATGTTTATTCAATTGCTGCTCATAGTGGCAAACTCAATTGGAAGTATGTGGCCGATGGTCGCATAGTAAGCACACCTACGGCTTCTGTCGATACTGTTTATGTTGGCACTCAAGGCGGTGTTTGCTTTGCCCTTGAAGCAGAGACCGGTCGGCTTATTTGGGAATATCCAACTTTTAGTCCGATACTAAAGAGTGGCGTCATTGTCTTCACCTCAGTAATGTTTGCCAGTGAAAATAAATGGCTTTACTGCTGCGAAAAATATTCTGGAACTCTAAAATGGAAAGCTCCACTTAAAGGCACTCCTGGCGCTGCTTTAGAGACTGTTGGGGCCAGTGTAATTTCAGTCAGTAAAGATGGATGGATGCAAGGCTTTGACACAGCCAATGGTAGCTTGCGTTTTCAGCGCTTCTTGCATAAGCAAATAGAAGCACCACCACTAATCAATAAAGATAGAGTTTATCTTGGCACCGTTGACGGTGAAGTCTCTTGTTTTAATCTAGTTGTGTAACTCATAGGGAGCTAAAAGTGCCTGATTATCATGGAGTTTCTGGCGCCCACTTCTCGATCATGAGACCAAGATCTTCCATTAGAGCGGGTTTCTGAAGGAAATCGTCCATGCCAGATTCAAGGCACTGCTCTCTAATGGCATGACCAGTTAAGGCGACAATTGGAATGCGTCTGAGATTTTCATTTACTTCTTTTTTGCGAATAAGTTTGGCGGTTTCTCTACCGTCAATACCAGGCAGACCAACGTCCATAAAAATCAAAAGAATATCGCTTAAATCACGCGCCAGTACCTTTTCACCAGTAGCGGCAATTTCGCATTTATAGCCAAGATTTCGCAAGGCCATCTTGCCCACAAGCTGCAAAGTTGGATCATCTTCGACAAACAGTATTAGTCTCTCTGACATAGATTATCTCTGAACGGAATAGTGCACCAGAATGTAGAGCCTTGACCAGACTTGCTCTCAAAGCCTATTTCGCCGTCCATTAGCTCTGTAAGCGTTTTGCATATATGAAGCCCTAGGCCGGTGCCGCCATATATCCGTGCAGTTGAATCTTCTGCTTGGACAAATGGCTCGAACAATTTCGACCAATGTACTTCGCTTATTCCGATACCAGAATCTGTCACTGAGAATTTCAAAACGATTCCATCGCTAGTTTCTTTAGCTATCCCGACTGCAACTGCAACGCTTCCTTTTGCCGTAAACTTGATGGCGTTTGAAAGAAAGTTTTGCAAAATTTGTCTGACTCTCAGTGCGTCTCCGCATACAGAATCAGGAACCCCTTGCTCTATAGTTGATTTTAGCGCAATTTTCTTCTTGTCGGCTTCAGGTAGGGCGAGATGAACAATATCGTTGACTAAAGTTCGCAGATCGAACTCTCTGTGCTCGATGGTGAGGGCACCAGCCTGCAACTTTGAGGCATCGAGTAAATCATTGAGAATCTGCAACAGTCGTTTGCACGACTCAAGGGCTAAGCCAGAAAGCTCTTTCATCTCTTTATCTTTTGCCGAGAAGTTAATCAACTCTACTGCACCAATAACTCCGGTCATTGGCGTGCGAACTTCATGGCTCAAAGTAGAAAGGAAGCGCGACTTAGTTTCGAGAGCTTGCTCGGCTAAGTCTTTAGCTGCCAGTAGCTCTACAGTGCGCTCTCTGACTTTGTTTTCTAAAGCAATTGCTTGATCCATTTCTGGTTGAATATTGGTGTTAATACCAACCCAACGAACTACTTGTCCCTCTTCATTGCGTATTGGATTAATGCGAGTGAGAAACCATTGAAATTTACCATCGGCGCCCTTCAAGGGAAATTTCATTTCAAAAACAGATCCCGCCGCAATAGCCTCCTTCCACTTCGCTTTGACTTCGGGCAGATACTCCGGGTCATGCACAGATTCCCAACCCCAGCCCTTCATCTCCTCATAGGTCCTACCGGTGTAGTCATACCAGTGCTGGTTGTAGTGGTCGATAGAACCGTCCACAGAGGCTGTCCAGGCAATTTGAGGTAAGAGGCCAAAGAGTTCGCGGAAAAAAGCTTCTGCCTCTTGCGCTTTAATTGTAGCCGCTAGTAATTCTGCAGTGCGTTGGTCTACCTGGGTTGCCAATGATTCTTTGGCTTTCTGCAGCTCTTCTGTGAGATTCTGTAAACTGCGATTAGCAACTTCAAGATCTTTTGGGCTGCGAAGCTGTAAAGCCAGTGGAATCAAGGGAAAAAGCAAAGCTGCAGTGACTAGCGATATGCCAGCGGTCATTAAGTCTAGCCCCGCTTCTAGCCAATACAGCGGTTGATACAGCGTGAGAACCTTTGCTACGTGGGTCAGACCGCACGAAAGAATAAAGGCAGCAAAGAGCTTGAACATATAAGCATATGGCAAGTCTCGGCGCTTCCCAATGAAATACCTGAGAGCCGCTGGAATGAGAAAATAGGCCAGGGTAATACCCAAATTACCTATGATAAAAACAGTCAACAGCGGTCCATCCCACCGCAGGCAATAGCCATGCGGCATGAAGCCACGTGTCATCCAGCTCCAAATATCTGGCAAATCAAAAAACCTCTGTAGCCCAATAATCTTATAATATGGGCCGCTCTCTAGTACAGAGTTGGAGATAGCGAATTTTACTAATTTGACTGAATTAGTAAAATTCGCATTTAAAAAACTACTTTTCTGGTACTACCCTTGGTGTTATTTCCGGTGCCGCCAAAGTTTCTGGTAGGGTGTCTGGCAAGGGGGCTGGCACAGGAAAAATACCTATTTCTTTGAGTTTTTGCCTGATAAGAGGTAGTGCCGCTAGAGCAGCCTCTTCGCCCGCCTTAATGCCGCGCAAAGCATCTGACTTGCGTGTCGATATTAAAGATATTCCTTCGGTATTGGGGTGAATAGTGATGTCAGCTAAGGCTGCTTGCGGCTGATCGATATCAAATAAAGCCCATGAAACCATGCGATTAGTAATGCTGCCTGGCTTCTTAAAAGTCTTCAGTGGCACTGGTAAGAATGGTTCGTCTATGTTTACAGCGATGACAAAATCTGCTCCCATCGCTCGACACTGCTTAGAGGGTAGATTGCAGGATACTCCACCATCACAGAAGAGCATATTATCTATCTCTACTGGTTTGCGCAGAGCTGGGACGGCACAACTGGCTTGCATTGTAAAGCCTAGATGCCCTTTGCGAATCATGTAAGGCTTGCCGTCGACTACATTTAAAGCAATAGCAGCGAACGGTATCTTCAAATTTTCAATTTGCTGATTTTCGATTGAGATCTTACCGACAAGATATTTGCGAAACTTGTCGCCGCCAAATAAGCCATCGTATTTATTGCGGCTCAATGGGCGCAAAAGCAAAAATACTGGAGCTACAAGCAAGCGAAAGGTCAGAGGCACAGCCATAAAGTTGCGCATCACATCGCCGCTAGTAAATTCTTCTTCCATCTGTTCAGCAGTAGCGCCAAGGCAATAGAAGCCACCGATGACAGAACCAATGCTAGTACCTGCTACATAGTCAAAATGTATACCTTCACGCTCTAACACTTTGAGCACGCCCACCTCTGCTGCACCGCGGGCACCACCACCACCTAGAGCTAAACCGAGCTTTGGCCTGCCATTAATTTCGGCCAAAGTTTTAGGGCAAAACATTTGAGCCTCGGTACGATCGCCAGCCGATGTCTCCACTATTCCAGGGTTTTCAGCTAATACTGCTGGTAGGTTGAGGCAAAGAATTAAGACTAAGGCCAGTGCGCGAAAATTGGTCATTATGAAGAACCACTAGGGAAGCCCTAGTGTAGCCTATTTGCCTCACTATAAAAGAAGCCCTGGAAAACCCAGAGCTTCTTAAGCGAATTTAGTTGATTAAGGCAGGTTCTTAGATTAGCTTCTCAAGCTGGCAAGCTGCTTCTCTTGTCTGGCGAGCTTATCTTGTTTCTCTTGAGCGGCAGCCTCTTTCAAAGAAGCCACTTGGGCAGGATTAAGGTCGAGCAGATCGTGTTCGTACATTTCAAGCATTTCAGATTGGTTAGCACGAACATTGGTGCCTGTTACATAGTCTGCAAAAGGAAAAACAACGTTGTAGTTTTTGTTTGGATAGACATGGTGCAAGTAGTGGTGACGAGCCAAGAATTTATAAGCTGGCCACTTGCTGAAACCACGGGCTTCAGGTTTATGCATTTCAAGGTGAATTTTGTTCCAGATCCAGTGGTGCATAACAACCACAAAAGCAAATATCAGAGCACCAGGAATCGAAACCAAGCTAATTAAAAGAATTAGCGGCAAAGTCTTAATTGGTGCCTTGTGAACTGTTAGACGAATTTCTTTGTCTTCGCCCGGCGCAACAGGTTCGTCGGTAAAAATCTTAGAGTAGTGAGCATGGTGAACGATGGCGTGAGCTTCATAAACACGTTTGAAGCTAGAGGTGTATTTGCTCAGAAAATTCTTCTGGTGCATCAATCTAGCGTGCACTTGGTGCTCGATGAACGAAACTGTGGCACATGCGCCTAAAAACCAGCCGATATTTTGCAATACTGATTGGATGAACATTGTTACCTCAACGGTGACGGTCAAATTTGACAACCTATAGAATGCTCCTCTTGGGTCGCATTTTCAAGTGCTAGACAGTCACAATAAAGATTAATGACTTCACTTAAATGCAGTCCATAATCTTGCACATCCTCCCGGCCAGATTTGCTGGGAGTGCCCACAGAATTGCCATTAAAGAGATTCACTCTGGTTTTTCTATGGCAGTCAAATTGCAATATTTACCAAAGCTTCTACAAGTTTGATGAACAAAATCTCAGTCAAAAGCTTCGTTTGCCCAAGCCCTTCATCAAAAAAGTCGGTCGAGCAATATGGTCAAAAAAGTGACAATGGAGACGATACCATTGGTGGTGAAGAATGCAGCATTTACCTTTGAAAGATCATCCGCCTTCACTAGGCTATGCTCGTAAACGAGCATGGCTGTCACTAAAGCAACCCCTACAAAATAGAAAATACCAGCAGGTGGTTGCACGAAAAATCCTAGCGTAACCAAACCGGCAACGGTGAGAACATGTAGCCCGCTAGATATATTCAAGGCTTTGCTTAAACCAAATCGTGCTGGAATGCTATGCAATTTATTTTCGCTGTCAAACTGAGCGTCTTGGCAAGCGTAAATGATGTCGAAACCGGCTACCCAAGTGGCCACTGAGAACGCCAGCAGCCAAGGTGCTGCTCCTTCAATGGTTCCACTAGCGGCTACCCAGCCACCGAGAGCTGCGCCGCCCAAGGCGATACCGAGAACAATGTGACAGAGCCAGGTAAAGCGCTTCGTGAATGAGTAAAAACTCAACCAGAAAACAGCAATGGGCGAGAGTTGCAGGCAAATAAGCGGCAATTGGCTTGCAGCAGCGAGCATGAGGGAGAAAGAAGCGATTGTAAACAGCACAGCAGTGGCCGGTTTGATTCTGCCTGCCGGTATCGAACGGTCTTTTGTGCGCGGATTGATGGCATCGATGCGAGCGTCAATCAAGCGATTTAGAGTCATCGCCGCTGACCGTGCGCCAATGAAAGCAAGAACTGTAAACGCCACCGTACTCCATGTTGGCAGGTTTGGTGACGCCAAGATCAGCCCCGAAAGAGCAAAGGGCAGAGCAAAAACGGTGTGCTCTAGCTTGATCATTTCTGCCCATTCACGGGTGAGGGCAACTGTTGGTTTGTTAGGTGTATCTTGTACTTGCATAAAAACTACTGTACTTGAAGAATTCGCACTTAACTGGCATCATTTGGAGTTTAACACTGAGTTCTTAATAGTAGATGGAACAAGTTATGACATTTGATGGAACTGGCAAGACAATCGATCTGCAAGGCGTTGCTTCTTTCGCCTCACTGGTGGAGCTTCTCGCTCAAGAACTAGGAGTTGCTGCGGGGCGCATGCAAGGGCAATTGCCTAATGGTCCTGATTCATTTAATCAGCTTCTTGGCGAAATCGACCTTAATAGTCAAGGATTCAGTCGCAAGTTGAGCCTTATGGCCAAACCTGGTGCGCCACTGACCTTGCGTTTCGCCACTAAATGGGGCACTGAGCGCAACGCTAATGTTGCTGGTGGCGTCATCGCTGACTACTTCCTTAGTGCCACAGTCGAGCAAATAGTCCCTCAGGGTCGTGCCCTTGCTCGGTATATCGAAGATATATTCGCTGTACAAGATCGCATGGTGACACTGGGCTACGGAAACAAATTGACCGGCATTAATGTGCCGGCTTCGCAACTAGAGGCTTTTGAGCGTTCAGAAGAAAGCATGATTTCAAATCATGTGCCTAAAACCGAGAATTAGTTCATAGGCTGCTCTTTAGTTTGTTGTAGAGAACTTTTGAACTATGGCGTTTGTCCATAGGCAAGTTTGCTCGTATCACTATTTTGTCGATGGCCGCAAAAACCAACTGCTTAAGCAGTAGTGCTTCACTGTTTTTAGGTGCGCCAGCAATAAGCTTTACTACCAATATCTTCTTTTTGTCGACCTCTAAAAAGGCACAGCTATCTACTAGACCGCTGGCCATCGCACTTGCTTCAACAGCCAAAGGATAGACTGATCGACCACCGACTTCGACCTTCTGAGCGATTCGACCAACAAGGTATAAGTTGCCGTCCTCATCTAGGTAACCAGCATCACCAGTGCGGTGAAAAATGCGATTACCAACTTTGATTTTGTTCTCGCGATCGCCAATGGCCGAGATATAGCCTTCTACCACATGTTTTCCAGAGACTAGAATTTCGCCGATTTCATTGGCACCAGCTCTTTTTAAGCTAAATTCGCTTTTTATATATTGTTCTAGCACTGGGCCGCTAATTATGGCTAAATCGACATGAGGCGAGACTTTGCCTTGGGGTAGCCCTGAGCCAATTGCTATTTTTGCAATTGAATCTAAAGCACAGTTTGTCACGTCTAGGTGGGCAATCGGCTCAGCTTCAGTTGAACCATAAACAGTAAGTAACTTGGCTTCAGGAAAAACTTCTCTTAGCAGGGCAGTAAGTTGGGGGAAAATTGGTCCACCACCGCTGAGAATTTCTTTGACAAAATAGCATTTGATATTTTGTAGTTTTAGATAGTGCGCTAACTGCAATAAAAAAGCCGGGGCCGCAAGAATGCGCTCAGGCATATGCTCTAATAATTGCTCAAGAAGGGCTGCTCGCTGAGCTCTTTGCTTCAATTTAGAACGCCCTCGCAAATTGTTGGCTGGCAAAATAGAAGTGACACCACAGGCTAAATTAGCTAAAACAAAAATTGGCAGTGTGGTAATTTCAGATCGACATCTACCGATAGATAGGTCTTCGGCAAGAATTTGGCACTGAGTCTCTAAAAAACCATGAGTTCTGACAATGCCTTTCGGCAAAGCAGAGCTACCACTGGTAAAAGTAATCAAGGCCGGTGCGTTTGGCTCAACTTCTACAACTGGTTCTAGAACGGTTTTTGAAGTTGCACGAACAAATTCATTTTGAAAAAATATTGTTCTGATAGCAAGCAGTGGTGCTGCTAGTCGCGCCAAGAAATGCAGACGGTCATCTACGACAATGGCCTTCGGCTTGGTCAAAAGAATACAATGGTGCAGCTCTTTAAAGCCGTAAGTCGGATCAATAAAAAGCACCACCGCACCAATTCGATTGATACCGAGCAAGAGAGCGTAGAGCTGACTGCTCATGCCAACATAGAGCAGCACCACATCGCCTTTAGCAATGCCGGCCTTTCTTAGATGGCTGGCCACAGCCACCACCTGATTGTTTAGCTCAAGATAAGAGGTAACCTTGTTGGCGCCTTCAATTAGAGCGAGACGCTGGGGATGCATTGCTGCAAGATTTACGAGGGTGTTGGCAATGTTCATCAGTGGCCCTTTTGCTTACAGTAAGTATTGAGGTTCAGGGCAAAGAGCCCATAGCGTCTAATCACTTTGCTCGACAGTTTGGAAGTAAGCACGGCTGACTTATTCTCATCTTTGTAGAGAGCCTGTATCGACTTGGTAAAACCTAGCTTGAGGGCTTCGGTATGCACGCGGGATAGTAAATAGCTGGCTAGACCAATACCGTTGTAGGCCGGATCAACAGCCACAGTTTTTAGAATTAACTGGCCTTTATTGCACTGATCAGGCAGGGCAAAAAGAAGACCTACAAGCTCGCTCTTACTAAAAGCCAACCAAACTAATTCGTCTTTTATCAAGCCTGCTAGGGGTGTATAAAGTTCGGCAAAGTCGTCAAGGCTGATTGCTTGGTAGAGAAAATTACTTTGAAAACTTCTGAGAGAGAGTGCGAATATTGCTTTTAGCTCGTTTGCAAAATTTGCCGAATCGAATGGCCTGACAATAAATGACCTTTCTATTATTGACTGCCTTTTGCTAAGAGCGGCAGCAATAGCCTCTTGAGAAGCGAGCAAGTCAATTTGAGAAGAAGAATACTGGGCGATATTTTCGAAGCCACAGCTTATTAATAGGTCTGAAGACAGAGCAGATTGCGGTTCTAAAAAGAATTTCGCTTCTCCAGAGCTATAAGTAATTGTGCGGTAGCTGTGCCAGGTGTCGCCATTGAGCGGAGCAATTAATCGATCTTGACCGAGGCTCTGAGCTGCTCTGGCTACTTTATCAATCAGATTTTCTAAGTCATCGCTTGATTCGACCTTAACATTTCCCAAAGCCGCATGATCGTCTCTCAAGTAAAGGCAGGCTTCGGCACCACAATAATTGATGATAGTCGTCATTTATATTCCTCTATAAAGTGCCAACGAGAGCGAGGGCCGAACCGATAGCTGCGCAAGCACCTTGCTTGATCCAGCGGCTTGAGCTATTTCTAAAACCTGGGCCAACTCTAGTTGTGGTGACAAATAGGGCTGTAGCAACGAAAATCCAAATCGGAGCAAGGAAGATTTTGACTATGTGGTCAGCCGAGAGACCGGTGAGAAAAACGAGCGGTATAAAAATTAAAGACCAACTCTTGAGCACTGAGCAAGCAATCGAATAGAGCTTTAGTTTGTCGCCCTTCTCGCAATCATCGAAAGCATTTAGATGAATATGAGCCGAGGCAATGATGGCACCGTGCGTAGCTAGGGCTGTTGCATAGGGATAAATATAGACATCGCTCTTATGACTGGCTAACAACCAAAAGATGCCGCCAGAGGCAACCGATAAGACACCAAATATTGAATGTGTTGAAACGATTTTGGCAAAACGTTTGGGCATCAATCGCCGGTAGCTGATGTAAAGCACAACCGGAAGCAAAATCCAGGCCAGCCCACCGAGCATGTAACAGACATACATGTAGCCCACAACGGCTAAGGCAGCGCCTCCCTCAAGAGTCGATAAGCGCTTGAGTGCAAGAATTAGTAAAAAGACTCCCACAAAAATAGCTAGTGTATTGCTCAGTTGATTTTCAGATTGACCGTCTACCTGAGCAAGAACAAGGAGAGTTCCAACTGGCACAAAAAGATTATCGAGGCCACCCCACGACATTCCTTCGAAGGCTGTCGCGGCTATGGCAGCGATTAAGGCCACCATTATTATATGAACCGGGCTAGAGTTAGATAGCACGCTCAGAGTAGCCATAGCCGTCAGGGCGGCTGTAACAAAGAAGGCTAGAGAACCTTCGAGAGTTTTACTGCCATTAACAACTTTATAAAACTTTGAGCCAAAGCGCATGCCAACAAGTGCTGACAATGAATCGGCTAGGGCTAGTATCGCTACTGGTGCCACATAATGGGCCAGTACACCGTGACTTAAAACAAATGTGAGTGAAACACCAAGGGGAAAGCAAACTTCACCAATAGATTCGCGACCGACCGAAAAGAGCACCGGATAAAGCTTTGATTGACGAGAAAGTTTGAGACCACTAAGGAGAACTGAAACAACTATAGATAGAACAATCACCGGGGTAGGAGAGCTAAAAAGCCAGGGGAAACTCAAGCAGGCGAGCCCCATCAGCATATGAATTAACTTGCGCGAGCTTTCTGATGGCTTAGTAAAACGAGAAAGCAGCCAAAGCAGCGATGCCAGCACGAGCAGTACTAAAATTGAGCTGGCTGTGGCAGCAAAGATTGATAGCATGGCAGACACTAGGCTCCTTCTGCAGCAATGTCGAGACAAAAACGTTTATAGAAAAATGTTTTTGTTGCTGCTAGACTCGGTATTGCTCTAAAGCTCTCAACGAGATTTTGGTCATACTGATTGGCAAAACGATCGACAGCCATATTCCAGTAGACAACTCTCGCTCCAGGTTTGGCAACACGACTGATACTATGACTAAGGCTCTCACAGTGAGCGTCTGTCATGTATTCGAAAACATCAGATAGATTGAAGCTGGCAACAGAATTGTTCGGTATTTCGTCTAATGTACTTTGCAGACTGCCTTCAACCAAGATAAGTTTGTCGAGGTTGGCGCGAATAATTTCAAAGTTTTCTCGTCTCAAATAGTGCGGCAAGACATTGCCGTAGACACCCATAAGAATAAAATGCAGATAGTGATTATTACTTGGGTCCCCCTCGGTTAGAGCAGCCTTTGCCGCACTTGCCAAGAAAGTTGATAGAGACCCACTTGCTTCTTTAAAGAAGCTGGCTTCGCGACCAATCAGCGCCATAGTGGCGCTTCCGAAAAATAGTTTAAAAGCTAACTGATAGCTAAATGTATTCCAGCGCTTGTTGAAGAATTCTTCTCTCTCCATTCTTGTTCGTATTTCAAACAAAGCCTTGACAGTAGCCTTGCTATGCACAATTGGAAGAATAAATTGACGAAATAGTGAGAAATAGCGCTCAAGTTTGCCTGTTGAAATTATACCTGCCTTAATTAGCTGCGGTCTTTCGTCAAAATAGAGACGAAAATTCTCGCTCAACTGTGAACGTAAACGCCTATATGTGGCCATTCTAGATACATTTGAGCTATCAGTAATTCCGAGAAAGGCCAAAAGCTCTTCATATGTAAGCATTCTGAAAGCGGCCATTTTCAGAGCAACAAGAGCTAACTGCGCCTGGCAAAAATCAACAGCAATAATCCTTTTAGGCTTAGCCGTCAGGAGAGAAAATGTATTATCACCAGCTGAGGCGATAGAAAGAATAGTATCGCCTTCAGCCACTGCCATCGAATCTAAGACAAGCTCACTGTCTTCCCAGCATTGAGAGTAGCGAATGAGATTTTGATTGAACTTCGCTTTAGGCCGAGATTTCATTTCTATTTCCCTCGTATGCAGTCGAACGGGCCAGCACCACAACTTCACCAGTAGAACCGTTTACTTCAATCATGTCACCGGTTTCAATCGTTTCCATCACACCTTTGCACGAGACTACCGCCGGCATGGCCAGTTCACGTGCAACTATTGCTGTATGCGAAAGCAGGCTACCGTGGGCAACTACTATTGCTTTGCAGCTGGCAAAGTGAACTATCCAACCCGGATCGGTGCGATCGGCAACCAGTATTTCACCAGGCTCAAGCATTTCTGTCTCAGGATTGCGAATGACTCGGGCGCGACCCCGAGCCACTCCTGCTGATGCCCCCAAGCCTTTTAATTGAAGAGAAGATTGCTCAGCAGGTTTTACGCTGAGCATAGATGTTTGTCTGAGAGCCGCAGCACCGACAAGAACCAGTCTCTCTGGCACACTACTAGCAAAATTGCGGCTCTCTTCTCGGCGTAGAATAATCAGTGACCGCAAATTAGTCGACACAGCGGTGCCATCTATGTAACCTAATAATTCGTCGATTGTAAGGAAGAAAACATCGTCAACGCAGTCAATTGTCTTCTGCTCAACTAGCTTGCCTCCCATCGCTACTACGATTTTACGTACGCGACCAAAGACGCGTGTGCGGGCAAATCTCAAGTTTTCTCTTTGCGCTAGTAATTGTCTAGTCTGCTTGGCCGCTAGATTAACTATGAGATTACCGGGTCTGCTGCCGCCGGCATTATTAGTTATTGGTTCGACCGGAACTACCAGTTTGATTTTCTCAGAGCTAAGGCTTAGAGCTAAACTGCCAATGGTATTGAGTAAGATGGAAGGGTCATCACTAACTGACTTCACTTCAAGCTTCAGTTCGCCAATACTGCGATCGCCAAACTTTTCAAGATAGTGCAAATAGAGAACATAGGCTTCTCTATGAGCACTCAGTAAGTCGAGGCTAAGTGCTTGGTTGCGAGCAACCATTGCCTGGCAGAGTTTTTTGTCGGAAGCAATTAATGAAGCAATCTGAGCAATAATTTTTGGCGGCGCGGCACTAATTATGCCACCATGATCTTGTAGCAAGAGATTGTAGACATACTGGCCATCTTCGACATCGTTTCTGGCAGCCAGTTTATTTAGTACCCCAAAAGAAACCATAGCAAAGAAATCATTGGTCACCGGCGCCTGCCAGTTGCTTAAGAGCTTGGCTTGCAGGTTGTGATATTGAGTGTGAAGCTGGTCTAGGCTGCACGACTCTAAATCGCAGTGAGTCAATGCTAATTCAAGACGACTATCAAAGTCTTTAATTTGCTTGCCGAGCTGCAGATAGTTGGTGGCGATGCATGCTGCAGCTTTAGCTGTGTGTAGATAATCGAGAAGCGATTCTTTACTCTTTTCGTCGTCATAAGAGCTCACTTCACTAGCTGACTGACTGAGCCCCATCATATCTTCCATGAATTTTCTATTGGTTTTATAGGCAGGAAGCAATGCCAATAACCGGTACCAAGAGGCCAGATTGTAATAGACGCGGCCGTCGATATAAGAGAGCATCGAGCCAAATAGATCACCTTCAGCTTGTATGGTTTTCTCGCTGACACCCATTAGTCGGCAAAAGCTCTTGTAGACTTCTTGGTAGGCAGATTTAATAAATGAGAATGTCATTGGGCTGGTTATGCCAGGATAGCTTTCTTGAATATTGCTACCGTCAAAAACGCGAGTGGTGTCATTTGATTTTTTGCATGTAGTTATTGCTCTTGCTTGTAACAAGTAAACGTGTTCAGAAGCTATGGCGAATTCAATGTCTTGAGGGCCGCCAAATATTTCTTCGCATTGCTCTAAGAGAGACAAAAGCTGTTCAAGGGCTGCCTTTGAAATTAGCTCGCTGGCAGGTAGGCAAGATCTAGACTTGCGGTTAATAAAAAGAGTAGAGCCATCGACAGCCCCATCTACGAGTTTGTCAGCTAGGCCTCTAGTGATTGCCACCAATGCTTGACTGTCATTTAGACTAACTGGGTCATGGGAGAAAATTACCCCTGCACTAGCGGCCGGCACCATAAGCTGCACAATTACTGAAGGAATTTCAGACTCGCCAAGACGATTGAGTTTGCGATAGGCCAAAGCCCGTCTTTCGAAAGCAGAAGCGAAAACCTGAAAAACCTTTTCGAGGACCTCATCAGCTTGTACATTTAGAAATGAACTCAGCTGGCCGGCAAACGAGCGCTGCCCGTCTTCGTCTTTGGCAGAGGAGCGCACCGCAAATGTGACCGGCTTGGTAAGTGACAGTAAGCAATCTGGAAGGTCTAAAAGTGACGACTGCTTTGCTTGGCGGATACGTTCTGATAGGTCGCTCTCTCTAATGTCGTCTTTGAACCTTCTACCCCAGTGCCTTAGATAGGCCTGCTCAAGTATTTCGGGAGCAATAACATAGAAAGGAGGCACTGGTAATTTGTGGCGCATTAACTCAACCAAATTGCTGGCCTTGCCACCAGCAACAGTACTAAGCTCAAATTTCGAAAGTTTTAAAAGATTGTCGATTGTCAGTATCATTTTTCACATCCACGATATTAGAGAAACAGTTAAGTAAGAAACAGCGACAAGAAGACCAGAGGTGGCTTCTAGGCGTTTTTGACTGCCTAGTTCAGGTTTGCTCATGAACTTATGAAAGACTGTAAAAGCGCAGCAATCGACAGCGGTAAAAACGAGAGCTGCTAAATTCGAATTATGCGGTAGTGCTAGAATCAAGCAGGCCTGGGCGGCAATCGTAGAGGCGGTTAGAGCCACCACGGCTGGTTCTAAACCAAGAGCACGAGAATAGCTTTCTATTCCTTCCCGCTCGCACTCTGGGGCCTTAATTTTTCGGCCAAACTCAATCACCATGCCGTTAAAGAAGCTTCCAGTTAGAAAGAATAAAAGCAATGGAGCGAAGCCTTGATTGCTGCCGACAAAGTCAACCGCAGTAATGAAAAGATCGCTAAAAACTAAAATGAACATGTGGCTAAGCATGTACAAAATTGGATGCTTTCTCAACCAAGGACCAATAAAAAACTCTTTCGACATTAAGGCGAAATAGATCCAGATGGCAAAAAGATACGGCCACAAAGCCGGTTTAAGAGTACTTGCCAGAGCAAATTGTATTAGACCGAGCAGCAGTGCCGAAGAACCAAGCTCTCTTAATGAGACGAGGCCTCTTGGTACTGGCCTTTCTGGGGCATAGCGGCAATCGTCGATATGATCTTTAAATTCGTCAGCAACCCGCAGCTGATAGAAGAGAATAAAAGTCGTAATGGCTGCCACAGCGTATTGGGCCAGTGTGAAATGAGCATGCCCAGTACTCAAGGCACTGGAGAGACTGAGACCACTGAGAGCAAAAAGAGCAGTTATTACACCGTATTGTGCTAAGGGAAACCGTTCATTTGTATAGGTATAAAGCCTGTTCAGTAGGCTCTTTTCTTTCACGGCAAGCTGGTTGTTATTTATCTGGTAGTACATAAATGATTTCTTCAACCTGTTGGTAGAAACATCGATGTATTGATAGTAGGTGAGTGCAGCCCAGCAGGCGCACAGAGCAAAACAGTTCAAATACTGTTCGCCCTGCCGGTCTAATTAGGGAACAAAATTAGTTATCTCTTGCTTTAAGTTAAAGGCCCAAAGCACTCAGCCCTAGATGGTCATCAGGGCGGCGTCCTTGGGGCCAATGGAACTTGCGTTCACTCGCTCTAATGGGAAGATCGTTTATGGAAGCGTGGCGCACAGCCATGCGGCCGTCTTCATCGAACTGCCAATTCTCGTTACCGTAAGATCTAAACCAATTGCCACTGTCATCATGCCATTCGTAAGCAAAGCGCACGGCAATGTAGCTGCCTGAATAGGCCCATAACTCTTTAATCAAGCGATATTCAAATTCTTTGGCGAACTTTCGTGTGAGAAACTCGATAATCTCGGCGTGACCTGTAACAAACTCAGCACGATTACGCCAAACACTCTGCTCAGAATAAGCTTTGACTATGCGCTGTGGATCTCTACTGTTCCAACCGTCTTCGCCTAAGCGCACCTTCACGGTAGCGCTCACAAAATCGAAGGGCGGAGCTGGTAACAAAATTTCTGCTGACATAAATTCCTAAAGTTGGTGCAGTGCAGTAGCTGACCTGTTTGGGCCTAGGTTGTCTTAAAGATTCGCTCACATGGGGTAATTTGTATCGTTACACTCGAATGGCGCGCTGTCTCTGGGGAAGATACGCTATCTAAGTAGAGTCATTTTCTACGTGATTTCCCCATTGTTGCAACCTACATAATAGAGAAAAATAAAATCGTTCTAGAGTAACGCCGAAACAGAGACTAGGAATTCACGCATGACTAACCCGGGGAAATCAGCAGGCGATAGTGGAGCAGGCGACAAGGCTGTTCATCAACATCGCGTCGGCCATATCAGCCCACTCGGGTTGCAAGCCTCTCATTTGCTCAGTAGCCCAGAGTCAGCTGTGGCTGCTCCGGCCGCAACAGCAGGCGCCGATACTGGTCACAAGCTAGAGGTAGCACCGGTGGCAGCAGCGCCGGCAGCAACTAAGCATCTCGATTTTCTCAAGGCCCCTAGTGAATTAGCCACTCGCGGAATTATCACCGACAATTCTAAGGTCACTCCCTCTGAGCGCCTTGATGCCAGCCCAGTGATTGATAAGAGCGTGCCAAAAATCAATGTTGAGATGCAAGATCTCGACAAGCCGCCAAAACAGCAGCCTCACTTTGTTGTCAAAGCCGATGGCCGCATCGAAATGAACGGCGACCCTGAAAAGCTAAATTCAAAAGATATTAAGGTCCAAATTGAACGTGCACCCGGTCAGATTAATCCCACTGACGCGCAGAGTGCGGCCGCTGATGAGCTAGTGAAATATTTGTCAGAGCGTATCAAAGCAACTAATCCACTAGCTATCGACGGCGTACCTATTAATGACCAAGACAATATTATTTCGCCTGAATTAGAAGCCAGCCAAAATCTAAAACCAGTAAAAGATTTAAAAGACCTCACACCAGAAACGAAAGCAGCAATAGAAGAGACCAATAGATTCAAAGGCAGCAACGGCGTAGACATGCCCATGGCCGCGACAGAACGTATGGGCTCATTTGGCACCCGCGACGTGCCCCGCCAATTGAACGAAACAGACAAAGAGATGGGCGTCAAAGAAGCAGTAGCTGGCCTGTGGCGACCTGACCGTGACAATGCATATGAGACTGTTCGGCGCCATCCAGATGGCCATTATCGTGTTGGTCGTTATGGTTTCTCGGGCAATCAACTGGGTGCTTTCCTGGAAGGCTTAGGCGATCCACCAGATCCGGCCATGATTGAAAAGCTTATAAAAGAAGGCAAATTGCCGAAAGGCTTTGCTGAGAAATTGAAAAATCCTGAATTCTTAGCCAAACTCAAAGGTCTGGCTCAGAAGATGAAAGAAGGCGGCGAGCCTACCAAAGATGAGATGAAGACTCTCTTGCCGAAAGATGCGCAAGAAGGTGTGGCATCTATGTTAATGGATCAAATGAAAGCTAAAGTTGGTGACAAGCCTGGTGACATTGCAGCAGCAATGCTCAGCGGTAAAGCACCAAATGATGTCACTCAAGCTGACCTGACGAGCGATGAGGGCAAGCAATTGTCTAATGCTGGTCAACGTCTTTACGACATTGCCACCAGTCGCCAGAACACTGAGCGTCAAGTAGCAGGTAATATTCCTGAAGGCGAAAAGCGCGAAAAAATCTCAGAAGCCTTGCAATTAGCTGGAGTGCCAGTCACTGATGCTAACTTGAAAGCAGTCAATTTGATTGTGCAGAAAGAAAGCTCATGGAACCCTAATGCAGTGAACAACTGGGATTCAAATGCTGCTAAAGGCACACCTTCAAAAGGCCTGATGCAGACTATTGGACCAACTTTCAACTCATATGCTATTCCTGGTCACAAGAATATTCTTGACCCAGTCGACAATATGGTGGCTGGTATTCGCTACTCAGTTGATCGCTATGGTTCATTGCAAAATGTCCCTGGTGTTAAAGCTATGGCTAGAGGCGGCGCTTACCGCGGCTATTAGGGCTCGGTACTAGAGAGTGCTATCCAAAGGATTCGGAACAAGTTGGAAGTCGACTAAACGCATCGTGACTGTTTCAGCAATTATTTGCTGTCTAGTAGCAGTTGTGGTGGCAGCACTTGCTTGGAAGACCGTTGATTCTGTGCAGCATGACGAAGAGTCGGCACTGATGCTAGCTTTTGCACCAGAAACTTTAGAAGTGTTCTTCAACGATGACAAACTAGATCACCTCTCAATGGCAGAATACTATGTCCTGCGTGGTGAGTATTGTGCAGATAGAAACGACTATTCAGGTGCTCATGCAAACTTCGCCGATGCTTTAAACGAACTTACCGACTACATCGGGCTTGATCTCGGCTTGTCAAGAATGGTGCTTTTGCGTGCCGCGATGATCGAAGAGCATTTTAAGAAATATGATCTTGCAGAGAAATATTTGCGCATGGCCATTAAGGAGCCTCTACCTAAGAATCTACCAAAATCATTTCGTATAAGAACTCTCATTGCTTTCGGCAAATTACATGGAGATAATGAAAACTATGCTGCTGGCGTAAAGTGCCTTGATGATGCCGTTGCACTAATTGCTAAAAAAGCAAATTCAGACAAGACACTAGAGTTGAAGGCCGAAGCATACGCATGGAGAGGCTATTTAATGCTGGCAGACAACAGACTGCAAGATGCTGTTGACGACCTAGGCGTCTCAATTTCTCTCGCCAAAGGAAGCGAGTGGAGCTACTTCTATCGTGGCCGTGCTCTTCAGTTACTGAAAAAGTACGACCAAGCCCTTCCTGACTTCAACAAAGCTGTAGAGCTCAATCCTAAATACGCCCTTGACCATTACCGTCGCGGAGAAACTCTTGCTGCTCTTGGTGAACATAAAAAAGCAATTGCCGATTTTTTGGAAGCTGAAAAGTTCGCTGCTGCAGACGAGTTAGTCTACCTTCGAGGCAACAATGAAAAGTCTTGCAAGAGACCATTACGTAGTTCTGCTGAAGAAGCTCGGAAAGTTGAGGAAGCAGTAATTTCGAAATAGAGCTTCCGATTTTTAACCATCAGCTGCGTAATTACCATAGTGACAGATCACTTGGAAAGCAGTAAAACTTAGCTATGCCTCAAAACAGAGAAAGCGACCAAGCCAATAGAGAGAAAGCAGAGAAGAGTGATTCTTCAATAGGTTCTGCTGTTTCAAATCTTTGGCAAGAAGCCTACGAAAACCCTAGCAAAACAGCCTTGGTTGTCGGTGGTGCTGCTGCAGCAATTGGCATTGCGTACGCTTCTCGCGGCCAGATTGCCCGTTTTATGCCTAATCATAGAGAAGGTATATTGTTGGTTGAGGATAGCCCCTATATGGGCAAGGCCTTTAGACAAGTGCTAGAAGAACAAGGCGAGAACGTTACCTGGTTCACTAAGATAAAACGTTTGCAGCCCTTCACCGGTGTCACCAATGACGGTGCTGAAGTGGTGGTGAAGCCACACAAATTTAAAATGGCTTTCGTTGATGGCGAACTAGTTGGCAGCAATCCGCAGGGAGAGCATGTTGTCGACGCCCTCAAGAGCGCTCATCTGAAGAGCTTCGGCATCAGTACAATTCCATCTATTAACGAGTCTATGGTGCAGCATGGTGCCATTGTGGCAGCACAAAAGCCCGCCGTCTTGACGGCACTAGTTGATCACAGCTTAGATCTGAGCAAAGTACTGCGCGCACCCGGTCAAGTACAGGTAGAAATGAATAGCGTGGCATCGCGCATGCTCTCAGCCGAAATGACACCAGCTCGAAAGAAAGCTGATGCCATAGTGATGAAGTTTCTTACTGAGTAGTAGCTAGCTAGTTCGTTATAGTCTAGCCAAGCTCAGTGTGAGCATCTGCTTTATCAATACCAATTCTTCAGGCATACGCTCTTTGAGCTTCTCGAAGAATTTGCCGTGTGATTCAAGCTCTTGTTGCCACAAAGCGGTGTCGATTTTCATCAAGTCGTCGAATTGCTCTTTCGTCATTGATTCTAGACCAGTCCAGTCAATATCTTTATAGCGGGGCATCCAGCCAAGCACAGTTTGAGCTGAGCCAGCAGTACCTTGAACACGACCAGCTATCCACTTAAGAACGCGCATGTTCTCGCCAAATCCTGGCCAGATCATATTGCCTTCGCTATCGGTACGGAACCAATTAACGCAGAAGATACGCGGCGGATTTTCTACTCTATGCCCAATTTGCAGCCAGTGATCGAAATAATCGCCCATGTGGTAGCCGCAGAATGGCAGCATCGCCATCGGATCGCGACGAACTTCGCCGACTATACCAGCAGCAGCAGCGGTAGTTTCTGAACCTAAGGTGGCAGCCATGTAGACGCCGAAGCTCCAGTTAAAGGCTTGCACTACTAGTGGTATCACCGAGGCTCGTCTGCCACCAAAAACAAACGAAGAGATTGGAACTCCTTCTGGATTGTCCCACTGTTCGTCTAGTGATGGACACTGCTGAGCTGCAACAGTAAAGCGGCTATTTGGATGCGCTGCTTTGCGGCCACAGTCTGGAGTCCAAGGTCTACCTTGCCAGTCAATTAGTTCAGCTGGCGGTTTGTCAGTCAAACCTTCCCACCAAACGTCGCCTTCTGGTGTGAGAGCTACGTTTGTGAAAATACAGTTCTTGCTTAGAGTAGCAATGGCATTAGCATTGGTTTTAGCAGATGTGCCTGGGGCCACACCAAAGTACCCAGCTTCAGGGTTGATAGCGTAAAGCTTGCCGTCTTTGCCTGGGCGAATCCAAGCAATGTCATCGCCAACTGTAGTTACTTCCCAGCCGTTCAAGCTCTTCGGTGGAATGAGCATGGCGAAATTGGTTTTGCCACAAGCGCTAGGGAAGGCTGCAGCGACATATGTCTTTTCGCCTTGAGGAGTCTTAACTCCCATGATTAGCATGTGCTCGGCTAGCCAGCCATCGTTTTTGCCGATGTTAGAGGCGATGCGCAAAGCTAAACATTTTTTGCCAAGGAGAGCATTGCCACCATAACCAGATCCGTAAGACCAGATTTCTTTTGTTTCAGGGAAATGGCAGATGTACTTGTGTTCGGGGTCGCATGGCCAAGCAACGTCTTTCTCACCAGGAGATAATGGATGGCCGACACTGTGAAAACAAGGAATGAAGGAGCCGAACTCACCGAGAACGTCGATAACAGGTTTGCCCATACGGGTCATGATGCGCATGTTAACTGCTACATAAGGCGAGTCAGTGATCTCAACGCCAATTTGCGAGAGCGGTGAACCTAGAGGGCCCATGCTAAAAGGAATGACATACATGGTGCGACCGCGCATCGAACCTTTGAAAAAGTCTTTGAGAATAATGCGGGCGGTCTCTGGTTCCATCCAATTGTTGTTTGGACCACAATCTTCTTTAATGGCTGTGCAGACGAAAGTGCGGTCTTCGACACGAGCGACGTCTGATGGCTCCGAACGGGCCAGGTAGCTTCCTGGACGCAACTTAGGATCAAGTTTAATAAAAGTGCCAGCTTCGACCATCTCTTCGCACAAGCGGTCGTATTCTACTTGGCTACCGTCACACCAATAGATTCGATCTGGTTGGCAGAGCGCGGCGGCCTCAGTTACCCAATCGAGAAGTGCTTGATTGGTGACCTGATAGCCCATTTCAACCGTTGGTACGGTTTTGGCTAAAGTCGATTCCGTAGTCGGCATCTCTTACATCTCCAAGGTTAATGCCTTGGAATGTTACAACATGTGAGGATATCTTCTCTGAGTTTTATTGATCATTCATTATTGAAGTAGTAAGGGTGATCAAGCAGAACGATTGATAGGTTAATAGCTATGTACTATTTGCTCATGTTCTTTTCCAGAAAGGTAACTCTCTCTAACTTAGAGTTGAGCGTATTTAAATACGCAGTCAGCCTGCTTTCAATGGCCATAGGCGTCTATTTCGCCTGCTACCTCAGGCAATTTTTAGTGCCAATGGTGGTCGTCGGCGTTGCTCTGACCGGCTGGGCAACATTTGCCTGGTGGCGCGGTATGAATGATGATCAATACTGATCAAATAAGCCTAGCCCCAAATGTCTTTCACTTCTTTGGGGTTGTGATAATAAATCGACTGCAAGAGCCCAATGGCAATTAGGTCGACGATCAAAGCCGTACCGCCGTAACTTAAAAACGGCAGCGGCACACCGGCCACTGGCATACAGCCAATGGTCATACCGATATTGATAAAGGCGTGGAAGAGAAACATACACATCAAGCCAATAGCCATCGCTGAGCCAGCGGGGTCGCCGCGATTGGGATTGCTTCTTGCTTGATGAGCAATGAAAAGCGCTCGCAGACAAATGATGCCGTAGGCAATCACAATCAAGACGCAGATTCTGAATCCGAGCTCTTCGCCGATGACAGCGAAAATGAAGTCAGTGTGTCTCTCCGGAATAAAGGCTCCCTGAGCCTGGTTGCCGTGGCCTAGACCGGCCCCGTTGATGCCACCAGAGCCGATGGCAATCAGACTTTGCAGAATGTGATAGCCAGAGCCACGCGGATCGTCATAGGGATTTACAAAGCTTGTCAGACGCTTCTGTTGGTACTCTTTGAGTAAGCCCCAAAGGTGAGGACGAGCATGGCCGCAGCCATAGTTGGCTCCCATGACCACGATAATCATGGCCAGACGAATCCAAATTTTCCAGTCGAAAGTACGCCAGAAAACGAGAAGCACAAGTGCCAGTACTCCCAAGAAGACATACCACCAGTCTAGGTTTACAGCATTGAGGATGAGCGATATCAAAGGGCTAACCAGCACAAGAATATCGATGATGGTGGCACCAGACCAGTATGAAAGGCCTAGAAAAACTGCGCCAAAAGTAAGAGAGGTGCCCAAGTCAGGCTGTTTGAATACTAAGATTGCTGGCACCAAAAGAATGCCGAGAATTTTAAAAATGTCGAAGAAACTATTGATACGATGGTTCTTCAACCAGGCCGACAAAGAGAAGATCACGACTAATTTGGAAAGTTCAGACGGCTGCAAGGTGATTGGACCGAGAGCAAGCCAACGCTGAGCCCCTTGGGCTGAGTGACCTTTGATCATTACGGCTACAAGAAGAGCAATATTGACCAAGTACATCAATGTCACCATCCACTTATTCGTCCACAATTTGTGGGGAATGCGGCTGACAGTAAGCATGAGAAAGAGGCCAGCATACATGTATTGCAGCTGCTTATCGAAATAGCCTTGGGTGTGCTGCGACAGATGCAGAACGCTTAAACCCACGGCTATTAAAAAGCCCGTTGCCCCGAGGAGCCAGAAGTCGATGCCGTTAACGACATTGAATAGGCTCCTCAGGGAGGATGGGATTAGTGTTGATGTTGCGACTCTAGACGTCACTGAGTTAATGCACTAGCACTTGGAGCGGAGCAATCGGAAGTTAGCAATTAAGCTAGCCCTACGCTCATATTGTTGCAGATCGAAGTGAGTTGTGTCTTTGTCGAGCTCAAAGTAGCGGCCTACCACTGCCATGAGTTCTTCTTCAAGTGTTTCTAGGCGTCCGGCCGGCAACTCTAGACGGTCATGCGTGAGCATACTGCGCATTCTGTCTTTGGCTGTGGCGCGAACATCGTCAGTCTTCGGTGGGAAGATCCAGCTAAAAAGTTGTAGTTGCATGTTGACCTCCCTTAAACCCGGACAGTGGGATTAAAGAAACTGACAATCTTGTTGATCCAAGTAGAGTTCTTAGATTCAAGATCCATTATCGGCACATCTTCGCCGCGGATGCGACGAGCGATATTGCGATAAGCAAGGCCAGCTCTGATGTTGTCGGTACCTGAAATAGGCTCGCCTTTGTTGGTCGAGATGATGATGTCTTCATCTTCTGGAACAACTCCGAGAAGCTTCACTGAAAGAATTTCAAGAACGTCGTCCACACTCATCATGTCGTTATTGGCAACCATGGTAGGTCTATAACGGTTGAGTACCAAACGATATTCTTTGATTTCGTCTTTGCGAGCTTCTAGCAGACCGATGATACGGTCAGCATCGCGCACTGCAGACATTTCTGGAGTAGTGATCACGATTGCTTCGTCAGCACCGGCTACAGCGTTCTGGAAACCTTGCTCAATACCAGCAGGGCTATCAACTAGAACAAAGTCGTACATGCTCTTTAGTTCATTGCAAAGAGTTTTCATTTGCTCTGCATTAACCGCTGACTTGTCTCTAGTCTGAGCAGCAGGAAGAAGGCTCAAATTTGGAAGCTTCTTGTCTTTAACAAGTGCTTGCCGTAGCTTGCAACGCTCTTCTACAACGTCAACTAGGTTATAGACAACGCGATTTTCGAGACCCATGAGGATATCGAGATTGCGCAGTCCTATGTCCATGTCAACCAGTGCAACGCTCACCCCTGTTGAAGCAAGAGCGACGCCAATGTTGGCAGATGCTGTTGTCTTGCCAACACCACCCTTGCCGGAGGTGATTACGATTACTCGTCCGCTCATTTAGTGTCCTCGTATGGCTCTGTGATAACGAATGAAAACTTGTTTGAAAAACTAAATTAGAAAACTAACTAGTCAATTTTGTTCTTTTGAATGCGAATCTTGCCTTCAACAATGCGGGCAATTTCCGGACCTGTGCCGTTGGCATAAGTGATGCGTGGACGATCGGGAGCGCGAGCAATAGCATGGGCAATACGAATTTGAATTGGTTGAAGATTGAGGGCGCGAATTTCGGCTTCGGTATTGCCGCCGATACCAGCGTGGGCAATGCCACGTAAGCTTCCCCAAACTGTGATGTCTCCTTCAGCCATAATCTCAGCACCAGGATTGACGTCGCCGACAATGACGAGATCACCTTTATGTGAGACTACTTGCCCGGAGCGCAAAGTCTGTTTTACATATAGCACCTGTGGTAGTACCACTGTCGAACCATCTTTGTTTACTTCAGCAGCTACCACTGGCAAAGGTGTGTCTTCGACGGTATCGTGCTCCATCTCGATCATAGTGACATCGAGTTGCACTGCCACTTTTTGCCCTTCTGCATCGGCTTCAGCGAAAGGAATACCAGTGGCTGGAATATCTACTTTTACTTTGGGCAGAGACATCGGCAATGTCGAGGTAACTTTGACGCTGTTCTCAAGGAAGGCGGCTCTGGTCTTTTCATTTTTCGAATAGACTTCTTCAGGAAATACGCCAACACCTTTGGCTAAAGCAAGAACTTGAGCGGCTTGAGCTACAGTGATCTCAATTGAACCGATACCGAGAATTACTTTGTTGCCTTTCCAAAACTGATTGGAAGACTGCAAAGTAGAACTAAGATGCTCAAGGGCCTCTTTAAGAGTTGAACAACCGCCGACATCGATTAAGACGCCTTGTTCCGGTTGACTAATAATGGCAATTTTAGACATGCGACAGATATCCGCCCAAGAAAGGGAAGTTGCAAACGAGTTATAAATGAGAACGGTGACAGCTAAACAAATGTGAAGTTCACCGCTACCATCCTATTGTGCAGATACCCGCACGTCAAGCCGCTTGAGATAGTGGGTGTATATGCGATCGCACTAGAACTTGATGACATATCAGTAAGGAAGTGTAGGCTTTCCCAGTACCAGACGTATTGCGGGAATATGAAACTATTCAGAGAATTCACTTTTTTATCTAGCTCTAGATACTCACATCACCGGTGGTATCAAGCTTGTTCATGCACTGCATATAGAGACTATATAGAGCCTGTCAGCAGAGTAGGTAAGAGGTCGCGAGCGGCTGTATGCGGGTCTATTTCACGGCCAACTATCTTGCTCAAGATAGAACGCACCTGATCGCTATCCATAGAATTTTCTAGATTTCGTCTAGCAATATCGGCCACTATCTCAGAGAGCTCAGCGCGAATTCTCAAACTACGTCTTTGATCAAGCAGGTTTTCGTCTACGAGAAACTGTTTGTGAGCCTTAGCAGAGGTCCAGAGTTCATCGATGCCTTGACCTGTCTCAGCAATAGAAAGAATCACTGGAGGGCGCCAAGATGTCTGAAAATGATTTAGCTCTAAAGAAGCGGTAATTTCGCTGGCCGATTTATGAGCACCTGGCAAGTCGCCTTTGTTGACGACGAAAATGTCGCCAATTTCCATGATGCCTGATTTGATTGCTTGAATGTCATCGCCAGAGCCAGGCATGAGCACTAATATTGTAGTATCAGCATGCTGCGCAATGGCCAACTCTGATTGGCCCACTCCAACAGTTTCGATAATAATAACTTGGTAACCAGAGGCTTCAAGCATACGAATGGCATCATAAGTGGCGAGCGAAACACCGCCTTGGTGGCCGCGATTAGCCATCGAGCGAATGAAAACATTGCGATCTAAAGTATGGCCTTGCATGCGAATGCGATCACCAAGAATTGCTCCGCCAGTAAATGGGCTTGAGGGGTCGACTGCTAACACCGCTACTTTTAAATCTTCTTTGCGACATTCAGTAATTAGCGCATCTACTAAAGTCGACTTGCCAACACCTGGTGAGCCGGTCACACCAATAATGTGAGCGTTTCCCGAATGTTGATAAAGCTCTTGCACTAATTTGGTGGCTTCTTCACCGCCATTTTCTACTACTGAAATGGCACGAGCTAGGGCTCGTCGGTTACCAGCGAGCACTTCGGTTGAAATAGTTTGCACTTTAGAATCCAAAATTATTGCTTGTACTTTTTATTTACGGGCTCTTGCCCTTGAAGGCCTTAAGCCACCCAGGTGTATCGCCTTTGGGGCCTTGCCCTCCCTGGTGACCGAACGAATCATCAGACTGCTGGCGACGTTGGGCATTTTCAGCTTCATTGAGCATGACAGCGAGCAAATCGCGCTCGGCTTCTCTGGTCTTCAACTGATGTCCGAGTTCAACTACAGAAGCGCGCAATTCTTCGGTCTCTTGCAATTTCTGCTCTAACAAACCGGTAATGCGCCCAAGCTCTTGGTGAAGCTGTTTATTCTCACGACTCTTGTCAGTAAGAAGCAAACTTTGGTTGATAAGTTCTGACTTCAAATCTTCGCCATCACGACTCATGCGCTCTAGCTCTCTAAGCTGCGCTGACAGCATCAAGTTCTTCTCTTGCGATTGCACAAGCGCCTCTTGCAGCTCAATCAACTTAAGAGTGAACGACCCCTGGTCACTATTTGTTGACGCAGGGATTGGACTTGCAGATGTAGGTGGGTTCGATTCGGCCATATTCTCTAAATTGTATCGTTTAGCCAGGCTTTAGTAAGGATTACTTCTGTTATATAAAAAAAAGAGACTGTAGAAGGATAATAAGGTCTCAATTTAAATGCCAATTTATATGTATATACATACTTGATGTTAGCAAGAATAAGGAAGTCATGAGCAAGCTGGTCGTCGAAAACGGATATTTAGTAACACCAGATCAAGAGCGGCCTACCAAGCTTTGGCTCAAAGATGGCAGCATTCTCTATATAGGCGATCAGCTGCCTGCTAACTTGGGTCAGGAGGCAACCTTCAAGGCGGTAGATGCCAGTGGTTGTTATGTTGCCCCAGGGTTGATTGACCTGCAAATGAATGGCGGACCCGACTGCGATTTTTGGCAAAGCCTAAGCATCGATACATATGGCGTCAACGAAGTGCGGGCTCTGCGTCGCGAACTTCTCGGTCACGGAGTGACAGCCTTTCTGCCCACCCTCATAAC
>JBBRMD010000029.1:0-64139 GCA_038231015.1 Candidatus Obscuribacterales bacterium
TCAGTAACTTGTGTTCAGTAACTTGTGTTCAGTAACTTGTGTTCAGTAACTTGTGTTCAGTAACTTGTGTTCAGTAACTTGTGTTCAGTTAGTTGCCTGCTTGCAAGCTCAGGCGTTTTAAAACGTGGAACAATGCAAAGAAACTCGTTCCAAAGTCTACCTTTGTAGAAGACTTTGATTGCATGCCTTGTCTTATCACGCCCAAAAGAAGCGTGCATTAGATTGAGTGGAAGAGATGATTAAGAATGCTGGCAGTCTAATGTTGCAAACGGGCAGCACTACTTTCAGCCGTTCGCATAATCTCATCGCAACGGTCTTCTGCTTCCTTTCTAATCGCATCTTTTTCGTAATCCATAAGGTCAATAAAGCGAGTTCCATCGGCACGGCGATGCCACTTATTTCCAGTAAGTGTGCCGTTCTCCACTTTCTGTTTGGCTTCTTCACGAATAGCTTTGCACTCTTCATTGGCCCGCTTTAAAATCGCTTCTGCTCTCGCTCTGTCGGCGTCTATGATGGCCTGGCTAGCAGCATCTTTGACATCACCTTTGTCAGCCTTGCCGGGAGCACCTTCAGCAGAAACAGGGGTATTTTTATCAAGCAAACCGGCTGCCGCAGAATCGGCAACACCGGTAGCAGTCGCTCCGGTGAGCTTGAGCACAGCATCTTGGCAATACTTAGCGGTGGTGCCATTGGGCTTACAGTTCAAGCAAGTCTGATACTCTTTAGCCGCACTAGCAGACTGCTTGGTCATCAAATAGGTATTGGCTAAATAGTAATGGACAAGCCAGTTATTAGGAAAGACCTTAACTGACTTCTCAAACATGCTACGGGCTTCAATGTAGTTTTTACTATTGTAAAACTGGCAGCCTTGCTCAAAATCAGCAGCGAACGCCGGAATAATAGCGAAATAAAAACTTGCGCTTACGCTCAACAGCAGTGGTAAAAGAAATACAAATTTCTTGAACATCAAAAAGCTCACATGGCTAAAATGGCTTTGTCTCAAATATCTGCCCAAAAGTGACACCAGAAGCACCGATTTTACGCAAGAAACACAACAATCTTTCACGTTTCAAACTACAAAATTGCAGCATCGCTTTCAAGGAGGTGGTCTTGAAACTCTCTGTACCAGGCTAGAATTCCACCAGTTAAGTTGAGAACATCACTATAACCTTTACTCCGCAAAAGTCTACTTGCCCGCAGGCTGCGAATGCCAGAGCGGCAATAGACAACTACTGGCGAATTAAGGGAGACCTCAGTAAAACGGGCTTCCAGCGCCGAAACTTCGATGTGAATGCTATCTCTAAAACGCATTGCTCTATTTTCTTGCAATGTCCGCACGTCTAGCATTGTCAGCTCTTGCCCAGACTCTAGCCGTTCTTTCAACTGCAACGGCGAGATTGAAACAGCGGTACCGGAGCTACTTTGACACGATTTGTCAGATATCTCACTTCTGTCCAAAACTTTACTCAAAGCTAATTTGCTTACACACGAGCAGTCGCCGTTGGCTGGCAGATTCACTAGACTAAACTCAACAGCCAGTGCGTCATAGAGAAGAAGTCGACCGGCTAAGCTCTCACCAATTCCTAACAAAAGCTTCAAGGCCTCTGTTGCCTGTAAGCTACCAATCACCCCCGCCAAAACGCCGACCACGCCAGCTTCAGCGCAGTTTGCCACCAGGGTATTCTCGTTGGGAAATAGGCAGCGATAGCAAGGCCCATTGGGCTTACAGAAAACGCTAACTTGACCTTCAAAACGGTAAATAGAGCCGTAAACGAACGGCCGAGAGAGCTCCAAGCAAGCATCATTAACGGCATAGCGAGTAGAAAAATTATCGCTGCAATCGACTACGAGGTCGTAACGAGAAATAATTGCTTGAGCGTTGGCGGCATTCAAACGCTCACGGTGAGTCACTACCACAATATTCTCGTTGCTCGCCTGCAAGCGACGAGCAGCAGCTTCTACTTTAGACTGACCCAGGTTTTCGGCACTAAATAATACTTGTCTTTGCAAATTGGACAGTTCAACTACGTCGTCATCGACGAGGCCTAATGTACCAACCCCTGCAGCAGCGAGGTAGCTGGCAACCGGTGAGCCGAGACCACCTACTCCAACTATTAATACTTGTGCCGCTTTTAAGGCTAGCTGACCAGTTTCCCCGACCTCATCCAAAAGGATATGACGGCTGTAGCGTTCAAGCTCGGAGGTACTGAGCATTTAATCAAAGTACCCGGTGGCGACAATCAGCGCAGAAAACTCTTAAGCCATTTGGTCTGAAAAATCGTATTTCTTTCCACTGACGTGAATAACTAAGATACATGCGGTCATCGGCAACACCTCTATAGGCGATGTGCACGACTCCTTTACAGCAAACTAGTTCTTCTTCGGGGATGCTTTCAGGGCCGCTTTCTTGGCTAGTTAGCGCGGCTTCTGTCGGCATCAGTTTTTTCTTGCGAGCCATGGCGCGGGCCCCGGCAACAAAATCTCGCAGTGCTTTTTTGTCATCAGTCATAGGCAAATTCTAACTGATTTCAACCATTCTCGGGTCTGAGCGGTAGAAGAATAACAAAGCTTGAACCCTTGCCGACAACCGATTCAACTTCAACTGTGCCATGGTGGCGCGCCACAATTTCTCGCACAATAGCAAGGCCTAGACCGGTGCCACCGGGGTTGCCGCTTTCTCTCGTACGTGATTTGTCGGCCCGATAAAAGCGTTCAAAGATGCGAGGCAGGTCAGCAGCGTCAATTCCTCCACCGCTATCCTGAATGCGAATCTCTAAGCGCTCACCAGCGAGGCTGCGCACATTGATATTGATGAAACCGCTTGCAGGAGTGTATTTGACGGCATTGGTAAGAATATTGAGGAAGGCTCTTTGCAATTGATTGGCATTGCCTACCAAAACCAATTCGTGGCCACCACTCTCTAAAGTAATTTGTGTAGAAATGGCCAATTCTTTCTTGTCGGCTTGGGGTCTTATTTGATCGACTGCATCGCTGATCACTTGCGATATGTTCACTTCGCTTTCCCAATTAGTCTCACTACCACTGTCAAGCTTTGAAATATCAAGTAAGTCTTGAATTAAGTTAGTCTGCCTATCAACTAAGCGCTCCAGTGAACCAAGAAACTGAACCCGCAGCTTTGGATCTTCAGCAGCACCAGCCTGTAGAGCTTCCACCACAGATCCGATGGCCATTGTTGGAGTCTTTAATTCGTGGGAGGCATTTGAAATAAATTCCTGCCGTACCCTCTCTTGCTCACGCAAGCGGCCTATCATCTGATTGAAAGACAAACACAATTCGCCAATTTCGTCACGACGCCGCACCGGTAAGAAGGCCGAAAAATCACCAGAAATAGAAATTTGTTTGGCCAGAGCACTCATTTCACGCACCGGTCGATTCACTCGCCGAGCCAACCAGAGGCTAATTAAGACAGTGACAACTCCGGTTGCCAAAATAATCTCAAGGAAGACAAAGAGGTCTTTCTTCAATCTTCTTTCAATTTCAGTTAAGGGCACGCCCACACGAATAACCCCAGTAGTGCTGCCAGAAGAACGAACTGGGCAAGCTACATACATCCAGTTTTTCAAGCTTTCAGGGTCACTTCTTGTGGTCTTTGAAATTACCCCGGCCAAGGCTTCGTTGATTTCTTGTTCTTTTGATAGATTCTCAACTGGCCCCGGTTCTGAAGAGTCAGCCAGCAGCCTACCATCTTTATCTACTACAACAATAGCGACACCGAGTCTGGTGGCACGACGATCGACGGCCGACTGAATGCGGCGACGCGCCTTGGGCGAATCGAGCTCTAAATCGTTATCGATTTCGAGACCCAAGTTGACGGCTTCAACCTCAAGAGTATTCTGCAGGTCAGTCAACGACTCTTTGCGAATAGCGACCAAAGCCCAAAAGCTCACGGCCGCCAAGGCAATAGTAATGACAAGTAGGTAAGTAATGAGCAGCTGGTTTGCCAAACTGCGAAACAACCACCTATATAAGATGCGGTCAAGAAGGTTCAAAATCGTCCCCGGGAAATCAAAGAAAATAAAATAAGGCTTGGTTTGCTCCTAAGTGTAAAGTCTAACCTCGTTTTTACAAGAGCCTATAACTACCCTGAGATGCTGAATTTGCCTAAGGTTAACGGTCTTACACAGACCTATTTGCAGGCACTTGACTAGCGGGTGGTGGGCTAGGCATTCTCGCAATATGTGGGAAACTACTTCACAGTCACTATAATCTTTTTGATGGCTTACCAGCTTCAAAAATCTATTTAGTGCTCTGATTCAGAGGAGGTCCTGTTTAGAAATGTCCGTTGCAAACGTTACCGATTCCACCTTCGAACAGGAAGTGTTGAAAGCTGATATTCCAGTTCTCGTCGACTTCTGGGCTCCCTGGTGTGGACCATGCAAGGCTGTAGCCCCTGTAGTTGAAGACCTTTCTAAGGAGTACGAGGGAAGACTCAAAGTAGTCAAACTGAATACAGACGAAAACCCCAAAACAGCGACTGCTTATAAGATCCGTGGCATTCCAAGCCTTTTCCTGTTCAAAGCTGGACAGGTCTGTGAAGAGGTTGTTGGCGCGGTGCCAAAATCTACACTTGCCAAAGCCATTGAACAACACGTTTAGACCAGCCGGTTTAAACCAATAGCTGTAGAGCAAGTTGGGGGCTTGAGAGCCCATTTCGTTTTTTGAACATACATCAGCCGGAGATAGTCGGCGGATTTGAAAGGAGAAGCTAATGCAATTTTACTCGTGGAGTCAGCGCAGCAAGACAAGCGTGGCTCTTTCCGCAGCTCTTTTGCTCGGAATCGGCCTAGTTGGTACAACAACTGAGGCTTCAGCTCACAAACGCCATCACAAACATCACCACCACTACAGCAATGATGCTGCTAGCGTTGCCATGAAAACCGCTGACGTATCCACCACCGTTACTGCTTTGAAGAAAGCTGGCGCTGTCGGCATGCTTCGCATTCACGGACCAATCACTGTCTTCGCTCCATCGAATGCTGGTTGGGCCAAAATGACCAAAGAGAACCGCGAAGGTCTTATGAACGACCCTAAGCGTTTGAAAGAAGTACTCAAATATCACGTAGTCAAAGGCAAATACACTGCTAGCGACTTGGCAGACAAGCGTTCACTGAAGACCGTCGAAGGCGAATCTTTGATGATTGACAACAAGTCTGGCACTGTAGTGGTTGACGGTTGTATCGTCACTACCGCTGATGTACCTTGCGACAACGGCGTTATCCACATCATTGATGCTGTGGCTATCCCAGAACGCGGTAAATGATCTTTCGAACCTAATCAAGGGCGATTGAAAAATCTAGAACAGGGTGGGCATTGCTCACCCTGTTTTGCTTTAAACACAAATTTCAGGGTATTCACTTAGTGTGATTCCGTAATGGGATTGTGTAAAACTTCTAAGGCTATGCCAATATATATGTATTGCGGCCTAATAGCCCAACGGCGACTAAGAGGTTGGAGATGAAAGAAGCTGTTATCGGATTTGTCATAGCCCTTTTGGTGAGCTGTACGCTCGCTGGCTTTGACACCCCAATTTCCCCGACAGGCTGGACCTTCGCCAACGCACCGGCAGCTGATGTCGTGACAGACGTCAATGCTGGCACCTTCCAAGGTGAGGTGCTCGACTCGCAGCTGCCTGTGCTAGTTGAGTTCTACAAGCAAAACGACGCACATTGTTTAACCATGAGCCCCATTGTCAACAAGATGGCAGGCGACTCACAAGGTTATGTGCGAGTGGTTAAAGTAGATGTAGATAGCAACGAAACGCTCACCGAGCGTTACGATGTCCAAGGTGTACCAGGCTACGTCTTATTCAAAGAAGGCAAAGCCATCAACGGTATTAAAGGCGAAATGACCCAGCCAGAGCTAACCAAGTGGGTCAAGCAAGAACTAGATATGCCAACGGATTAACAACAATGGTCAAGTATGCAGTTGCTTTTTTTCTGGCGATGATTCTCTCATCAAGCTTCGTCAACTTCAAATATCCACCAGGCAAAATGCCGGCTGGAGTAGCTGACGTGATCGGCTCTAGTCATGGTGTTTGGAAGCGAAGAGAAGGTTTGATACCAGAAGTGAGAGTGGTCGATTCATATCGGAAGCTGAGATATATGCGCGACGTCAACGATAAAAATGAGAACAGAGATGCTGATGCCCCTGGCATGGGCAACAATTAGGAGAAGCTGAGAAACATGAAAACCTGGGCTCGTTGGACATTTTTGATACTCTGGACTGTCGGACTAATTCTTACGGCCCAGTACTGGAACCCGTTTGCATCACTGCCTGCCTTCCTAAAATACTCGGTGATCACTCTAGTAGTAGCCGTTCTCTACGGCGCCTTCTTCATTATCATCCAGTTCTATATCATGCTCTCTGTGATTTTTCCGCTCCCTCCTAGAGCCGACAGCAAGGCACCGAAGAGCATCGGCAAGCGCTGGTTTAAGTGGCTCTACAAAGAGTCAACCATCAACCCGAATGCTCCTAAGACTCTCGAAGAAATGACTGGCAACGACAGGGCCAAGCAAGAAATTCGCGAAGTGATCGACATCATTCAGAAAGCCAAGCACTACGAAGACTCGGGCGCTCAAGTACCTAAAGGAATGCTCTTTGTAGGACCGCCAGGAGTAGGCAAAACCCTCTTTGCCCGCGCGATAGCCAACGAAGCTGGCGTGCCTTTCTATGTCATCGATGGTGGTGGCGTAGCTGGTATTTTCATGGGCCTCGGTGTGCTCAAATTAAAAACACTTTTTCGCAAATTGAAGGCACATGACCGCGCTATTTTGTTCATCGACGAAATCGAATCGATGGGCTCAAAACGCTCACAAGACCAGGGCTTTGGCGGCATAGCCGACATGAACATGACTCTTAATTGTCTGCTCACAGAAATGGACGGCTTTTCCGGTTCAAAAATCACAGTTATTGGTGCCACCAATAATGATTCCATGCTTGACCCAGCCCTTATGCGCGCAGGCCGCATGGATAGACGCATTTACTTCCAGATGCCTACACCAGAAGAACGATCTGGTTTGTTCAAATACTACTTGGCTAAAGTAGCTTGCGATCAAAATATCGACTACGACCAAGTAACCATGCTCACTGCCAACTATTCACCAGCAGAAATTGCAAACGTAGTAAACGAGGCCGCCCTAATCTCGCGGAGACCAGGCAACCCGAACAAAGTCACCACTGACATGATTTTACAGGCCCTCGATAGAGTCTCAGTGGGCTTAGAGCGCTCACTGACCAACTCAGGAGTTGAGTTAGTCAATCATGACCCATCCATAACATTCGCCGATGTAATTGGCATTGACGACATCAAGCAAGAATTGGTTGAAATTGTCGACTTTCTCAAGCGCGGCGACGAGTTGCGCAAAATTGGTGCCAAAATACCAAAGGGTGTTTTGCTTGTAGGCCCGCCCGGTGTGGGTAAATCGATGTTAGCGAAAGCTATTGCTAACGAGGCCGGTGTACCTTTTTACGGCCTTTCGGCTAGTCATCTCAACAACTTTGGTATGGGAGCAAAGCGAATCAAGGCTCTCTACACCCAGGCCAGACAAAGCCCAGCAGCCATTGTATTTATTGACGAAATCGATGCAATTAACTCTAATCAACTAGGAATTTCCGATCCGACAGGCGGCGGCCGCACAGGCTCTCTTAATCAACTTCTCGTTGAGCTAGATGGCCTTGGTCGTAGCAATGTAATCACCATTGGCGCCACCAACATGCAAGATGAGTTTGATCCCGCTTTCTACCGCTCTGGTCGCTTTGACCGCAAGGTCTTTATTGGTGTGCCAGATGCAGAATCAAGAAGTTTGATCTTCGAAAAATATCTCAAACAGATAAGTCTAGCCTCGCAGCCAGACCTCAAAAAGCTCGGTAAGCTTTCCTTCAATTTCTCTGGTGCTGATATAGCTGCTACTTGCAATGAAGCTGCCATCTTAGCTGTGCGTAAAGGAAAGAGCCAGGTTACAGAAGAAGAATTAGAAGAAGCTATCGACAAAGTCATGGTCACCGCTGGCCACAAGCTCAACGTTGCTGGCATGAACCTATCACGCGTGCCAGATTTAGACGTCAAGCTCGATGATCTAAAAGGCGTAGAAGAAGCTAAAGCCGAAGCCGCCGAAGTTATCGCTATGCTGAAGAACATGAAGCTTGTTGAGAAGTTTGGTCTAAAACCAAGTAAAGGTATTTTACTGGTAGGACCTCCCGGCACAGGCAAGACTATGTTAGCCAAGGCGATTGCCAACGAAGCAGGAATTGCCTTCTACTCCCTATCAGGTGGTGACTTCCAATCGATGTGGGCCGGAGTTGGCTCTAATCGAGTGAAAGCGGTTTACGAAAGAGCAAGACGTAGTGGCAAGCCTGCCATTGTATTCATCGACGAAATTGATGCTATCGGTGGCAAACGCGGGGAAGACTTGGGTGGTGGTGCTATTCAAGATGCCAACAAAACTCTAAATTCACTGCTCGTCGAAATGGATGGATTTGGCAAGACCAACATTCTCACTATTGGTGCCACCAATAGTATGCATATGCTCGATGCCGCTCTTCTAAGACCAGGCCGCTTCGATAGACATATCGATGTGCCGTTGCCCAATCTTGAGGGACGTGAGGCTATTCTGAAAAAGTATTTGGAGAAGTTCAAAGTTTCTCCAAATGTGCAAATCATGGAAATCGCTCGGATGACCTTCTTACAGGCTGGGGCTGACTTAGCCAACATGGTCAACGAAGCCGGATTAATGGCTATCCGTGAAGGTCGCATAGAAATAACCCACTCAGATATGATCCGCGCCATTCAAAGAGTGAGCTTCGGCATGAGCCGCAGTCAGCACATCGGCGTCAAGGAGCTATATGAGACTGCCTATCACGAAGCTGGTCACACGATTGTCTCTTACTTCCGCAACCGCAAAGAACGCATTCAAGTAGTGACAATCGTCCCTACCGGCCGCGCTCTGGGTTATATGTGGTCAGTAGAGAAAGAAGATCGCTTTGTCTCAGGACAGAATAAGCAAGACTACCTGGTTGACATTGAAGTATCGCTGGGCGGTTACGTGGCTGAATCTCTCTATATGGATACAACCACCAGTGGTGTCTCCCAAGACCTGATCAATGTTGGCAATACAGCTCGTCGTATGATCAAGAACTGGGGTATGGGCTCATTCCCATTCAACACTTTGCATGCTCATGGTGATGCAAGAGGACACGGCCAATACGACGGATGGGGAGTAGCCTCACCGGAAACTGAACGTGAGATTGAGCTAGAAATCAAAAAAACAGTGGACGACTGCCTGACAAATGTTCGCAACTTGCTCAAAGAAAAGCGCAAAGAACTAGACAAAATTGCCCACGCCCTAGTAGAGAAAGAAACTCTCTTCTACAAAGACCTAGCCCATATCCTGGAACCAGGCAAGAGCGACTATGACATCAATAAAGAAATTGATACTCTCTCAGAAAGAAAGTTGGTTGGCACTCCGCCAATCGTCAATCTTGAATTCCTACCTGGGTTAACTCAAGTAGGTCAGCAAGGTGGACCTGGCAATGCTGGCAACAACAAAGTAACTGACATGACTGAAGACGATCAGAAAGATCCTGAAAACTTCAGACCAGAAAACTAGAGAGAAACGGATTGTCCTCAAGACAAAGTAGTAAGACTAGACAATTTGCAAGAAAGGCAGCCCTCGTGGCTGTCTTTCTTGTTAGCCAAGCTGGCCTCGCCGTCGACTTTGTCCCCAAATTTGGCACCAAATTAGGCAATAACTTCGCCATTGATATGCAGCCGGCATTTGCCAAAAGCTTCACATTCAATGACGTAGCCAAATATCCGGCCAACCCATATAAGACTAATTCAGCTGCACCATATCCAATACTGACAAAGCGTTTTATCAACGATACAGCCAGCCGAGACTGGGTGGGTGGTGATGCAGCCTACAGCATTCCACTAGGCCCTAAACGCAACCTATGGCTCTTTGGTGACAGTTTTGTCGGCCAAGTAAAAAACAACAGGCGTCTAAATTGTGCCATGGTGCACAATGCCATCGCCATCGAAGAAACATCCCTAGGCAGCAGCCCGGGAAAATTCACTTACTACAACGGCAAACAGCCCGTCGATGAAAAATCAAACGGCACCGGCTTCTTCCGTTGCCCTGAAAAAGGCGATTACTATTGGCCCGCTGACGGCTTTCTAAGCAACGGCAAGCTCAATATTTTCATGCATGTGGTGCGCACCAATACTAGACTACCGGTGCCATTTCAGTTTGAACTGAGAACCGATCATCTGGTCACGATAGATAATCCGCAAGATGCACCAGATAAATGGCGCTACAAAATTCAAGGGCTTAACACTAGCGCTAAGCGCACCTTGTACGGTGTAGCCTGCCGCTCTGACAGCAAATACCAATATTTCTTTTGCTCTAACGGTAGTGTCGCCCTCGACCTCTTCAAACATCCGGCAGTAGTTGCTCGCCTACCTTTAGACAAAGCAGCATCATTCAAAGTGAACAAACTAGAATGGTGGTCGCAAAAATGGGAGCCGACTTACGAGCTACCAGAAACTCTTTTCGACGACGGCGCTTCCGAAATGACAGTGACAGCCGTTCCCGGCCTCCCTGGATTTTTTGCATTTTATATCCCGCCAGACCTAAAGGCAATTGTCATGCGCCACGCCCAGCAACCGCAAGGGCCGTGGAGCGAAAGAGCTGTTGTCTATCAATTTCCAGCCTCTGCACCAGACATGCTTTATTACAGCGCCAAAGCCCATCCTCAATACCTAAAAGATGCTAGCAAGAACAAAGGCGAAATGATTTTGACCTACTGCACCAATAGCAGTAACTTTGCAAAACTGACTAGCAATGCCAAGCTCTATGTGCCTCAGGCTCTCAAAATATCAATCGGCAATTCTAAGTCTAGTTCTAGTCCTAGCTCTAGTTCGCATAAATAGTCTTTAGAGTGTTCTTGTCTCTATCAGACAAGATCGCTGCATAGGGCGGCTGCGCCACAGGAAACATAATATCGTGAGGATTGCTTGAATGATTGAGGCCAAGTGCGTGACCAACTTCATGCAAGACACAGGCTTCAAGCTTCGGCAAGGTATAGCTATCGTCCCAAAATATTTCTATGCGCGACCATTTGACGATGTCATCACTTTTATCGTCCCACTGTAAGTTTGTCTCACCCAGTTTTCCGCCCAAGCCACTATTTTTCGTGCCACGCATGACCCGAACTAGCTTACAGACAATGTCTGCCGATCTTTGATCGTTCACAATTTTAAATGTCGTCTTGCCACCAGATGCAACCCGCCAACGTTCAAACGCGCGCACGATATCGTTATAAAAAGGCTGCTTCAGCTCTTTCAGTTCAGGGTCAGACCAAATTGCCACCTTCAAAGGAAAGGCTGTTTTATTCCATCCATGACCATCCGAAAATTCACGCGCAAAGATATAATCGGGCGAATTGGCATCCCCCAAAGAACGATAATAATTCAGGCGCTTCATGGCCGCTTCTACACGAAAGCGATCTATGTCTAGTACCTGTGGGCGGTTTAGAATTTGCTTGTAGACCAAAACAGCATCGGCAAACTTACCCGTATGTTCGTAAACCTGGGCCATGCCAAAACGTCCCGCATTGCTTTTAGGATCGATTAGAGTGCAAGCCAAGAAATTTTCTTCGGCTTTACGAAAGCGACCGGCATCCATCATTGCTTTGCCAAGTTTGTAGTGCAAGGTGAAGCTGCGGGGATGATCAAGAATCGCTAGCTCCAACTGCTCTACCGATTTAGCTTCTGGTTGAGTTTCTGTCTGGGAAGTTGGATGAGGCGCTAGCGGCCCCTCCGCATGTGCGGGAAGGGCTGCACAAAAGTAGAAAGCGCTGGCTAGAGCAAGTGTGGCAAAGTGAGCTGAAAAGAATAGACGAGTCATATGACTTATCTTAACTCACCAACAAAAAAGGGGCTTTCGCCCCTCTTTCACAATCATTACAGCTGCATTAGAAGTGCTGCATCAGAAGTAGACCTAACCGATCTTCGGTGTCTCAAATCCTTCCATTGCATTGCTCTTAGCTAAATCACGTTTACGCTTTGCTTCTTGCGCAATGCGATGTTCGGTTTCAGCCTTTTGATCTCTAGCGGTTTCGGCGTTGGCTGCCGAGACAGCACTTACAGCGAAGTCTTCACCAGGTGAGGCAACATCAGTGGCAACCACTTTGGTGGCAGTGCCAGCACCATTATCATTCGAAGCTTTTAACTGCGGATCAGCTTTAGCTGGATCTGCTGCAGGCACAATCACTTCTGCAGGCGGAGCCTTAGCAGGGTCTTTGGCCGGATCTATGACAGTTTCAACTGGAGCGGGCACCACTTTAGGATCGCCAGCTTTAGTGTCAGTCTCACCGCTGCGTTTACCATCAAACAAAGATGGGTCTTCTTTAGCGGGTTCAACCTTGGCTGCCTTAGCTGGGTCAACCACATCGGTCTCGCCACTACGTTTGCCATCAAACAAGGCAGGGTCGCCGTTATCGGTAGTCTTAGGAGCGGCTGCTTTTTGCATTTCAGCAACCTTGGCATCAAACTGCTTGAGGATTTCTTCTGTCCGAGCTTTGACTGCTTCATCAGTCATGACCCGCACTTGATCACCTGGGTGCAACATTTTTGTAGGGTCAAGGCGACCTTCCCAACCATTGCCTTTAGCCACGTGGTCTGACAGTGCAACCACTAGACCTTCATTAGTGTGACTGCCGTCTTTCTCTTGGCGGAGCACATCACGAGCAATTCTGTCCCAACCTTGTCCAGGTCTTACAGTGTAGATTGCGCGGGCTTGGAAGTGCTCAGCGGCATTCTTAGCTAGGTCAGCTCTGGCCTTGACCATGTCACCGTCTAACTTGATTTCAGGAATGACCAACTCAGGAATTGGCTTCGGTGCTTCGAATGGCTTAGCAGCAGGCGCTACTTCTTTGCTTGCTGGTCTCTCTAATTTCTCAGGAGCGACCTTTTCAGCTGGTGCGGCAACTCGCTCATCAACTCTGGCACTTTCTTTGAGAGTGCGAGTGGTTGGTCGGCCGTCGTCTTTGGTCTCGGCAACCCGAGCGGCAGCAGCCGGAGCAGCAGCATTCTTGTCATCGAGAGCATTCAGATCGGTAATTGGCACGGCGCCATCAGTAGCCTTTTTAGGATCAGGTCTTTCAGTGGGAACTGGCACTTGATCTTCAGTCGGGTAGTCGGCGATCGCTTGACCATCTGCCGATACAGCTTTCACACCGGTATCTTTATGATGAACAGCAGTTCGTCTATGGCCAGCATCAGGACGGGCATGAGAGGCGTACATTTGGTCTACGGTTGTACCGTTCATTTCGGCCAAGCGCTTCAAGTCGATGCGATCATGGGTGACCTTATCAGTGCCACCACCATGGCCGCCGCGATTAGCGTCGTACTGTCCACGGAGGGAAACGCCAAGAGGGGCATTCCATTGTGAGTCGAGCAATTTGGCTGCATCTAAGTTCGCTTGGTTGTAGCCAAGGTCACCGCGAGATTGGCCGCCATCATAGTTGTCGATAAACTTGCGAATGTCACGGCGAGAAATTTCACCATCAGGATTTACACCGCGCTGCACATCGAGCACTGCTGCTAACGATGTACGTGGGTCGCCGTTGTTTTTCAAAAGAGCGTCCATCACATAGCCCTTCTGATCACCTTGGCGCTGAGCCAAATCTTGACGCTGCTCATCTTCGCTCTGTTCGACTCTGCGAGCGGCTGGTTGTCTAGCATCGCCAGGTGCTGCCGCTACCGATTGGTCATCAGCAGAAACAGGTCTGACAGTTCTATCATCAGTGTTAGCTGCATGGCGCACTGGTCGAGCATCTTTGCTGACATTAGCGGCATACAACTGATCAAGAGTGGTGCCTTGCAATTCGGCCATTCGCTTTAAGTCAATGCGATCATGAGTGACCATGTCTTGGCTGCCGCCATGACCACCGCCATTGTTGCGCTCATATTGACCACGGAGAGAAACACCAAGAGGGGCGTTCCACTGCGAATCTAACAGTTTGGCAGCATCTAGATTAGCCTGTGTATAACCAAAATCTCCACGAGCTTGGCCCTGGTCAAAGTTATCAACAAACTTGCGAATATCACGCCTTGAAATTTCACCATCCGGATTGACACCGCGCTGAATATCGAGAACAGCAGCCAAAGAATTGGCTGGATTGCCGTCATTCTTCATCAATGAGTGAACGACATTGTTCTTTTGGTCAAGCTGACGTTGAGCTAACTCTTGTCTCTGAGCGGCTTCATGACCTTCAGTAACTGGCTTTTCGTAAGCAGCAATTACCTTCTCGAAATCTCGTTTTGAGAATGAGTCATCAGAACTTCTAAAAATTGAGTTGAGAGTATCTGAATTATTGAGGCTCTCATACTTCGACTGGAAGCGAGTCAACATCGCTTTCTCGAATCCAGAAACCGCTGTGGGGTTGCGTGGATTAGTCTCTTGTTTGTCGACTTCATGATTGCCCGACGTATCGAAACGATTCATGTTGTCACGCATCCAGCGCACCATCGTCTCGTCAGCATGGCCGGTTTTGTCTAAGTTAGCAGCGACGGCTTTGCCTAGTTGATCAAACTTGGCTGGGTCGTTGGCATATTTTTGCTGGTCTTGAGCAAGCTCAGACATCAGCGCTTTATAAGCGTGTTCTCCACCCTGGGAAAAATCGCTGCCAGCTTTAACTGCCTTTTCAACATCTTTGTTGAAGTTTTCATCGCCTTTTTGGGCCATTTGAATGATCCTCAGAATCTCAGTAACTGATAAATGGTGGACTTAATACCGTACCTGGGGGGGTATCAACTTATTTATTCCCAGCTTTTAGGCGTTTAGAACCGCCATAGCGGAGACTTTCATAGATTGACAACACTAGTCTGACAGGCCGGGAGTGATGTGTCATGGGGAAAAATACGTAGTTAAGCGCTGAAATTTATTAAAATGGAACGATGGAAGACCCGAATTCTCAATCTAAGCTTTTAAGCGACCTTGAACCTTACCAACCGAGCGATGAACGTGACGGTTGGGAACGCGCCGTTTTTCTTTCGACCTCAATGGCCGCCCTCTCTTCCAATATATTGGCCTCCTACGTGCGCTACTGCCTCGATGGCGCCAAAAGTAATTCAGTCATTGAGCCATTTTCAGTGGTCGATGCCGACTATAGCCGCACAACAAAAGAGATATTAACTCTGGGTCTTTGGCTAATGATTTGCGAAGAATGTGGCCCTAAGGTACCAGAGTGGTTCCAAAGCTATCTATATACTGCCTTCCAAGTTGCCGACGAACTCTGCCAAGAGCCTACAGTAACGGCAATTTTTGAAACTTATCCGATGGACAATGGTCCAATAGCGGTAGCTCAGACGCTCTCAATGATTGTTTGCCACCGGCTCGGCTTAGGAGCAACCAAAGCAGAGGCAGCCTTAGCTCTAGGCGACTTCATATTAAACTGCCGCGAAAGGCGAGAAGATTTACTCAAATTTTCGCTGACAGAATCAATTATGGCCTTAGATGCCTGGGTGGCAGACATGAAGCCCCAAGCTATCTAGCTACGGATTAAAAGCGAACAAGAAGGTCGTAACGAAGTTAAAACCAGCATGACCAATGATTGTGGTGGTGGTATTGGTGAAGCGTTTCACAATACCCATGCAGCAAGACCATAATGCCACCTGCAAAATCAGCATAGGAGCATTGGCAAACTGAGCATGCAGAATGCCGTGCAAGAAAGCGGCAGGCAATATGCCGATTACCGGTTGAAGCGCCCCTCTAATAAGAGTTTCTTCGCCGATGCCAGCACAAATTGCTGTGGCCAATGCAAGAAAGACCGAAGCGCCAAAGCCGCCCGCACCGCCAACTGCAGCGCCAGTCGAGAAAGTATTGGCGTTATAGGCTGAGATTTTTGTGGCCATATCACCAGACTGGTGAGTGAATAGTGCCCAAACTAAATCATAGAGAAAGCTGAAAACAATCAAACTCAAACCGATGCCAACTTGTGCGCCAGTGGGCTTAACCCAGGCCATACGTTGAAACATCTGTTTCCAATTGCGGGTAATTAACAAGCCACAACCGCAAACAGAGACGACCACAAGACCGATGAAGTTGTACCAGAAGAGCTGATCAAGCGGAACCGGAACGAATGGCAAAGGAATCTGTGGGAACTGAAAACCACTGCCAACATTAGTGTTAGCGGCGTACAAGCCAAAGGTGGCGATGTAACAAAAAGCGCCCACCATATGGGGCACTGACTGAGGCTGAAATACCTGAATATTGACCATGGCCGCCATCATTGTCATTTTGTGGCGAGCTGGGCCCGTGATAAAACGCAAAGAGACAATGCCATCTAACAAGGTAAGCAGCCGGGATAAGACTTTTCTTGCTGGTAGAAATAAGAGCAACAGACAGGCAATACCCATAGCGCCACTGACTTGATAGCCCCAAGGGGCTCCTCCAGTGAGGCTTCCACCTAGACATGCCAAGCCCGCCGAGAAGAAGAAACAAGCAATAAAGATACGCAGTAGCCATTCCAGCCACTTCTTATTTCTGGCCCCATGTGCCATCAAGCCCAGAATCGAACACATGAAGATTGTGATTACATCCGACAACTTCACACCCTCTTGAAAGTCAAATAATCTGCAGAAATCAATTTAACGAACACTAACCCGTTTTTAGCCCCTTTCAATATGTCCAGGACATGATAGTATATTGTCAAGGTCCGAAAGTGTGGGTATCTTCTATCATAGGGGTAAATATCCGAATAAGCCTGCAATCTGGGTACATCACATTAAGGATGTAGATTACCGGCTGGAATTACAAAATCATATTTTTGTTTTTTGAGCAGCTTTCCTAAAGCTGTGGTCAAATAAGTAATATAAGTAAGTGCAATAACTACTTGAAAGCCTGTTCTAAAGTTCGCCTGTTTTAAAGTTCGGAGGAATAAACACTTAAGATGAAGAAGCGTCTACTATCAGCGGCTGTTCTGGCCACCACACTAGGATTCGGACTTTTAACTACGGCCAGCTTTGCTAATGGCCCGCTCATGATTGGCCCTGCTCCAGTGCCTGTAACTCCAGGTGTTCACGCAGTAGTCAACACAGTACCTGTGCAAACTAAAGTGCTCAGCACTTACAGACAGGTAAGAGCGTTCTGGCTATCACGCGCTTTAGTTAGATAACTTAAGTGCTTTAGCTCTGCTTCTGTAGACTAGTTCAAACCGTTAGAAAGTCGCTCTTCGGAGCGGCTTTCTTGCTTTAAGAAAACAACAGTATAAAATTACTTAGTTAGCCAATCAATAAGTCCGATGGCTGGGATCCAATCCTCCTCAATTAGCAAGTAATCAATGATCAGACAGGTAATTCTCCTTGCCGCGCTGGTGGTCTGCCAGAGCGCTCAGGCTGCCGTCAAAGACCCGATATGGATGCAATACACCGCCGGGGCGCAGCGCTACGAAATCGAGAAAAATTTTGCCATCTGTGACCGCTACATTGATGGCGCCCAAACTGAACTGGTAAAGGTGGTGCAGTCTAAAAAACAATTGACGAGCGCGACCGAACTGAAAGCACTGTCTGATTTCAATGACTGCTTTTTGAACAGACAAATGAGGGCCTGTCAAAATTACGGCAGCAATACCGGAGCAATTGCTGAGAAATATCAAAAAGAAAATCTCAATTTTGCCGCACTGTCTGCGGCCCAGCAGACAGTAGAAGCACAAAAGCGCCTTGACGCAGTCAAAACCATGAACAGCTCGATGCAAACTTTAATGAACACGAGCTACACAAACGCCGAGAACTTGCTACGCATTGACGAAGCTCTTGCTCCCTCAGCTTCATTTACAAAAACGGCCAGGATAAATGTCGAATCAACGCGCAGTGTTCGAGACCGAAACAAATAAGGCCTAAAGCTCTACTTGCCTATTTACCTATACGAATAACAATCTCATCAGGTCCGGCCAGGTTAAGGCGTTCGCGAGCAAGACGCTCAATACCGGTAGAAGAACGGTAGCTGGAGAGGCCGTCACGTAATTCTTTGTTGATTTCCTCGGCCTGACGCCGACCGTCTTTCAGAGCATTAGACTGCTGGTGCAAATAGACTTGGCGCTGGCAAGAACCAACAATTGAGCGACCAGCCTGGTATAAGGCCACAGACGTAATCAACATGATCACCAATTGGCGGCCGAGCTGCCCTGAAATATTGAGCTTAGCGAAGATGCCAGGCTTATGACTAGGCCCGAAAGAAGGCTTAGGAGGCTTAGTTTGCTGTGCAGCCGGGTTAGAGACTGCTTTAAGGCTCGGCTTTGTGTCGTTCACGTTCTAGCTTACTTCCGCCTTGGTGAGTTTTTGATTTGCCAGTGGCAGATCAAATTTGAATCCCTTTAAAATTTCGTCGATTTGGCTCTTGAAGTCAACCATTAATGAATCAATTAATTGTTCAGATCTACCCTCACCAGATACACGAATGACCGGCTCGGTTCCACTTGGTCGAATTAAAAGCCAATTGTCGTCGTCGTGATAAAGCTTCAAGCCATCGGCTCTATCGACTTTCGCAAGGGGCTTGCCGATTAAAGTGCTAATTGGATGCTCAGCTAAATGGGCCAATAAAAGTTTTTGGGTCTGCTTAGTTAAATGCAAATCACCACGGCTCTGGAAGAACTTAACACCGATCTCAGCTTCTAAATCTTGCCAGATTTGCGCCAGCGGCTTCTTCTCATATGCGAGCATTTCTATGACTAGTAAATTAGCAAGGATGCCGTCTTTCTCCGGTATGTGACCTTTAATAGACACACCGCCAGACTCTTCACCACCAATCAAGACATCTTCAGTGCGCATCTTTTCGCCGATATACTTGAAGCCCACTGGGGTTTCGATCAAGTCTAGACCATAGTGTGCGGCAACATGATTGAGCATATGACTGGTAGCCACAGTGCGTACAATAGCGCCGCTCATACCGTGGTTCTTCACTAAGTGCCTGGTCAAAAGACAGAGCAACTGATTGGGCGAGAAGAAGGTACCTTGGCCATCGATAATAGCAAAGCGATCAGCGTCACCATCGGTAGCAATGCCGATATCAAAACTACCCGCTTTTATCGTGGCCACTAACTCTTTGAGATAAGGGGGAGTGGGCTCAGGCATGCCGCCGCCAAAAAGTGGGTCGCGAAAATCGTGCAAAGCCTCAAGTTCAACGCCTGCTTCGACTAAAATTTTATCGATGTAGCCGCGGCTAGTGCTGTAAAGAGCATCGAAAGCCACCTTTAAACCAGAATCAGAAATTTTCTTGATGTTGACTAGCTTCTTCACTGCCTCCATATATGGTGCACTAGCATCAAAGCGCGTCAAGCTATCTGTTGAGCGCTCAATCTTCTCAGGGCAATATTTAAGGCTGTCAACAATCTTGGCAGTGATATCGTTAGTGGCTGGGCCTGCGTAGGGCGGAATATATTTGACACCACAATATTCTGGTGGATTATGACTCGCAGTAAATTGCAAGGCACCACAGGTGGTTTCAGCCTGAGTGGCCCAGGCAATACAGGGCGTAGGAATATCACGACTAGCAATTTTGACATTGAGTCCCATAGCCATTAACACGCGAGCGGCACGCTCAGCAAACTGATCGGCCATAAAACGAGTATCAAAGCCGATTAGAACAGGAATGTTTTTATCAGGCGAGTCTTTGATGTAAGTCTCATTTAAATAATGACCAATGGCATAACTGACTTTCTCAACATTGGCGAAAGTGAACTTATCTGCGATTATTGCCCGCCAACCATCGGTGCCAAATTTTATATCGCTGGTTGCCGTCATTGTTTCCTCAGATCACTAGAAGTCTTGGTCTATTCTTTTTTCGCTTAGAGAGCAGCGAGATAGTTAAATACATATTCGCGCAAAGCTTCCCAGGCAGTTCCAGCCTGCCTTTTACCCCGGTGAACAGCCGGCACCGGCTTGCTACCCGGTGGCAAGACGTTTTTAGGTTTGAGTTGCTCTAATTCACTATCAGAATTGAAGTCAATAATTGAACCATCACGGCCATAGAAGCGGTAAGTACCCGAATCTTCAGTGCGACTAAAGTCTGACTCAATAATATTATTTGGTTTGCTCGTCACTGTCGCTGCTGCATTAAATTGGCGACCGCCGTTGTTGAGAGCCTCAGATTCTAGGCCTTGCACCTTGCGAAATCTGGTGGTCATGCGAAATCCATCTGAGCAGAACAAGGCTGTCATAGAAATCCAATCGCCATTAGCATCGGGCAAAAGACGACGCTCGGTATGTACTGAACGAATTAAATCGATGCTCCAAAACTGGCCATCTTCGCGGGCGATGCTGACACAGCCGCGGGCATCAACCTGCATCGATTCGCCTTGGGCTTTAACCCGACCGCGACCATCGCGAACCAGCACACCAGGTCCATCTACTTCACCCTGCGAATGCACTACACCACTAGCATCATGGCGCACAAAAGAAGAAAGGTGCCCTTTCTCATCATAGCCAAGAACCACACAGATGCCGCGTTCAGAAACAATCTCTTGGACGCGACCGATGTCGTCTTTTACAACTTTGGCACCACTAGGAAATGTTTCAACACTGCAGCGACCGTTGCCTCCATCTCTGATTTCCACGCGGGGACGCATTTTAATTGAAGCGGTGATACCTGAGATATCGCTATCATCAGCCATTCTGTTATTGCCGAGCGAACGGCTATTACGAATGCTGCGCAGAAATCCGCCCGGGCCGCCAGCACCATGGTGGCCAGCTGCTTCACGTCGACCGCGCTCAAAGTGTAGATTGTCATCACTAGCGGCAAAATCAGTTTTAGGCCAATAGCCTTCTTGAGCAGTTTGTTCTAGTCCATCGACATCTTCTTGACCTGAAAAAGTTCCAGAATTGAGCCATGCCTCAAGCATCTGCGCTCCAGTAGAACTAGAACCAACTGCCGCCATAGAAGAATGGTCAAGCAATTGTCTTTCACCAGAAGAAGCATTCTTAGAAAGATAGTTGAGAAGTTGACCGTATTTTTTGTTTTGGGTGGCAAAAGAATCTTGCCCGCTCTCGCGATCACCTTGTGGATAAATCGCCGCCGCATCAGCTGCTGAGGCAAAGCGGGCTTTACCTTGGGCTCTAACTGTATGGCGGGGGTGATTGTTCTCAAGCATGATCTTTAACACGCACTTATCTAGGCATGAATCAGCCACGAAATTCTCTGTAAATAATTTCGAGCAATTCGTTGCAAGCGCGAGCAATTGTAGCATTTTTGCCACAAATCAAGGGGTAAATTACGCTAGATCAAAAGAAGTTGCAAATAGCAACAAATTACTTGTCGTAGCGCGGCACTTGAGTGTCTAACCAGCCGCGCACCTGCAACGACTCAGCCATACGAATACCAGACATGCGCTCGTCATACATGGCCACGCAGAACTGACCAATGTCGATCTTGCCCTGGCTGAGTAGAAATTCTGCTAGGTGCAGCGACTTCATTTCGTTTTCATTTACGTAGCCAGCGCTGAGAACCAAATCAGAAACAGGCACTTCGGGGAAGCTGCGCATCTGGTTGGTTAATGCCTGAACCTCAGCTGAGCCAATGATCTGAGCTGCCTTGAGAAGCTCTATGAGCATTGGTAAAGGCTGATGTACGATTGGCTGAGTAGTCACCATCATCGGTTGTGATGGTCGCTCTTCGATCAGCTCCATTAGCTCGAATGTGCCGTCGTCTGGAATGTGTTTCTTATCAACGAGCTGAGCACGGCCGACAATTAAATCGTGGCTCAAACGCAAGCGCGGCTTACGTAAAATAAAGCCAGCATCGAGAATGCGATAGTATTCAAGCCTTTGCTCTTTAGGAGCCGACTCACGCAAGAATTTTTTGGCCACTCTGAAATAAGCGGCCACCACCACTGAGGGAGTGACATCGCGATCGATGTCGAGCAAGGTGTATAGGTCGCGCGGCATCTCAGTTTGATTTGGTCTTAAATCTGGCACCAAGTCAGGAAAAAGCTGATATAGCTCACTGCAAGATTTGACTTGCCCCGTGAAATCGTTTTCAGCCCAACTCGTACGTAAAGCTGAGCAGAGAATTTGACTCTCTAACTCAATTCGATTAGCGCCACCTGAATCAGCCATCCCTAAGCCCTAACCTTTAATTTCAGTTCTTCTCAACTTCGAAAGTAAGCTCTGTATGCCCGACTCTAACTTTATCGCCGGCAGAAAGTACTTGTCTTTTGACTACAGGATGTCCGTTGAGCAAAGTACCGTTGGTGGAACCAAGGTCTTCAAGCCAGAAATCGCTCTCTTCAAAAGTAATCCAGGCATGGTGCCTAGAAGTAAACGTGTCGTCAGGAATAACCACCTGATTTGACGGATCGCGGCCGATCTTAACTTTGGCAGTGCGCAAAGTATATTTTTGACCAGTCTTAACGACAACGATGACAACTGATTGGCCCATTGGCTCTTCAGGAGGCTTGGGGTCGCTCTGCTTGAGATAATCTAGCTGCAAACTTTTCAGGTCAAGGTCAGTGACCGTGGCGCAATAGACGCAGCGAGTCCCCACTGGCGTAGGACGCCCGCAGCTGGGACATGGCTCTGTATTATCTGGCATGCGGCTCCTAATTTCGCTCTGAAAGCGCTTGGCTACTCAATCAAAATCGCTTTCACTAACACTCGATTATTATACGCACCCACTTTCACATAGAACATATGGATTCATGGAAGCTTTGCTTTAGGGTTTACTTGACTTGCCCAAGTTAGACAAGCAAATAACAAGCAAACTTTTTAAAAGCCTGCAAGCACGGGGGCTTTCGGCCATCTAAGTTACGCAAGAAGCTTAACGCTTTACAGCAGTAAAGCAAAAATCAATTTTCAATTCTATCGGAATGCTAAGCGCTAGCAGCTCGGGCAATATCGGTATCGTCTTTTTGACCATCTTCTCCGTCAGCCTTGCGCGTGCGGAAGCAATAGGTGCAATAAACCGGTTTATAGCCCTTCGGCTGGAAAGGAACGCGAGTAGGTGAACCACATTCGGCACAAGCGACTTCGGCTGTGCGACCAGGATCATCACCATTTCTCTGAACACGCATCAAAATTCTACAGTTAGGACATCGTTTGGGCTCGTTAACCAAACCCTTTGCACTAAAGAACTCTTGCTCTCCAGCGGAGAAAACAAAAGCCTTATTGCAGTCCCGACAATTAATGTCCTTATCCTGGAAAACCATAGCGTGCCACCTGTGATATAGGGGTTTCCTTAGCAGAGTCTCAAAAAACGCGCCGGATATCCAGCGCACGACCCAGAAGGGGTCAATATAGCCATGCTATCACGACTAACCAAGCAAGGGATATCTCAACAGCCCAGTCTATGGGAATCACCATAGAAATATGGCATTCACCCTTAGTTACCAAATTGAACAGAATCGAGATAAGAAGCGCTAAAGCTAACGTTGGCGGGAGTATGCGCTGACCGAAAGGGGCACAGGCTCTCCACTGTAGAAGGCTGCGGCGGCAACCATGACAGCATTATCAGTACAAAGAGAGGGCGCCGGACGGAAAACTTCAACATCAGTAAGGCTTTCGAAGCGTTTTCGCAGATCGCTATTAGCCGCTACTCCGCCAGCCAAAACGATTTTCGAAACACCTTTAGACCGTGCCACAGCAAGGGTTTTTCGGAATAAGACCCGGTTGACAGCGTCTTGAAAAGAGGCAGCAAGGTCGGCCACAGGAAGCTCGGCTCCCTTAAGGTTTTCCACAGTACGAAGCACTGCTGTTTTCAGGCCACTAAAGCTGAAATCGCTACCAGAAACAACACCTTCAGGAAAACGAAATGCACTGGGGTTTCCCCCAGCGGCAACTTTATCAACGGCTGGGCCACCGGGATAGCCTAAGCCCAATAGCCGTGCCACCTTGTCATATGCCTCTCCCGATGCATCATCTAAAGTCTGGCCGATTATAGATGCCTCTCGATAAGACTCGAAATACATAATTTGAGTGTGGCCGCCACTTACTACTAGAGCGACGAAAGGAGGCTCAAGTGCGGTGTCTATATAGTTGGCGCAAACGTGAGCAAATATGTGGTCAACTGACAGAAGCGGCAGATCGTAAGTCCAGGCCAAAGCTTTAGCGCAAGAAAGACCGACAAGCAAAGTGCCAATTAGTCCAGGACCGGTTGTGCAGGCTATTCCGGCTAATGTGCGAGGATCGATTTGGGCATCGTCAAAGACTTGCTCAACTAAGTCATTAATCACCTCAAGATGGCGCCGCGCAGCCACCTCAGGCACAACACCGCCAAATTTGCTGTGCACCTCAGTTTGCGATATCAAGCGATGGGCAACAATTTTGCGGCCATCCTCGACTATCGCAACTGCTGTTTCATCACAGCTTGATTCCAGACCAAGATAAAGCATGGGTCTCCTATTGCTGAATAATTTTGCCCTATTGACAAGGGCCACGGCTAAGCTTAGTATCTTTCTATATAAAAGCCCGATTTATTGCTCGCCTTTGCGGGCATAACTTAAATGAATGCTCTTCTTACCAAAGCACTTTACAGAACCGTCGTTACCTTAGCAGGTGGCAATATGCCAAATATCTATAGTTTATTTTCGCGAAAGGCTTCTGGCCTTAGTCTTGCAGCGCTGAGTATCGGTCTTTTGAGCATGCTGCCTGCATCAGCTCAAAGCTTCGACACTAGCCAAGTTGGCGGAGTAACTATGGGTGCCAACGGTCCGCAAGGCTTTCTTTCGATGCCAAATGTGCCACAAGTTATCAACGTTCCCCAAGGCGGCGGCCCCGGTTTTTCTATCATAGGCGGCGATCAGGCCGAGCGCTCATTGGGTGCTACGGGTGAGCAGTATCACGACAGCGATCTCACCGGACCGCAGGCCCTCAGAGCTGATGGTGATTACAGTAGCAACAAAACCAGTCGCAGCAACCCTGTTAGAGGGATGGGAACAAACTTCGGTTTGAGCAAAACTGAGACCGGCTTACTTTCAAACGGCTCGGTTGACAACCGACAGATGCCAACCAATGGCAGACACTTTGATTTTGGCTTCTCCCAAAGAGGCGGTGGCTATTATCAGAGCATCTACGGCGCCGATCGTGCTGTCAACAACCTGATCGACCGTTTCGGCGGCGGTGTTTTTACTTCGGGCAGAGTTAGCCTACCAACTGTGTCTCAGGGATCTGTAGATATCAGCGTTAACAACAATCACGGTAAATAAGCCATGACAAAAAGTAATTTTGCAAAATTTGCTAGCCAACTCGCCATCATCTGTTTTGTCTCATGCCTTTCACCTGCGGCTCAGGCGCAGAGTTTTGATATGAGCACTGTAAGTTCTGGTGGCGGCAATGCCATGGAATCGATGGGTGCTAGCGGCAACTATGGTCGTCGTGGCTTCAAAACTGGTCAAGCACCTGGCGATGCCAGACTTTATGGTCACGAAACAGCCTTCACAAAAAAGGGCTTGGGCTCTCTCACCACAGGCCTCGGCCACCTCAGCCTGCCCTACGCCGCCTCTGCAGGTATGTCACCAGTTTTCGGGTTCGGTCGCCAAGTAATTATGCCTCCCTCTTTCACCACTCCACTCGATGATGCCATCACAACAATCGGCACCAACAGCAGTTTTTCGGTAGTGCCTTCTACGGGTCAGGTCTATTCTCGTATTGGCAATGTTAGAACCGGTATTGGTTTTGACGGAAATGGCAATGCTTCAGTCAAAATCGACAACGGTAACGGCGTTGGTACGACCGTTAGCAATGGTCAAGTTAACGTCAACTCCGGCCTCTTGGGCGGTGTAGCGGGCGGCTCCGGCGGCAGTAACAGCGGATTTTAAAAGTCAATCGGCTTCACTTGGCAAAGCTAGGTGATTCTCTTTTTGCAGCTATTGCTGCCGAACCAGCTAGAATAAATCAGTTATTCAGCAGGCTCTAAAAGGAGAGGCACGTGCCCGAGGTAATTAAACCAGAAGTTGTTTCAACCAGCAGCGCTCCCCAGGCAATTGGTCCTTATTCACAAGCTATAAAACACAACGGTCTAGTTTTTGTGTCGGGACAAATCCCCTTAGATCCAGCAACCATGACTCTTGTCGAAGGTAGCACCGGCGATCAAACGAAACAAGTTTTGAACAATCTCAAGGCCATTCTTGACGCTTCCGGCTCAAGCTTTAGCAATGTTTTGAAAACAACTGTATTTTTGCGTGACATGAACGATTTTGACGAGATGAATAAAGTCTACGGGGAATATTTCAGTAGTCACAAGCCGGCACGAGCAACTGTTCAAGTTGCCAGATTGCCAAAAGATGTGGCAGTTGAAATCGAACTGGTCGCTTCTTACTAATCTAGAAATATATTTACACTTGCTCAATTTAACACCACCCGAAATAGCGGCCATCGTAGCCACCACAATTGGTGCGGTCACCGATCTAAAAACTCGCAAAATCTATAACTGGCTGACTTTCCCGTCGGCTTTTATAGGCGTAGCGTTGAACACTTACATAAGCGGTCTTGAAGGCTTCAAAGACGCAGGCTTAGGTTGGGCCCTGGCAACACTGTTGATGATTTTTCCCAACCCTGGAAAGCGCATGCACTTCGGCGACGTCAAAATGATGGCGGCGGTTGGTGCCTTTTTAGGACCGATCAAATTATTACTAGTAATGTTCTACTTCAGCTTGCTTTACGGTTTAGTAGCAATCTATTTCATGATCAAAGCTATACCAGCAGACCAGTACAAAGCTTTCTGGCTAGCTTTCACTTCGATGGGGGCCGGTGTTGATCTTTCAGCAACTGTCGACATGACCGATGTCAAAGCCGCTGGCAAACGCTTAATTCCCTTGGGGCCGATCATTGCCATCGGTACCATATTAGGAATTCTGCTCGCGAAGCCGACCATGCATACCTTGGGGTTCAGCTGGTACTAAGGAAAATAAGTCAATGAGTGAGAGCTCCAAACTGCCAGACATACTTTTGCCTGAGGGCATCAATTACAGCTGCCAAGGCTGCGGCCGCTGTTGCTCTGGCTGGTCGGTGGGCATGACCGAAAACGACTATAATCGAGTAAAAGATATTGACTGGAAAGCTCTTTATCCAGAACTAGCCTCAAAACAGCTTTTCATACATCGCGAAAAAGAGTTTGCTGAAGGAACGGCTGGCTATCCCCATTACACAGCACCAACCGAAGGTGGCAGCTGTCCTTTTCTCGTAGACAATCTCTGCACCATTCACTCACATCTTGGTGAAGCCGCCAAACCAGTGGCTTGCAGAATATTTCCTTACACCTTTGCTGAAACTCCAACTGGTATTTATACGGGAGTCTCTTTTGCTAGCATGGCCGCCATACGCAATATCGGCGACCCGCTCACTGAGCAAAAAGAAATGTTCGAAAACTATTTCAAGTTAGTAGTCGAGCACAAAAACGACTCTCTTCTACCAGAAGCAAGAGCGGCTCAAGAGCTAGCACTAGCGGCGATACCAGAAGGCTCTCAAGCAGTTTACACTAACCCTTTCGAAACAGTCTCTCTGACGCCAGCCTGCCAGGTGAGCTGGGCTGAGTATTTGCTAATTGAAAATCGCATGATTGCTATAATTCTTGAGCGTTTGCGCCGGGCTGACGAGCATCCAGAAGATTGTAGTATTTTCAAAACATTACTGCTCTGCTCTGAGGTTCTCACTCAGGGTCGCAAGTTCAAGCTAGCCAATGGCGATATGAATCAGATTACTGACTTCACTCCAGAGCTGAAACAACCAATTGACGTCACTCCTAGTGGTATCGAGCTAATGACATTGCGCATGCTCTTCTATCGTTTCTTTGTTTACGCCACAGTGCGCACTAGCGACACACGACTCTGGCAGATGCAAAAGGGCAGTAACGCCATGATTACAGCCAAAATGTTTAAGAACTACGCAGGCAGTGGCATCCAAACAATTTTCTTCGGCAAAACAAAGTTGCCTAACTTAGGCAATGTCAATTTAGACAAGGCCCTAATGGCCAAGTTCAAAAGTATTGATCCTGAAACCAATAAACTATTTCACCGCTGGATCTATCTCAAGCTCTTTTCAAAATCTTACTTCGGGCCAGCGGCAGCTAGTTTCTCTGTCTTATCGGGCTTCAATAGCCTAATTGCTGGTCTGCTCTCAGTGCTGATTTATAGCAAAGCGGCAGCCATAAACAAGAAAGAAAACGAAACCTCTATCGTCGAGACTTACGACGCCTTTTGGCGCCTCAATCGTGAGCTGCAAACCATTAGCCAAATTCCAGCACAAGAAAGTCGCATGTACAACGCTGGGCTCTCGGCGCCAAGACTATTTAACAAAGCGATCTGGGCGCTTTCAATTGCTTCTGGCGACAAAATTTAGCAGCTGTCTAGCTCTCAACTGTATTTGTGCTGTCAACTACAACTACAAGTAAAAATATAAGTAAAAGTACAATTTTGGGCTATTTAGCTTTGCTTGCGGGTCCAGCTTCAGAGAGAATGGCATAGGCTTTCAGACGCAACTGCATTGCTCTAATAATTTCCAGATCAATTTCTCTTGCTTCGTTGGCAACAACAATATTGCTTGGATGGGCCTCGTCCACTTGATCGCTAAGAACATCTAAGTGACGATTAATGCCAGTAATTGCATCATGCCACTGAGCGTAAACATGCGAGAACTGCTTCTGTTTGCCGCGCACAATTTTCACTTCTGACAGATGTGTTTCTACTTCCTGTACATCGTGCACAAGTAGCTGCACAAGAGGTTCCATCGTGCCAACGAAGAAGACCAACCAGGCTTTGCGCAAAGGCTGGTAATAACTTTCAGGATGCAATTTTTCGCGCGGAATTACCAAACATTTCGATATAACTTTTGATTCGCGTTTTTTGCGCGTTGCTTCAACGTACAAGTCAATCGCCTGTTGCTGCACCCTTTGCAAGGCATAGCCAATATCCTCAAGATTATCGAGGGGCAGGGCGAACTCTTTTTCCATTTCTTCAGCAGAAAGCACCTCAGCTTTAGCACGAGATTGCTCGCTTTCATTTTTTTCTTCGGCTGCTAGGACCGGCTGAAAAAGAACAACCGCTACCAACGAAAAGCTCACAGCCACTAGTTTGGATAGCAATTTATATGATTGTAATTGGAATAACATTCTCACTAATCCTGCCTATCGAAGAGCCCAAATCTAAAGCTGAAAAATCGATTCGTTTACTGCCGGTGAAAGTTCTAAATTTCTAAATCTAGTTGAAGAAAGCAGAGCTCCCTCCTTAAAAAGTATCCATTCAACAGGCAACATCAAACTTGGATCTACCAAGACGCGCTGGGCCACCGAACCACTAAACGAGCCACTGTCACGTAGCTCCACAACAATGACACTAGATAGGTCGTCCATTTTCAGAGGAGCGGCCGAAACCGACAGTGAGCCACCAGCTCTTGCTTGCTGCTTTAACCACTTAACTAGCGAAGCGAAATCGCAACCAGTCACCAATAAACCGTTAGGCAAACGTAACAGTCTAGAACCCTTATCGAGGTTCATTTTCAAGCCGAATAAAGCCGGCCCACCTTTGGCACAGATACTACCATCCGAGCGCACGGCAACAGCAGCACCGGTATTCATACCACCGCTCAAGACATCAACGCGAAAGAGACTCGGGGCCTTGAATGTAAACTCTGCTACGGTTTTGCTCGGCTTGCCTTTTTTTAACATTGCCAAATCTGCGGTCACTTTATACGCACCGACTGTAGTGGCACGATGAAGCATTTTATCGACAAATTCACTACCATTCTCAAGCACTGCCGCAGTTGGCTCAGCAGCAAAGCGTTGGGAGCTCTCGGCCAAAGCAGGAAGAGTAATCAAAAGACAAAAACCTAAGGTTAGACATTGCACCAGGCAACGGCCAATTTTCAAATTAGCGCCAAAACGTTCGCTCTGTGCGGTATTCAAGCCCTTGTCAGCTATTGGTTGCAAAATTATCTTATCGCACAAACTAAGTATTGCCGCCCTCATCTTACACTACAGCTCAAGCGCGTAAGGCGAATAATTACCTCTGCTCTGCCGCAGCCTTGCTTGCAACAATGGTTTACAAGGGTCACCACCGGTAGTATTGGCCAGCTATTCGAGAAAACGAGTAACAGCAAACCTCTTCGCCGAATTCGCCAGAAACTAGGCCGAAAGGTTAGAGGCATAAAATATACACGACTCATGCAATCGCATATGCTCAGCAATAACCAACAATTTGTTCCAATTGACGCAATTGGCACAAATTTGCCTATCGACACTGACTCGGAGACATGAATATGAGAGGCGTAACTTTAGAAACCCTGGCTCAAGCACTTATGTCGACAGCATATGACCGTGATGGTCACCTGCCTGTTGTTCATCCAGCTATTTCTAACCGCCTTAGCCAAGCTGAACGTAGTCTCTTGAACGGCTCAGAAGAGCTCCTTCTAGCAAACAGCTGGATCGAGAAATCTAGCGAGGGTGCCTGTATTCTTAGCGAATCTGGTCGCGCTGAAGTAGAGCAAAGACGGCAAAGCATTAAAGCAAAGGCAATTTAGCCTTCCCTAAACTAGTTTGCAAAATGTCCGATTTCCGTCCCGAAATCGGACATTTTATTTCGTCCTAAATCTTTGGCACTGTTAAAAAAAGCAGCTTAGAGCCAAAATCCCGAAAGTACAACTACTGTATACAGTAGATGTACTTTCGGGAAAAGCCTCGGGAAAAAAGAAAAGAAATAGCGCAGCCTCAGGTGTCCCCGAGACCACGCTATTTCAGTAAAAGTAAAACTGGCAGTTTATGACTGCTTAGTTTTTCCAGTCAGACGATCGAGCTACTTGCTATTTTTGCAGCCTACTCGACCTCGACTTCGACACGCGAGCCGGGCTTGGCGATCACCAAATCAGCGCTCTCTGTGACAACATAAGAACCTGCTTCAGCAGTTACCCGGGTGCCATCATAGGCATCGACTCGTGAGCCCGAATAGGCCGTTACAGTCGAGCCATAGTCGGCAATCACAGTCGAGCCATCACAAGCATCTACATGTGAGCCTTTCTCGGCCCAAACGAATGAGCCTTTGACTGCTATGACATTCTCACCAGCCTTAGCCTGCACTTGAGGGCCGGCGAGGGCGACAATGCTAGCATGCGTACCGGTGGCCGCATTAGCAGGCACCAGCGCCACACAATAGGCACTGGGAAGAGACACCGGTGCCGCCTTGCTAGCTTCCTTGCTAGCTTCCTTGCCAGACTCTATGACAGCTATCACTTCAGGCTGGTCAATGCTCGGCTGAGAAGCCTGAGTGGTATCGCCCTGCGTGCAAGCAGCCAGTGGGCTCAGAAGGGCCAGGGCGAATGCAGCCATGGCAAGGGGTTTGAGCAGTTTCATGGAATTTTTCTTTCTATCATCGTTTCCGCCAATCGGAAACGCTTTTCTCTTTCCTCAGCGTCACACCCGCAGAATGCGCGAGAGCACGCTGATGATGCGGCGGCGAATGCGGCCGCTGGTAGCAGGCACAAGCAAGCGCTGCAGGTCTGCGCTGGTACCGGCAAAGCGGTTCATATCGCAGGTTTTCGAAGGCACGCCGTCAACGACACCGAGTTCGCTGTACTGCCAGAACGTCCAACCAGCCCAAGGAGCCGGAACACGTGGAGCAGGGCGGTCGGTGTAATGAGCCAGCCAAAGTTTGTAGGGAGCCAACTCGGGCGCCGATGCCAGTTCATCGCGCGCCATTGGGTTGTTGATGTAGACCAGCGGCTTGACGCCCAGCTTCTTCTCGACGGCGATGAGCCAATCAAGAATCATCTTCACCCGTGCTTTGATGGCGATGTCTTTCCAGTCTTCTGGTACTTCGATATCAAGCACTGGTGGCAGATCGCCAGGTTGCAGCTTAGCTACGGTTTTAACGAAATTGTCGATCTGGGCATTGAGGGCCGCTTTGGGGCGGAAAAAGTGGTAGGCACCGCAAGGGATGCCGACGGCCTTGGCACCAGCGCGATTGCTGGCATAAAGGTTGTCGACGTAGGTCTCGCCTTCGGTGGCCTTGAGGAAAACGAATTGCACTCCGGCAACCTTGACCTTTTTCCAGTCAATGGTGCCCTGATGGTGCGAAACGTCGATGCCGAAGAGTGTGTTGATGTTTTGAGCGGCAGTCGGCTGTAGGGGCCGAGTCTGGCAAGGCAGACAGACGGCACAGCCATCCGCCTCATCTTCAAAGCCGCGGTAGTTGTCTTGTCTCATGGTGTTGAACCTGGTTGCTCTTGATTATTTCTTCGCCAAATTACTTAGCCGAATTATGGCTTCGCCGAACTATGTCTTCGGAGGAATGGTGGGCAATTGCCGGGTGAAGAAGCGCTCGAAGAGAGGCAGCAGAAGCGTCGTCAGAATGAGAACGACTGTGCCATAGAGCGGTCTGTACCAAGGAAAGGTCTGCGCGAAAGGGCCGCCCAAGGCGAAGATGAAGACGATGAACGCCAGAGTCGAAGCCATCCAGTGGAAAGTCTTGGTGGGGCCGAAACCTGGCGGATCAGTCTTCATGTAGACGACGTAGAGCGGAGTGAGAACGGTGAGAAATCCAAAGACACTCCAAACCAACCAAAGCGGATTGCCGGTCTGGTCCTTGAGGATGCCGTCGATGGCAAGCCATGCAGCGACAATGTCAGCGGGAATGTATTTGATCAATTTCTCAAAGTAAGAGTCTGTGTCCTTGGTGTCGGATGGCAGATCTTGTTTAACAAAGAAAATTCTGAAGGGATTCCACATGGTGGGTCTCCTGGGTTGCGACTAGCTGCAAGCAGCCAATACTTTGTTAGCTCGAAACGAGCACAGCAAATACAGCACAACCATTCAGCTCAGCACCAGACTAATCAACGACGACACAGTAGCTGTGAATGTTGATTAAAGGTGAGAGCTATGTATTTTTACTGTTTGCTTGATTCGAGTATTTATAGAGAAGAAAAGAAGTGCATGTATTTCTAACAACTTTGGACGGCCAAAATCAGCGCTATTTTGCCAGCTTCTCGTTTTTCTAGCTAAGCTTTCGATTATTTTGCTGTCAAGAGCTATCGCGAATTAAGGCGATAGCAAAAGTTCGCCAAATGCAAAATCAGGCAGAATCTCTTGGCATCAGCAGTGAAAGAGTCAGCACCTACCCTCACGCACCGTCGCCAACAGTGAAGGACCGTTATAATGAGGAGGCAAGAGGGGCGGTTTCCAAGCTGACGCAGCTCTCGCAGCCGTAAACAGGATATCCGCTACTGGTTGCCGCCTTTTCTTTGCATTCTTTGCTGTTTTCTCTGTTGCCTAAAGGCCTTAGCCGCTGCTTTCTCGTTGGCGTCGAGCTGACCATCACCGTTACTATCAAACTTAGCCATCATCTTTTGTCTGCGAGCAGCTCTAGCAGCGGGGTCGGAAGATTTTCCACCATGTCTCTTGCCACCCTTACCACCGGCACCTCCGAGACTACCTCCTGCCCCTTGGCCACCACCTCGCTGGGCGCGATTGGCCTTAGCAGCAGCACGTTCGTTATCGTCAATCATGCCATCGCCATTGGTATCAACACGAGCCATCATTTGTTGGCGTCTCTGTGGATTACCGGTTTGGCCGTTCGTACCGTTCGTAGCTTTGCGACCTTTGCGACCTTTGCCGTGATGACCTTTCCTTTTGTTACTAGAACCAGAACCGATACCAGAACCGATACCAGAACCGCTCTCTAGACCAGGTGGAGGCAGCGAACCGGGGCTGGCCGGCTGAGCAGAAGCACTCGGAGCGTAGTCGTTATTGCCTTGGGCCTCAGCCGCATTGGGCATTGCAACAGCCGGAAGAAGTGCTATGACAAGCAAACTAAGGGCAAGTAGTCGTTGAAATTTCATTTCTATTCTCCATTACCCTTGAATAAAGGGGTTGCCTGTTAACTGATAACCGGGAAAAACATTGGCCATTTGCCTGCTGGAAAGGCCGAGTCGGCTACTCACAACCGAACTTACCACAGCTCTAAAATCAGTTGAGGTAGGCAAGTCACGCGCTTCATTTAGCTGATTGTCAGCTAAACCGCCAAACCTTCCATAGACTTTACCACCGGGCACAGAGCCCCCCATTAACCACATAGCATTGCCGTGACCATGGTCAGTGCCACCATTGCCATTTTCTCTGGCAGTTCTGCCAAACTCAGACATCACGACTATGGTTGTGTTGTTATAGATAGCACCCAAACCCCGCACCAGGTCTGCTAAACCACCAGCTAGCGGCTGGAGAAGATTAGCTAGCTGTCCTTGCTCTGCACCTTCGCGCACATGTGTGTCCCAACCGCCAAAATCAATAAAGGCGACTTGCACCGTTGGGTCTTTCGTGAAAAGAGTAGCTAACTGCTTGCCAAATTCGGGAGTTGATTTAGGAGTCAAAGCACCACGATTGGCGACAATTTGCTCTTTAGTCATGGCCTGCATAGCTTCTTGTGGCTCAGCAGCGGCTTCACTCATGATTGTATTGACTTTGCTGCGAGCCGATCGCCCAGAAGCAAAGGCTTTCGCCATATCGTCATTGCGCCCGCCATACATGGCAGTGAAAACACTAGGAACGTCTCCTCCCGCTCCTCCATTTTGGAAGCGTCGACCAACTTTCCGAGCGCCCTTATTACCTTTGCCACCGCCACTATTGCCAGACTTTTCGATTGTGGCTATAGCGCTAGGTCCAGAAAAGATGCGGGGAAGAACGGGGCCTAAACTAATTGCTTGTAAGGCTGAGTTTTTTGAAGGCAGCTGACCGACAAGCCTATTCATCCAGCCTGTGCTAATGGCCTTCTTTCCGGGCACACCAGACTCCATATAGTCTTGGGCATCGAAGTGACTGCGCGTTGCATCGGGCGAACCACAAGAGTGCACAAAGGCTAGAGAATGATTAGCCCAGAGCGGACTTAATGGAGCCAATGACGGGTGCATGCCCCAATAGCCATCGAGATCGAGTAAGCCAGTCGAACGGGACATGCCAATGGTCGGTCGAATTTGCTTATAGCGATTGTCGCCATAAGGTGCCACCACATTCAAACCATCTATGCCACCTCGCAACAGAATAACAATTAGTTTTTGCGCGCCAAAATCTTCGTCAGCACCTTTGAAGGCCCATCCTTGTTGACCAAGCAATGGAAAAACTAGTGGAGAGAGCAGAGCGGCTTTTAAAAAGTCTCGACGATTCATTTTGTATTCCTCAACTTTTCCAATCAATAATTCATAAATTCAGGACAACCTATTAAGGCGGCAACCCGTTGACCAGGCGGTGCCTTATCAATTGCCTGACGTGTCTGGGCCGAGAGCCTGCCACCATTGACGGTGCTCAAAACCGCAGGATAATCGGCGCTAGCATCAGAATTTGCTAAGCGTACAGCAAAATCCATACGCTTTAGCAGGCCATCAGGGTTCAACCAGGCCTCTTTAGTGTTCTTGTAGCCGTCAGGAGTTAAGCAGGCATAGAGGGGCTGCCCTTGCGTCTTCAAAAAAGCTGACAATTGTTTAGACTGACGCACCGGTGAACCGGTAGCACGCATGGCAGACACCATATAGTGAAACGGGCTCTTGAACTTATTGTTTTGATATTTACCATCCCAAAATTCGGGGCTAGAAAACAGAGTATTGAGAACGCTTTTTATATTGCCGCCAGACAGCTGATAGCTTGAGGCTAGCTTATCGACCAAGGCCGAAGGTGGATTGTCATCGACGAAATATTGGGCCAATTTAAAACTTAGGTGATGGGCCGTAGAGTTATGACGAGCAAGCATATCGAGTACTTGTTCAATCTCTTTTGCACCGCTGCCTTTGATAGTTTGACCAAGTACAACTTTGTCACCAAAGTCATGCCTTTGTTCATCAAACGAAGCCCAGTAGGACCCAGCACCATCGACTTTGCGACCACCAGGTAGGCCCCAGCCGGTCAGCACCCGGGCCAATTCCATCACATCTTTTTGAGTATAACCGCCGTCTACGCCTAAAGTGTGAAGCTCCAACAACTCCCGAGCGTAGTTCTCGTTCAAACCATTTTTCTTATTCTTAGGATTTCTCGAGTGATAGCCGGCTTTTGTGTTCTGGGCATTGTCGAGATAAAACATCATAGCCGGATGATGCATGGTGGCACCGAGCATATCGCGGAAATTACCCATCAAATATGGCCGCAAGGCCTGCTCTTCGTAGGGTCCGATCAAAACACGGTCTACCCCTTTGCCAATAGCAATATTGAAGTGATTGAACCAAAAATCAGCCATCAACTCATTGAGCTGTCTGGGGCTTTCCACCGCTCGTACAATTTTTGTTTCGATCACTCCAGACTCGACTTCGTTGCGCAGATTCATCGATTTTTGGCCAGAGTTGCCAGCACGACCTTTCTTCTTGCCAAACTCTCTAATTACGGCGCCATTATCGGCCGAAGCAACAGTTCGACCAGCAATGCCATTAGTTCCAGCAATTCCGCCGCCCTCGTTATCAGCTAGGCCTCCTTTGTTAGCTAGGCCACCGTTACCACCCTTCTTGCCTTTAGCAGCCTTCCGTGCTTTCTTCTCCATCTGAAACTTCTGCAAGAGCTGGCTCGATGGCACATTTCGCACAGAAGCAGATTGATCAAGTTGAGCGATTACGGTTGATGACTCGGCAATGCTAGAGGGGTTTAGCTGGGCCTGTATAAAGCGCTGCACCCCAAGGCTGCGTACCTTCTCAAAATCTCCAGGGCGCGCGCCATAAGTAAGGCGGCTGAGCACATGGCTTATTTGAACGTTTTCAACCGCAGTGCCAGAAGCATTGCTTGAAGCTGCGCCAGAAGCTGTGCCAGAAGCATTACTTGAAGCCTCAGCCCCAAGGGCGACTAAGCTAAAATTCCACCCCGAGGCGACACTGATGGCAGTAAACACTGTTAGCAAAGGGAAAGCTTTCATCAAAACCTCTAAGGCAACAAAAAACCTGATTGACTACTAATACGTTAGCTCTTTCAAAAAAGTTCAATTGCAAAAATTATTTTTTTAAAGACCTTGTCTTTATTCGCTATGCCCGGCTGCAGAATCATCAACCTGGCCGGCCTTAACCTTGTTGCCCATCACCTTTTCGCGAATGGCCCCAACCGTTAGGTAGATTACAGGCACAATGTAGAGACTCAACACAGTCGAGAAAATCATGCCGCCGCAAACTGCCGTGCCCAGCGAGTGTCGACTAGCAGCGCCTGCGCCCGTGGCAAATACCAATGGAAGAATGCCTGACACGAAAGCCAGTGAAGTCATCAGAATCGGTCTAAAGCGCGTTTCACAAGCACCCTTAACTGCTTCTTCGGGGCTCATGCCCGAAAGTTTTAAGTGATTGGCGAACTCTACAATAAGAATGGCGTTCTTGCTGGCGAGGCCAACCAGCATAACCAGTCCAATTTGGCAGAAAACATCGTTGTCCAAATGGCGCATGTACTGGGCGAGAAGGGCTCCCATCATCGCCAGTGGTACGGACAGCAAGATAATTACCGGATCAACAAAACTCTCATATTGAGCCGCCAGAACCAAGAACACCACAATAATTCCTAGCACAAATAAGATTGTGCCTTGGGGGCCACTCTCTTTTTCCTCTAAAGAGATGCCCGACCATTCGTAGCTCATGCCTTGGGGCAGAACACGGGCGGCCAGACTTTCCATAGCCGCCAACGCCTGACCAGAGCTAACGCCAGGAGCAGTAGAGCCGTTCACTTCAGCAGAGCGGAAAAGATTGTAGTGATTGATTGTCTGGGCGGCCGTGGTGCGCTCGATTTTGACAAGATTGCTCATGCGCACCATTTGGCCATTTTGCGAGCGCACATAAAACTCATCGATATTGCGTGGATTGGCCCTAAACATAGAGTCGGCCTGCACATAAACGCGATAGATGCGATTACCCAAGTCAAAATCGTTGACGTACTGTGAGCCTAAAAATATCTGCAATGTGCCAAAGACATCACCAATCAAGATATTGAGCGCTCTGGCCTTATCGCGCAAAACCTGAGCAATCAGCTGGGGGCTACTCGCCGTGAAAGTCGAAAAGACACCGCGCATCTGCTTATCTTGATTGCCCTGCATCATAATTTGCATGGTGGTCTGAGCGAGCCGATTGATGTCGGTGCCATAGAGATCTTGTAATTCAAAGGCAAAGCCACCAAAGTTGCCTAGACCCTGAATGGCCGGTGGGTTGACCGGAATTACCATTGCCTCGGTGATGCCGCCGAAAGGACCGCGCAGGCGGTTGATAATGCCGCCCAAACTGTGCTCTTCGCCGCGGCGCTCGTGCCAAGGCTTGAGACTGCAGAAGACAATGCCATTATTAGGATTAGTTCCAGAGAAACTGAAACCAGCAATACCAAACGACGAAACAATCTCAGGGCACTGATCTAGCTGTTTCTCTAACTTCTTCAGAACGTTCAGTGTGTAGTTAACTGAAACGCCCTCTGGCGCTTGCAGAATGATAATGAAGTAGCCGACATCTTCGTTCGGAATGAAAGCTGTCGGCACTTCTTTTGAGAGCCAATAGGTGCAACCAAGCAACATGGCAAAAACAATCAGCACAAGGGGTTTCACCTTAAGCACCATTGCCAAAGTTGCTGTGTAGAAATTGCGCGTCGAATCAATCACCCAATTGATCGGTCTGAATAATTTGCCACCACCATGGTCGCCTTCCTTGAGCCACAAAGCAGACAAGGCAGGCGTTAAGGTGAGGGCGTTAAAAGTAGAAATAGCCACCGAGATAGCAATGGTTAAAGCAAACTGTTTATAGAGTTGCCCAGTGGTACCGGGGAAGAAGGCGACCGGCACAAACACCGCGCCTAGCACCAGCGAGATAGCAATAACAGCACCGGTCACTTCAGCCATGGCTTCTGACGCCGCTTGGCGTGGAGGCAGATGCTTTTCGTTGATGAAGCGCGTGATGTTTTCAATGACGACGATGGCATCGTCTACGACCAATCCAGTGGCCAAAGTGATACCAAATAATGTCAATGTATTGATAGAAAAATCGAGCACTTTCATCACTGCGAAAGTGCCTATCAATGAGACCGGAATGGTGATTACAGGAATAAGCGTTGAACGCCAGCTCTGCAAGAAGACGAAAATTACTAGCACAACTAAGCCAATCGCTTGGGCCAGGGTAATCAGTACTTCTTTAATCGACTCGCGTACAGACAAAGTAGTATCAAAAGCAAATTCATGCTTCATGCCAGGGGGAAAGCGCTTGGAGAGCTTCTCCATCTCTTCGCGCACGCCTTTAGATATTTCTAGAGCATTAGAACCCGGTCTTTGGAAAACCCCGATTCCAACAGCTTCTTTGCCTCTAAAGCGAACCACGTTGCCGTAGTCTTCAGCACCTAGTTCTGCGCGGCCGACGTCTTTCAGTCGCACCAACTGGCCATCGGAGCCGTTGCGAATAATAATATTCTCGAACTCTTCGGCACTTTTGAGACGGCCTTGGGCTCGAATACTCATCTGGAAAAGCTGACCGGGGGGTAGTGGTGCCTGACCAATCTGACCTGCTGCCACCTGCACATTCTGCTCAGCAACGGCGGCAACAACGTCTTGCGGTGTCACACCTTTGTTGACTAGTTTGCCCGGGTCAAGCCATAGTCGCATCGAATATTTGCGCTCGCCGAAGATGCGCACATCGCCCACACCCTTAACGCGCTTGATAGCGTCTTTTATATAGATATCAGCGTAGTTACTAAGGAACTGACTGGTGTAGCGATCATCAGGAGTGAGAATACCAATAGCCAGAACAAAAGAGTTCGAGACCTTGGCGACGGTAACGCCTGTTCGCTTTACTTCTTCTGGCAATCGGCCCTGAGCCGATGAGATTCTACTCTGTACGTCAACAGCAGCCAAGTCAACATCGCGGCCAAGATCAAAGTTTATATTGATCGTCGAAGTGCCATCGTTGCCGCTGGTAGAGGTAATATATTTAATGCTCTGGGCGCCGTTAATGGCCTGTTCTAGCGGTGTTGTCACGGCCGACTCGACAACTTCGGCAGAAGCTCCGGTGTAAGTTGAGGTGACCGAAACCTTTGGTGGAGAAATATCAGGATACTCAGCCAGCGGCAAAGTCGGAATACTGACTGCACCAGCGAGGATGATAATTAGCGCACAAACGGTGGCAAAGATTGGCCGCTTAATGAAGAAATCGACAAACATTACTTACCTGCAGCCAAAGCAGCCCCTTCGTAGAGATTCTGCACATTTGAAACAACAATTTGTTCAGAGCCAGTAAGACCGCTGCGCACAACATAGCTGTTTTCGTAAATATCACCAAGCTCTACTGGCCTCTGCTTAGCCACATAAAATCCGCTGCCAGCCTTCTCTTCAGCGGCTACGAAAACAAAGTCTTGACCACTAATGTGGGTGACCGAATTGGTCGGCACCATCAAGCGGTTCTTTGTTTCCCAAACAATTTTGGTGGTCACCTGCTGGTTAGAGCGCAGGTTTTCGGCATCATTGGCAAAGAGAGCTTTAACTAAGACTGACTGATTACGATCGTCGACTTGAGGCGAAATAAAGAAAATTGAGCAGTCGCCCAGAGACTTGCCCTCGCTGTCGATCATGTTCATCGACATACCCTTGCGTAGACGCGATGCCTGTTCTGCAGGCACGTATACATAAACTTCTAAGGGACGACTCTGATCAACTGTAGTGAGGTCAGTGGAAGGCTCTACATACTGTCCGAGTTTAACCGGAATATCTCCAACTACACCGGCAAAAGGAGACAATACGCGGTGGTAAGCCAGCTGCAAGCGCTCTTGCTTGGTCATCGAATCACTTTGCTGTAAGAGTTGGCCAGACTTGTTAATGACAGCATCTTGCGCACGTATTTGAGCATCAATAGAGTTCAAATCAGCTTCGGCCGCTTTCAACTGATTAGAATATTGATCAACGCTTTCTTGAGCAACAGCGCCTTCTTTGCTCAAGCCCAAATAGCGCGCATGCTGACTGCGTGCAAATTCGAAGTTGGCAACTTTGGCCGTGCGATCAGCTTTTAGCGAGCGCAATTTTTCCTCCGCGCTAGTTTTCTCAGCTTTGTTTGACTCAAGCGATGCTAGCTGAGTATTGAGTACTTCTTGCTCTTTGGCCGGATCAACTTCAAGCAGTAAAGTTCCAGCCTTAACAATATCGCCAGAACGCACATAAATTTGAGTAAGGTAACCAGAGACTCGAGGCCTGATGGTGACCGACTTACGGCACTTGAGGGTGCCAACAAAAGTAGATGTATCGCTAATAGGTTTAGAGCCGACGACAGCAATCTTCACCGGTGTAGCACGCGGCGGAGCAGCCCCTTGCGATGCCTCACGGCTGCATCCTGACAAAGAAAACGACAACAGAACTAAGCTAGTTGTGAAAGCTAAAGAGGCAGAACATTGCCAGACTTGAGAGGTTTGAATTCTCATAATGGGTTTCCTTTGATTAGCTCGCTCAGAGAGCAAAACCTAGTTTAGTTGATATCTAGTGCTTAGCTAAGCGACTACAAGGCTTCTATGATGAATTTTTCAACACCGCGAAAAACTTTACCACAGTAAACTATTCCTATCGGTTAAATTGTACTCAATGCATTTTGATGACTCAATGCATTTTGATGACTCAATGGATATTGATGGCTCAAAGCATACTAAGCACTCACGGCTCAGCTAGGAGAGGTTCAAAGTGACCGGCCTACGCGAAAAGAAGAAAGCATCCACTAAAGAGAGCTTGCTAAATGCTGCCGAAAAACTATTTCGGGAGCGCGGCTACGCTGAGACAACAGTAGATCAGATAGCTGATCTGGCTCAAGTTTCAAAGGTGACTTTTTATGGATACTTCAAAGCAAAAGAAGATCTATTAACCGATTTGCATAGCCGCGTGCTCGAAAGTGCCCTTGAACGCACCAATCAGCCAGAACACAAAAATGCTGGTGCCATAGCCACTCTAAAACTATTAGCTAGCGACCTAGGATGTTGGACAGAAGAAAATAGCGAACTCTTCACAGTCTTACTCTCACAGAAAACCCTTCCTCTCAATACCTGCTCGCAAGCCGATGGCCCCAGCGACTGTCCCGCTGCTCAGGCGATGATTGACATCTTAGAGCGGGGTATCCAATCAGGTGAACTACGGCAAGACATTGATGCCAAGCGCATCGGACGTTATCTAGCGCTAATGAGCTTCAGTGAAAAACTCACTTGGTTACAACACGGCTGCAAAGATTCGCTCGTAGAGCGGCTGCAGACCTGTGTTGACGTTTGAGTGATGGGCATAAAAGGAAATTAGGCTTGGCGCAATCTTTCGTAGAACTAGCAAAACCCTTAACCAGAGCTTAACCCGGCGGCCCCATGCTGATATTGATCACCAAGTGAAAATATCAACAGGTTTCAATCATGAGCGCTGCTACCGGAATTCTCTTCTTCGATATGTTGCTCCGTCCATTCTTTAAAGTGGCAATGAAATTTCCTTTGATCGGATTTCTTATTCTCTTTGCCATATACGGGATAGTGGCCTACATAGCGCTGAAAAGTGCTTATTTGGCCGAGAGTAATTAGACAAAACTATTTATAAATAAAGCAAGGCAAAAAAGTTTTCTGGCCCGATTCTTGCCCGAAAAATAGGCTGTAAAAAAGTAGCAAGCGATATACTTGCTACAAAGATTGCACTATTAAAAGCAGGAAAAGAATTGGCTATTAAATACCTAGTGCGAGCGGCTCTCAGTCTTACTGTTATCAGTTTTGCCATCCAGAATTTCACTTTAGTTTGCTCTGCTAGGACAAGCTCAGCAAAAAGTGCCAATGAGCCAGCTGCCAACAAGTCTGCCGATCTAATAATCAAAAATGCCAAAATTTACACCTGTGCCGAACCAGCTTGGCAGAGCGCCATAGCCATATCTAACGGTCACATCGAGCAAATTGGCAGCGACGACGAGGCCCTCAAGTGGGCCGGACCATCTACAAAAATCTTCGACGCCAAGGCAAGTCTGATTATGCCGGGTTTTCACGATAGCCACGTGCACCTAGCCGAAGGGGGCGCTGAGCTTTTGCAGTGCCGCCTCAATGCAGTGAAGACGCGGGCCGAGATCGTAGCGCTTCTGGCAAAGTGGCGCGACGAACATCATGGCAATTGGATATTGGCGGCCGGTCTGCCCTTGCCAGCGGTAATCAAAGAACCAATTGACTGCCATATTCTCGATCAGGTTTCGAGTACCAGACCAATTCTTGTCTATGCCGAAGATGGTCACTCGGCCTGGCTTAATAGTAAAGCCATGGCCTTGGCCAAAGTCACAAACAAAACAAAAACCACCTGCGGTGGCATCATCGAGCTTGACGACAAAGGCGAGGCAAGCGGTTGTCTGCGCGAAGGAGCGCTGGCTTTAGCGCAAAAAGTGCTACCAGTACTTTCCTTAAAAGAACGCAGCGCCGCCTTGGCCAAGGCTATCGCTCTAGCCAATGCCTTCGGAGTGACATCGGCTCAAGAGGCTCATGCCAACAGCGAAGTTATCACAGCCTATTTTGACTTGGCTAAGCGCAAAAAGTTAAATCTCAAAGTTGTCGCTGCTTTGCACACGGGAACAATGACCAGCAAAGCCTACGAGCAAATTGCAGCCGATGCAAAAAAATATTCGCAATACGAACGCCTAACAGCGCACAGTGCCAAAATTTTTGCTGATGGAGTGGTCGAATCGCACACGGCGGCCCTGCTTGAACCATATAGCGACCGAGCATCTAGCAACAATGTCAAAGAAAATCAGGCTTTGAACTTCACCCCCGAAGAATTAACTAATATGGTCAAAGAATTGGCTAGCCGTGGCTTTCAAGTTCATATTCATGCCATCGGCGACCGGGCTGTTAGGGCATCGCTAGACGCATTTTCTGCTCTGCCTCAATCGGGCGACTTGCGACACCAAATTGCGCACGTGCAACTTGTCAATCAAAGTGACCTAAAGCGTTTCGCCGCCCTCAATGTCACAGCCAATTGCCAGGCGGCTTGGGCTTATCAAGACGCTTACATCAAAGAGCTAACAGCACCTCTTTTAGGGCAAGAAAGAATGAAACTGGTCTATCCGTTCAACAGCTTAAAAAAAGCCGGAGCCAGACTAGCTGCCGGTTCTGACTGGACAGTATCGACTCTCAACCCTCTTGAAGCCATGCAAACCGCTGTCACAAGGCAAGCCCCCAAAGCAAGCTCGGCCACAGAACCTAGTCAAATAGAAGCCCCCCTCAACGAGAAAGAGGCACTAGAGCTAGAAGATATCGTCAAGGCCTACACCACAGGCGGTGCCTATGTCAATCACTCAGAGAAGCAAACTGGTAGCCTAGAAGTTGGCAAATGCGCCGACCTCATTATGTTAGACAAAAATATTTTCACTCTGCCCAAGAACGAAATTGCCAGCGCCAAAGTAAAGTTGACTTTGTTAGACGGGCAAGCTATTTACAAAGATTCTGATCTTTCTTTTTGATTTTAAAAGACTCCGACAATTTCAATCTGACGGGGAATAATAGGCGGGGGAGTAAAACATATTTTGGACAGGCACGAACTTGAGAAGACGATTGCCGGGCAAAGCATAAATTGACCATTTAGATAGAGAACAACCTTTTGCAGTGAGTTTTTTTGACGTTGAGGATCTCAAGCCCCTCACTAAGCTAAAGCACCTGAAAAACCGGCAAATAAAGAGCGATCGAAATAAGCTATGCAAGGCTCTGCCTCAATGTAACATCTACGATTACGACCAACGAGCCTGGTTAAAAGACAAAAAGAAAAATCAAGAACCACCCATCCCACTCGAATAGGTCAAAATAGACGTAGAATAGGAACACTTGCCCAGCCGTCGGTGGGAAATTGCAGAACCAGTTTCAGAGACCAAAAACCAATATCGCTATCAAAGAAGGTGACACCTTCGCCGGTTCTTATCGCATAATTTCTCAAATTGGCCATGGCGGTATGGGCGCTGTCTATCGCGTTCACCATGCTCACCTCAACCGCGAATTCGCCCTAAAAACGATTCCTCCAGATGAAGTAACCAAAGAAAGCTGGGCCCGCTTCCAACTTGAAGCAAAATCGGTGGCCAAGCTTGAGCACCGCAATATGGTCAAAATTTACGATCTTGGCATCGCTGAAGGTAAATTTCCCTATTACGTCATGGACCTACTAGAAGGCGAATCGCTTGCCGAAGTATTGAAGAGAGAGGCCACTCTCTCGTTACCAGAAGCACTAGAAATCTTTTGCCAAATTGCCGACGGACTCAACTTCGCTCACGAGCGCGGCTTCGTTCATCGCGACATAAAACCAGGCAACATCATGCTCACCTTCGACAAAGGTGCCACCAAGCCAACAGTGAAAATTCTTGACTTTGGTATTGCTAAGCTAGCTACACCCACCGGACAAGATTGCGCGGCTACAACCAATACTGGTGCCATTTTCGGCAGCCCTCTCTACATGAGCCCAGAACAGTGTCGTGGCGCCGAAGTTGATCCACGTTCAGATATTTACTCGATTGGTTGCGCCCTCTATGAAACCCTTACTGGTGCGCCTCCCTTCATGGGCGACAGTGCCCTTATAACAATGGTCAAGCACCAAAAAGAAATTCCCCTAAAATTGCGTGAAGCCTCTTTAGGCAAAGATTTTCCTGAGGGAATTGAAATAATTGTCTCTCGTCTACTAGCAAAAGAAAAAGCCGATCGCTATCAAACGCTAACAGACTTACACAACGATTTGCAGGCTGTCAAAAGCGGCAAGCCACTAGCAACACCATACTTTAATAACAAGCGTGTGCAAGAAGCTTATGACGACGATGACTATGATGACGAAGATGAGTATGAAGAAAATTCGCAGTCGTCAGGCATGCCCAAAGTAGTTATTGTGGCAATCATCATTGCTACAGTCTTGCTACTAGCTGCCACCATTCTTCTTATTTATGTGCTCACAACCGGGCAGGGTCTCAGCGGTTAACTATAAGAAAACAAACATTCATGGCAAGCTCATCAAATAATTTCAAAGGTGTTTTTCTAGCAACCGCAGCAGCTGCTCTTTTTGGCATCAGCACCCCCCTAGCTAAGCTTTTGCAATTAGAAGTACAGCCGATTATGCTCGCCAGTCTCTTCTATCTTGGCACCGGTATTGGCTTTGCTCTGCTAGCTACCGGCTCACTGCTAAAGACAAAACAAAGCAACACTATGTTGCTGCGGCGTGCTGATTTACCGGCATTGGCACTAGTTGTCTGCGCCGGTGGCATTTTCGCGCCAGCTTGCTTAATGCTCGGCCTGAGCCATTGTAGCGCTAGCAGTGCCTCGCTGTTATTAAATATCGAAGGGGTTTTTACCGCACTAATTGCCTGGATATATTTTCACGAAAACTGCGATCGCAAAATTATTTTGGGTATGCTTGCCATCACCGCCGGCGGTGCAATGCTATCTTATAATCCGACTTCTGGTGTTTTTTTTGCACCTAAGCTAAACGACTTGTCTGGGCAAATTTTGATTCTTCTCGCCTGCCTTGGCTGGGCGGTCGATAACAACTTTACCAGACAAATTGCAGCAGCAGATGCCAAACAGATTGCCATGATTAAGGGTCTCGTGGCAGGCTCATGTAATCTTGCTCTGGCTTTGTCACTCAACCAGCATGTGCCAAGCTTCTATGCAATTGCCGCAGCTATGTTAGTTGGCTTCATAGGCTACGGCCTCAGCCTTGTGCTCTATGTCACGGCCTTACGCGAGCTAGGCAGTGCCCGCACTAGTGCATATTTTGCCACAGCGCCGTTTTTGGGGGCCCTGGTCTCGCTCTTTGTCTTTCACGAATCACTGACATTACAGCTCGGCCTAGCTGCAATATTTATGGGTGCTGGTGTTTATTTGCATCTCAGCGAAAAGCACGAGCACTGGCACGAGCACGATGAACTAGAGCACGAACATGAGCATGTTCACGACATTCATCACGATCATGACCACGAGCCCGATCATAAAAATAATTCTGAAGAAAAACCTATTTTTCAGAAAGATGGCAGCGAGATTGCCCACACCCATAAACACCAACACAAAGCCTTGAGCCATAGCCATATTCACTATCCTGACCTTCACCATCGGCATCGGCACTAGTCGAAAGTATTAGGCCAAGAGGTTTGCGTTCACCCAAAAGAGTGAGCCTTTTGAGAATTTAGGCGTGGAATAATGGGAATAGTATATGTAGTCATATCTTATCCACCCACCGCTTGCAGGAGACTTAATAATACTTGTGGTAGCACATTGTTGGCTAGTTCGGGAATGGCTGTGATGTCACCGCCAAAACAAATCACTGTGTTAATTGCCGAAGATCAGGCAATTACGCGCTTCGGGCTTAAGTGCTCACTAGAGGCCTTTGCAGACCTGTTAGTGGTGGCTGATTGCGCTGACGGAGTCACGACAATTCTGCAAGCTCTAGCCACTAAACCCGACATTATTCTAATGGACATAGACCTCCCTAAAATTGACGGTATTCGAGCCTCAAAAGAGATCAAACAAGCACTGCCTAACACACATATAGTGATGTTTACAGCCAGTGCTGATGAAGAGCACATTGTTGAAGCCCTAGAAGCTGGAGCTAGCGGCTATTGCCTAAAAACAGTCGCCAGCGAAAATCTCTATGCTGCCATCAAAGCAGTGACCGCTGGCGCCACTTGGTTAGATCCGGGCATCGCCCGCAAATTACTAAAGGCACAATCACGCGATAGTCACGAAGCCGCAAACATAGTCACTCCTGCTGAGTTTCCCAACAAAGCGGCTTTGATTGAAAGGCTCGGCATAAAAAACTATAAAAACGGCAGAACACCGATAGGCGAGCGTTACGAAATTGATGGTGTCTTGGGTCGAGGCGGCATGGGCATCGTCTATAAAGCCAAACACGTTTTAATGAATCGGCCAGTGGCAATAAAAATGCTCCACCCCGAATTTGCCGAAGACGACAACGTCGTTGCCCGCTTTCAAGCAGAGGCCCAGACCCTCAGTCAACTTTCGCACCCGAACCTAGTCTCGGTATTCGATTTTGGCGTTACAGCCGATAAAGAACCTTATATGGTTATGGACTTTCACTCAGGCCAAAGTCTCGACAGCTACATGGATGCGAAAGGTCGCCTTAATACTGAAATCGGTCTATCAATCTTCAAACAGGTGCTCAGCGGCTTGAGCGTTGTACACCGAGCCGGAATCGTCCACCGGGATATCAAGCCCGGCAACATGATTATTTCGCTCGAAGCTAAACCGCAGGTCAAAATTGTTGACTTCGGCATTGCCAAAAATCCAAGCACCCAAAAAGAGCGTTTGAAAATAACCAACACCGGCGAAGTAGTTGGAACGCCACGGTACATGAGCCCTGAACAATGCACCGGCAAAGAACTTGATGCTCGTAGCGATATTTACGCGCTCGGCTGTGTCATGTACGAATGTTTTTCGGGCAAACCAGCCTTTGATGGCGATAGCTTCTATGAGTTAGTGCGCCGGCATTTGAATGAACCGCCCTCTAGCTTGCCCTTCTTCCAGCCTGGTGTCAGCCTTCCTCAAGGACTAGTTGAGATAATTTTCAAGGCTCTAGAAAAGAATCCAGAAAACCGTTACCAAAGCGCCGAAGAGATGCTACAAGCTATCAACAAAGTAACTGTGAGCACAGCAGACTAATCGACTCGTGAGTGGCTATGGATAATTTCGAAGACAGACTACATGCACTCACCGATGGTCCAATCTGGGAAATTATTAGCCAGATTGAAAACCCCCAAAAACAACTGGCAGCGCAAAAGACTATAGAAGAGCTGATCAGCCTGGCCAAAGAAGAGCATAGCAAGCAGCTTAAAGTCAGCCAAGAACACGCTGACTGTGGAAACACGGCAAACCAGCAGAGCATGATTGAAGAATTGTCCAAGGCGCGTGACCAAGCGCAAACGGTCTCACGGCTAAAATCAGAATTTGTCGCCAATATAAGTCACGAAATTCGCACCCCTATGAACGGCATACTCGGCATGGTAGAGATGCTCTTGCGCTCAGAGCTAAGTACTTCAGCAAGAGAATACGCCATGGTACTCCGCGAAACAGGCAAATCGCTGCTGAGCATACTCAACGACATTCTCGATTTCTCTAAAATTGAAGCTGGCGGCCTGCAGATATCAAACTGTGAATTTGACCTGGCCAGCTTAATTGAAGGGGTGGGAGACATTCTCTCTCCTCAATCCGAGACTAAAAATCTCTTACTGACCACATTTATTGATCCTCACATTCCCGCATTGGTAGTTGGAGACCCGCTCAGACTCAGGCAAATTCTTCTCAACCTCAGCGGCAATGCCATCAAGTTTACCCATCAAGGAAGCGTCACTATCAGAGCCGATCTCTTGAAAAAATTTGACGACAAAGCGACCATTCGCTTTGCAGTTGTTGATACCGGTATCGGCATTGAAGAAGCAGATCAAGAGAAACTATTTGAGCCTTTTGTCCAGGTTGATGGCTCAATTTGTAGGCGATATGGGGGCACCGGCCTTGGTCTCAGTATCTCCAAGCGTCTTATTGAAATGCTCGGCGGAAGCATTGCAATAGACAGCACAATAAATGTCGGCTCCAGCTTTGCCTTTGTTATTACTTTGAACACAGCCAACTTGAGTACGGCCAGCAAAATCACAAATAGTTTTCAAATTGATGCCGCCAAGTCTCTTGTTCTAATTCTTGACGATGATCAACAGCTCAAAGACTGCCTAACCAAGTATTCATCATGCTTTGGTTTTAAGACCGCATCATGTAGCACCGTCTCAGAGGCCGTCGCCTTTATCGATAAAGCACGAAGCGATGGCGACGCCATAACCGTAATCGTCGATGCAGCGCGCCATAGCCAAAAAGCCCTAGAGCTATTTGAACGCGAATTCTATGGTCGCGAAACAGATTCGCAACGCATTTTTCTTTTAACCACTAAAGACCACAAGCATGAAAGCGAAGCTCTCTTACCGACAAACCAAGTCAAGGCTCTGGTTAAACCGGTGAGACGCAATGCCTTAAAATACTGCCTCAATACTCCCATCAAAAATCAACTAGAGGCAGCAGCGCCACAGCGAAGCAATTCGCCGAGAAAACTTAACGCCGCGCAACACAAGCTGAAAGCATTAGTGGCCGACGATAATAAGCTCAATCAGCAAGTGGCCAAACTACTTTTGCAGAGTCTTAATTTAGATGTTGAAATTGTCGAAAATGGCATGGAAGCGGTAGCTACATTTGACAGCGGGAATTTTGACTTTGTATTTCTCGATTGCCAAATGCCAGTCTTAGATGGTTATGCTGCTGCCCGCATTATTAAGAGGCTGCAAGAGCAAAAAGAGACTCATGTCCCGATAATTGCCATGACAGCCAATGTGCGAGAAGGTAGTAGAGAAGCTTGTCTTGAAGCTGGCATGGATGACTATGTAGCCAAGCCTATTGAGCCAGCGGTACTAGAGAAAAAATTGCGCGCTTGGACAACTGAACAAGACAAAATCTTTACTCAATCGAACCTGCTAAAAACTTGTCACGATCAAGCCTCTAATAATCAACCACTTATTGAGATCGAAACTCTCTCGGCCCGCTTTAGCGAGAAGAACTACAAACAATTGCTCACCATGTTTGCTGATACAGCCGCCGATGAGGTAGAGACTCTTCAGAATCACCTTGAAAAAGCCGATTACAAAGCAGTTCGAGCTGCCGCCCACGCTTTCAAGGGAGCCTGCGGCACAATCTGTGCGCCAAGTTTAGCAAAAGCCTTGGAAGAGTTAGAAAAAGCAGCCAATCTAGCGGATCTATCACAATGCACGGCTCTCCTCGCTCGCTTAGATGCTGGTGTAAAACAGGCGATGGAAGAGACAAAGGGCATCTGTCATTAGAACTCGACATGAGCAGATGCCATTTGTCGCGCTTTCGCACCTGGTGAGAGGGCTAAAGCCCTCCACCTAGGCCACCACAGTTGTTGATCATGAAAGTGCCAATTAGGTGCACAACCATTGGCGCGGCCACGACGATGCCAGCAGCCTTGACATAGACACTCCAGCCTCTCTTTCGTCGTCCGCGAACAAAGGCTATAGCCACCACAATCAAAATCAGCAGAGCGATCACCGAAATCAAACGACTGATATCACGGGCAGCATCATAACCGCAGTCAGCCAACTGCCCGACTTCATTCGATTGACCATAGCGAGGATCTACTGGACCACCAACTAAGCCACCGCGCACTCCCGCAACAATATTGGCAACTACAGAAGAAGCCTTGCCCAAAGCATCTCGGTAGGCTCCAGGGTTGAGTTTATTTGCCTTATAGTCACGATCATTCTCCAAAACAACTGCACCACTGACCGGAGTGACAAGCCGATAAGTTGAAGCCAAGACTTGTGCTTCATGCTGCTGACCACTAGCCAACAGTTTTGTTACTTCTTCTTTGGCCCAGAGACAAGTCACTTGTGCTGAGATAAGGCGATCCGAAACAATAGGACAAAGCGGCTTGGTCAGCACTAAAGTTCTTTGAACAACCAGTTTCCCTGCCCCTTTTGCGCTCTGCTCACCAATTGCTGAAAGGGCCTTCAAATCAAGAACAGAAGTTTCATGGTCAGTGCTCTTAGTGCTCAATGTTTCATAAGAGATCAAACCAGAGGCGTCTTCCATCTGCAAGGCGGGCAGAATCGCATTGACACCAGGGGCAATCTGCAGATCAAACAAACTAACATGATGAACCAAGTCGAGAACTGCTGAATCAGCTAATTTAGGGGCGATTGGCTGGGGGCCATGAATCCACACCACGGCGCTATCAGGTTGCTCAGCGGCACTCTCAATAGATTCTCTCAAAGCGGGCCAGTTGTCTTGGCCTCCTTCAAAGGCATCAGCATTGATAATCACCTGAGCTGGTTTTCCAGCAAAGCTTACCACTGCACCGAGCTTCGCCGGAATACTGTTGATGGCCTCTTTAATTTGCACGGCGTGAGGCTTAAGGGCAGCAGAAGGATCAATCACCACAAACAAACGCTTTATGCTGGGCCTTCTGATCGCTTTGAGCTGTTGAACGATATAGCGCGGCTTCGAAGAATACCAATCAAGAGTAGCGATATCGCTGTTTGCTGCTCGTCTTTTCATAAGCAGTACATTCTCTGAACCGTTAGCCTTAACCGCTCTGACAATTCCGCTCATTGAATAGCCATCGCGCGACACAATATTGAGACGCTGCCGCTTCGATTGAATGAAATTTGATGCCACCATATGCGGTAGCGTGAGAGAACAAGTTTTGCCATCATTAGTGTCGAGAGGTAACTTAAATCCAAGGCGAACTTTCATTTCACCACCGCTGGCCGGCACAGGGTAGCACTGCACCAGCAGGCGATCAGGGGCAGTCATCGTCACAAGCAAAGGATCAACCTTCTGAGAGACCTGGGCCTGATAGGCTTGCTGAACTTTAGTTGAAGAAGCGAAGGCAGCCTCGCGAGGCTCGCCGTCAATCCAGAGAGTGACGCGAGAGACCACCGCTTGCTTCGGTATAGCGATCTCGCAACGGGCCTCCTGCACTGCCCCAGACGCATTATGGAAAGTGAGGTTCCAATCAAGCGAGCTCGACAAAGTTGTGGCGTCAACATTGCCAGCCATCTGCGACTTAGCTAGGGACAAACCAGGAATTTTGCCACCGACAATAGCATTAAATGGCTCAGGCTCAGAGTTGGCAATCTTAGAGCCTTTAGAAGATTTAGCATTGTCTTGAGCAGCACCGCCAACTGGAGCAAAATATGAATTGCCAGTCACTTTGAAATAGAGATCTTTGTCTTCGTCAGTGCCTGACTCAAGGCCGCGATTAGGAATCAGAAGTTCGGCCAATGCAAATCCATCAAGTGGAAACTTAGATGGCCGCAGGTCTTCATCAGTAGCGACTGCACGCAAAGCTGAGGCAGCGGCACCTTGAAAGTCAGGAAGAGCTTGACGTGCACTAGTGACCAAAGACTGCACATATGTGGCGCGGGCCATGGGTGCGAAGACAAACAAAACTGAGAGAAGCACTCCCAAGACTGAAAATGTCGCTGTTACGCGACGAATGTTTGCATCTGTTTTATTCCAGAGATCGTGACCCAGGCATGATGAAGCAAACAGTAAAAGCGGTGCAGTGCATAACAGTAGCATCCAGCCAAATTTACAAGAAGGATTGCTTTGCCCGAACAATACTGTACAGGCCCAAATAATCGACCAAGCAGCTGAAAGGCCAAAAGCAAAGCCATTCATGAGGCCGATCAGACGAGGTCGCATAAGATATTTTTTGCGCACCGCCGACCAAACCACAAAATTAAAAAAGGGAACAACAAGTAAGAGCGCCAGCTTGGCAAACTCCTCAGCAAAATTGGCTTGCTCTCGCTGGGCTAGACTGTAGAGCGAAACGAGACCATAGGCAAGGAGGCTGAGACCAGGGAGTATGGCACCGAGGGTGATGACGAAAACTCCTTCAAGCGGTGCATCAAATATTTGGTGCTCTTTATTAGCCCGAAAAAGAAAGCGTTCGGCCATTACATGAAAAGCTACAGCCAGTGACGACATTACAGCGAGTGATAGCCAAAACAAACTAGGGGTTCTGCCGAAACAAACAGCCGAAGCTATGAAAACTATAGCGATAGAGAGATAAAGTGATGGCTCTTTTAAGAGAGGCCTACTGCCATTATCGAAACCATTGATCTTCTGCTCTAAGGGTATATTTAGAGTTTCCGGGTCGGCACCAGGAGGAAAATTAGCCTCTGCACTAGATTCACAAAGAGGCTCTAGATCTACAGCAGAAGCCAGCTCTGGTGGCCGTTGTTCAATAGTGTTCATAGCAAATACCTCAGCAAAGAAAAGAAAAAGCGGCAGCATTATATTGCCGCGAAGAAAAACGCAAACTGGTTGAACTTTGTTAAGGCATTATCATACTCCCCGAAAGCCTTTGCAATAGTGCACTTTGGCTACGGGGAGGGAGTTCCCCCATAAGGGCGACGATAACTAGAAATCGAAACGTTGGGTTGGATTGTTGATGTTAGCGCTCCAAGTAGGATCGAACTCCGTAACGATTTCTCTAGAAATAAAACAACTTGGTGCAATCAATCTAATTTTCCTGCTCTGATCGTCAAGCTCAAAATGAGCCTCCATGCCGTGCGGAATAATAGCGAGAGTTTTGTACTCACGCATTTTATTTCCAAAAGCACTGCGCTCAAGACGAAGCATCGGACAAGTTGATAGACTTGTCGATTCTAGGGAAGGACCTGGTTTAAAGACAACTTTGATGCCGTTCAAATCGGTAGTTTGCACCTGTTGCTCAGCACTAGGGCCAGCACTAGAGCTAGAGCTAGAACTAGAACTAGAACTAGAACCGCTAGCAGTGCTAGTTTTCGCGACAAGCAAACCAGCCTTGCTCAAATAAATGTAGAAGACGAAGGTCGAAGAGATCACAAGCAAAAGGACCAACTTACTTGACCATTTTCGTCTAAAACTATAGAAAATTGCAAAGACTGTACCGCATAAAAATACTATTGCTCCAGAAAACTCAAATGCTGTTTGCAAATAGCCATCGCAAAAAACATAGCCGTGGTCAAGCCAGGCAGTATTGCGATAATAGCTGCTCAAAAGAGAGACGGCGAGCAACGATATTGCGACATACAAAAGCAGCTTGTCTTTATCAAATAGCTTTCCTACTCTAAACATCAGTTATTTCTTTCAACTTCAACTTCAACTTCGGCTTGCAAACTTCTATCACTTCTCAATAGATTTATAGTCCCGATCAAAGCCTGTATCAATCGCTAAGACCTTTGTTTTTGGATGCTCCCTCAGCCAGGCTGACCATGAAGTAGCAAAAACTGCAAGTTTACGAAGCCCAAAATCATTTTTCTCCGGGGCTCCAACTTGTTCGTAGACTATTGGTTTTCCGCTGCGCACAGACCAGAGAGAATGACTGTTAGCATCCGAAATAAGATGCTCACCTTGGTAGAGAAACGAACTAGTGGCAGCTTTGCAACAGCCTGTTTTGCTCGTTATTTCACTTGTCATTTCATAAGCATAAACGACTCCCTTTGCCTCGTCATAGACGGCTGTAATTGGCACGCTCCCAAGCACTGTTTCGACAATGTTGTGCCAGACAAGAATGCGACGAGGTAAGGCAATAGCGGCACCACTGGCAGCGGCAATTCCAAAAACTTGATCTTCAGGCTTTAGATAGCTTGCTTGCCCAGCATCAATAAGTTGTGGTCGGCGCAAAGGGGCAGCGTCATACTGAAGACCAGCCCAATAAATTTGTTGGGGTGGCACACTGCTAACTTTGTTGATGGCAAAACTATGAACAAGCCTAGGGTCAATTCGATGATAGAGCAAACCCTTAAAATTGAGATACGAAGCTGCTTGCGCCTTGCTTGGAATAATTTTCTGCTGGGCAATCCAACTCTCCCAGGCAACGGCATTGTCACCAAATTTCTGCCCGGTCTGGCGTGTCAAAATACCTACTAGGCGCGCTCTAGTGGCCGCTGTGTCAGAGCATGTAAGAGCCTCGACAATCTTAGCAGCATCGAGTGGCTGCCACTCTTGCTCTAGCAAAAGAGTTGCGTTCTCTTGCTTATTACCGGCGCCGTAAACCAGATCTAAAATTGCTAAATTATGACTGTCCATGTGGCTATTAAGCCATTTTGCCACAGGCACAGCTGCTGCTACACCGAGGCGCATATCTTCAATACGGTCCATCGCTTCACTATGATGTAAGTGGTCACGCTCGGCCTCACCACGTCGCCAATTGAGAGCGCCAACCATGCCAGCAAAAGCCAAAACCATTAACAGCACTTCCCAGCGGGCCGGCTTCTTCATTGCTGCTATACAAGCCCGAATGAATCAGGCAGAGCTTCAAGCAAATCATCTACCACTGTCATTTTGAGAGTTACCCGTGGCATCTCATCTAAATAATTTTCTACATGCATCTTTCTCGATTCTTCTTCGATGATCACATGACCATTCTGCCAACTTGCCTGATCAGGCCACTGAGCATAAGCAATCCAGAAACCTTGATCGGTCGAATGCAAGCGAGCGCCAAGCGAACCATACTCTTGCACCAAGTTTTCAGTAACCGCACGCCAAGCGGCACGAAATGGCTCTTCTTGGCCAGTTTTTACTTTTAGTTCATAGAGCACGCAGTACATGGCTATCTCCATTTGAGCTAGAGCTGATAAACCTCAAGGGGCAGATTATCTGGATCGCGAAAGAAAGTAAACTGCTTGCCAGTAATTTCATCCACCCGAATGTCTTCTGCTTCGACATTAAGAGAGCGCAAATAAGTCAAAACTTTGGCCACATCTTCTACTTCAAAGGCCAAATGACGCAAGCCGCAAGCTTCAGGATTGCTCACGCGAGCCGGTGGCTGCGGAAAGGAAAATAGCTCTATTTGATTTGGCCCGACACGCAAGTCTAGTTTGTATGACCCTCGCTCTTCACGGTAAGTCTCTTCGATGATTTCAAAACCGAGCACCTCTGTATAGAAATGCTTAGACTTAGCATAGTCTGAACAGATTATGGCCACGTGGTGAATTTTACTAGCGCCAAACATGATTGTCTCCAACTCTAGATTGCCAAGTTATCTGATAGACTTTGCCAACCAATTTTACCTGAGTAAATATTATGCCTTTGCCAAAAACGAGAAAGACCAAGGCGATTATAACTGGCCTTCTCGGCCTAGGTGTTCTGCCTGGCATCGGCCTGACAACTGCTGAATATACAGTGCCGGCGGCCAGAGCGGACGAGGCCTCTAGCGCAACCAGCTGCTTGACTGCCAGCCCTGAAAGCTTTGTGGAAATACCTGTCAAAGTCGGTTCAGGCACTTATCAATTGGACGGCACTCTCACGCTTCCCAACGGTGCTGGACCATATCCGGCAGTGGTCCTCGTGCACGGCTCTGGCCCTTGTGACCGAGATGAAACAATCGGTGCCGTCAAAGTTTTTCGCGATATTGCCTGGGGTCTAGCCACTAAAGAAATAGCAGTGTTGCGCTATGAGAAGCGCACTCGTCAGCATGGCAAAGCAATGATGGCTGCTGGAGCAAGCAATAGTATTACAGTAAAAGAAGAGACCATAGAAGATGCACTGCTAGCAGTGGCACTGCTTGCCAATGACAAACGCATTGAGAAAAATCATATTTTCATAGTAGGCCATAGTCTTGGCGCCATGCTCATTCCACGCATGGCTAAAGCTGATCACACGGCTGCTGGATTCATTGTCATGGCTGGCCCGACTAGACCACTGGAAGACATGCTTCTGGAACAAACCGAGTATTTGCTTACGAGTAGTACAAGACTTAGCCCCCTTCAGCAAAAACAATTAGCAAAATTAAAAAAACAAGTGCAGACAGTCAAAGCGACAAACTTAAGCACGGCCACAGCAACCTCCAACCTACCTCTAGGTCTGCCAGCCTCTTACTGGCTCGATTTGCGCGACTACAAACCGGCCGAAGCCATGAAAGAAATTAAAAAACCAATCTTGATTTTGCAAGGCGGCAAAGACTATCAGGTCACTATGGTCGATTTTCAAAATCTCTGGCAAGCTCTAAGCGACAATGGCAACACCACTTTCAAAGTCTACAACGGCCTCAATCATGGCTTTGTGCAAGCAGGCGAAGTTTCGGGCCCTAGCGATTATGACCAGCAAAAAAATGTTTCACCCGAAGTAATCAGCGACATTAGCAAGTGGATTAAAAGCCAAGACTAAAAGCATAAATAAAGAGCCCTCAAAAAACTTTTGCAGAAGCAGAGCGGTTCTCTGGCGAAAATCTCTTTGCTTTTACTTCAGCTCTAAAGTCAATTGCACATAATTTCCGCTTTCACTGTCAGCTTCGCGCTCGCAGTCTAGATTAGAGAGCGACAAGCCCAGTAAGCGAGCATTTTTCTGCTCGACTTCGGTAGTGTCGAGCAATTCCATGGCAATTCTAATAACCGGTGCAAAGTCTTGCACATCAATAGACTCAGCAAAGGTGCGGCTGCGCGTCACTTGCTGGTAGTCGCCGTACTTCACTTTCAAAGTTAAAGTACGTCCGCTGGTTTCGCTTTTAAGCACTCGACGTTTGAGGATGGCAGCTATTTCTTCAATGGCAGTAAGAAAAGAATGACGGTCACTTAAATCGTGTGCAAAACTTTCTTCAGCACCAATTGATTTTCTTATTCGATTTGGCTCAACGGGCCTCTCGTCGAGACCACGAGCGATATTAAAATAAAAATGACCAGCTTTACCAAACTTGCGAACCAGATCTATTTCAGACCAGGTTTTTAAATCAGCGCCATTGAAAACTCCGGCTTGTTTCATTTTTTGAGCGGTAACTTGACCGATACCATAAAATTTCTCGATCGGTAATTTTTCGATAAAAGCAACAGCTTGATCTGGTGGAATCAAATGCAAGCCATCTGGTTTATTGACAGCCGAAGCCGTTTTTGCCAAAAACTTATTGATTGAAACTCCGGCCGAGGCAGTCAAATTTAATTCGTCGCGAATAGACTTTTTAATTTCCCGAGCAATTAGAGTAGCTGAGGGCATTTCTCGCTTATTCATGGTGACATCAAGATAAGCTTCGTCGAGTGAAAGCGGCTCCACTAAGTCTGTGTAGCGATAAAAGATTTCGCGAATTTGCTCTGATACTTGGCGATAAACATCAAAGCGGGGCTTGGCAAAAATTAGTTGTGGGCACCTTTGTATTGCGGTACGAGCTGGCATGGCTGAAAATATGCCAAATTTTCTCGCTTCGTAGCTAGCAGCTGCCACTACTCCGCGCTGATCAGGAGAGCCGCCTACAACCAAGGGTTTACCGCGATAGTCAGGATAGTCGCGTTGTTCTACCGATGCAAAAAATGCATCCATGTCGATATGAATGATCTTGCGCACGGGAGTCATAAATTTGTTCAGAAAAGTTAGTGCAAGGGTGCAAACATCTCAAGGGGAATACGAGGACGGTCATTATCAAACTCTAAACGAGCCCGGGGAAAGGCCTGATGTAATTTTAGTTTCACTTGGTCATTTTTGTAACGCGAACTAATCTTAAGTACCTTAAGGTCAAGGCCTTTTAAGGCAATGAGCCCGTCTGGCGTCACGGAGGTGTTGGAAACGTTTAGCCGACTCAATCGCTTGAGCCCTACTAGCCTCTTAATTCCAAGATCGCTAATATCTATATTTTCACCAAGCATCAGTTCTTCGAGCATGGGCATGTGAGCAATCTCGGCAAGCTCTGCATTGTTAGCATGTGCGCGCGCTACCGAAAGCCAGCGAAGCTCTTTAAATTTAGCAATGGCGCGAAAGGCTTTTGGCGACAAAATTAGATTATCTAACTGCAGATTGTGCAAATGAACGGCCGTTAGTTGATCAAGGGTGTTTCCTTTGACCAAGCTGCTACCGAGGTAGAGAACACTGAGATTGCTAAGTTTAGAGAGATGCTGCACGCCAGTATCGTCAATATCTGTACCAAATAGCTCTAGACGCCTGAGACCATTGAGGTGAGATACTCGGGCCAAGTCACCACTGCTAATTGAGGTATCGTTGAGAATCAGACAGGCCAAAGCATCGCTCGGCAAACTGCTCAAAAAGGCCATCTTTTGGCCAATTGAATCATTTGCAATAAGCATAATTGGCTGATTTGCCAAAACCTTTACTGTCCCTCTCGCCGCAGCCAAAGGACGGCCACTAGCCTGATCTTTGTTGGCATTCCACTTTGACTTCAGCAATATCAATCGACCGACAGATATGTCTTTGAAAAACTCTAAAGTGATGGCGACCGGGGCTATATTGGCTGATTTAGTCTGAGCAAAAAGAGCAGCAATCGAGAGATTGCTAAAAGCAGCGACAAGTAGACCAATACAAATTATTTTGCTAGCCACGCCGGTTCTCGCATTAACGGTGATAGATTTCTTTGTCTGAGCAGCACTTGTCATAGGCCAAATTTAACCAATTGGCCGCCAAACTTCGATTTTATTGATTTGAGCATATAGCCACATGAAATTATTCAGGTACCATAATAGTCAAAAGCGGACCGCAATCCAAAACTTACAGGCGACATGGCAAAAATATTGCTGGTAGAAGACGACATTGAGCTGGCTGAAAGGTTAGAGGACTGGTTCACGCTGGAAAATCACACCCTTGAAGTAGTCAACTCAGGTGAAGATGCCATTCAAATGCTTGAGAGCTTCGAATTTGACGTTATTGTGCTCGACTGGGGCTTGCCAGGAGTTACAGGAGTTGACGTCTGCCGACACTACCGCAAGAGCGGTGGTCAGTCTCCGATAATGTTTTTGACTGGTAAAGGCGATATTTCAAGCAGAGAAGAAGGATTAGACTCTGGCGGCGACGACTACCTCGTCAAACCTTTTGACGTGAGAGAGCTTTCTGCGCGAGTTAGAAGCCTTTTGCGCAGACCCAAAGGCATATTGCCTACCCAGCTTAAAATTCAAGGTGTTGCCTTAGAGCTTGAAAACCGCACAGTAATAGTCGGCGATCAAAGCGTGCACTTGATGCCCAAGCAATGTTCGCTGCTTGAATATTTGATGCGCCACCCGAACCGCCCCTTTGGTGCCAAAGCTTTGCTCGACGCTGTCTGGCCTTCTGAGAGCGAAGCCTCCGAAGACACTGTGCGCACGTGCATGAAAACTTTAAGACGACAATTAGCCACCGTAGGTAAAGAAGAGCTGATCAAAACAGTGCTTGGCTCGGGCTATCTAATTGAAGATAAATAAGCCAAAAGCCTAGAGATCGTTCCAGCGAATTGAAGCAACGGCCTTTTCAAAGGACGGCATATATTGCTCTAACAAGGCCGCAGTCGGTGCTTGCATTACTAATTCTTCTAAACAGCAAGGTTGACTGCCCGGCGCACTGTCAAAAAGCAGACCATGATAATAACTAGTCAGCGGGTGACCCTCAAAGGCCTCAGGGGAAACATCGCTAGCGTGATAAATTCCAGTCAAAGCCAAAACTTTGCGCTTATTAACGAGGGCCACGGCCACCTTTTGCAAGAAGAATAAAGGGCCTTGCAAGCCTGGCTCTTCTTTGTTGAGCAATTGATTGTTTGCCGCCGGGCCGAGAGATTCGCCCAAATTTTTCAGCATGCTCGAAATCGGCCGGGTATTTTTGTCTTTAGTCGAATCAAAAAGAGTGGTCGGAGATTGCGCCAAGAAAACGCGAAAAGCATCTCCAGCAGTTTTGTAAGGCGACTTGCCGCGAAAATAAAGAATGATCTGAGCACCAGTATCGGTATCTTTAAATTTACGCGGATGATAGCTCAGGCGCCAATTGTTGCCTTTTCCACCAAATTCTTGCTCACCCTGAACAAATTCAGGCGGCAAGAGCAGCTCTTTGATCACGCCAATTTTTTTCAGTAACATTGAGGCCTTACTTTCAGCTAACCGAACCTATGGCTCAGGGATATTGAACTTCTCACCACGACCTTCTGCAGCCATTTTTGATTGCTGCCAGGCAGCGTGGGCATCAGCTTTTTCACGTTCTTTGCTTTGTTTGTCGAGAAGGTCTTTCTGTTTTTGTTCGTCGAGCTTTTGTTGCTCCTGCAAACGCTGATTCCATTGGTCGACGGTCTCGTTTGGATTGCGACCAGAACCCGGCTTGATTTCGGTGTCGTGGCGAGGAACATCTGGATGATTCGGATCGAGAGGTCCGGCATCTGGTCTTGGCTTGTCGCTCGGAACGCGTGAACCTTCAGGATTAGTTGCTCTAGCGACGGTGGCAGCATCAACTGCACCAACGTCATATTTAGAAGCCCAGTTATTATCTAACTTGAACTTGCCATTTTCTAAGGCCGTAATATTCATAGCATGAAGACCGTGACCGCTTTGACCACCACCAGGTAGATAAGGCGAGTCTACAAGAATCTGTGCTGACTGACCAGTGCGCTTTTGGAAGTCTTCAAGCTTCGAATGCAATTCGTTGGTATCAGCGAAGCTAGTTACTTTCAGGTCATCAGGATAGTTACTATTCTTCGGTGGTTTACCATCACCAACTACACTTGAGCTGGCAAACATGGCTCCAGGCTCTCCGCCCATTGCCTTATTCAAGTGAGCGGCTTGCCAAATATCGGCGTCGGGAGAGTTGCTGATGAATTTCATAGAGCCATCACTATTTCTCGCCATCAAGGCTTCGTTGGTACTGGTCTGGCCGGGCTTAGCACCAAACTGGTCGGCGTGGGCCGCTGCGTAAACATACCCGGCCTTATCGAGACCTTGAGCAGAACTTGGCTTATGTTCTCGTTCAGAGCGCAAGTCAGCTATTGTTTGACCAGCCAGTGCATCATAAACATGACCAGCCATACTACGCTTACCTTGCTCGCCATGAACATCAGTACTGAACGGTTGGCCTGACTCACGATCTGGGGCAAAGCTGCGCGAATCGACGTTGACGGTGCGAGTAGTGCCGTCTTTCTGCACGATTTCTGCAGAGCCTTTGTTCACCACTGAAGCAATTTGTTCAGCAACTTTAGCTGGATCACCAGCCTCTAATCTTTGTTTTTGGTTTGACTCAAGCACGCAAGTCATGTGATCGCCCTGATTGACGAACTTCTCAGGATTGGCTTGACGGGCAGCTAAATCTTGAACAAGATTAGCGCGGTCTTTATCGCTTAAATGATCTTCTTGGCCATTTGCTAGCTTGCCATCAGGTCTCTTGCCAGTCTTGTCGAGAACATCGGTCATCGATTTATTTATGCGATTGAGCTGCTCTTCTGGCGTACCGACTAGGTTACCGCTATCAGAAGCTTTCTGCAGACGATCAGCTGTAGACTTAGCAAATTCTTGAGCCTGCTCAGGAGACATGTTGGCCCGTTCGAGGGTCTGCATGTAAGCCTTGGTGGCATCTTCTAATTTATGATTAGAGGGGTCAGTTTTGTCACTAGCATCTTTCGGTTTAGCAGAGGCATCGGTGGTGGCAGCAGACTCACTTCCAATTTTATTGCCGTAGCGCCAATAATCGGTCATGGTCTTGTCTGTAAGAGGAGGGGTGGTGCCCATCGAACCATCTTTAATTGGCGATTCGACACCAGCACCGGCCGCAGGAGACTTACGGTCTAAAAGAGCAACAGCCTCTGAACTAGCATGACTACCGTCAGCACCGTCTTTACCCGGTGTTGCTTTTTCTAAATGCCGATCTGCTTCGGGTGCTTTGTTATCTGCCACTGTTGATCACTGCCGTTGGTAAAAGTTCACTCTAAATACTCTAAGAACCAGACTCTAAAAACTCGACTCTTGTATCTACGCACTGTCGCAATTTTCTCGACACCAGCATCAGATCTTCATCATAGAGCAAACTGGTTCTCTATTGTGGGGGGAAACCCCCACCCTGTCTGTAAGCCAGCAAACACTTATCGCCTAAATGTCTAACCGACAAGCACAATGTAATGCTATTGACGTGAAAAAGCCGTGAAAAACCTCATTTTGCCGGCCAAAACCATAGTTAGCCAAAATCTGACTCAGTGAGCAAGCACTTAAACCGCAAGATTCAAGCAGGGCGCGAAACAGTGCTAAAAAGCTCTAAAGTCTCGCCATAGTAACGGTCCGTCTGGCCCAAATGAACCATATTGAGACGCTCAACTACTTTGCGCGAAGCAACATTAGAAGTATCGACCACAGCAAAAATTTGAGGTAGGTTGAGAGTCTTGAGCCCGTACTCTAACGCGGCCCCTCCCGCTTCACTAGCATATCCAGCCCCCCAAGCCGAGCGGCGCAGATGCCAACCGACTTCCCACTCAGTGGTTGGTTCAAAATTTTTATCGGGCAAGCGCTTCAGCAGAATCGTGCCAACCAATAAATCATCTTGCTTGCGCAGCAAGGCCATTATTCCGCGCCCACCCTCGCAAGCTGCGTAGCGAACTAATCGTTGTTCAGTTTCAGCTATACAACTGTCAGTTGTGTTGCTTCCAAGAAACTTAGTTACCTCTTCATCTCCGTACAGCAAGAATGCTGAAGAAGCATCTTGCTGTGGGATGAAGGTTCTGGCATAGAGGCGAGAAGATTGAAAGATAATCTTTGCAGTCATTCTCTAACTATAAAACAAAGAGCTAAGGTGTAACAGGCACCGGAGTAACTACTGGTTTAGAACCTTTTTGCCAATCGACGGTATAGTCGCCCTTGTTCTGGGTGTCTACCGTAGAAGTGGCGCCGCTGCCTTTGGTGTAATTAGTGCTGCTGTCATAACCATACTGTTGGCCAGTCGAGGTAGTGACATCTTTGCCGCTGTTGCGCA
>JBBRMD010000030.1:0-64086 GCA_038231015.1 Candidatus Obscuribacterales bacterium
TATCAAGAGAGGTGGAGGGACTGGCCCTGTGAAGCCCGGCAACCGCGATTTTTAGTAAGTTACTAAACAATTTGTGGTGCCAATTCCGGCAGGTATGCGCTTGGATATTATGAAATATCTGGATGAGCGGCGCCTTTTAACTACACAGGTTGATCTTTATTCCAGAAGGCTTCTTTTATTACTTTAGAAGAAGTGGATTCTGAACTGATGGTGACGCTGGCTGGGGCGAAGAGGAAAACGCCATCGCCGATGCGTTGCTGATGGCCATCAATGGCCCAGCAAGCGCCGGAAAGGAAATCAACCACTCTTTGTGAACCTTCATTGTCGAGCATGTGCAAATTAAGAAGCACTGACTTGCGACCGCGAAGATGTTCCACAATATCCAATGACTCTTCGAACTGTCTAGGTTCGATCACCAGTACTTCACTCATGGCCTGGGCATTTGGATGGTCAAGTATCTTGGCGCCCGTGCCGGGAATCATTTGGTGCACTCTTGCGGTTTTCACAGGCTCTTGAGCGTGTGCAACCGGATCAAGAGCTAGTTGTCCATTGGTAGCGTAAACGTCGTCGGAAGTCTCAAAAAGATCTTCGAAATCCTCGCGCTCGTAGTTGTCTGCAGGCCCGAACCAGAAGCTTTTGAACTTTTGAACGATGCTCACTACTTTCCTCCTTACCCTATTGGTCTAATAAAATTGTCTATACCGCTGACTGTGTCTCTACTCTTATCTATCTATTCGCCGCTGTGAAAACTTGTTGTGGCTAATTGCCAAAAATTGCTCGACCGAGCCTAATCATAGTTGAACCACATATGATGGCTTCTCGCCAGTCGTCGCTCATTCCCATCGAAAGTTCTTTGAGAGAAATACTAAATTCGCTATTGAGCTGATCGCGCAGGTTGCTGAGGCCGCTGAAGCTCTGGTGCCATAGCTTTGCGTCGTTAGACAATGGTGAGATTGTCATCAGCCCCTCTACCTTTATAGACGGTAGAGCCAGGATGGTCGAAAGATTTTGACGAAGTTCTTCTGTGGTGAATCCTGATTTCGAATGATCGTCCAAAATCTTCACTTGCAAAAGAATTGATTGATTGGTGCCTTTCTGACAAGCGACGCGAGAAACTTCTTGAGCGAGGCTCAGGGAGTCAACTGAATGAATGAGAGAGAAGTTGCCAACAGCCTGTTTCACTTTGTTTGACTGTAAGTGTCCGATAAAATGCCAATTCGATTTTAGTGCTACGTGTGGTGGCAACTCATCACGTTTTTTCAAAGCGTCCTGAATGCGACTTTCACCAAATTCGTTGAAACCTAGCGAAAATGCTTCTTCGATTTGAGCATTGGTGGCATGCTTTGTTACGGCGATCAACCTTACGGCTTGATCGTCGATAGCTTCTCTCACTTTTGCGAGATTGGCGGCCACTGCTGAGTTTCCTCGAGGTGTTTGGGGGAGACTTGATTGGTCAGGCATTTTAGTAGCGAGTTACTTTCGGTTTCTTCGAGCAAACCGTGCGACCAGAAGTTTTTGAGTCTGCGGTCGTTGGAAAAAGCATCACCACCGATGCCACCACCGACGCCTACTATTAACGCTCGGATAAGATCCCTTTGTCAAGTCTCCACAGAAAATTTATCTTTCTCGTGGTGGCCCTGCGGTGCTTTGTCAGTGGGTGGTATCTATATCTCTTTTAGCTACCAGGGTTGCTCTAATTACATTTGTTTGGGTCTGAATATATGCGTTATGCAAAGACCGTCGTGATATCTCCAATGGTGCACTAAATTTCTTTAGTCTAAGGTTGAAGCTATTGCGTAAGCAATTCCGGCGGCCAAAATGGCAGCTGTCTCACCTCGCAAAATGGTGCAACCAAGTGAGACTTTTTGAAAATCATTAGCCAAGATCAAACTTTTTTCCTCTTCTGTGAAACCTCCTTCTGGGCCACCTAGAAGAGTAATGCGCAGGCTGTCAAGGGAGTGGTGCTCTGAGCTTAGCAAAATTGGGCTGAGGAGCTGAACTATATTTGGTGCCTGATCTCTTTCGCTTAGAAGGAGGTTCAAAGCTTTTCTTGATGAATCATTTGCGTTTTTCTTTAGCATCTCGCCGAGCGAGATTGGTGCGTGAAGCGTTGGTAAGAGCAAGCGCTCTGACTGTTCAGCCGCTTCTCTGACAATATTTTGCCAGCGCTTTTGCCGCCCCTCACTTTCTTCTTTCTCTTTACTTTTGACGACGGTGCGAGTTGATGAAAAGGGCATGATGACATCAACTTTTAGTTCTGTGAGCTTTTCTAGGGCCCATTCAAAACGCGGACCTTTTAGCAGCGGGAGCATGCTAACTATTTGACATTTCTGCTGGGCATCGCTCTCTGCTACAGCCAATCTCTCTAAAAGTTCGAAAGTTGTTGCAGAGCGACCACTGAGGCAAATTTCGGCCTTCCACATGTTTCCGAGGCCGTCTAACAGTCTTACTAAGTTGCCTTCTGCAAGGCGTAAAACGTGCACAATTTGGTGCGTGATTGCAGCATCATCAAGCACCACGCGGCTGCCGATCTTATCGGCGCCACCAAGAAAAACTTGTGCAGGCAGAAAGAAGTGCGACAGGCTTTTGTGGTGGGAAGCGCCATTGTTCTGTTGTCGTTTTGACATTGATGGTTCTATTGCTGAAGGGCCGATTTGATTAAGTTCGCATCATTCTACCTGCAATGGTGCTTAAAGACAGCCACAGGCCTGATGTTTGGCAAATTGGCCGGCTGGCGTAGTGCTATAATCACCCTTTGCGTATATTACTGTCAGTATTGCTGGTACCAGTAATCTGTGTCGTTCTAATTATTGAGAAGAGTTGGAGTCGAAATGGACCTAAAAGACTGGTTCGCCAGCCGTCAAAAGCGTAAAGAAATTCAGGAAGTGATTAAGCAGCCCCTGACAACCGACGAGTATTGTGCTCTTTGGAAACAATGCTTTCAGTGTCGCGAGCTTCTTTATACTCGTGACTTGCGCACGAACTTAGATGTCTGCCCTAAGTGCGACTATCATTTTCGTGTTGGTGCCCTCGATCGCATAGAACAGTTGGCTGACGAAGGTTCCTTTGATGAACTGGACGCAGACATGCGTTCATCCGATCCCCTCACCTTCTTCGATACAGAGGCGTACACTAAGCGCCAAGACGAAGCCACTCGTAAGTCAGGTCTTCGTGAAGCTGTTTTGACAGGGCTCTGCCGCATTGACGGACACGATGCTGCGCTCGGTTGCATGGACTTCGGTCACTTTGGTGGTTCTATGGGTTCGGTGGTCGGCGAGAAAGTAACTCGTTTGACAGAAGCCGCCCTTGAACGCAATTCACCTTTGATTGTCGTCAGTAGTTCTGGTGGTGCCAGAATGCAAGAAGGCATTTTGAGCTTGATGCAAATGGCTAAGACAAGTTCTGCCCTAAAGTCGTTTGCTGACTCTGGCAACCTTTATATATCTATTTTGACTGAGCCAACTTTTGGCGGTGTGACCGCTAGTTTTGCTATGCTGGGCGACTTCATTATTGCCGAACCTGGTGCCCGTATTGGCTTTGCCGGTCGGCGAGTGATTGAACAAACGATTCGCCAGAAGTTGCCTGCTGATTTTCAGACCGCTGAGTATCTGCTCAAGCACGGTCAAGTTGATATGGTTGTCAGCCGCAACAAGCTCAAAGATACCTTGTCTCGCTTGATTGCTTTTCACAAACCGGCTGCCAAAGTAGCCTCTGGAAAAAAGAATAGTGGTGAAGCAGCTCAGCCAGCCGGGCGAGCATAGGATTGGTTCTCGTTATTTTCTTACTTACTTAATCAAGAGACTGGAGTGCTATGGCTACTGTCGAAAAAAAACCGATACCACTAGAGTTTGAGCAACCCCTTGCCATTCTTGCGCAAAATATGGAAGCTTTAGAAAAACAGTTATCGGATAATCCTGAGCTGGAAGCCGACCTTGAGCGTATGCAAGAACAATACAATTCGCTCAAGCGTTCTTTGTATTTGAACCTAAGACCAATTGATCATCTTGCTATTGCGAGACATCCGCAAAGACCCTATACCAGAGATTATTTTTCTACATGGGATCCAACCTGGGTTGAGCTTCATGGCGATCGTAAAGGGGTTGATGATGGCGCCATGGTTGGTGCACTTCTCGAAATCGATGGCATCAAAATGGTGGCCGTCGGTACACAGAAAGGCCGCACCTTGCGCGACAAGCAGCATTGCAATTTTGGCATGCCGCAACCTGAAGGTTACCGCAAAGCTTTGCGCCTATTTCGCCATGCCGACAAGTTTCACTTGCCTATCCTCTGTTTGATAGATACGCCTGGAGCTTATCCTGGTTTATCCGCTGAAGAGCATAATCAATCTCAGGCAATTGCCGAGAACTTGATGGAGCTAGCGGGTGTGACAGTGCCAGTAGTGGCAGCCGTCACCGGTGAAGGCGGTTCGGGCGGCGCTCTGGCTATTGGTGTGGCCAACCGTATCTTGATGCTTGAGCACTCGGTCTATTCTGTTATTACCCCAGAAGGCTGTGCTTCCATTCTCTGGCGTTCTAATGACAAAGTCTCTGAAGCCTGTCAGGCCATGAAAATGACGGCCAAAGAAATCTTGCAGCTTGGCGTCATAGATCAGGTTATCAGCGAGCCACTGGGTGGTGCTCATCACGACTATCTCAGTGCTGCCGAAAATCTCAAAAAAGCAATCGTTGTTCAAATGACCGAGCTTATGAAGTTTAGCCCAGAGCAAGTGCGCAAAGATCGCCAAGACAAATTTAGACGTTTCGGCAGCTTCCGCTAAAATCTGAAAATAGGCGATTAGCGAGCTTGCTTCTTGGCTTTAGCTAAGAGGCTTTTGGCTGTTTGCCCTTGGTTTGATTTTGAAGGGACTTGCTGCAATACAGCAATAGCTTCAGTGTACTTTTTGTCTTTCATATAGAGCTTGCCCAAGCTCACGCAAGTTGTGTAGTACTTGTCGTATAGTTCGGGTGAAAGCTTTCCTTGAGTCTTTTGTGACTTCATCAAGCTCACGGCTTGAGCCAGTTTGCCAGCCTTTATCAAAGCCTCAGGGTCATCTTCATTGACAGTTTTGCTATCGCTGCCTTTGCTATTCCATGGCATCATTGCCTGAAATTGTGCAGAAGTCGAAGCAAAGACTACGGCTGCTCCTATAAGCAAAACTGTGATTAGAATAGGCACCATCCGCAGTATTTGAGCCGCACCAGTGGCGCCACCGCGGCCGGCTGAAAAGTTAGTCGAATTGCGATTCTGATTGTTTGAGTGATCAGCGTGGCGTTGGGCGTCTCGGTAAGCAGCCACTTGATCAGCGTAGTTACTGCTGCCTGAGCGATTTTCCTCGGCTGGGGCACTGGCGCCAACCCCGGCTGCAGCCGGATTGGTAGCATTTTGCTGGTTGAGCATTTCGCGTGTAAGTGGTCTCTGTTGCAACATGTCGCGTGACTCTTTGCGGTGCTGCAATGTCTCATCTTGCGCCAAAGGACCAGGCGCTATTTCTTTGTGGACTGTTTGAGTGGTGGCCACAGATGTTTTAACCTCTGGCTCTTTCATAGCATCTTCAAGAGCTTGAGAGAGTTCGTCCATGGTTTGATATCGATCGTTGGGATTTTTCAAGAGAGTCTTGTGCACAACTTGCATTAAGGCTTCTGGGAAATTTAAATCAGGGCGCATTTCATTCAGTGGCAATGGTGTATCGGAGAGATGCATAGCCATTACGCGTACAAGTTCGTCATGCTGAAAGGGCACTTCACCAGTAAGCGATTCGTAGAAAACGATACCCAATGAGTAGATGTCACTTCGGTGGTCGACTTTACTTGATGTGCACTGCTCGGGGCTCATGTATGTGGGGCTGCCACAAACAGTTCCTGTGCGTGTAATTTTCGCTTGATCTGATTCTTCTTGAACCAAGCGAGCAATACCAAAGTCAACCACAATCGGAAAGTTCTTCTGTCCGCCGCGCTCAACTAAAACTATGTTTTCTGGCTTGATATCGCGGTGCACCACGCCTTGCCTGTGTGCTTCTGCTAAGGCGGCACAGACTTGTGTGAAAATTGGTACGGCTTCAACTGGCGGAATGTGATTCACTTCAGCAATGAAGTCTGATAAAGGTGTGCCGTTCAGCAAGTCCATGGCGATGTAAGGTCGACCACCACCCTGCGGAATGACACCAAAGTCATAGATGGTAATGATGTTTGGATGATTTAAGCGGCTTGAGGCTTTAGCTTCTTGCTTGAATCGCTTGATGAACTCATCGTCAGATACTAAATAGTCATGCAGAACTTTGACGGCCACTTCGCGGCCAATCAGTTCTTGGACAGCGCGATAGACTGTCCCGGCTGAGCCCTGGCCAATCACCGACTGAATCTTGTAGCGACCCTCCACTACCATTCCAAGCAGTGGATCATCACCGACCGTGACCATTGACGAGCCATCTCGCGGGCAGATGTCTTGTTCGCCAGCAGTCTGAAAATTACAAATCAGACAAAGTTTCATACAAATTCGCTAGCGCTGCCAGTTCTTCCTAGTAATTAGTGAATGACCTGCCAACAGGCTAAATCCCCCCTGCCATCCTTACTTTAATTACCCAGAGCGGAAATCGGCAAACACTTTTGTGTAGAAAACCTGATTTAAGTTCAGAATATCGTAAATTCGCCTAATTTAATATCTCAGAAAGATGAATTGCAAATATTAACTGCTGGCAAAAGCCGAGCAGCTTAGAGCTTTACATCTAGAGCCTTTAAATTGCTTCAGATAGGTCAACGAAGGTAGCAAAGGTCCAGCCAAGCAGACAGAATTAACAGGTGTATATTCGGTTCAAAGAAACCGGCAGTTCTTAGGAGACCTAATTTTGTCGTCCGCTAAAAGCAAAACCCCCCTCTTACTCATTTTCATGACCGTCTTTATTGACCTTATGGGCTTTGGGCTTGTCATTCCAATCTTGCCGACCTATGCGCATCAGCTGAATGCCTCTGACTTGATGATTGGTTTGTTAATCGCTAGCTATTCGGTTATGCAGTTCTTGTTCACACCTTTCTGGGGGCGGTTATCAGACCGCATCGGTCGAAGACCTGTGCTCTTGATAAGCTTGGTGGCATCTTTTGCCGGTTACTTAATTTGGGGATTCTCGACGTCGCTAATTTGGCTTTTTGCTTCGCGCATCGTGGCCGGATTTGGTAACGCCAATATCGCAGTCGCTCAAGCCTACATCACCGACATCACGACCAAAGAGAACCGTGCTAGAGGTATGGGTATGGTTGGTGCTGCCTTCGGCCTCGGATTCGTCCTTGGGCCAGCACTCGGATGCCTTTTGGTGCAACATGGCTTAGGTTTTGTTGGATTCGTCGCGGCTGGTTTTAGTTTGGTCGACCTGATTTTGACCTTCTTTTTACTTCCTGAGCCAAAAGAGCGTGGTACTTTCGGCAAAGACCGCTTTGGTTTGGGCGTAGATTTTTATCTGAAGAACGTCACTAGTCCGAAACTACGAATTTCTTTTTTGATTTTCTTTGTTTCTACTTTTGCTTTTGCCAACATGGAAGCCACTTTGGTTTTGTTGACCAGCAAGCTCTACAACTGGGGTCCTAAAGAAAATGGCCTTCTCTTCGTCTATATAGGTATTCTCATTGTCATAGTGCAGGGTGGAATGATTCGCCAGCTCACTAAGAAGTACAGTGAGAAGAAGCTGATAACGGTTGGTTCTCTGCTAATTGCTTTAGGGCTGTTTCTCACACCGGTGACGAACAGTTGGATAATTCTAGGACTGGCAATGACTTTGCTCTCAATTGGTTCAGGCATAAACAATCCATGCAACCAAAGCATCATTTCAAAACTGGCTCCAGAAGAGACTGTTGGCGGTGTTCTAGGTCTTGGTCAATCGGTTTCTACCTTAGGAAGAATCTTTGGACCAATTGTTGGCTGTGCTCTATTTGAGAAGCTTGGCTACTTGAGCCCATATATCGCTGGAGGACTCTGTATGATAATTGTTGTTGCTCTCAGCTTTAGACTTCCTGAAACCGAGCCGGGAGCCCCTGCTGCTTCATAAGTCAGCGCTTGGCATTTCTCTGAATCTTCATTAAATCGCACTTTTCATCTCCTTGATCACTTGAAAAGTGTGGCCTGGAGCGTATGTTCGTGATATATTATTTTTGGCTCAAGTTTTTGGCATGTTCTTAGTGATTGCTTAACTTCGTCTGCGGTATTTATATCCAGTGCAGTCACACAAATAAGATCGAAAACACAGAACTCACATAGTGGAACTGTTTCAGCCAATTTACGTCGTAAAGAGCACCATTTAGGCATCACTTATAAATCAGATATAAATTTCGTACGCACTAATTTAAAACGCAGAGATCATTGATATGGCAATAAAGAAGAAAGAAAATAAATCGTATTCGCTTGGGGCAAAACTTCCGAGCGCTCAGCCGGAACAGCAAGATGATGTTCAGTCGCGCTACCAACAAGACTTTAGCCGCTACCAAGCACAGATAGAAAAAACACGTCGAGTTTTTGAAGGCGCAGAAGCTGCTTAGCTTCTTTTGGCTGCTCAATTTGACATTAGGCAATCTTCACCTGGGCTAGAGGCCCAAGGGCTCCGCACATTAGATATATCAGCTAGGTAGATTGTCAATTGTGTGTTCTTATCTAGGTTTAAGATTGTTGGAGGCCCTACACAATGAAGGCAATGGTATTAGCAGCTGGCGTTGGCTCACGGCTGGACCCACTCACATCATGCTTGCCCAAACCGCTTGTTCCTGTGGCAAACATCCCCGTGATGGAACATTTGATAAACCTTCTTAAGGCTCACGGTTTCACCGATGTTATAGCCAACTTGCACTACATGCCAGAATGTCTGATTAACTATTTTGGCAATGGCGAGAAGTTCGGCACCAACATTCAGTTTCGCGTTGAAGAAAAGCTCAGTGGCGATGCTGGTGGAGTGCGCTACTGTCGTGATTTTTTAGAAGATGGAACATTCATTGTCTTAATGGGAGATCTACTTACTGACGCTGATTTGTCTCATATCGTCGCTGAGCATAAGCGTAAAAAAGCGATTGCCTCGATTGGCTTGAAGCGCGTTGAAGACGTTAGTCGCTTTGGTGTAGCAGTGCTAGACGAAAACGGATTTATTGTCGGATTTCAGGAAAAGCCGAGCAAAGAAGAAGCTCTCTCTAACCTAGCTTCGACCGGTATTTACATTCTTGAACCAGAAGTGTTCAAGCACATGCCCGAAACTGGTGACTACGGTTTCGGTCGCCAATTATTTCCCAATTTGGTCAAAGCCGGTTTGCCTGTCCTTGGCGTACCCATTGAATCTTATTGGTCTGACGTAGGAACTATTGAGCAGTATCAGAGCTCAAACTTTGATGTTTTGTCTGGACAATTTAAGGCAAACTTGCCTGGCTATAGACACGAAAAGCGCGGAGAGTATTCGCTGTATTTAGCTGATGGTGCAGAGCTTGATAGTTCAGTTCAGATTGAGGGCAACGTTATAGTCGGAAAAGGCGCATCAGTTAAATCTGGTGTGGTCTTGCGTGGCAATGTTGTGATTGGAGCCGAAAGCATCATAGAAGCTGATAGTAAGCTTATTGACACCATTGTTTGGCAAGGTAGTGTTGTCGAAAATGCAACCACCCTTGATGGCGCCATTGTATCGCCCGCTGGCCTCGTGCAAGTCGGCTCAAGCGGAGTGAACGGAGTCTACACCGACCCAAAGAAGTCCGGACCTGCTAATAAAACGCAGGTCCAGCCCCGAATTCTTCAAGCGGTTGGCTCCTGCGTTTAATCAGTGTTATAACAACGCCAGCACAAAATTTTTAGGTCAGGAAGGACACTTAGCTGTACTTGGACCGGCGATAGCTTTCTTTGGTGATGCTAGTGCCTGTTCATCGCTAGTCTCTTTGTCAGCTAGCTGTGCGGCTTTCCAGATTTCCATCCAGAGCCAATAATGAAATGGATTGAGTTTTTCAATATCGAGAGTTTCAACCGGCTCAAGCAGAGCCAGCCAAGTGTGTGGATTTGGAAAGCGTTTGGCGAGGCTATAGCAGTCTGCCATCCAGAGAACTTGATCTGTTGTTTCTTTGGTGACCATGGCCTTTAATCCCCGTCGTGCTAGTAGTTCTTTTGAACTTTTGCCTTTCCCCTACAAAGTAGTAATACCCAAATTAGGGGGGTGCGAAACCGACAGTTTTGGTTGCCACTATACAAATTGTTATTGTTATTGCAGGCATGGCCTGAAAGGGTGCTGCCAGGCTAGCTTTCGAAATTTATTTTTTAGCCTGGCGGCCAGTGCATACTGCGACCGCCAAGAACGTGTATATGCAAGTGCCCTACTGATTGGCCGCCGTCTGACCCAGTGTTGATTACAAGGCGAAAGCCGTTGGCAAGATTTTCTTGCGCAGCAACGCGCGTAGCCATTTGTAATAGTTCGCCAATAAGTAGTTTGTCGTCAAGCACGGCAATGTTCTGGTAGTGCTTTTTGGGGATTACCAATAAATGGCTTGGTGCTTGAGGGGTGATGTCTCTAATGACAAAGCAATTTTCGTCTTCGTGCACAAACGTAGAATTTATTGCCCCGCTACCAATTTTGCAAAAGAGACAATTAGCGCCTTCGTTTGCTTCTATTTCTAAATTCCTGTTTTCCAAGTGCTTGTCCTTGTTTAAGACGGTAAGAAACAAAGTAATATTTCGGCTATAAGTTTATCCTTATAGATGACAAAATCTAGGGTAGTGAAATTTTTGCTGATCTGTGGAAGAAAGCCAAGAGAAACTATATAAGGTTTGGAGTGAATTAGATGACAAGTGATGGGAAAATCCTGCACCGCTTCGTGCAATTGCAGAAAACGCTAACCTCATCTCTTCGCCTAAAAGACGTATTAGACTCTGTTGTCGCCATGTTTACCGAATTAGCCGGCGGAGCTAAGGTAGCAATTTTTCTAGCCGATAATGAAAGTATGTCTTTCAAGCTAATGGCCGCGAAGGGCTACACTGAAGGTTCTCTCGGTCAGCTTAAGATTGTTCCATTCAACCTTGAGAGCTTGCTCAAGTATGTTTATCAAAAGCGCACTGGCTTCGCTGCTGTCGATGCCGCCTCTGCTCCTGACTTTAGTGCGGCAATCATGAAGCGTGAGTCTTCAAATGGGCAATTAGCACTGCCAATGAGTACCGCTAACATGTTGGTTGGCGCTGTATTGATGGAAGTCAACAATAGTCAGGTTCTTGGTCTTAAAGATTTTTTGCAAGAATTGGCTGATCTCTGTGCTATTTCGATTGCCAATGCTGTTATGTTCGGCCGCAGTGAGTACGAGCGTGAGCGCCTAGCCACTCTCTACACTGCCACCTGTGCCCTGAACGATAGTGCTCTGGAGATTACTCAAGTTCTACAAGTGGCGGCTGACACCGCTTTGGTGCTGGCCAATACACCTAGCTGTGCCATTGTTTTGCTCGATCAAGCAAACGATTCGTTTCAGCTTGCCGCTTTCAAAGGTCTTGATGGCCAGAGCTTGGGTGAGTTTGACATGAGTACGCGCAAGTCTATTGCCGGAAGTTGTTTGCGCTCAGGGAAGACCGAAGTGCTCGGTGACGGATCGCGGGAGCCTTTTGGTTTGCCTCGCTCAATGGGCGGCCGCCCCTTTGCCAGCGCAGTAGCTCTTCCCCTAAGCACCGAGCAGCGCAAAATCGGCGTTCTAGAAGTCTTCTCGACCGATTCGCGGGCTTTCCAGCGTGAGCAAATTGAACTACTAGAGTCACTCACCAAGCAAGTCTCGACTTCGCTCAATATTGCCCTCTCTCACGAATCTAACAACGCTACAGCCTTCCTCGATGCCCATACCGGGCTATCAAACCGTGTTCATTTTGAACAAGCCTTGGCTAAAGAGATAGACCGCTCACAACGCCATGGCCGCGAAATGGCTTTGCTTTTGGTTGATATTGACCACCTCTCGCAAATCAACGATATGCTCGGCCAGAACCGTGGTGATGAGGCTATTAAGCATGTTGCCCACACTATTCAGCTAACTTTGCGAGACATCGACCTGCCGGCTCGTTATGGCGGCGAAGAATTCGCTATTATGCTGCCGGAGACAAGTCACGCTAGCGCCCTTGAAGTGGCCGAGATGTTACGCCAGAAAGTTCGCAAGTCTCCCGCTCCAGGTATTGGCCTAATCACGGTCTCGATTGGGGTAGCCACTTTCCCTGGTAACGCCGACAGTGTCGTTGCGCTCTTAAGAGACGCCGAACAGGCCTTGAATATCGCTAAATTTGAGGGGCGTGACCGCATAAAAGGCGCTCAGACGGGCAGTCATAGCGAAAGCGGAGCCCTGTCATGGAATGATTTGGCAAGCCAAGCGAAGATGGCGGTCATTTCAGAGAGACAAGCGCGCTTGCAGAGCCGCCTGACTGCCACTCCGGAGTATGCCACTTGGCTTGCTAAGCCAGGCAGCTTGGTTGGTAAGAAGAAAGGTACTTAAAAACTGTTCTGGGACTTTGTGTTTTTAGGTAATGTCTAAATCTTAAGAAATATAGCTAAAGCAGGGCTGGTCTTGCTTTAGCTATATACACTTCATCTTGTGAGCAATCTCCCTGTTCTTCCTTTTATTTGAAAGGACGAGTGAGTAGATTGGCTCCACTACACATTTAAATTGCGAGTGAATCTTCGTAATAGGAGGATAGAACCTTGGCTACTGCATCTGCGAACAAGCTTCAACTGAAACCCTTGGCTGACCGCGTTGTTTTGAAAAAACTAGACGCTGAAGACAAAACTTCAGGCGGCATTGTCCTTCCTGATACTGCCAAAGAGAAGCCGCAGCAAGGCGAAATCTTGGCCGTAGGACCTGGCCGCGTTGATGACAAAGGCAACCGTACACCGATGGAAGTTAAAGTAGGCGACAAAGTGTTGTTCGCTAAATACTCCGGAACTGAAGTCAAAATCGAAGGCGTTGAATACCTAATCATGACTGAGCGTGACATTCTCGCTGTAGTCGGTTAATTCAAGTCTAAAAGCTCATTCAAAAAATCAACCCTAAACAGATTAGGAAGGAAAACGAAAGTATGGCTAAGCAAATTGTTTATGGCGAACAAGCCCGTCGCGCTCTAGAGCGTGGTTTGGACCATGTTGCCAACACAGTTAAACTGACATTGGGACCTGCCGGTCGCAACGTAGTTCTAGAAAAGAAATTCGGCGCTCCACAAATCATCAACGATGGCGTTTCAATCGCTAAAGAAATCGAACTTGAAGATCGTTTGGAAAATGCCGGCGCTCAATTGATTCGCGAAGTTTGCTCCAGAACCAACGATAACGCTGGCGACGGAACCACAACTGCTGCAGTTCTTGCACAAGCGATGGTCAAAGAAGGCCTACGCAACGTTGCTGCTGGTGCTAACCCAATGGTTCTTCGCCGCGGTATGCAGAAAGCTGCTGAAATGGCTGTTGCTGAAATCAAACGCATCGCTAAGCCAGTAGAAGGCAAAATTGAGATCACTCAAGTTGCCACCATCTCTGCTGGTAACGATGAAGAAACAGGCAAAATCATTGCTGATGCAATGGAAAAAGTAGGCAAAGACGGCGTAATCACCGTAGAAGAATCCAAATCACTTTCAACTGAACTCGAAGTTGTTGAAGGCATGCAATTCGACAAAGGTTATGTCTCTGCTTACTTCGTCACCGACGGCGAAAAAATGGAAGCTGTATTGGACGAGCCTTTCATCCTCTGCATCGACAAAAAAGTAAACTTGTTGGCTGACCTAGTTCCAGTTCTCGAGAAAGTTGCTCGCGCTGGTCGTCCTTTCATGCTAATCGCTGAAGATGTTGAAGGCGAAGCTCTCGCTACTTTGGTTGTTAACAACTTGCGCAAAGTTCTTCCTTGCTGCGCAGTTAAGGCTCCTGGATTCGGCGATCGTAGAAAAGAAATGTTGAAAGACATTGCTATCTTGACCGGCGGCCAAGTTGTATCTGAAGAAGCTGGTACCAAGCTAGAAAACGTCACTGTTGAAATGCTAGGTAAAGCTCGCCAAATTCGCGTCACCAAAGACAAGACAACAATCGTTGCTGGCAACGAATCCAAAGCTGAAGTTGAGAAGCGCATCAGCGTTATCAAACGTCAGATCGAAGATTCTGATAGCGAATTCGACAAAGAGAAACTACAAGAGCGTCTAGCCAAATTGGCTGGTGGCGTTGCAGTTATCAAAGTTGGCGCTGCTACCGAAACCGAACTCAAAGATCGCAAACTTCGCTTTGAAGATGCTTTGAATGCTACTCGCGCTGCTGTTGAAGAAGGATATGTTCCTGGCGGCGGTACTGCTCTTCTCAATGTTTCCAAAAAACTTGAAAAAGAAAAAGAAAAATTGAGTGGAGACGAGCGCACTGGTTTCGAAATCGTAGTCAAATCTTTCGAAGCTCCTGTACGTCAAATCGCTGACAACGCTGGTCTTCCTGGCGAAGTCGTGGTTGAGCGTGTTAAAGAGCAGAAAGAAGGCTTCGGCTTCAATGCTATGACCTTCGAATACGTTGACATGGCTAAAGCCGGTATCATCGATCCTGCTAAAGTTGAGCGTTGCGCCATTCAGAATGCTGCTTCTATCGCCGGAATGTTCCTAACCACCGAATCTTTGGTGGTGGATGTTCAGGACGAAAAAAAGGGCATGGGCATGCCAGCCGGAGCCGGCATGGGTGACTTCTAAATAACTGCTAAAACAGTAATTTAGGACTTAACTCTAAGTTCGCACTATAAAACCAAAAGGCGAGGACACTGTCCTCGCCTTTTGCATGGGAGCCAATAGATTATTGACTCCAAAGGGGCAGTGAATCTCACTGAGCTTTTTTCAAAAGAAAAACATGTAGCCACATGTGGGTTCTCTTTGAGATTCGCTGCACTGCTCGCTTAATCAGGATTGGCCTACCGGAAAGCAATCAATTGAAGACTGCATTTCATTTGTTTGCTTACTCTTCGATCATAGCTTTCCGCTCAGGCATGAACGTCTAGCAAAACCAGTATTTTTTGTATGGTCAGCCTATGTTATTGGGCTGATTTATTTTCTTCAACTCTCTTTCTTCAGCTCTGTTTCTTTTTGCAATCACACTGATTTTGCCATTGGTTTCGACAAATGCTACGTGCACGCGGGCGATAGAGAGGCAGCCACCGTTTCGCACTGCTCGCATTACATCTTGCTTGCTCAAACGCTCTTGTTTGCAAGTTTCTTCATTGATGCGGCCGTTGTGAATCAGTATGCGTGGGGTGCCTTCGAGCATGCGGTCAAATGTCTTCGACTTATTGCCAAAGTAGTTTAAAACGGCACCGATGGCGACGAAGGCTGCCATCGAGATAACCGCCGCACTGACTGAGTCGTCTGACTTAATAGCGGCACTGGCGGCAATATTGCCTAGAGTAATAAGCAGCACTAGATCTGTTGCCGATAGCTCACCGCCGCCTCTGTTGCTCAAGCGAATTAGAAGCAAGGTAAATAGAGAGAGAACTGTCGAGCGTACTACAATTTCCCACCACGGTACGGTTAACTCCCACATTGCTTGAACCTCATATATGTGACTCCTGAGCACTGACAAAATGCTACGACCTGAAAGAGGCCAATTTGTGCCACAATATTTGATTTCCGGCTGGCACAAGCAATCTTGATACGATGAGGTTACATGTCTATAGACCGCTCACAAGAATCTGATGGTACAAAGCGCCGCGGACTTTTCCCTGAGATTGAGCCTTACAAAACGGGCATGCTTGATAGCGGAGACGGACACCAAATCTATTATGAGTTATGCGGCAACCCAGCCGGCCAGCCTGCTGTGTTTCTCCACGGCGGCCCTGGTGGCGGCTGCTCGCCTTCCCATCGCAGACTCTTTGATGCGGCCAAATATAATATTTTGCTTTTTGATCAACGTGGTTGTGGTCGCTCATTGCCCCATGCTTCTTTGGAGAATAATACTACCTGGCACTTAGTCGACGATATTGAGAAGCTGCGTCAGCTCTGTGGCTTTGATAAGTGGGTCGTGTTTGGCGGCTCCTGGGGCTCGACTCTCGCCTTGGCTTACGCTGAAAAGCACGCCAAGCAAGTAAAAGCTTTGATTTTGCGCGGTGTATTTACCTTGCGTCGCTTTGAACTTGAGTGGTATTACCAGTGGGGCGCATCTTTGTTCTTCCCTGAAAAATGGCAGCGCTTTGTCAGCCCCACGGGCGGCTTGCAGCAAGATATGATCGCTGCTTACAACAAGCTACTCACTAGTAATGATGAAGCAATTCGCCTGGCGGCTGCTCGCATTTGGAGCGTTTGGGAAGGCGAGACTACCACCCTTTTGCCCAATGCCGACAATAGCGCTCATTTTGCTGACGACCATTTTGCTTTGGCCTTTGCTCGCATTGAGAATCATTACTTCTCTAATGGTGGCTGGATGGAAGACGGTCAACTAATAAAGGAGGCAAGCAATCTCAAAGACATTCCTGGGGTGATTGTACAAGGACGCTACGATATGGCTTGTCCGCCTATTTCTGCCTATGATTTGCACCAAGCTTGGCCTACTAGCCAGTTAAAAATCGTTGAAGACGCAGGGCACGCATATAACGAGCCCGGCATTTTGCATCACCTAATTGAAGCCACTGACAAGTTTGCCTAACGAAAAGGGTTATACTGGTCGATTGAAGTTTATTGGTTGGTTTCAGAACAGTTCTTGGCACATTGGCGAAACTATGAAGCTTGATTTGAACAGTCGATGCTATTCTTACTGGCCGCTCGCCGCTCGCCTTTTTGGCGTCGATATGCTTGCCACCGCTTGTATTTCTGCCACTGCTTGCATTTTTACTACTGCCTGCATTTTTAGCACTACTTGCAGTCTCACCAGCGCTATTTGTTTTGCTTCTCTTCTTTCTTGCTCGCCAGCCTGTGCAGATGATCTTTTTTCGAATAAGAGCCTCTTTGATAATGACGATCTCTTCAATGATAATGAGGTCAAGAAGAGCGAGGCTGCCCAAGCAAGCAAGGCAAAAGTAGAAGCTGTCAATAAGGCCGTTCATCAGCGTGAAATGATGACCTCAATGGCTATTAATGATGGCCAATTGTTCGATCAAATGCGACAAGTGGCTAGTTGGGTTGATAATTGGGTGGTGTTCAATCACCGCTTTCCTGAAGTCGGTGACGAAACAACCTATGCCCTACAGCAACTCAACGAATTGGTGCCTAACAATCCGTACCGCTCTGGTAGTGCCTATATGGTGTCTGGCGAAACGGTCGACAATGCTTACTTAAACCAAGAAGGCGAACAACCGTCGCCGCCCATGGCCGATTCAAAGGTAGACAGTGACCGCGTTTGTTTTGTTCGTGACTATGGCTTAACAGTGCCAGAAGTAGATCAATTTAGTGCTGACCCACCAGTTGATTGGCGTGCTAAACCAGGTACGATAACTGTCATTACCAATGATCAATATCTGTTTATCATTTGGGGGGCCGGCGCTGACGGCAAGCCTCTACGTGACTTTGGTTCTAAGCGCGTGCGCTTTGCTGTCGGCAATTACCAACGTTGGGATGCTCCGGTTATGGATAATCAGGCTGACTAATTTAGTATTTAAGGATAAGAAGTAATGATTGATTTGTCTGCTACAGCACCAGTGATGATTGTTTCTTTCTCTGTAGAAGCCGATCAGGCTGCTGAGTTTGATCGCTTCTACCACCATCAGTTTCTACCGAAATTGCTTTCAATTTCTCCCGAGATCAAAAATATTGCCCGCTATCAAGCAGACAGTCCTGGTGCTGCCAATACTGTGGCTGGGCAATATTTGACCGTCTACGAGCTATCTGGAAGTGATGCCCTTAAACTTACTGATCAAATCTTTGAGCGCACAGGCTTTGCTGATGAGCTAGCACAGTTTAAAAAGTGGAAAGAGAAAGCTTTGAAGAACTTTTCACGAACCAACTATCAAGCCATCTACGAGCATCAAAGACGGGCTTATGGTGGTCATTTTGGTCGCTGCCCTATGCTTTTCTTTAGCTCTGAAATGAAAGCTCAAGACGCTGATGCCTTTCGCCAGTGGTATCAACTGTCGTATTTGCCAAGGCTGATGGCTGATGTGCCTACATTTAGTGGCGCTAGGCGTTATGCCGCTTCTGCCAATTCAAACCCTGAAGCGACTACTAAAGACAAAGCTGTGCAGTACATAACAGTGATGGAAAGTGTAGACGAGCTAACCCTTTCACATTCAATTGAGCGCATGGCCGTGCCTCATCGATCTGACGAGAATGCAGGCATGCAAAAATGGCTAGACTCGGCCGTTTCATTCACTGCTACAAATACATTCAGACCAATTTTTTGCCTGCCTGAGTAAAGTAAATCATCGAAAGAAAGTATCCTAAAAAAATATCGTATTAAAATATTCGATTGAAATATCAGATTGATCTATCTGATTATTATCCGAATTAAAATGTCCGATTTCGGGACAGAAATCGGACATTTTAAAAAGCGTTGCCTTTACATATATGAAGATCGAAATCGCCGACTATTCTTGATAAAGCAAGGCAATTGCCTGGCAAGCCAAAGCGTTGCCGAGGCCTATAGCATCGAGACCTTCGTGAGTTTTTGCCTTGACACTGATGCGTGACAGTTCGATGTTTAGAACTTCGGATAGTAAAGTTCTGATTGACTCTAAATATGGTGCCATTTTAGGTTGTTCAACAATGATGGTTGAATCAATATTGCCAATGACAAAACCTTGGTTAGTGACGAGCCCTTTGACTTGGGCCAGCATATCTAAAGAATTGGCTCCTTTGTAGCGTTCGTCTGAAGGCGGAAAATGCTGGCCAATATCCCCAAGCGACAGCGCACCTAGTAGCGAATCGATAATAGCGTGAATGAGAACGTCGCCGTCTGAATGGCCAAGGGGACCTTTCTCAAAGGGAATAGTGAGGCCGCCCAATATCAGTGGACGACCCTCGACCAATTGGTGAATGTCGTATCCTTGGCCAATGCGAATTGTTGAAGACAAAATGATACCTCTATGAGATCTCTAGTAGCCTTTTGCTAGAGCTTTGTTAGGCTTTTGTTCGGCCACTACTTGGCCGCTATTGGTTCTAGTCGCCGATCACTAGCAAAAGTGAATGGGCATCAACTGTTTGGCCAGATTTTACTTTTATCTCTTTGACCACGCCGTCTCTATCAGCGACGATGTCTGATTCCATTTTCATGGCTTCGAAGATCATCACTTTTTCGCCTGTTTTAACGGCAGCTCCCTCTTTCACCATGATTTCTTTGACCAAACCATGCATGCTCGATTGCACTTTACCGCTGCCTGAAGCATTGGCTGTGGCTGTTAGTTTGGCCACACGCTCTTTTGAAGCGCTAGCAGATTTGTTGGCCACTGCCGTTGTTTTAACCACAGTGCGCGGTTTGCTGCTATCAATCATTTCGGTAACCGCTACTTTGAAGACTTTTTGATTGACATCAACTTCAAAGCTGCGAGTATCAGATCTTTCGATTGTTCCCTCTAAGCTAGTGGCGCCAGACCCGTTACTGGCTCCATTACTGGCTCCATTACTATTACTGGCTCCATTTCCATTATTTGTGCTGGCTGCTTGCTTAGCGGCAGGTGCCAAGTTTAGTTCGGCAGCGATGGTGGCAAAGCGTTTCATAAAGTCTTGCTCTACATATGTGGTGCAGACTTCGCCACTTTTGAAGGCAGCATCTTCTAGCATGGCGATGTGCCAAGGAATAGTTGTTGATACACCTTCGATGATGAAGTGACGCAGAGCTACTTTTGTGCGGGCAATAGCTTCTTCTCTAGTTCTGCCCCAAACTACTAGTTTAGCCAACAGTGAGTCGTAGAATGGCAAAATTGTGTAGCCAGGATAACAGGCCGTATCTACGCGCACCCAAGGATGGTGCGGAAGCTCGAAGCGCTTGAGCGTGCCGGGGCTCGGCATGAAAGTTTTGAACGGATCTTCAGCGTTGATGCGGCATTCGATGGCATGACCACGAGGAATAATATCGGCTTGGCTGAATGAAAGTTTGTTGCCAGCGGCCACTAAAAGTTGTTCTTTGACGATGTCGATACCAGTAATCATTTCAGTGATTGGGTGCTCTACTTGGATGCGAGTGTTCACTTCGAGGAAGTAAAATTCGTTGCCCGAGACCATACATTCAACTGTACCAGCTGATGAATAACCTAGAGCTGCTGCTGCTTTTACTGCTGCTGCTGTTAATTTTGCCCGCAAATCTTTGTCGAGCTTTGCTGCTGGTGCTTCTTCTAAAAGTTTTTGGTGGCGTCTCTGGCTTGAGCAATCGCGTTCAAATAAATGAACGATATTGCCATGTTCATCAGCAATAATTTGTACTTCGATGTGGCGTGGTTTATCGAGATATTTTTCTACGTAGACTTCGTCGCTGCCAAAATAAGAAGCACCTTCTCGTTGCGCTCCAGCGAGGGCTTGTTCTACTTCTTCTTCTTTGCGTACTACGCGCAGACCACGACCGCCACCACCGGCGCTGGCTTTAATGGCAATTGGATAACCATATTTTTTGCCTAATTCAATTACTTCTGCGGCTGTCTTTACTGGGTCAGTGGTGCCTGGCACTACAGGAACTCCAGCTTGGTCCATCACTCGACGCGATTCGATTTTAGAGCCCATGCGGTGAATTACGTCAGGGGAGGGGCCGATGAATTTCACTCCGGCGCTGGCACACTGGCGGGCGAAGTCGGCGTTCTCTGCTAGAAAACCATAGCCAGGGTGTATGGCATCAGCGCCAGCCCGTTTGGCGATATCAAGAATTTGAGCGCCGTCTAGGTAAACTTTGGCCGGTTGACCTTCAAGGCGCCATTTCTCTGTGGCCATTTGCACGTGTTTGCCATCTTTATCAGGTTCAGAGAATATGGCCACGGTTTCTAGGCCTAATTCGCGGCAGGCTTGAATAACTCTCACGGCGATTTCGCCACGATTGGCAATAAGAACCTTTTTGAACATTGGCTTCTCCAAATAGATGGTGAACGTTTCTAGCTTCTCTTGACTACGCTTGCTGCGTTTGTAAAGGGTAGTCGATAGCATTGGTATATTCTTTCATTGACTATGACCTGGATTTAAACTCATTTATATAAAATGAGCAGATCTTATGATTTCCTCCTGATTACCTCGTTTCGGCTCCGAGATGCCAACTCCACGACAGTTGTCAGAGTGTTGGTTGAACCAGTATGGGCCATATGTAGATGGTACGATCTGGTAGTCACTTTGGGAGTTCATGATGGCAGGAGCCAGTACATTTGGGACCGTCTTTGTAGCGGGTAGCGGTTTCATGGGGTCAGCCATAGCTTTTCTAGTGGCTTCAAAGACCTCAGCGAGCGTGCAGATTTACGATATATCTGAGGCTCAGTTGACCAAAGCTGAAGCAACTATAGAGAAATTCGGCAAGTCTTCTGTCGAAAAAGGCTTCATGACTGTTGAGCAGTTTCAAGATGTGAAGAAGCGTATTCATCCAACCAAGTCAGAGAAAATAGCTGCTCATAGCGACATTGTTATTGAGGCTATCGCTGAAGACTTAGAGTTAAAGAAAGACCTCTTTAAACGCCTTGACAATATCTGTAAGAAAGAAGCGATCTTCGCTTCTAATACCTCTTCGCTATCAATCACTTCAATTGCTGCAGCAACCAAGCGCTCTAGGCAGTTCATCGGCATGCACTTCTTCTCGCCGGCTCATATTATGAAGCTTGTAGAGCTAATTCCTGGCTACGATACCTCTGACGAGACTTTGGCCAAAGTGAAGACTTTTGGCGAAGAGCTGGGCAAAACATTGATTTGCTCTAAAGATTTTCCTGGTTTTATTACTACTAGACTTGGTCTAGTTTTGATAAACGAAGCTGCTTTTGCTTTGATGGAAGGGCTTTCCACCCCCAAAGAAATCGACACCGGTATGGTGCTCGGTTACAATCATCCGATGGGGCCTTTAGCCTTGGCCGATTTTATTGGCTTAGATATTTGTTTGCATATTCTTGAAACGCTGCAGGAAGGCTTTGGGGATCCGAAGTACAGACCCTGCCCTATAATCAAGCAGTTGGTGTCGGCTGGGCATTTGGGCAAGAAAACCGGCAAGGGATTCTATGACTACGGTGGTTAATTAGACATGATACTTAGTGTCTTCCTGATCAGCACTTTGTTTATTGTTGCTTTGTATGGCCTCACCTTGGCCTATTACATGCTCTTGAAGCCGATTGAAAGCAGCAAGAAGCTCGAGCGAGAATTGCCCTTTGTCTCTATCTTGGTACCGGCTCGCAATGAAGAAACTAAAATTGCTCGCTGTATCGAGTCGCTTTTAGCGCAAGACTATCCAAATTTTGAATTGGTGGTAATTGACGACCGCTCTACCGATTCGACCGGTGAAATCATTCAAGCGATCGCCTTGCGCGACAATCGTGTCAAATTTGTGCGCGGCAAAGATGCACCAGCTGGCTGGATTGGCAAATGCAACGCTTTGGCCCATGCCGTTGGTTATGCTTCTGGTGAGTACTTCATTTTTACCGATGCTGACACCTATCACCACCGCAATTCTCTTCGCGACTCTGTTAGTCATGCCATCGACAACAAAATTGATTTGATGTCATTTGTGCCGATGCAAGAATTGGGAAGTTTCTCAGAGCGCCTAGTGATGCCTGTTTTACTTAGTTCATTCTTGATTGGTGACCCCTTCCATACCGTCAATGATCCGACCGCTTCTCGGGCATATGCTTATGGTCAATATATTCTTTGCCGCCGTAGTTCTTATTTAGCGGTGGGCGGCCACCAGAGTGTGCGCGATGAGATTGTTGAAGATCACGCTATTGCGCGAGTGTTCAAAGAGAAGGGCTTCAAAATTGAAGTAGCTGATGGCAAGACCCTCTATTCAGTGCGCATGTACACAGATCTTGAATCTATGTGGATGGGCTGGACTAAGAATCTCTATTCATTTATAGAGAGCAAAGTGTCAAATTTGGTGATGATGATCATTCTCACCAACAGCGTGGTTGTACTACCGTGGCTCTTTCTTGCCTATGTTGTATCTCTTTGGTGCAGGGGGGATATCGATCCGCTTCTCTATAGCTTGACTGCTTTAGTGGTTGTACAAATTTGCGTTTTGGCTCTCTGGAATCGCTTGACTGCTTGCCATCATGCCGGTTTAAAGTGGTATCACTTCTTGCTTACTCCTTTTGGCTGCATCACTATGAGCTTGCTTTATATACATTCGGCGTACCTGGTGCATACGGGCGGGCAGGTGAATTGGAAGGGACGTCGTTATGTCGTCAACATGCATAAAACAATCGAGAACGAAGACGGTCAGCTGGCTGATGCAAAATCGCGATCTGGCAAATTGGTCAGCCGCGATGTCACCGACTAGGCTCTGAAAATGTCGATTACTCAAGACAATAAAACTCCTACGACAGCTGAGCTTCAGCGGTTCATACGCGAGCACACAGTGCTTGAGTTTTTCTCTCTTGACGGCAAGGGTAGTAAGTATATTGGTGCCCTTCGCTGGTTCGACGAAGAAGCCTTTCACATCAAGCAAGAAGACGGCACAGAGATGACTTTACTGCGCTCGGCCATCTTAGGTTATAAAGCCAAGAAGGCCAAATAGTGTTAAACTAGGGCCCTGCGACTAATAGAAGCTCGCTTCCCACAATTGTGATTCTGGAGTATCAGTGGTCTGGTTCAAGAGTTTTTTCGGCACGGCTTTAGGTATCGACCTCGGCACCGCTAACACGCTTATTTATGTGCACGACAAGGGTGTTGTTTTGCGCGAACCGTCAGTGGTTGCCGTCGATGAAAACACTAATTTAGTGCGCTGGGTCGGTGAAGAAGCGCGGGCCATGATCGGCCGCACGCCTCAAGGAATTCGCGCTATTCGACCGCTCAAAGATGGCGTTGTTGCCGATCTTGAGTACGCCAAGATTATGCTCAAAAAGTTTGTTGAGCGAGTGGTTGGACCTGGTGGCATCAAAAACCCAGACATGGCAATTGGTGTTCCTTCTGGTGTGACATCAGTGGAGCGCATTGCTATTAAGTCGGTGGCTGAAAATGCACGAGCCAATTTGATTTATTTACCAGAAGAACCAATGGCTGCTGCCATTGGAGCCTCTCTGCCTGTGGTTGAGCCAACCGGCTCGATGATTGTCGACATCGGTGGTGGCACTACCGAAGTGGCAGTAATTAGTTTGTCTGGCATTGTCGTTAACGAGTCTATTCGTATCGCTGGCGATGAACTGAACGACAGCATAGTTTTTTATCTGAAGAAAGTGCATAGTTTGGCTATCGGCGATCGCACTGCTGAAGAAATCAAGTTTCGCCTAGGTTCAGCTTTCAAGACAAAAGACAACGACAAGATTGATGTGCGTGGTCTTAGCCTTTTGAACGGCATGCCACGCACTATTACCATTAGTCGTGGCGAAGTAAGAGAAGCGATGCAAGAGCCTCTTTGGTCAATTGTAGAGGCTGTTAAGCGTACTCTCGAACGCACGCCGCCAGAACTTGCTGCTGATATTTTCAATCGTGGCATAGTCCTCACTGGTGGTGGCGCGCTGTTGCAAGGCCTCGATGAATTGATTTCTAGCGAGACCGAAGTGCCTGTATTTGTAGCCGATGATCCACTTTCTTCTGTTGCTATCGGTACCGGCAAAATGTTGACCGATCCAACATATCGGCGTGTTTTAGAACAATGCATGTGCCAAAAGTAGATTTTGCCAAGACAGTGGTCTGATCCAAAAGCCTGATTTATAGGAGAGAACGTGGCTGTTAGAAATGAGTCTGATCTTGAGGCTCAATCTCAGTCAGTAGCTGAGTATCTCTTCTTGATCATGTTGGTATTAATGGTAGCTGTGCCTATTAGTGGCATGGCTTTGTCTGTCTCTAGCTGGTTCTCCTCTATTTATGCTAAAGGCGAATATCAGTTTGTCTCAACCAAAAATTTGGCCGAGCAATTGCTCAATGCTTCTACTCGTATTCGCACACTTGAAAGCAAACTCGCTCAAAATGAACTTGAACTAGCGCGATTAAAGCAAGAATCACGTGACACCAATCGTTTAAGAAGTCTTCTCGGTCTTAAATCAAAGGCTGGCCGCGTCACAGTTTCAGCTGAAGTAGTGGCCCGAAATCCTGATAATTGGTTTGAACAAGTAGTGATCGACAAAGGTTCTAACGACCAAATTACAGTTGGCTCTGCTGTCATTTCAATTGCCGGAGTGGTCGGCCAAGTGGTGCGTGTTTCTGAACATGACAGTGTCGTGAGGTTGGCTACCGATCCCGAACAGAAAGAAGGGGTCTTAATATCGAAGTTAGGCCTTACCGGAACTTTAGTCGGCAATAATCAAAATGCTGCGCGCATTGACTATGTACCAATTGGCACTAACGTTGATGTGGGCGACAAAGTTGTTACCTTGGGCAAAGCTGGTATCTTCCCTGACAATCATCCTGTTGGCACAGTGGCCGCCGTTAGGCGTGATGCCAACGGTGCTTCGATGCAGATCGACGTTAAACTCTCTGAGAACTGCTATGACATCAGTCAAGTTTTAGTTCTCCCTCCCTTAGCTAATTAGAAAGGGAGATTGACGATGATTTTAGGATCAATGCGCAGTCGCAAGCGCTTAGGCGAAATAAGCATTGCTGCGCTTCTAGTCTTGGTTGTATGGCTCATTCAATTAGCCTTGCTCAGTAAGTTTCGCTTTGGCGATGTGCTTTGTAATTTGCCTTTGACCATGATTATTGTTTGGGGAGTGACCTTTGGTTCTCCGATGCCCAAGCCTACCAATGACGAGCTTAGAATCTCGACCTTGCCTGCTATTTTACTGAGGCAGTTTCTTTCTGGTTCTCCATCAGGAGCCATTATTGGTGCCTTCTTCGCGGCTTTAGCTTCGTCGGTAATTCCGGCTTATCCTTTGGCCTACCCAATTATTGGCTGGACAGCGGGCTATTTTTCACTGAAAAACTTCAATCAAGCGGCTTTCCTTTGTATTCCTCTAGTTGTACTTTTGAGCTTTCTTGGCGAAACAATCATGGCTGTGCAATTATCAATAATGGGAAGGCACGAGGTATTCAGCCATCTTGCTATGATTAGTGTGCCTGAAGCACTTTTAAATGCTCTGATTGCCCCTATTTTGTTCATTCCTATGCGCGGCTGGTTCGAGTTCTCCCGTTGGCGTCAGATGTCGACTGAGTAGAATTTATAAGATGAGTGAGGCTGATTTTTAGTGGTAATGAGCGGAGATCGCATTTCTATTGACACTGATGCCGGTAGCGCCGGTGCCAGTCGCGACATGCGCCCGAAGATGTTTGTCTTATCGCTCATCATTGTTTTGGCAATGGGCGCTCTGGTTGCTCGTCTTGTTTGGTTGCAGATTTTGCAAAATGGCTACTATAAAAATCAAGCAGTCGAGAACTCTACTCGGGTCACTTTTTTGCGCGCGCCCCGAGGCAATATATATGACCGCCACGGCAATCTGTTAGCGACAAATAAACAATCACTTTCGATGATTGCCATACCGGCTCAGCTAGACAATGTCAAAGATTTGTCGACTCGACTAGCGCGGGTAATCGACATGCCTGAACCAAAGATATTAGAAGAACTTCTGAAAGCTAAAGTCTCCGGTTCGGTCTTACCTGTGGTTATTGATCACGACGTCGACATGACCACAGTTGCTCGCTTCTTTGAGAACAAGCTCTTCTTGCCTGGTATCGATATTTTGCCAGATATTAGCCGCAGCTATCCTAATGCCGAAGTGACTGCTCACGTACTTGGCTATTGTGGCTCGATATCTCAGGCTCAACTGGCGCGCCGACCCAGCCGAAAAATGGGAGACGTAGTTGGACAAGACGGAATTGAGCGTCTTTACGACGACCAGCTGCGTGGTGTCGACGGCGAGCAAAGAGTGCGCGTCAACGCCATGGGTAACTCTCTATCGGCTGCTACATCCAAACCGCAGATTACTAAAGAATCGATACCGGGCAAGCCTATCGTTGTCTCCATTGATCTTGACCTCCAGAAAGCTGCCTATGAAGCGTTGGGGGCTCGTTCTGGTGCGATAGTTGCTATTGACGCACAGAATGGTGAAGTTCTCGCCATGGTATCGAGGCCCAGTTACGATCCTAATGTCTTTACCAAACGCATCACACCAGCTGTCTGGAAGCGCATTAATGCTCCCGATCATCCACTCTTCAATAGGGCTCTTTCAGGCTATCCACCTGGTTCAATCTGGAAAGCCTTCACTCTGCTTGCCGCACTGCAAGTGGGGGCAGTTAAGCCCGATACCAAATTACATGTCTCTGGTGGTATCTCATTGGGGGGCTTCTTCTTCGGTGACTGGACTCGAACAACTGGTCTTTTCGATTTAGTTAAATGTCTGGCCTGGTCTAGAGACTCAGCTTTCTACCAAATGGCATTGAAGATGAAGCCTGAACAAATCAAAGAATGGGCCGTAAAGTTTGGTGCTGGTCGACCAACCGGCCTTGAGTTGCGCCATGAAGGCAAGGGTTTGGTGCCCGATTCAGAATGGAAAGAGCGGGTCTATCACGAGAAGTGGTATCCCGGCAACACGCTGCACATGTCTATCGGTCAGACCTATGTACAGGTAACACCGGTTCAGGCGGCCCGTATGTTCGCTGGTTTAGGCATGAAAGGCAAGGTGCCCAATCTACATCTGGTAATGAAAATCGCTGAGCGGCAAATACCATCGCCGAAGTGCGAGAATGTTAAAACAAATCCTGTTTATCTCAGAGTTGTGCTCGATGGTCTCAAAGCCGTGGTTGCCAGCGGCACCGGTGGCGCCACCAAGTTAGGGGACGTAGAAGTTGCTGGCAAAACTGGTTCTGCTGAGGCACCTCCGGCAGGCAGCAAAACTCACGCTTGGTTCGCCTGTTATGCACCGGCAGACAAGCCCAGAATAGCTATCGCCTGCTTTGTTGAGCACGGCGGTCACGGGGGTAGTACTTGTGCTCCTTTGGCCAAAGTTGTGCTTGAGAAATTCTTTGCTGTAAGCAAGCCGTTACCTTCCGACAAAGTGGTAGAGGTAAAGCCGGCTGCTGTTGTGAAGCCCAAACGTAGGCACTAAAGACTGGCATGGCGCTTCTTTTATATGCACCACATATAGGGTCGTTTCTCAGCATCGAATAACTAGACAAGAGACCTTGTTATGGTGATAATAAGGCTAGTTTTTATGGTGTATGGGGCGAATTATGACCAGTCAAGCGCAAGCAATGTCGAGCGAATCAGTAGCTGTTCCTGAAGATTTAGCTGCCAGCACATCAGAGTCAACTGCTGAGCGGGTATCGGCTGATGGTGTTGATTTAGAGAATTTTGCCGTTGATAGTTCGCTCACCGAAGAAATTGCGGCAAAAGAGCTTGCTGCACAAGAAACCCAAGCCGTTGGCACCAGTATCACCGCTGTAAAAGAGTTAGTGACCGGTGATGACCGTGTCTCTAAAAAAGACCTTGTACAGCTGCTTGAAGGCTTCGTCAGTATTCTTCGCACAGACAGCCCAAATCTTCCTGTTCCAGCAAATAACAACTCTTCAACGGCTGTCGCTCTTGCTCAAGATGTGCAAGTAAATGACCGTACTGCTGAAATCGAATCTCTGCGCAATTTGGTTATTGAAGCTCAAGATACTATCATCAAACTATTGACTGACCGTGTTGAAGATCGCGCTCGTATTGCCGGTTTAGAGACCGAGTTGAGTATTGTGCCAGACCTGCAAGCGCAGGCTGATCGCGCCATGATGGTAGCAATCAAAACCGAAGACTATCGCTCAGAGCTAACCAAAATAAAGTTTGAACTAGACCGTTTTCGTCTGCACCGCGTGCGCAGTGAAGTCGAAAAGAAGAAAGGCACTATATGGAAGAAGATTCAGCGTTGGTTGTTCGCTAAACCACGTAACACCGCTGAAGATGCCGTTAAGCCAGAAACTGAAGTGCGCGACGAAGCTTAACTGTTATGGTCCGAAGACGGCACAGTCTTTAAGCTTGCTGCGTAAGCGAGCAATGCCAATTTCTGTCACTTTGGTGTCTCGCAACTCTAAATGCTCTAGTTGAGTTGCCTCGGCTAGTTGCTCAAGACATTTGTCTGTTACTTTAGTGCCGTTTAAGAAAAGTACTTTCAATCCTTTTATGTTTTTGACTTCAGCCATGCTGTCGTCGCTTAAGGTCGTATCGTTTACATATAAGGTACTGAGAGTTGTCAGCCCAGACAGTGAGGCCAAGGCCTTGGCTGAGATTGTTGTGTATGAAAGATCGAGGTCTTCTAAGCTCTTAGAGGCGGCCAGATCGGCCACACCGGCATCGCCAATGCTTGCTGGCAGGTGCAGGTTCTTTAAATTGGGCAGAGCCGCCAGGGCTTTCATGCTGGCGTCTGAAATCTTTGTACTTTTCACTGTCAGGCTAGTTAAGGTTTTCACTCCTTGAACCAATGGCATTATTTGGTCACTGATTGAGCTGCCTGTAAGCCAGAGAGTCTCTAATGCAGTTGCTTCATTTAGATTAACGAAGTCTTGGCTCGTGAGGTTGAGGAAGTCAAGGCGCAGCTCAGCCAAAACCGACAGCTTCAATATAGTCGCCAGAAAAGCTGGTGAATATTGGGCGGTGGATAAATCCATAGAAGCTATTTGGCTTAAAGCCGCCCCGTTGGCCTCGGCTGAGCGCGAGTCAACGTCATGAGCCATGGCTAGGCCGACCATTGACTGTTCTGGCACGCTTAAATTGACGTCGCCAGAAGCTTGGCCAACCCAAGAGCGGTTATGGGGGAAGGCGATTTTAGACAAATAGAGGTTTCCCAGAGTGGTTTTACTGGGAAAAGTGAGAGTAAGTTCTTTTGTTGACGCTACCAAGATAAATTCTCCAGTCGTTTTATGGGAGAAACCGGGGGAGCCATATTGTAAGGCTTAATGGGTCTGACCTATAGTAGTTGTGTGGTCAAGTATTACGCTCCCTCTCGCAAACAGGAAGTTTGAAGCAGTCTATGGCGAATTGGAATTCATTGGACGATAACTCAAACCGGCGCTCTGGCGGTCAAGACCGCTATGTCCAAGACCGTATGTCGCAGGATGGAGCCTACCAGAATGGCGCCTTTGACGAATATTCCATGCCCATGCAACGGCGGGGCGATAATCGCAACAATCTGGCCATGTCTGTATCCTTGGGGCCAATTGACATGCTTCTGGGTGGCAATCGCGGCCTTGATTTTAGCGGTTCAAGTTACGGTCGTAATCATGGTCGCCATCAACAAGAGCAGTGGGGCAATAACCAACGCTTCGACGGGGCATTTGTCAGTCGGCCATATCTAACTCCTGACTACAATTTTAGAAAAGGCTATGAAGATTTTGGCGAGTCTTCATATATACAGCAGCGTGGATGGTTGCCTACTGGTCGCCGACAAGAATACAGGCCTGAGCCGCAAGATTGGCGTCTACAACAAAGGCGTGCCGAAACATTCTGGGATTCTGGTCGCACTAACTATGAGCGCCCTTGTCCACCTGAGCAAGAATATCGCGAGCCAGTGCGCCAATATACCGAAATTGAAGTTGAGCCTCGCAGGCGCGAAGTAACAGAGCAGCCTGAAATAGAGAGACGCGAACCAACGCGCACTCTACCAACTAATGCGATGAGCGAATACGATTGGGCTGTCTACCAGAAGCTTTGCAAAACTGCTGAAGGTTTAGTGGGCAAACACACGACTGAATTCGATAGCCGCCTGCCTTCCGACCGTTTGGGCTGCGTCAAGGCCGCCAGCTTGCTACTTGATGAAGGCTATGGTCTTCACACCAATGAGATCAATACTCGCCAGTTTGAAAAAGAATTGCTGCAAGATAACAATTTTACGAGTGTAGCGCCGTCGGACATCAAGCCAGGTGACGTGATTTTGGCCTACAGAGCGGGCGGTGACTACTCTCATGCTGCTGTCTATATGGGTAACGGCAAGATCTTCAACAACGATAGTAATTTAGGAACCATGGCAATTCAGTCAGTTGATAAATTCAACTCACCCGAGTTCAAGCGTATCGTTGTCTTACGTCGACCAGCTAAAGTGCCATCAGTAGCAGGTTAGTTAGATAGTTACTTAGCTCTAGCTATTTCGCTTCTTGCTTTGCTTCTTCTTACTTTGCTTCTTCTTACTTTGCTTCTTCAATGCGCTTGAAAATGGGTCCAGCATTGCGTACTTGTTGGCCGGCCGGAATCATGTCGAAGAATCCATCTGGTCTGTCGCTGTCGCCAAATATTTCTAGCTCGTCTTCGTGGCCTAATTGCCACCATAAGTCTGAAGCCAGTTTAGGTGCAAACGGATAGATTTGAAAAGCCATGCGTCTCAGCATCTCAACTGAGGTGTAGAGCACCTCTTGCCCTTCTTTGACTTTGCCTTCTTTGAACATAGACCAAGGTTTTTCATCAGCGAAATACTTATTGGTCAAGTCGACCAAGGCCAAAATGGTATCAATTGCCTTGGCATATTCGAGTTTGACCATGCAGTTGTTATAGACAACATGCAGCTCGTTGGCATTTTCGCGCAGCTGATTTTCTGGCTTAGCGTCAGGTAGTTTGCTATCGCAGTTAGTTTCAATCAGCTTGAGTGTGCGGCTCAACAAATTGCCAATGCCGTTTGCAAGAGCAGCGTTGCAAGTACTAATGAATTCAGCTCGTGAGAAGTCGCCATCTTGATCCATTGGAGTGCGACTAAAGAGATAGAAGCGCACAGCATCAGCGCCGTACTGCTCAACCAATTTATTGGGATCGATAACATTACCCAAAGATTTGCTGATTTTTTGACCTTCAACGGTGATAAAGCCGTGGGCAAATATCTGTTTTGGCAGAGGAATATTAGCTGCCAATAAAAAGGCAATCCAGTAAATACTATGGAATTTTGTAATGTCTTTACCAATCAAATGCAAGTCACAGGGCCAGTATTTCTTGAACTGCTCGTCATCAGTTAGGTAACCACAGCCGGTGATGTAATTGCTCAAGGCATCCATCCAGACGTAGATAACTTGATCGTCATCATCCGGAACTGGAATGCCCCAGGTCAATGATTTTTTTGAGCGCGATACACTGAAGTCGCCTAGTTCTGGATCATTCAATTGATTGAGAACTTCTTTGCGTCTACCATCAGGTTGAACGGCTGTAGGATTGGTTTCTAGCCACTGTTGAATTTGTGGTTTGTATTTTGTTAGTTTGAAAAAGTAGTTTTCTTCTGCCACTTGTTTTGGTGGCTTGAGGTGATTGTGACAGTTGCCGTTTTCATCTAAGTCGCGCTCTCTGACAAAATCTTCGCAGCCTTCACAATAAAGGGCCGAATAAGTCGACTTGTAAATATCGCCTTGATCACGCAGTTGGCGAAATAGACTTTGCACAACTTTCTCGTGGGCTGGTTCTGTGGTGCGAATAAAACGATCGAATGAGAGGTTGAGGTTGGCCCAAGACTCTTTGAATAGCTCTGACACTTCGTCGCAAAAGACTTGCGGCGTCTTACCCGCAGCTTCGGCCGATCGTTGAATTTTGATGCCATGTTCGTCTACGCCGGTAAGAAAGCGCACATCATATGAACGCATGCGGTAGTAGCGAGCGATGATATCGGCGGCGATCTTCTCGTAGGCGTGACCGATGTGCGGAGCGGCATTAACGTAATCAATGGCGGTTGTGACGTAGAACTTATTCATATTTAGACCATTCTTTCATTTACAATATCAGCAGTACATAATAGTACAGACTAGGTTTGTGGTTTTTTGGTTTTTTTGTTTGAGGAAAGGCAATGACAATGAAGAAGTCCTCCAAAAAGCGGGATTCTAAATTCGGTTTTGATTCTTTCAATCCCCTTGAGAACAAGACTGTCTTGCTTGGCATTAGTGGTGGCATCGCCGCCTACAAAGCATGCGACATTGCTTCTTTGCTGCGTCATGCCGGGGCTGATGTGCACGCGGTCTTGACGCCGAACGCTAAAGAATTTATCACACCCCTATCACTGACAACGATTACTCGTAACCAAGCCCATTGCGAACAATATGGTGCTCAAGGCAATTGGCGCCCTGAACACATAGACTTGGCTAAGAAAGCCGATTTGATTCTTATTGCACCAGCAACTGCCGATTTAATTGCCAAGCTGGCAGCCGGTATTTGTGATGATTTGTTGACGACAATGGTATTGGCTTCTCCCGCTAAGGTCATGATTGCCCCAGCGATGAACCCAGTGATGTTGCAGCATCCGGCTACCCAACACAATCTTTCCATTTTAGAAAATCGTTATCGCTACGATGTCATCCCTCCAGAATACGGCGAAGTTGCCTGTGGAGATTGGGGCACCGGCAAGATGGCTAATGTAGACACTATCATTGCGGCTGTGGCAGCCAGGCTGTTGGCACACCAAACTCTTTCCACGAAGCGCCTCTTGGTCACAGCTGGTGGAACCAGGGAGCCCATCGATCCGGTGCGCTTCATTGGCAACCGCTCTTCGGGCAAAATGGGTATTGCTATGGCTGATGCGGCTCATGGCCGCGGGGCTGATGTCACTTTGGTCTCAACTGTTGATGTTGAGCGCGCTTACCCAGTAATCGTGGTCGAGACAGCACAAGAGATGCAAGATGCTGTTGAATCTGAATTTGATAGCTGTGACGCCCTTGTAATGACCGCCGCTGTAGCCGATTTTAGACCACTGACTACTTCGAACCACAAAATTAAAAAGACTGATTCTGAAGACCTAGTTCTAGAGCTAACTAAGAATCCCGATATCATCGACTTGCTCGGTCGAGTCAAGCGCAAAGACCAAGTAATCATTGGCTTCGCCGCTGAATCAGAAGCACTATTATCTAATGCTACGCAAAAACTGAAGCGCAAAAATCTTGATGTCATTGTTGGCAATGACATTTCAGTGCCTGATATTGGTTTTGGCTCCGATGATAATGCTGTGATCATTCTCAATTCTGATGGCGCTAAAGAAAATCTGCCAAGAATGCCCAAGCGTGCCATTGCTGAGCATCTTTGCGACTTATTGGCTGAGCGCTTCCAGGTAATTGAGAAGACCCCAGTTCACTAGCAGTAATAACTAGTCATAGACTGCCCTTTAACTAACCTATAAATAGCACTGGGTGATATACTCGCTTGTCTGAAATATTCGGAGCGGAGAAAAAGTTTATGGGTAGAGCCAATAACTCTCAGTCTGATTCTGGCAATTCCGCCGGTGGCGGTGGGCTAGTATCGCTTTTAGCAGGTTTAGCACTAGGTACTATGGGCGGAATAACTCTTGCACTACTGACTGCTCCTAAGTCTGGTAGTGAAACTCGGGATGTTCTGCAGCGTGGCGCCAAAGACGTTCCTGAGCGTCTGGGTGAGGTTGTCGATGATTCCCTCGATTTGTACGCATCATTCCTCAATTATTGCCAAATGAATGTTGAAGAACAAGGCATGCGTTTGAGACGGGCACTAGCAGCCGGCAAACTAGCTGCTGCTAAAAAGCGCGAAGAAATTGAAATCGGCGGCTAAGTCTAAATTCTCAACCTAGTTAAAGGGGTTTTTTGTGGACCATGTAAACGCTTCTTTAGGAGGCCCTCTAGACATATTGGTGGCTGTGGCCCTGATATTTCTAGCAGTCTCGCTGATGGCTGTCAGTTTGCCTTTAATGTCGATGGTGAAACAGTCTGAGCGCACTCTTTCAGCTTTAGAGAGACTTTTGGGTACTGTTAATCAAGAGCTCGGACCTACTCTCAAGCAGGTTGATGCCTTGCTCGGCACCGTGCTCGAACTGAAAACCACAGCCGAAAAGCGCATTACTGAAGTGGGCTCAAAGGTTGGTGATGTCAAAGGTGGGCTTAACAAGATTACAGGCGAAGCGAAGAAACAGTCTTCTGTATTTGGAGCTGGATTATTTGCTGGTGTGCGTTCGTACTTAGAGCGCCGTCCTGAAAAAGGTAACCGTGACCAAAAAGACGAAATGAGATTGTCCGAAGTGGGCAAAAGATAGTAGACCGCAAAATAAATGCAGCAATTAGAGAGCAGGTTAGGAGTAGTTAAATGAGCAGATTTCTTGAAGGATTGGTGGTTGGTGGAGTGCTTGGCTATATAGTCGGTATTCTTTCTGCACCTAAATCAGGCGCAGAGCTGAGACAGCAAATTGCTGACAATTCTGAAGACCTTTACAAACAGGCATCTGACTCGTTGGTTGATGTGCGCGAGAAGACCGGCACGGTTATCACCGAAGCTAAGAGCAAGAGCACAGAAGCATTCAAGAAAGCATCTGACTCAGTGGTAGGAACCAAAGACCAAATTACTCAGAAGCTGCAAGAGCTAGCAGGTCAGAGCACGAAGGTCATGGTCGACGACGTAGAAAGTGCTACTTCGGGCTAATTTTTAGAGATTTGAGAATTTGAAGAAAAAGGAATCCAGCCCAAAGAGGCTGCTAAGGCTCAATAGGGCTTTAGCAGCTTGTGGCATTTGCTCTAGGCGAAAGGCCGATGTTTTGATCGCCGACGGTTTGGTGCGCGTCAACGGTGAGACTGTCACTGACTTTAACCGTGTGGTCGACCTTGGTCGCGACAAGCTGGCAGTTGATGGCAGTCCGGTGCAGCGCAAGCGCCTTGATTATGTTGTCATGAATAAGCCCAAGGGTGTTGTGGTTACTTGCGATGATGAGCGCGGCCGTCGCACAGTCATAGACTTGCTACCAGAAGAGCTGATGCATTTGAAGCCCGTAGGCCGCCTCGACTCAGATTCAGAGGGTCTACTGCTTTTAACTAATGATGGCGATATGGCCCGCTACCTGACTCACCCTTCTCATGAAGTGCCGAAACTCTATCGCGTCAACGTTGAAGGCGACATCTCGAAGAATGCAATCACGGCCCTACGTCAAGGGGTTAGGTTGTCAGAAGGGATGACTGAGCCAGCTTTTGTTCGCAAAATTTCTGCTAATCCTCGCTATTCGCAGCTAGAAATTGAGCTGCGAGAAGGTAAGAATCGGCAAATCAGGCGGATGTTAGCCCAAGTTGGTTACAGAGTAACGCGTTTGGTCAGGGTTGCCATTGGTGGGTTACAATTAAGTCAACTGGAATCTGGATCATGGCGTCGTCTCAATAATCAGGAGCTTGCACTTTTGCAGCCGACTGATGTGGATAAAAGCTTCTAACACGAGCCTAAAGCCTTCGCTAAGTCATATCTTTCACCTAGACTGTCACTTACTGGATACATAAATGTCGCTTGAGCAAATTGGCCAGAAACTCAAAGTCGCACGGGAAGGGCAAAGCCTATCCGTTGGCCAAGTTTATGACCGCACCAAAATTCCAACAAATCACATTGACGCACTTGAGAGCGGTCGCTTCGATGACCTACCAGAGCCAGTTTATGTAGCAGGCTTTATAAAGCGCTATGGCGATATGCTTGGTCTCAATGGTCAGTCTTTGGCCGATGAGTACAAACGAGCTGGGCAGCCCGTTGTCGAGAGTGGTCGCGGACTCTTCAATCGTGGTGGCGGTGTTCAGCAAGCGGTTGCTCCTCTTGTCTATGTCTCTAAACCACGGGTAGAGACTGAAGCTCCTAGTTTCACTAAAACTTTTTTCTATCCTAGTTTCCTGTTAGTAGCTGTGCTTCTAGTTGTTTGTGGTCTTGGTGCTTGGTACCAGACGCAAATGAATACTCAAGATCCTGGTCTTCTAGCTCTTGGCCGTTCGGCTGAGCGCTTTAACCCATCTCAATTGCCAGCTACTGGTGTAGCAACTGGTGCTGCCGTTAATGGTGCGGTAACGAATGGTGCGGCTGTTGTCCCTTCCACCGATAATAAGATTGCATTGTCGGCTAGTCAGCACGTTTGGGTCGAAGTGAAATCAGTCGCTTCCGGACAATCTTTATTTACCGGCTACCTAGAAATGGGTGAGCGCCGCGACTTCCAAGACGTTCAGGGTTTAAGAGTGAGAGCTGGCAACGGTGGTAGCTTAACTGTTGATTATCTAGGTAAAAGTGAAGCCTTTGGTCTGCCAGGCAAAATTGCCGAGCGTGTATTTGCTAGTGCTCCTGTGGCGCCTGCTGGCAGCGACCCTACAGCGGTGGCAACCGGCGATGGTACTGCCAAGCCTGCTGTAACGACTGTAAAGTGGAAAGCTCCCGTACGCAGAACTGCTACAGATGGCCCTGTGAGCCAAGGGCGCCGCTCTCGCCGTTCCGAAGAAGGCACCCGCGACATTCCAGGCGTCTCATCTGGTGGGGGTACGCGATCTATCGATGTGCCATACCGCTACAATGATGGACGTCTTGATAACGACTAACATAGTTAACAGATTATCGCGGAGTAAGTGAGAAATGCGTAACCCCAAGATTGGGGTGGTTTCTTTGGGTTGTCCCAAGAATGCCACTGATACTGAAGTAATGCTCGGTCTTCTAAACGAGGCTGGTTTCGAAGTTACTTTCGACAATGACGAAGCTGAGCTGTGTTTGGTTAACACTTGCTCGTTCATTGGTGATGCGCGCAAAGAATCTGTCCGCACTTTAGTTGAACTAGCCGATCAAGGTAAAGAGCTAATTATTGCAGGCTGTCTCGCTCAGCACTTCAAAGAAGAATTGCTCACCGAAATTCCTGAAGCCAGAGCGGTTGTCGGCACTGGTGACATCACCAAAATTGTAGATGTTATCAAAGCGGTAGCTCGTGATTCTTCTTTGCGAATAGTTGAAGTGAGCGATGTGCCTAACAACTATGATGATGAAGTTCTTCCACGCATGACCACCGGCGTTGGAGCTTCTGCTTATTTGAAAATTGCAGAAGGCTGCGATCATGCTTGCACGTTCTGCATCATTCCACTGTTGCGCGGTAAGTTCCGTTCGCGCACCATTGATTCGCTCGTTAAAGAGGCGCGCATTCTAGTTAAAGGTGGCGTTAAAGAAATCATTTTGGTATCACAAGACTCAAGCTACTACGGTCTCGATATCTATAACAAGATGGCTTTGCCTGAGCTTCTTGAAGCCCTTCATGAAATCGAAGATCTCGATTGGATTCGCATCATGTATTGCTATCCAACTGAGACCAATAGAGCATTACTTGAAACCATTAAGCGTCTACCTAAAGTCGTAAAATATGTAGACATTCCCTTACAGCATTCTCACGCAGCTGTATTGTCGGCTATGGCTAGACCTAGAAATCCCGAAAAAGTCATGGACCTAATTAGAGAAGTTCTTCCTGAAGCTAAGATTCGCTCTACTTTTATCGTTGGCTTCCCTGGCGAAACTGAAGAACAGTTTGAGCATTTAGTGCAGTTCATCGAAAAATATCGTTTTGATCGTTTAGGCGTCTTTACCTACTCGAAGCAGATGGAAGTTCCTTCTGGACACATGGACAATCAGCTGACTGAGAAGGTGAAAAAAGCAAGGCGCAATCGAATCATGCGCTTGCAGCATGATATTGCTTTCGATTCGAATAAGGCAATGGTCGGCCAAGTGATACCAGTTTTGATTGAGAGCTTTGACGAGAGCAAGCGGCTCTACATCGGTCGCAGTCAAGGTGACGCTCCCGGAATCGACAATCAGGTCTATGTGAGAGAGTCTGCTGATGCTCCTGTCTATATGGCTGAAGTGAACATGGTGCTTGTGGAAGAAGCGAAGCCTTACGATTTAGTTGGTGTCGCCTATAGTGGCACGCCTTTGACAGTTAAAATGGCTGCCCCAGAAATGGAGAACGTCCTTGCCACACCGGTTTCGATTTCGCGCTAGTTCAAAGCGGTAGGCTCACTCTATGTCTGGTTTGTCAGCTTGGTGTAAGTGGCTTCTAATTGGTGTGTGCTTCGCTTGGCTCTTTGTCGTCATGCCAGAGAACATCGGTGCTGGCCGTGTTCTTCTTGCTCTGGTGCTTTTGTTGTGGGCTATAAGTGGGCCTTTTGTTCTTTCGTGGAGTATGGTCGATCTTTCTGGTTGGGCTTTTCACGAGGGATATTATCGTTTGGCTTTTGCTTTTGCCCGCTTAGGCGTGCACTTAGATCAAGCGGTGAGGCCACTTGTGCAAGTAGCCGGTCTGAGTGATTCGCCTTTTGCTGCGTTCAATTCTCTCAATTTAGCTAACTCTGAAATGGTTGGTGGCCAATTTGTTATTGCCAAAGAACGCCTCACTGCTGCCCTTGTGCAGTCTGAGTGTATGGAGGGAATGTCCGCCAATAGTTCGGTGGCACCCTTTGTCTTAAGCCATCTAGCGAGTGTTGAGCAATGCCTTGGTAATTTTGAGCAGGCCTACTCATTTCTTACTCGTTCTATTAACTTGAAGAGCAATTGTCTGAAAGATTGTGAGAGCGATAGTGAGAAGCTCGCTTTAGAGCGAGCTATCGCAGCTGATCGCCATGCATTGGGCTGTTTTTTCGAGAAGCGCTTGGCTCTCTGCGAAGCCGAGAAAAATTTTATAGCTGCCATTGATATTTTAGACCGCTCTGTTGATTGCAAAGGCGAGTTGGTCGATTGGGAAAACGAGATGCGAGGCAGTTTTGCCAATGGGCTTGGTGAGTTTTATTTGCGTCAAGGCAAAGTTGAGCAAGCAGAGCCACTGTTGCGCCAGGCTTTTGAGCTAAGAAAGTTACGCTTTGCCGCAAATCATCCGATCATGTCAGCATCTTATGATGCTTTAGGCAAGCTTGAGACAGCGAAAGGCAATTGGTCTGAAGCGACATCATTGCTCAAGCGGGCCCATAAAATTCGCTTACATTATTGCAAAGATAACTTGTCTGACTTAGCCGATACTTTAATATCAATGGCCAGGTTGAAAGAGGCACAGGGACAAAATAAAGAAGCTGAAGAGCTTTTTCGTCAGGCCTTAGCAGTTAAAGAAAAGACCTTCGGTGCAAAACACCCAGAGGCTGCTGAAGTGCTGGAGTTTCTTAGTCAGCTTCTGGCTAATGATAGTCAAAAATCTGCAGAAGTGAAGTTGCTCAGCGATAGAGCCAGCAGCATACGCTGTGACTATGCCTTTAAATAGTGCCCCTACTAGATTGACTTTGATACTTGCAAGGCTCTTGATGAGTGTTCGCGAGCGATTTTAAATAGATTGTCTGCCATGGCTAGGTGGTCGTAATCAAAGTTTTGGCAGAAATATTGCAGTTCTTCCAGACCATCAGCAGCTTGGGCTATAGAGTGTCTCATCCACTGCAAAGCTGGTTTGAGCGTAAGCGGAGGCGGATTGTCTGAAAATTCATTGCTAGCCTTGAGCAGGGTCTTTTCAATTTCTCCGACATATTGCGAAAATTCTTCTAAGAGCTGATCGTCATAAATGTCTTGAGAGAGAGCGCTTAGTCTTTGTTTGTACTTTGATAGAATCGCCTCGATTGAGCGCCGCAGTGGATGAAACACATGTCTAAGGTAGCGCTCTCGAGCCTTTTCTTCGTCTAACGAATCTTGCACACTGGTTGGCATGTGCATTCCAGTGCGCGGCTTTGTGCGAATGACTACCGAGTCATAATGGGCCCGCTTGTCTCTGTCCATCAAGGTCTCATAGGCCTCGTTGATGGACATCATTTGTTCGGTTTCGGTGACAACCTGATTGTCTGGCTTGGCCTGATACGACAAATCTGGGTGCACAGACTTGACTAGCTTGCGGTAAGCCTGTTTGATTTCAGCCTGGCTGGCATTTGTGTTGGACGCCAGGCCGAGAATTTCATAGTGGTTTGTTTTCTTCCGCGCCATAAAGTAATTATATTGCTCTATGGCACTTTGATCTTATGATTATTAGTTATTTGTCGGTCCGCTCGGGCGGGATATTCTCATTTTATCTAGCTTTTTAAAGCCTTTTTTTTTATAAATCTTAAAAGGAAAGGATGTTTCACTAGCTTATAACAAAAATTCTGATCGCCTAACGCCACCATATGCGGTGGCGCTTCTGGCTGAATTCTTTTTTTTGTTTTACCGGCTATCAGTCTTTAAGGAGGCTTAAATTTGACTTTACATGCCATAAGGGTAGAGTTTTACGTCGTTGACTTGGTAACATGAGAGCCTTACTTATGTAACTGGTGTCCTCTCATGCCAAAAAGCCTTGCGAAAAATTTCTTAGCCTGGTTTTCGGACATCGGCTGGGTTGTAATCAGTTGTCTAGTGCCTTTGATCGTGCTACTGGTTGACCTTCTCAAACATTTTAGCAATCTTTCAAGCAATCTGGCCATGCGCATAATGGGCGCTCGATTGATGGTTGGGGGCGAGGTACTATATGCAGACTTTTGGGATTGGACTCAACCGTGTGTTTTTTATGGTCTGCGTCAGCTCCTTCTTATCAATCAATCAGTGACCCCTCTGGTAGACGCTTTTCGGTCAATTGGCTGGCAAGGGATGGCTGAATTTTTGGCTTTGTTGCAGATTCCGGAAGTATTTATTCTTCTTGTAATTCTTTTTTCTTTTGTCTGCAGCATTGTGCTGGCTGGGACTATTGCGTTTTTCGCTTCGGGCCAGGAGCGCAAAATTGACAACAGTAGTGGTTTGTATTTAATAGCTGCGAGTGTATCGGCATTAACTGTCAGGCACGATTTTGGTGATCTACAATTTTTGCTTTTAGTTGGTTTGATACCATGGATCATACTGCGCTACGTAAGATATACCAGCTCGGCCTCCGTGCCTTTGTGGTTGTCCATTTTGACTGGAATTATTGCCGGCTCAAGTGCCTGTATTGAAATTACTTTTTTGCCTTTGTATTTGCTTCTGGAAGTGGCGTTTTTGGGCCAGACAAAAAAATGGCGAGCTTTGCTACAGCCCGAATCAATTGGGCTTTTACTGATGCCTGCTCTCTATCTTTGTAGTCTATTAACGGCATCTGAATCTTTCAAAATGTATTTTTGGAAGTGGACAATGCCTTTGCGCTTGTTGCAATATTCGGTAGACAATGAATCGATTTTTAGTCCAATTTCGACACCGAGACGCACTGATGTTCTTTATGCCGCACTAATAGCTCTAAGCGGAGCAGCACTATTCGCTCGTAATAATGCCTTAGTGTCTGTCCTAGGAGCCCTTCTTCTATCTGGTATTTACCTCTTCTGGCTGGAAGGTGAAGGATACTCGCACGATTTGATTCTTGCCATTTTTGCCAGCACCGCCATTGGTGTCTATTGCCTAGAAATAGTGTTCAAAAAGCTGATTCAAAAGCTTAGAGAATCTGGTGCTGCTTTTTTACCAGGCCCGTTAATGAGTAAGGCAGGTCTAGTGGCTGCAACTGTTTTAGCTACGGTGGTGGCCTTTATGCTTGTGCAACGAGACCGCAGTCTTCTGATGTATGAAGATTATCGCCTTGCCACTGAAGGCAAAATTTCTATCAACCAGACTATTCGTGAAAATTCGCGACCGGGTGATCGCGTAGCAGTAGTCGCTGACTACAATGAGGCCGGCTATCCGGATCTACTAGCTCTTGATCGCCGTCCAGGCCTTTACTTATTGTCGTTTCGGGCACTGCGCCTCTTCGATTGGCTTAAAGAACATGAACGTTTAGATGGTGACTTTAAGACCTTTTATCAGTACATTTATGAAGAATTACGCGCTGGCATCAACAGTGGCACCACAAACTTGATAATTGTTAGTGACGCCTGGGATAGCCAAATTTTTGAAAAGGAAAAAATTACTGAGTTGCTCGATCGGTTCTATGAGCACAAAGACGGCGTGGTTTTTTTTGACAGCTATCAAAATAGTTTGCCTCATGAATACGTAGGACTTGAGTGGGGATTTAATGTCTACAAAGTCAAATGATGATCATGTTGAGGATGATGCTGAAGCTGTTGAGGCATTGCCTTTGGCACCTGATCCACCGATAGCGGAACCTGGAACCCCAGTATCTTCAATATCAGTATCTTCAACACCAGAAACAGCAACACCACAATCAGTTACCCTGAAACCAAGTAACTTATACGTGGGCCCAAGCGCTAGTTGGAGCCTTTTTGCTGCCGCCGTCCTTACTTGTTGTTTCCTAATATCTGGACCGAGCTTATATTGGGGCAGCCACCCGCTTTTGACCAATCCTGATTCAGCTATTTATCTTGATATTGCCATGCAATTGCTCGATGGCAAGGTTCCCTACGCCGACATTTTTGAGTGGAATCCGCCGTTAATCATGTACATGAACATCGTTCCTGTTTTGATCGGCCGAGTTTTTACTCTGCCGGTAATTCTCTGTTTTAACTTGCTTCTCTTGGCCGGATGTTTATGGAGTTCTATTTTCTCGCTGGTAATAGCGAGAAAATATATGTCAAACAGAGACTTTGCTGCTTTCATTCCGGTAGTTCTCGTTACGATTTTATTCACCGCTCAACAAAGTGTGAATATGGGAGAACGAGAGCATATGTTTGTTATTCTCTATCTGCCTTTGTTTATCTTGCGCTACTTGCGCTGGCAAGGTGTGCCTTTGAAAAAATTCGAGGCAATACTTGCTGGATTGGGCGCCGGCCTTGGTCTTGCCCTGAAGCCGCAATTCGTTTTTTGCGCAGTGATGGCAGATCTGGTGATGCTTCTGCAGCGTGCTGCAGGTGTGTCGATCAAGAAGTGTTTGGGAAATGCTGAAGTCGTTTCGGCAATTATTCCCGGTCTTTTTCACATTCTCCTTATTCTTACTCTACCGGGTGAGGCCTGGAATGTTCTACTCAATCAAGTGTTGCCACTTTATAAATATGGTTTGCCATTCTCGCGCCGCTCGCTCATGTTCATGCTCAAAGGTCATCCAGCTTTCTCTGAGCAATATGTGCATTTCATCGCTGCCGCTGTGCTAGTTTTTTGTTTCGGACGTTATAAGAGTTGGCTGTGGGCGCTGCTTGCCTTTATGAGTGCCGCCCAGGCCAATTATTTGCTCGGCGATCAAGCCTGGGCTTTGCGCATGATTCCTATGGATTTTGCAGCTTACTTAGTTTTTGGTACTGTAATCGGTTTGTTTTTCAATCTCTTTGGCGCTAACGAACGCAGTCGACTTGCCATTTGTGGAATGATCGCTGGCGTCATGATCATGACGGGATGGGGCGCTACAGTTGCTTATAGTGGTTATGAGCAATGGAAATTGACGACTGAGGATAAGTCACTCTACGATATGGCGCCGCTTGGCTATAAAGGAACTTGCCATCGCGACGAACTTGGCGAATTGTTCTTTGTGATTGTCTCCAATACGATGCCTAAAGACAAAGTGCTCTTTATCGGCACTGGCATTCACCCAGGCTATCCATCAATACTGCAAAGTGGGCGCTTATGTGCGTCCAGATATATTTTTTCAATTCCGGCTCTAATCGAATATTGCGAAAAGACTTATCCGAAAGTGCGACCATGGAATGAGTTGATGCAAGAAGTTTTGAGCAATTATGAAAAGGATATTGAGCTCTATCGTCCGCGCTTGATCATCATGGAGACTGAACCATTCACGACAATTTTTCACAAGCAAGGATTTTATCAGCGAATCTTCAGCAACTACATCCATTATGGAAAAATTGCAGAAGGTGAAGTTTATATTCGCAAGGCCAATAGCGGTCTAGCTGTGACAGATGCGTATATGAGAGCCAATGGTGTCAAGGCTCGTATTATAGATGTGGTGCTTGGTCGTAGAAAAGCAGCTCAGGTTGCCGCTGAACTGCGTATGGATGAGAGTCAAGTTGAGCTACTGGCTAAAAAGGCCAGTGTGGCCGTTGACGAGGCATTTAAGAAAAACTTGAGTGAAAACCAAGCTGAGATGCAATTGACGATTCGCAGACTTGATGAAGAAATTCGTGTATTGAAGCGCAAAAACTTAGATTTAACGCTTGAAATCGAAAGGTTGCAAAAGGTTCAGCCATAGAGTGGCTTCAAGGGCTGTTGCTGACCTCCCTTTTTCCCTGCGATGGGCGTCCAAATCCACTTAAAATGCTCTGCGAGTATCATTGGGAGCCTTCTTAACAGTCTATAATTGATAGATGTTCTGCCCATTTTGCAATCATCGAGAGAGCCGAGTGCTCGAATCCCGCCTAACTACCGAGAATTCGGTCAGGCGTAGGCGAGAGTGCGAAGGCTGTGGAAAACGCTTCACTACCTATGAAAAGCTTGAGACAGTTCAATTTCTTGTGGTCAAGCGCTCGGGCATTCGCGAACCTTATATTAGAGATAAGCTCAGGGCCGGTATCAGTCGGGCCTGTGCCAAAACTACTGTTACCGCCGAACAAATAGACGATTTGGTCGACTCTGTCGAAAATGAATTGCTGGCGTCTGGTCGCAGAGAAGTCGTTGCTGCAATGCTGGGCGAGATTAGCTTGAGGTTATTGAGCAATCTTGACCAAGTAGCCTATGTGCGGTTTGCCTCTGTATACAGGCAGTTTCGCTCAATTGAAGACTTTATCGCCGAACTCAATTTTCTGCGCGCAGAGAATGCTGAGGGTGCTGCACCGTCAGTGGTGCTCCATGGTTCGAAGGGTGAATCAGTTTAATCTGTCCCTAATTGTTTAGATTAGATGAAAGATCTCCAATGTCGCTTAACGCTTGTTTGCGCTTGCCCCACAGCCCAGAGACGACCGTGTTACAATCGCAGACTGCTTATATATATATCTTCGAAGAACCAATTAGTGAACTGGCATAATTATGAATAGCATTATTAAAGAGATTGAAGCCCCACTCCTGAAGACAAACCTTCCTAAGTTTGATGTCGGCGACACTGTCAAAGTGTTCGTCAAAATCAAAGAGGGCGGCAAAGAACGTACTCAGGGTTATGAAGGCGTTGTAATCAAGCACACTGGTCACGGTGTGGGTGAGACCTTCACCGTTCGCCGCGTTTTCCAAGGTATTGGAATCGAGAGAGTATTTCTCGTCCATAGCCCACGCGTCGAAAAAATTACAGTATTGCGCCGTGGTGATGTTCGCCGCGCCAAGTTGTACTACTTGAGACAGCGCACCGGCAAAGCTACTCGTATTAAAGAGAAGCTTGGTGGTAAGAAAGTTGTAGCTCAAGTGCAAGCACAAGCGCCTGCAGCAGCTCCGGCAGCGGCTCCAGAAGCTCCAACTGAAAAATAATCCTCAAGACTATACCTGGTAAGAGTTGAGTATAAAGAAAACCTCTTCCCGATCTGCTCGCTCCTCCGGGAGTGGCGGTAGGTCTAGTGTTGGCCGCGATGCCAAGAAAGTGACAGGCAAGAACTCTGATCTTGCCGCCAAAGCCGCTCAATCGGCCCGATCCTCGGGTGTTGGGCGGCGTCCGTCTAAGTATACGAGTGCTGTTAACAGCGCAGCCCCGGCAACGGCGGCACCAGCTGGTCAGCCTACAAAAGTAATTCGCAAACCCAAAGTAGCGAGCACTCCTTTTCAGCGCTTGACCGAGATCGTCAAGTGGGTTGATTTGGTTATCGAAGTGCTCGATGGTCGCTTGCCTGAAACTACGCGCCATCCAGCATCAAAAGATATTTTCGGAAATAAGCCTCGGGTAATCATTTACTCAAAGTCAGATTTAAGTGATGGCGAAAAGCTCAGAGCTTTTGTGAAAAAAGTGAGTGAAGAGGAGCAAAGTGGTCCTCCTGAAAAGCGCTTAATTTTAGATTTGAAATCGATGGCTCACAAGAATACCTTCATCGAAGCTGCCCTAGCCGTTACTGCTGAGAAAAGGGTGGCATTGTCCAAAAAAGGACTCTTGGCTCGACCAATGCGTGCTTGTGTTGTTGGTATCCCCAACGTTGGTAAGTCTTCTCTTATCAATTGGTTTGTTGGCCGAAAAAAGGCCAAGACTGGCGACTCGCCAGGTGTAACCCGCGGCACGCAGTGGATTCGTGTCCATCCGCAGTTAGAAATGCTTGATACACCTGGGATTTTGCCAGCCAATTTGTTCAATGCCGAAGAGAGACAAAGGTTGGCTTTGCTCAACTTGCTTCCAGCTGAGGGTTACGACAACCTTGAGATTGCAAAGTTTGGTTTGATGCTGATGAAAAAGTATTATCCCGAAAGGCTTGAGACCTACTTACCGGGTCTCTCGACATATGAAGATGGCCTTGACTACATTGCCGAGAAGAAGCACTATTTAGCTTTTGGCGGGAGACTTGATCACTACCGCGCGGCAACTATTTTCTTGCGCGATTTACGTGCGGGAAAATTAGGTGACCTTACTTTCGATCACTTGTAATGACCTAAGCCGATGGTTCAAAGCAATTTCACTAAGCTACTAGCGTTTGATGGCCGCACACTCAAGCGTGCTAAGAAGAGCAATACTAGTCTCTCTGGTGCTGGTGGCGGTGCCGCTCAGAGATCTTCTGCAACCACTGGAGAGCAACTAACACTTTTCAAAACCTCAACTTCTGGCATCGTCGGTGTTGATGAAGTTGGCCGTGGCTGTCTATCTGGCCCTGTTGTTGCTGCTGCCGTGATGTTTCCTTCGATAGTAAAGAAGTCATTTCTTGCTGAAGAATTAGCCGAGCTAAATGATTCAAAGGCTCTGAGCGAGCGGCAGAGAGAGCGGCTATCTGAGATTCTACGAAACAATTGCTATTTTTCGGTTGCTGAAGCAAGCCCTGCTGAAATCGATCAAATCAATATTTTGCAAGCCAGCCTATTGGCCATGCGACGAGCTATCGATGCTCTTTTGAGCCAGGTCGCTCATAGTCCTGAGGAGCTTCTATTGTTAGTAGACGGCAACCAGAAAGTAAAAGGCCTTAATCTAGAGCAGATTACTGTAATTCAGGGTGACAGCCATTCAGCAGCAATTGCTGCCGCGTCAATCATTGCTAAAGTCTACCGCGATCGCCTAATGCTTGAGCTCTCAAAAGACCATCCGGCTTACAGCTGGCACACGAACAAAGGATACGGTTCAAAGGCTCATCGCGCAGCCATTGTTGAACACGGTGTCACAAAATGGCATCGTCTCAGTTTTCGTTTGTTTGATGCTGAAGACTTATAGCCTTTTAGCGAGTACGAGCTGGCAAGTTTGGGGTACCGCCTTCGGCTGGACCGACATTCTCGAATTTCTTGATTTTTTGCTCTGTCTTACCGCCGCCATCAAGCATCTGAGTCTTAGATAGCTGATCGACAATATAGTCAACGCCGCGCCAAGAAATCATGAACATGCGGTCGCCCATTTCGATCAAATTGGTTTCTCTCAGGTACCAGAGAGCAAATTCAATTTCGGCTACGTTGTCAATTGAAAGAATGTCCATCATCATTTTGGCTGTGGCGCCGCCAGTTTGAGGGCGCTTTTTGCGTTGACCGAGAAGAATTTGCAAAATGGCTAAGCGAAGTTCTATCTCGTTCCAGGAAAGACCGGTTTTAGGAATTTTCGGTAGAGAATCTTTGCCAAATTGCGATGGAGCGCCGGGGGCGCCGCCTGGTGCTGTAGGCGCGGCAGCCTTTACTTCTTTGGCTCCAAGAGACATGTCGTAAGCCGCGCGTTTACCTTCGTCTGAAAGTGTGCGCCAGGCTTCGGTAATAATGCGGAATTTTTCAGCATCGCCCGATTCACCGTTGTCCGGGTGATACATCGCTGCCAAGAACCGGTAGGCATAACGAATAATAGTTGGGTGGGCATCTCTATCTACTTGCAAAAGCTCGTAGTAGCTAATTTCTTTGAAGTTCTTACCGATAGGGCCGGAGTTGGGATTGTTGCCGCCGCCTTGGTTAGGGTTTGGAGCGGGAGGTGGTTGCCACGACATGATTTATAGTCCTTTCAATACGTTTTGAGCGATGACCAGGCGTTGAATTTCGGAAGTGCCTTCATAGATTTCAGTGATTTTGGCGTCACGCATATAACGTTCCACTGGATAGTCGGTGACGAAACCGTATCCACCAAAGATTTGAACACATTTTACAGTACTTCTCATTGCTACTTCAGAGGCATAAAGCTTAGCTTGAGCTGCCAACTTGGTGAACTTGTCGCCGCGATCTTGAGCGACGCAAGCATTGTAAGTTAGTAGTCGAGCGGCATCAATTTCGGTTTGCATTTCGGCGAACATAAATTGAATAGCCTGAAATTGATTGATGGTTTTGTTGAAGGCAACTCGTTCTTTGCTGTATTTGAAAGCGTGATCCCAGGCGCCTTGAGCGATACCAACTGCTTGTGATGCGATACCAATTCTGCCACCATCCAAGGTGACCATTGACACTTTAAAGCCGTCGCTTTCAGCACCCAGCATGTTGGCTACAGGAACTGGTGTGTCTTCAAAATTAATTTGGCAAGTAGAAGAGCCTTTGATGCCGAGCTTGTCTTCGAGCTTGCCGAAAGTGAACCCAGGTGAACCTTTTTCAACAATAAGGGCGACTAAGCCTTTGTGCTTAAGAGCTTGATCGGTTTGGGCAATGACTAAGTAGTAGTCAGCTTCTACGCCGTTAGTAATCCAGTTTTTGGAGCCATTGAGAATAAACTGGTCGCCTTTGCGAATGGCCATGCACTTTGCAGCAGCTGAGTCTGAGCCAGAATCGGGTTCAGAAAGAGCAAAAGCGCCCATCTTTTTGCCTTGGCACATGGGGGGTAAAAAGCGCTGTTTCTGTTCTTCTGTACCGAAGATATAAATTGGTGTGGCACAGAGGGAGACGTGGGCTGAATAGAGCACCGATGTGGTGGCACAAGCGCTGCCTAACTCTTCGACGACAGTGCTGTATGAAACGTGATCCATACCCGCTCCGCCGTATTCTTCAGGAAACGGCAGACCACAGAGATCTGACTGAGCTAAAAGGTCCCAGTTTTCACGTGGGAAACGGTGATTGCGGTCTACTTCAGCTGCTCTGGGAGCAAATTCAGCTTGGGCTAGCTCTCTTACGGTTTCTTTGATTAACTGCTGATCTTCAGTTAGTCTAAATCCTAATGGCAAGTCTTTCAGTGTCGTGGCTGTCAACATTGTTCACCTGATAATTCGGTCAAGTCGCAATTTCTACCGTTTGACGATAATAGTTAAACGCTCAATTGCTGATCATAGCATCTGAAACTGCCTCTTGACCGGCCTTAAGCTCTTGATCATGGCCTAGCGTGCGCCCGAGTGCGCTTGTGCGCTGCAGATTGCGGTAGAGTATTCAGTAATTAGAATTCACTGACCTGTAGGAAACAAATCGTGGCGGATATCAAGGTAATCTACGTAGAGGATTCGCGAAGCTCTAGCCCTAAACTGCGGCAAGCTCTCAAAGATGAAGGCCTGACTATTGTCTTTTGCGGCGGTGGCTTTGATGCATTAGATGAATTGGCCAGTGATGGCGCCGACATTGTGGTGGCCGCGACCAAAGTCAGTGACTTGAGCGGCTATCAGTTGGCAAGTTTAATTAAATCGTCTGAAGTCGTAAGCCAGTTGCCCGTCGTTCTTTTCTTCAGCGGCGAAACCGCTACCGATGATTTTTGGATCAAAGCTGCTCGCCCAGACGTTGTCGTGGGTGAAGAGGATCTCAAGGAGCCTACGAAAGTTGCTCGAATGATTCGTGATTTGGCCGAGAATGCTCGCCTGGCTGGCTGGGAAAAATCTAGTGGTCGGGGAGTCTTGGTGCCATCTGAAGGATTTTCGTCGAATAATCTGGTCGAGAGTTATTCAAGCTTGCTCAATGATTTAATTTTAGAGCGCGCTGTCAACCGCACGGCACGAACTCTTACCGCTCTTGTTGAGCCCCGCAGCCAGTTTCTTGAGGCCTTTTTTACTTTCATTGGTGAAATCTTCCAGCCTGATTTGATCGGTATTGTCATTGCTGATGTCAATTCGCCATGGGCGGCCATTCAAGTAAAAGGCAATGTCTCACAAGATGCTTATGACCCCATGATTGCTAGCTTACTCAAACAGCTAAAATTGCCTGCTGATCTCAAGGTTGAACTACGTGGCGAATTGATCAAAGACAACGTAACTGCCGCGAGAAATTTGGCGACAGTAGAAGTGTTGACTGTTGCCTCTGAAAAACAAGGTCTTGGTGCTCTTGTTTTCGCTAGTGCTGAGAAAAATGCTTTCTCGCCTGGTGCTCGGGCTTTCATGGGCGTCTTGAAGCAAGAGTTGAAGCCAGTAATTCAACTACTACTTGCAAAACAAGAGATTGAAGAATTGCATTCTCGCGAAGCATATAGAGCTGCAATCGACTCGCTCACTGGTTTGTATAATCTAGAGTTTCTGGTGGGTTTCTTGCAGCAGCAATTGCTCTTTTCGTTCCGCCAACGATTGCCTGTCGGCATGGCTATTATTGATGTAGATAATTTTGCCAAAATCAACGAAGAGCATGGCTATGAAATAGGAGATTCAGTTCTCAACACTGTTGCTAACAAGCTCTTGCAAATCACCCGCTCTAGCGACTTAATCGCACGCTATGGTGGCGACCAGTTTGCTGTTGTTTTGCCTAATACCGATTTAGCCGGTACGCGAGTATTGGGAGAAAAGGTGCGCTCTGAGATGGAGTTCGCCAGCTTTGGCCAAGAGAATGGTCGCAAGGGGCCGAAAGTGACTGTTTCGGTTGGTTGCGCCAACTTCAACATGGAAGATTTAAATCCTGAGACTATTTTGCGCGACGCTAAGATTGCCTTGAGACAAGCCAAAGAAGCTGGACGCAATCAGGTTTGTAGCTAATTTAAGTTAGCACTGTATAAAAGCTATCGATGGTTTGCAAAATTGTTGCTTCTTCAACGCGCGCCAATATGTTAGCTAGCAGTATTGTCGCTCCTGCTCCGACCCCTTCTTTGACGTGGCCTTCTTCGTAGGCCCTGAGACCAGCGTGGCACGATTCGCTTAAGGCGAAATTGCAAGCAACAAAAGGTGCGTCTACCAGTGTGGCTAGTTTAGTGGTTTGAGCCCATTTATCGTGGGCCACCCATTTGGTTGTTGCCACTAGCAGGTTACTAAGTTCTAGCCCTTCGTTGCTTGCTAGTAGTTTGGCCAAAGCATAGACGGCAAGCATCTGAGAGCCGCCGGCCAGAATAGTGATGTTGCTGTCAGTTTTGCCGTCTTCTTCCTTATCATTTTCATTTTTGCCGTGGCGGCGTGAAATGAAACCAGCAGCAAAAGCTTGCATGGGGTCGCCGACTGCAGCAATGGCAGCTAGTGGATTACTTCTGAAATAGCTTGTGAGGTCCGACTTTTCTAAACCGAGTCGCTCTGCAGCTTTGCTGATGCCAGTTTTGGCCATGGCAATTTTTGCTTCATGATTGCCCTCTGGCATACTACTAGACAGTAAATTTTCGGCTTCTATACCGAGGGCCATGAAAATGGCTTGGGCTGTGGTGGTGCCTCCCGGCACACATTCTGACAGAACTATCAGGCTTTCATCGCTATTGCTTGAGATATTACAGCTTCTTGTACTTTCACTTGTCGCTAAATCATCGGCCAGTTTCGAGCCAGCTTGAAACAGTTGCTCTACTATTTCTGGACGAAGGGCTTGACCAGAAACAATCGCTTTGCCAGGCTCGTTACCGACCTTGAGATGATCAATATGAGGGCTGCTAAAACTACCGCAATCAACTACTGTTGTAAGGTGTGGTATCAAACTTAGGGCAGCCCGTGTCAGCACCACCGGTGATGTTATTCCTTTAGGTGATACTGGCAATTTTTGTTGGTCTGACAAATGCGAAAGCAGTGCATCGGCATCAATGGCCGGCGTTAAACGGCGAAGTTCAGGGCTACTCCCGGCAGCCGATATGCCCTCGCTGTCACTCACTTCGCTACCGGCTAATGCTAGTACAAAGTCAATTCTTTGAGCCAAGCGTATGCGATCAACTAATTTGCTTGTGCGGCCATTGGCGTCGAAAATGATGTCGACAAGGTCTGCTTTAATTTTTGTCAGCACCACTTTTCCTACTTTCAGTAATTACTACACTGTCCCGCACAACTTCGCATAGCATAGCTGTGCACATTGGAATGACAATCAGACCGGATATTCCCTGCCATATTTCGCTAACGTAAGACAATGGATTGAAAGTGAGGGGGACGCCAGTCTGTAGGGCTGGCCTAACTAATTCCATTGCGGCATATGGCGTCGTGATTGCTGTCGACGCTACAAACGCTAATAGCGAAACAACACTTAAGACTGGAGATGTAGTTATAGCAAGCCAGAGCGATTCTATCGAGGCTTCTTTGACACTGCGATCAAGCATGGTTGAGACGGCTAATATGGTAATTGAATAGTTAGATAGCATGAGGCCGACAATTGCTAAGGTCGCCATGGCGCCAAAGCGCAGACTGAGAACTTCTGGAGCGAGGTGAAGTTCTTTCACTATTTCTGGAGTGAGACCGACCACCATAAATGAAGCAGCGCACCAGACAAATATCAGGGGAATCATAATGATTGAGCAAACGAGCCAGCTTTTGCTGAGAAGCATCTTGTGGCTTCTCACGGCTGCCAACCCTTCTTCTAAATAACTTTTGATGGTGACCGCCGACGCTTCGGATGACGGGTCATATGGGCAGCGCAAAAAGGCTCTAGTAAAGCCTGCTATGCGAATGAGGCCGATAAAAATAGATACAAGCAATAGGATGCCCGTTATAATCATGCCTGCGCTGCTGCCAATTAGGGTGGGAATGAGGACGTTGCCGTCAATCGTTCCCTTCACATTGATTCGTGCAAGAAAGCCGAAGCAAGTGATCATGATGATTCCGCCGAGGGTCGAGAGAATCACCGGTGCTTTGAAGAATGGTACGAAGGCCACGGCAAAACGCCAATTATGCCGCCACCAGGCAGCTTGAAAGAAGCGGCCAAGGGTCTGGGGGCTGACAAATATAGGGCGTTTAGAGTCTGATGCTTGATTCAAGTTGGAGTTTGTCCGGTTGCTTTGTGATTGTCTGGGCTGATATCGCGGTGCTGCTAGCAACTCAAAGATATGAGAAGTTTACATTACATTAAGCGCTATTTAGTCTTCTTCGTTGCATTTTGCTCACCTAGTCAATCGCCCACGGTGGAAGGCTCTTGGCTGTTTCTCGTCGCTCTCAAATGAGGATGAACGTGGTCTTACGAGCTTACAGTAAGTGAGTCTAAGAAAGATTCTTGACAAACTGTGCGAAGATTTCGAAATGCAAGGAGAGCTTCATGATTCTGTCACTGGGCAACGCTAGCGAAAAGGTAATTGACGAGATTCGTCAGAATCTTCTCGGTCGCGGTTTAGAGAATACCTTAGTTAAATGTACCAAGACTACTCTGTTGGTCATAACTTCTGACACCGATAGTTTGCCGGGTCATGTATTCAGCCAAATGGATGGAGTGCAAAAAGTCGTTCGCTTAAGCAATCGCAGCCCCTTAGCAAAAGATTTCGCCCAGACTATAGTTACTATTTCGTCACCTTCGTCAAACTCCGGCTTGGTTCAGTTAGGCGGAGGCCTGCCGCCCATAGTCATTTCTGGCCCTTGCGCTATTGAAGGACGCGACCAGATTTTGGAGTTAGCTAGCGAAGTGAAAGCTGCTGGAGCTGTTGCTCTTCGTGGTGGTGCCTACAAACCGCGCACCTCAGCTTATGACTTTCAGGGTTTGGGCTTAGATGGCCTCAAGTACATGAGAGAAGCTGGCTTGCAGGCTGGTTTGCCTGTGGTCAGCGAAGTGGTTTCCATAGAACAAATCGAGCCATCGGCTCCCTACTTAGACGTTTTTCAGGTCGGCGCCCGCAATATGTACAACTATGAGTTGCTTAAAGAACTCGGTCGCCAACCTAAGCCTGTGCTTCTTAAGCGTGGCTTGTCGGCAACTATCGACGAGCTTCTACAGGCAGCCGAATATATTTTGCTAGAAGGCAACTTGCAAGTGATCTTGTGTGAGCGCGGTATTCGTACATTTGAGAATCGTACTCGCAATACTCTTGACCTGTCGGCTGTCGCCGTGATCAAATCTTTGACTAGCCTGCCTGTTTTAGTTGATCCTTCGCATGCTGTAGGCAAGCGTGATCTGATTGCGCCGATGTCTCGTGCTGCCATTGCCTGCGGTGCCGACGGTTTGATAATCGAAAGCCATTGCACACCAGACAAATCGGTTTCAGATGCGGCTCAAGCAATTGAACCATCTACTCTGGCAGCCATTGTCCGAGACACCAATACTATTTACTCTGCTCTGAATCCTGCTGCGATAGCCCAAAGCGTGGCAGTAAGCGTTAGCGATGAAGTTTTGCCTGGAGCCCTTGGCAGTTCTAAGCCATCACCTCGATCATTGGCTGGAGCCGCTGGTTCTTAGTTGCCTGGTCTTTGTCTTTCGGGTCCGAAACGCTCGAGAATTTTGACGAAATTATCGTTCACTGTAATTTCTGGCGGAGTATTGCCGAACACTTCAGCTACCATCTTTTTGAAGACTGGTCTACCATTGCCTTTGCTTGGAAGTTGCACTTTGACTCCGTTTTCGTAGACTGGTCTCAAAACAACCATGCCGTCGATATCGGCAGCATTGGCGGTAAAGCGATTGAATCCGCCTCCGTCAGCGCCTACTCCCGATTCATTTAGGCGTGATACTTCAATGAAGTGTGGTGAGCGAGTATTTGGCTGGTTGATGTAGCGACCATTTTTGCCGAAGAGCACAATGGTGCCGTCTTCTGGCAGTCTGCCGTCTCTTTGGCGATCTAAGATTTCTTTGAGAACAGGTTGTTGTTCAGCTAGGTCGTGCAGTTGCTTGTTTCTCAATTCGTCTAATAGTCTGGTTTTTGCTTCGAGGTGTTCTTGAATTTCGGAGAGTCTTCTTTCTGGTGAGCCAGTATTGATGCCACGCCCTGGTTCGCGCAGATCGCTTAGTTTTTCGCGATAGCCCTTGTATGAATTTGGCAGATTGTTCATCATGCCTTCTAACTGAGCTACTGCCTCACTCGCTACTTGTCCACGCTTGCCAGCATCAGGTATTTGAGCCAACTCTTTGGAGGCGGCCTTTGCATATTCGCCGACAACTTTGAGGGCACGAGTGTAGGATGGTGCGCGCTCATTGCCAAGTTGCTCTTGCACTCGAATGGCATTTTGTTCGGCTTTAGCTCTGGTTTCAGCGAGGTTCTCGCTCGGTCTGCCTCGGTAAGCACCGCTATCGATATCACTGACCGTGCGTCGGCTGGCTTCGATTTCTCTGAATAGCTGGTTAGCGCGAACTACCCCTTCTGCGCTAACTTTAGCATCAGCAAGCTGTTGGCTCACTTTGACAGTCTCAACTACTGGCTTATCGACTGGGTTTGGTGCTTTTGCTGCTTCTGGTTGGCTGCTTTCAACACGAGTTGGCTCAACGCGAACAGGCTCAACTCTGACAGTCTCAACTCTAGTCGGCGGTGCCTCTGCCACTGGCTGTTCTAGTGCTTCTTTTATAAGATTGCGAGCGCCAGTTTCGCCACCTGGTGTGTTGGTGTTGGCAGTGACTTCTTTGGTCGCTGGAGCAGAGGAAGCATCTTTAACTGGTTCTTTGATAGCAACTGGTTCTTGAACTACTTCTTTGACGGCTGCAGGCTTTACCACTACTGGTTTTTCGTGAGCAATTTTTAGACTAGGGTCCGCTTCTAGAGCGCTCATTCTGTCTTTGTGCAGTTTGACTAGCTCTTCGGCTGATACTGACAAAGTCTGACGTTGCTGCTGGATTGCTGATATTTCGCCTTCAGTGGCTTTTATTTCTTGTTCAACTGCCGCAAGCTTTCCTGGTCTAGCTTGTTCAGCTGCAGTTAGAGCTGTTTGAGCATCAGTTACTCTTTCTTTGGCACGGCCAACAGCTTCGCTGCCACCCATTGCTTTGGCTTCGTCGAAGGCCGCTTTAGCTTCACGGAACTCTTGGTTCTTGGCGTCGAATGCTCGCTTCTCAGCAGTGATACCACCTTCTGGCGTGCGTTCTTCTTTGATCAGGCCTCGTGCTTGTTCCCTTTCTTGGAAGAGCCGATCATGCTCTTGGCGCTTGCTGTTTATGGTGCGGCCAATTTCTTCAGTGCTCTTAAGATTTTCTTGGGCGCGAGTCAACTGAGCTTTTTCTGGAAGAGGGCCATTGAGTGCTTCTCTTTCTTGAACTTGTCTAGTTAGTTTTCCAGAGAGTTGGGTCTCTTTTGAAGCTAGGCCCAAGTTCTCTTGATGAATGCCAGTGAGCTTTTCTTTCGCTACAACTAAATGAGTGTCATCACCCAGTTGTGATTTTTTCAGCTGTGCTTGAAGGTCGGCAAAAGAACCTGTGCTTTTCGGTTTAGTATTGACGATCTCTTTAACTTGGTCGAATATGCCGCCGCCAATATCGCTTGGTTTTACTTCTTTACCGGCGAAACTGCGTTGCAGGCCACTGAGATGATCTTTGCCTAAATATTCGGAAGCTTTTGCGAATTGAGTTCTGCTTGTGGCGATGGCATCAACATGCCAGTTTGGTTTAAGGGCCATGCCGGTCTTCATGCCGAGACCGCCTGAGAGACCAACTAGTGTGGCGTCAAATAAGATGGCGCCGCCATTGGCTGCCACTTGCTGCCTGTTGGCTTCAAGGTGCGCCCCCGAATGGTAGGCATCTGAAACTGCTCCCATAGTGGCTTGTGGTCGCCCGGCGCTAAATTCACTGTAGACCCAAGCGGCGCCCATTCCTAGTCCAGCAGCTGCTGCAACCGGTGCGCCGAATTTACCCATTTTACTTACGGCACTGAGTCCTAGACCGACAGCGAAACTCTCAGCCACTGTTGTTGCAGTGGCTATTTTGTTGTCGGCGGCGTTGGTTGCGCCGTTCACCATACCGTCCATGAGGCCGCCAGCCAGGACCGTTGTAGCTCGTATGGTTCCGCTTACAGGATTGTCACCCTTCATATTTAGGCTATCTAAAGCCAGCCTTGAGCGAGATTCATGATCTATGGAGTTGTTCGTCGCCGCATCGCCTCCACCTTGGGTGAAGTCTGTTCTTTGATTGAGACTTTGGCTCAGCTCTGGCATTGAGGGTTCTCCAAGAAAAATGGGGTTCGGCTTGAGCCGTTGACTAGCAGAGATTTGGATCAGGGGTTGATGAGAGGCATCTTATGCTGCTGCCAAGTGCAAGTCGATTGGGGAAAATCCCCATCACCTCGTAGTCCTCCCATGGATTTGTGAGACGGTCAGATTAAATTGGCGCCGGTGCAGTTATGCAGCCTTTGCAGACTTTGAATAGAATTTTTGGTGCTCAAATAAGGAGGATGTTGGCAGAATTTTGCACAGCAGATTTTTCCGCAAGAATTTTGCCGAAAATTTGATGGAGGTCACTTCTATATAAAAGGAATATCGCCGATGAGTTTTGAGTCAATTTGCTGGTGTGAAATTGCCCCAGCAATGTCGCTAAGTTTGATAAATAGCGAGTCAAGCTTGATTAATAGACAGATAAGTTGCTAGATTACCCCTACAAGTTCAGTCGAGGAATATTCAAGTCTCCATGCTCACTGGAATACTATGCCTGGCAGTTTTTCTGGTCATGGCTATGTTTATGTATGCCAGGCGCATATCTGCCCTTTTGGCATTGCCTCTGATGGCTTTCGCCATTGCCTTAATTGGTGGCGTTGAGCCTAAATTGATTGTTAAAGATGTATTGAGTGCAGGTTCGCTAAAACTGCACAGTGCTTATACCACCACCATGTTTGGTGCCATGCTTGCTGAGTTGATGAACAAACACGGTATGGCCCGCGCCTTGGTGCGCTGGGTTGCGGAATTTGCCGGTGACAATCCATATTTGCTTGGCTTGTTACTCACTGGCGTCACTGCACTTTTGTTTTCTACCTTAGGCGGTCTGGGAGCTGTAATCATGGTGGGCACTATTATTTTGCCAGTCATGCTCTCGCTCGGAATTCCAGCTTTAGCCGCAGCAGGACTATTTCTATTTGGTATTTCGCTCGGCGGAATGTTCAACCTAACTAACTGGCAACTCTATACTGATGTGCTCAAAGTTGAGCAACCAACTATTGTTTCTTTTGTTGTCCCTTTCGCTTTGATACTTTCATTTGTTGTATTGCTCTTTTTAGCTATTGAGCTTAGAGACAAACGAAATCTCAAGTTTCTTGCTTTAGGAGCTGTTCTGCTGGGTGGTCTCTATCCTCTTGTAAATCAATTTACCCCTGCTGGGGTGGCATCAAAGGAACCTTTAGAGGCATCGTATTTGGTGGCAGGTGTGAGCTTGGTTTTACTGAGTGTTTTTGCATTAGTGCGCCAGTTGAAAAAGAGCACAGATCTGCCTGGTATCGCTCTTCTTACGCCAATCATTCCTCTGTTATTCGTGCTGGTCTTTCGCTGGGAGATTATTCCCTCATTTATGCTGGGCCTAGTTTATGGTGTACTTACTACTTGGAGCGCTCAATCTATCAACCTCCTGACGCGCTCAATAATAGACGGCGTGGCCAACGTCATACCGGCTGTGCTTTTGATGATGGGCATCGGTATGCTGATCGTGGCTGTAATGAACCCCAATGTTAGTGATGCTATTGCGCCAATAATCAAGATAGTAGTGCCGACCAGTGCGCTGTCGTATGTGTTGGTTTTCGCTCTCATTTCTCCACTGGCTCTCTATCGCGGCCCTCTTAGTCTTTGGGGCATGGGTAGCGGCTTAGTATCTTTGATGGGGAAAGTAACCTCTCTTTCTTCTCAGGCAATTATGGGCATGCTGATGTCGGTGGGCCAAATACAAGGTGTCTGTGATCCAACGAATACGCAGAATATCTGGATTGCTACTTATCTCGGCGTGGACACCCAAGCTATTTTACGTAAGACAATTCCGTATGCGTGGTTGGCTGTCATTCTTGGCCTGAGCCTTTCGGTGGCCAAAGGATTTGTGCCATGGTAGAAAGAAACCAAAACGAAAAAAGCGAAAGCGAAAGCGAAAAACAAGACAACGAAAAACCCGAAAATAGCTCTAAGACTGCTCGCCGAGTCGAGCGTTTCGCTGCGACCGCTCAAGGGGTTTCTGGTGAAGTTCGCTCATATCGCATTGGTATTGATGTGGGTGGCACCTTTACCCACGCTGTGGCGATCGATGCTGGAAGTTCTGCTTTGGTGGCGAAAGCTATGGTGCCCACTAGCCATCGGGCTAAAGAAGGCGTAGCCAAAGGAATTGTCGAGGCCTTACATCTCTTGCTTGAGTCTGCCGAGATTGCTCCGAATGCTGTTAGTTTCATCGCTCATAGCACCACTCAAGCCACCAATGCACTTCTTGAAGGTGATTTGGCTCATGTCGGTATCATTGGAATGGGAACTGGTGCTAATGCCCTTCTAGCTAATGCTTCAACTAAGTTGGGTCGCATACCAGTTGCTGCTGGTTGTTTCTTAGAAACTACTCAAAGATTTTTGAATTCTCAAACAGTGAGCGAAGATCTAGTGCGTAAAACCATTCTTGAATTAAAAGAACTTGGTTGCACTGCAATTGCTGCCAGTGAGGCTTTTGCGCCAGATCAACCTGATAATGAACAGTTGGTTCTGCGCGTGGCGCAAGAGTTAGGCATTCTCGCTACTTCTGGTTCTGAAGTTAGTCAGCTCTATGGTCTCAAGGTAAGAACTCGTACAGCAGCGATTAATGCTGGTATTTTGCCGAAAATGATAGAGAGCGCCGATCTGACAGAGCGCAGCGTAAGAGAAGCCGGAATAAGTGCGCCAATTATGATTATGCGGTCAGATGGCGGCGTGATGGACATTGATGCCATGCGCAAGAGGCCGATCTTGTCTATTCTTTCTGGGCCGGCCGCAGGGGTAGCAGCGGCAATGATGTTCTTGCGTATCTCTGATGGGGTTTTTCTTGAAGTTGGCGGCACTAGCACCGATATCTCCGCCATTGCCAATGGACGAGCATTGATAAGATCAGCCGAAATTGGTGGCCATCGAATTTATATGCGCACGCTCGATGTGCGCACGGTGGGCGTGGCTGGGGGGTCTCTCAGTCGACTCTCGACCAAAGCTTCTGGTGAGATTTTTGAGGTAGGGCCGCGCAGCGCTCATATTGCTAATCTGGGTTACGCTTCATTTAGTGATGCTCTTTCAACTGGCGAGTTTAAAGTTTCGACTATCAATCCACTTATGAAAGATCCCTCTGATTATCTAGCTTTGAGCCGTCCGGGAGATAGCCAGCCAACAGTCAGCATTACTCCAACATGCGCCGCTAACTTGCTTGGACTGGTGCCCGAAGGCAATTGCGCCAGTGGTAATTTAGAAACTATTGGTCAAGCTTTTTCGGCACTTGCAAAGCATTTGAATAAGAATGATAGTGATGATCGAAAGCAAGTCTCACTTGATTTAGCCACCCGTATTCAAAAGTTAGCTGCTGCTCAGTGCATACCGGTCGTCAAAAAGCTGATTGCCGAGCACAAGTTAGACGCCGATTTGGTCGACTTGATTGGTGGCGGAGGTGGAGCTGCTGCCATAGTGCCATTTGTTGCTAAAGAAATGAATCTGCGCTTTAGCTTGGCCGAACATGCCGATGTAATTTCGGCTATTGGTGTAGCGATGGCTTTAATTCGAGAGACAGTGGAGAGACAGGTCGCTAATCCTTCTCATGCTAGCGAAACAATTTTAGCGATGCGCCAAGAAGTATTTGATGCTGTGCACAAAATGGGTGCAGACGCTGGCACAATTGAAGTTCATGTGGAGATTGACAGCAAGACCTCTGTTGTTCGTGCCACTGCTAGTGGTGCTACCAGGCTGGCGACTGCTTCGGCTAAAGTAGCACTAACTCGCGAAGAGCGAGTGGCGCTTGTGGCTGAGTCTATGCGTGTGTCGACTCCTGATGTACACGAAATTTGTGGTAATGATTACTTTACTGTCTATGGAGCTTCTCGCAAGACGACTAGCGCTTTCTTCGATTATTTTGCCTCACAAAAAAAAGCATTGCGCATTGTCGATAGAGAAGGAATAGTGCGTCTCCAAGCGGCAAATGGCGATGCTAAGGCAGCTTTGAAAGAAGAAGCTGAAGCCGCTCTAGCCAGTTTGATAGAAGCGCATGCTAGCTGGGGCGATGCAGGCAAGACTATTCCTAGTATGATTTTATTGCTCGGTGCCAAAATTGTTGACTTGTCTGGTCTCCTAGACCAAGAGCAGGTGCTCACTTTAGCGCGAGCTGAACTGGCCAATATCGCCAGTACTGCTACTGTATTGATTGTGGCAAAGTTAACTTAGTTATGAAGATTGAGTCGCCAACCTTTCATTTGGGTATCGCCGAGTTCAACCGCCAAGAATTCTATGAATGTCATGAGACTTTAGAAGAGTATTGGCAAACTCTAACGACTGATGTTGGCCACAAGCAGTTGATTCAAGGAATTATTCAAATAGCCGTGGGTCTCTATCATTTGCGGCGAAATAATGTCAAGGGAGCCCTTAAATTGTTTGTTCGAGGAAATGCCCGTTTGACTGCCTATCTTCCCACCTGTGCCGGTCTTGAACTATCTGCCTGCTCTGAGGTTGTGGCGGCTAATATTGCCTTGATTGAAGCTGGGTGTGCTTTCGACGACGATAGGTTGAAAATTCCAACAATTCAAAACAACTGGCCTTCATAAGTTGTTGAATTGGAGTCAACCAGCTATTATCAAGGTTCGGGCATTCCTGTTTACTAGAATCTGAACGTGAAAAGCAACACTATATTGGTCGTAGACGATGAGCAATCAATCACCACTCTTCTGAGTGAGGTGCTCAAAAAGGCTGGCTATGCAGCCAGTATTGCCAATGACGGTTTCAAAGCCATTGCTGCGTGCAAGGTTCGTACCCCTGACGCCATCATTTTAGATTTGCACATGCCCCTAATGGGTGGCATCGAAGTTTATAACCGCCTGCGCGCTGATGATAAGACCTCTGCTATCCCGATTGTCTTCTTAGCCGCACGCGACAAGCCATTGCCGACATTTTCTGGCGATGGGGCCAGTAACGAAGACATTCTCTTCAAACCTGTTGAAGCCAATGAATTGTTGTCACGAGTTAAGAGCGTTCTCAAAGAGAAAGCTCTGCGTGATGAACTTAGACGTAAAGAGGCCCAGCTAAAAGAGCTTTCATTGACTGACGCGCTGACCGAGCTTAAAAGTAGTCGCTATTTGGATGAATTTATGCAAATCGGCATTCGCCAAGCGAAGCGCTACAGCGTGCCGTTTTCTCTGGTTATTCTGGAAATCGACCATCACCAAGAACTTTCTAAATCGATGGGTGCTGAAGGATACGACACTGTCGTGAGCCAAGTAGCTCAAATTGTTGCCAAGCAGATGCGCGAGTCTGATATTGTGGTGCGCACTAATACTTCTGAGTTCACGGTAGTTCTTACTTGTACTACTAAAGAAGGAGCTATTGAGGTGGCAGAACGGCTGCGTACTTCAGTAGCTGCTTCGGTTCTAACAATAGGTGCAGAGTCTAAGGCTGTCACTGTTTCGGTTGGTATTTGTCAGTTTGCAAAACATATGGACGATGAAGGCAAGCTGCTCATGTCGCATGGTCGCGCGGCTGTAGAGCACGCCCACAGCAGTGGCGGCAACATGACCTTAATGGCTGAATAGAATTGCCTGCAGCCGCAAGGTCAGGCACCACTGATGATGGCATAGGTTAAGGAAAGCTATTTGCAATGCTGGCATATTTAAAAGGCGTTATCGTTAGCAAAGAGATTTCCGGTGGTCCAGTTGACCGCTTGGTTCTTGATGTCAACGATGTCGGTTATGAGCTTTCTGTTGCTCATTCGGCTTTGCTACTGCTCGGCCAGATAGGCGATAGAGTCACTGTCTACACTTCTGTAGCTATTCGTGAAACTGAATGGACAATATTCGGCTTTAGAGACATTAGTGAGCGCCAGCTTTTTAACTTGCTGCAGTCAGTGACAGGGATTGGTCCTAAGCTTGCCCTCGGCCTTGTTGGCACCCTCGGGATAGAAACTCTTGTAGAGGCTGTCCTTAGCGAGAATCAAAAGATGATTTCGCAGGCTCCGGGAGTTGGAGCAAAAGTAGCCCAGCGAATAATTCTGGAGCTTAAAACCAAGATTGAAGAATTTTCTCAGACCCTTGGTAGTAAGCCACTAGAGCCATTCACCGGGAAATCAGCTGTATTTGAAGAAGTAACTGAGATCTTAGCCAACCTTGGATATACGGCTACTGAGATTCACGCTGCATTGAAGAAAGCGAAAGAGAAGAATTTGGAATCAGACAGTGCCGAAGAGCTTGTGCGATTTGCGCTGAAAGCTCTGTCTGCGCCTCAATCTGTTTGAGTCTGGCGATTGTAAGAAAAAGGCGTTTTAAATCTAACGCCGGAACCGGATGTAAGAAAAAGGCGTTTTAAATCTAACGCTGGATTCGGATGTAAGAAAAAGGCGTTTTAAATCTAACGCCGGATCCGGATGTAAGAAAAAGGCGTTTTAAATCTAACGCTGGATTCGGATGTAAGAAAAAGGCGTTTTAAATCTAACGCCGGATCCAGATGTAAGAAAAA
>JBBRMD010000031.1:0-63535 GCA_038231015.1 Candidatus Obscuribacterales bacterium
AAATGAAAGAGTTTTTCAACTATTGACACCGTATTCAGTATCACTTTTGAATTTCGATATGCTTAACATTCTCCCAAGCTTACTCAAGCTGACAGGCGCCCGTTTTCAACCCGCACAGGACTTTTAGATCAGGCTCCTAGTCAAAAGCAATCAAAAAGTTTCTGACTTAGAGCTAGAGGTGGTTGAGCAAACTCGTCTGCAAAAGGCTGCCCATAGTAACCTTTCGGTAAGTGTTGCTCTGGGTGAAATTAAGAATCTCGAACTTGCTGAACGAACAGCTCAATTGGCTCTTGCAGCTGTCGAACTAACTCAAAGAGCTAATCAGCTAACTGAAACTAATAACTTTTTGGAAAGTAGAAAGGCCGAGCTCGAAGAAGCTAATCAATCGTTGATAGCGATGATGCATCAACGGGAAGATTTTGTGGCATCTCTGACCCATGATTTAAAAAATCCGTTACTAGGCTCAACTAGAATTTTAGAGTTTCTTGCTAACGGCGATATTGAGCTTGACCAGTATCCCAATATCTTCAAGCAGTTAGTGACAACCAATAAAAACATGCTGCGTATGATTCGCAACGTGCTTGATGTCTATCGCCACGACTCTGGCGCCCTGCTGCCCGAAGTCGAGCCTGTAGATATCGCTGAACTGATTAGAAATTGTCTTGACGAGTTTTCCTTTCTGATAGCCGAAAAGAATATTGATCTTCAAGTTGAAATTCCTGTAGGTTTGCCACTGGCTCTTACAGATAGTATTCTCTTGCGAAGAGTTTTGGTTAATCTGTTGGACAATGCTTTGAAATTTTCTTCAGATGGTGGCTATTTATCTGTTTCTGTTTTTTCTGACAGTGGTAAATTGTTTATTGCTGTTCAAGACTCTGGCCCCGGTCTGTCTGACCAGCAAAAATCGCAAGTTTTTCAGCGTTTCTGGCAGACAATTGAAGGTCGTAAGAATGCTAATGGCTCTGGGCTAGGCCTCTTTTTATCCAAGCAAATTATGCATGCTCTTGGCGGTGATCTGCAGTGTAACGCTACAGATGGTCCTGGGGCAAAATTTACTATTGCCCTTTAGACAGGAGCGGCGGTGACAGATTTTTCAAATCCGGTGATTGATCGCTCGACCACTTTTTTGATTGTTGATGATGAGCCTGTCGGTAGGTTAGGGCTGCGTCTTTTGTTGGAAAAAAAACTAGGCTTCAGTGTTATCGGCGAAGCTACCAATGGTAAAGAAGCGGTTGATTTAGTCTCTAAGTTGTCACCGTCAGTAGTATTCATGGACGTGTCCATGCCAATATTGGACGGAATTTCTGCTGTAAAGCAAATCAGAGAAATAAATTCGCACGCCAAAATTATAATGCTCACTTCAGTATCTGACAGAGAAACAGTCTTGGAAGCGATAGAGAGTGGTGCCAATGGATACTGTCTAAAGCAATCTAGCCCAGAAAAGTTTCAGTTGGCGGTGCTGGCTGTCACCTCCGGTGATCTTTGGTTAGACGGTTCTCTTTCTTCAAAATTGCGCAATACTCAGCCGAGTGCTCGTTCATCTAAGTCTTCTAATTCTTCTAATTCGTCTAAACAAGCTAATCTACCTAAACCTGCAGAGCTACCTAAAGTAAGCGATAAGACCAATCAATATCAATCATTAAGTACTATTGAACACCAAATTCTTACGGGTATGGTGGACGGTCTGTCAGAGGAAGAACTGGCAATTAGGTTGAACTTAACTCGCGATACATTCAAAGAATTGCAATCGCAATTGATGGACAAGATTGCTGTGCTAGAAGTTGTTGCTCGTCGAAATGTTCCTCAAACCAAGCTACCTGAAGAGATTCAGGGGGCTGGAATGATTTGCGATGCCTGTGAAAAAGTATTTCATGCCGGTATGATTCGTTGCCCCAATGATGGCTTCATGCTTAGAATTGACCTACCTGATCACCTTGTCGGTTCAACCTTCGTTGAGACCTATGAGATTCTCTCGCGCGTAGGAAAAGGCACAGGAGCTGCTGTTTATAGAGCCCATCACAAATTTTTGAATAAACCTGTAGCCGTCAAAATTATTCACAGTCAACATATGCTTGATCTGACAATGGTGCAGCGCTTTCGCTATGAAGCTGAGATAGTGAGCACCTTAAATCACCCAAACATAATTTCGGTTCTCGATTTTGGCATTTCTCCTGATGGCCTTGCCTACATGATTATGGATTTTATTAACGGTTGTAGCTTGGCGACAGTTTTAGAGAAGCAGCCACTAAATCGCTTAGAACTGGGCGAGGCCATCGATATTTTTCATCAACTCAGCGATGGTCTTCATTATGCACACGGAAAAGGATTGATTCACCGAGATCTGAAGCCTCAGAATGTCATGATTAAAGCCGATGGTGCTCCTCTTGAGAGAGTTAAAATAGTAGATTTTGGACTGACCAAGCCGATCATCAAAAACTCTAGACATCCAGGCTTCACGGCCGTGGGCGAGGTTTGTGGAAGCCCTACCTATATGAGCCCTGAGCAGTGCTTGGGCCTGCCGGTTGATACTACATCTGATATTTATTCGCTGGGGTGCACCATGTACGAGTGCCTCGTGGGTGTGCCACCATTCAATGCTGACAACATTCCAGAATTGATGTATCAACATATAAAACTTGACCCCGAGCTACCCAGTTCTAAGTTAGTAGGCGAAGCGCCAGTTTTGAATAAGATTGATAGCATCATCTTGAAGGCCTTGCAGAAAGATCCTCAAGAGCGATATCGAACTGTTGCTGCGTTGAAGAATGATTTATTTGAACTAAGTAGACTGATGACAAGCCAGTAGAAAAAAAAGTAGGAAGCACTGGGTACTGACAACCGCGGGACGGATGGCCTCTTTGGGGGGCTTAGCTGCTGTCTTTCTGTCGCCTTCTGGATATATCGAGTGGCCAAGCGTCGCTTTACATGCGGGAAATCGCAGATTCTTAGTTGCGTCTAAGAGAGATTCGTAGTAAAACTGGGTATATGTTAGCTAAGTGTAAAAAACTGGCTTGTAGACATTTTGAACCGTTACTACCTGCATTTTGCTTCTCCTACTTACCAATTACGTTCTTTTTTCTTTTACGAACCTGGAAACACATAAATTGAAGAGTAAATCTCAAGGATTAAAACCATTGCTGAATGGCTCGCCATTAGATAAGCGCAGCTCGATGCCGGTGCTTTCGGTTAGTGCTAGCCTTGGTCTTGCTCTCAGTTTAGTCATGCTTTCTACTACTGTACAGGCGGCTTTGGCTCAGCGTAATGCTACTTCAGCCAAGCCTCATTTGATTGCTATGGTTATGCCGCATATGGCTGGCCATCGTCCTCAAACTAATATCAACAGTCTTGCTCAGCGCCGGGCTAAAGCCCGCGGTCGTAGCTTTGAAACTGTAGGCCGCCGCCTCAAAACAAAAGTGCAGACAGGCGCTTACACCAAACTGACATGGATGAAAGCCAAAGAAGCAGAGAAGGTCAAGGCCAAGCCTGCCGTTAAAGTAGCGCCAAAAGCGGTGGTCAACACCGCTAATTCGATTTCTTCAAGCATTGCTCCCTCATCAGTTAGAGCAATCGGGCCTGGTGTTCTATACAAGGTCTATGGAGGACGTACTCGCGTCAATTTGCTTGACGTCAATATGTCTGTATCACCGGTTCAAGTTCGCCCGATGACTGCTTCGTCAACCTTCCATTCTTTGAAAGACGTGCACGATCATGTGCGCGATAGCGGTGCCTTAGCGGCAATCAATGCTAATTATTTTAAGGGCAACGGCACTCCACTCGGCACTTTGATGCTCGATGGTGAGTGGCTTTCAGGGCCGCTTTATACCAGAGTAGCATTGGGCTTTACCGATGGCGGTTATGCTCGCATTGCGCGAGTAGCAATGCATGGCATTCTTCACACCTCAATTTTAGGCCACGAGACCCTTTGGGTTAATAACATGAATCAGCCCAGGCATTCTGGGTCTCACTGCGTTCTATACACGCGACGTTGGGGCGAGAATGTCTCTCTACCTTACGAAGGCACTTTGATTGCCGTGAACAGCTTCGGTGAAATCGTAGACAGTGATAGCAAGAATATTGCTATTCCTTTTGGTGGATTTGTCCTCGCTGATTCGAAAGACAGTCCTTTAGCAGCTCTACAAGATAACAATGGAGCAAAAGTAAGTGTTGATTGGAACATCACTCCTAAAGAGTGGACCAATGTAACCCAGGCTGTCAGTGGCGGCCCCTTGCTATTGAAAGACGGCAAGTTAGCCTTTGACTTGAAAGGTGAGAAATTCCCGGCCAACTGGACTGGTAGTCACATTACTCGGCGCACGGCTGTTGGAATTACCGCTGACGATCACTTGCTCATGGCTACTTTTGAAGGACCACATTCACTCTATGATGTAGCCAAGTTCTTCCTTAAGCACGGCTGTACTGAAGCGATGAATTTAGATGGTGGCGGCTCGACTACTATGGTCGTCAATGGCAACACAGTCACTCGTAATGCTAATGATTCACAGCGGCGAGTGGCTGTAGCTCTCGGTCTATTTAGTGCAGAAAAGGCACAAGGCGTGGCGAGTGCCAACAGCTTTGGTGGCTACACCGGCTCAAATTATCGTCCGCAAGCCGATATTGCATCGATGCTGCCTGCCTATCAAAGTGAAAAAGCTCTCCATCCTATGTCTCAATCAGCCCAAGAAGCTCTCGACCAAATAAGAGCTTTGGTACCGTCCAACAACAATGCTTTAGCTGGTGCACCTGAATCAGCTGTTTCAGATTTGGCCAGAGACATTCTTAAGTCTCCCGTGCCACGAGAGTCGCTCGTCGAAGAGACAACAGACACTGCTACTAGTGAGCACAGTTTCACTTTAGGGCAGTTGACCGCTCCAGCTAGTGCTGCACGAGTCAACTCGGGCTCAACAAGTTCGGGCGCCACTAATTCAGCAGCTGCAGCTCGACCAATGACGCCAAATTTGACCGTACCTAAAACCAACAAATCTGCTAAATTGAAAATCGATTTTGCCACTCGTCTTTTCAAGGGGCTAGGGCGCTAAGTCTAGCAAAACAGAAGTAGATGTTGCAGCAGAAATCAATATAGATATAGACTTAGATATATAGACTTCAGTATAGATCTTGCAGGTGGCTTTGTGGCTGAAAAATTAGCAGTTGGTGTTGACTTGGGCGGCACCAAAATTATGGCCGGGATAGTCAATCTATCTACGGGACAACTGATTGCTTCTGCCAAGAAGAAAACTCGTGTAGTGGCTGATGGCCAAGACTTAGTTAAGCGCATTGCTTCTGTTATTGACGAAGCTATTGCTGATGCTGGCATCGACATAAAGAAACTAAGTGGTATCGGTATTGGTGCTGCTGGTATGGTCGATAGAGAGCGGGGCATTCTCTTGGCCGCGGCCAATATTGGTGCCAATGATGTTGCCATGGCAGAACCCCTGCAGCAACAATTTGGTCTCAAAGTTAAACTTGGCAATGACGTAGAAGTGGCTACTATAGGCGAACGAGCTTTTGGAGCTGGACTTAACTGCGAAAATTTCGTTTGCATATTTGTCGGCACTGGTATTGGTTCTGGTATCGTCTACAAGGGCGAAATTTTGCATGGTTTCAGTGGAACAGCCGGTGAAATAGGCCACATTGTCGTTGTGCCTGATGGCCGTGACTGTGGTTGCGGAGGCTTTGGTTGCTTAGAGACCTATGCTTCACGAACTGCCGTGGCCCGCAATTGCATCTTCGATATCAACCGTGGTTACGATTCGATTTTGCGTGACAAGATCGATCCAGCCAAAGGTGGCTTGCGCTCTAAAGCGATTGCTCAAGCTTATGAGCTTGGCGATTCAGTGGCTGTGCGGGCTGTTGATCACGCTGCCTGCATCATGGGCATCGGCTTAGCTAGTGTAGTTAACTTCTACAATCCCCAACGAATTATTCTTGGTGGTGGCTTCATCGAAGCAATGCCACTTTATTTTGAAAAAGCAGAAGCTGAAATGCGCAGGCGTTCTCTGCGTATTCCTAGTTTTCAGACTGAACTTGTGCGCGCTGAGTTGGGTGACTATGCCGGTACTATTGGGGCCGCACTGCTCACCAAATCTTGATAGCGCGAACCCTGACGAGTACCACGGCGCTCTAACTCAGCTTCAATTTTTTGCATGACGCGTTCTTTTTCAAAGCACCATTCTGGTGCGATGATTTCATCGCGAGAACCTTCAGCGACAAGCCGCATAATCACTGTTTCTTCAGGAATCATCTCTAATGCGTCAGCGACAAGGCGCACATATTGATCTTCTTCAAGTAGAGGAAGGTTACCGGCTAGGTAGTCCTGCTCCATTGGAGTGCCTTTGTAAATACAGAGCTGGTGAATCTTGAGGGCGTCGAGTTTAAGGGGCGCGATTGCCCTTACAGTCTCCATCATGTCGGCTTCAGATTCACCCGGCAGGCCGAAGATCAGGTGAGTTGCTAGGCGAAAATTGCGTTTTTTTGCTCTTTCTACAGCGTCGAAAAATTCTTCTGCAGTGTGGCCGCGATTGATCGCTTCAAGGGTGCGGTTGTGAATTGTTTGCACGCCTACTTCTAGAAACAAGAAAGTGCGTTCGTGATAGACCGATAACAAGTCGAGAATATTTTCATCGAGGCAATCTGGTCTTGTACCGATGCAAAGTCCAACCACGTCGGGGTGGTCAAGTCCTACGTCGTAAAGTTCTTTGAGGATGCCCTCAGGTGCGTAGGTGTTGGTGAAAGCCTGGAAGTAGGCAAGAAATTTTTTGGCTTTGAAGCGCTTGCGAATACGAGCGATGCCGGTTTCGAGCTGGTTCTTGATTGAGAGAGCTGTTTTGATTGTAGGCGCGCCGGAGCCGCGCTCGTCACAGAAGGTGCAGCCGCCAAATACCTTAGTACCGTCCCGATTAGGGCAGGTAAAGCCGGCGTCGAGAGGGACGCGATAAACCCTTTCGCCAAATATTCCGCGTAGGTAGCTGTTGAAGGTTCGGTAATAACTCATGTTACGTTTGCTTGCTGAAGGCGAGATGCCGCTCACTGTGCCCGCCTGAATGTTTTCAGGAGCCTCCAATAGTACTACGAGTGCTTACATTCTTGAGTTCTCTCTTCATTCTTGTTGACACTATTGTTTCGGGTTTGTTATTCTACGACCTGCTTGCGGGAAGCCGCACCTCTGATGCCCCCATCGTCTAGAGGCCTAGGACACCTCCCTTTCACGGAGGCGACGGGGATTCGAATTCCCCTGGGGGTAAATTTTCTTCGTAAACCAGCCGTTTTGGCTTAAAATGTCCTTTAGTCATTACCCAAGCGGTAATTAACTAAAGGATTTTTTTTGCCTATTTGGCAAAATTGGCATCAAGGACACAAGGATAACAAGAGGACTAAGTGAAACCAGGCACCAAATCTCCTAACTCGTACCGTTTGGGCGAGCTATTAATGGAAGCAGGGGTACTCAGCGCCGAAGAGCTGAAGCATGCCATGGAGCTTAATGGCGAAACCGGCCTTCCCCTTGGTCGGGTACTAGTGATGTGCGGCTACATTAATGAAAAAGAGCTCGAGTCTGCCGTATGGGCTCAATCTCTGGTTAAAGATGGCGCCATTACTTTAGACAAGGCCAGAGAAGCGCTCAACTTATACAAAAGAAGCAGTAATGACTTCGAGTCGTGTTTAGCCCATGTCGGCTTTATAAAAGAGTCGCGGGCCCCCACTGCTAGGTTGGGTGAATTGTTGGTTGAGGCCGATATCCTCGGCAAGCCGCAACTGCAAGACGCCTTGAAGACAAGTCAAGAAACTGGTTTGCCTCTTGGTCGAATACTCGTTTTGACCGCTGCCATATCAGAAGAGATGCTTTCAGCCGCTCTGACAGCCCAGGTTTTGGTAAGAGACGGCAAGATTTCTCGCTCGCAGTCTTTGCAAGCTCTTAAATCTAGCCGCTTTAGACAAGTCAATATTGAAGTATCTCTGATGGACCTTGGCTTCTATAGGCCACCACCCCGTCAGCGCGTTAAGTTGGGAGAGCTTCTAGTTTTGTCTGGAATGGTCAATGAGCCTGATTTGATGAACGCCCTTGAAATGGGTCTCATTCGTGAGGTTCCGGTCGGCCAAATGTTGATTGAAGGCGGCTTTATAAGCAAACGCATTCTTGATACTGCCTTGAAGCTGCAAGAAATTGTTGCCAGCCATTCGCTTAGTGCATTGAAAGCGGCAGAAGCTCTGCGTCAGGTAGCTGAGCGCGATATTAGTTTGGCCCGGGCAATCAACGAGCTTGATTTGACAGGAACCGAAGTTAAAGAGCGCATCAGGCTTGGCGAAATGCTCAAAGCGGCAGGCATTGTCAATGACAATGATATTCGCAAGGCATTGCGCGATGCTCGCCGCAACTCAGCTTTGCTCGGCAAGATCTTGCTTGTCACTGGTGCTATCGATGAGCCGACACTGCATGCCACTCTACGTGCCCTTGTACTGGTGCGTGATGAGAAGATTACGATGGAGCAATCAATCGTAGCTATCAATCATGCTCGCAAACATCAGCTCACTCTAGATGAAGCTCTCAGCGAGTTGAAGTGGACATCATCTGTAGTTGTAGATAGAGAAGTCTAAAGCCAAGTTACTTTATTACTGACCAAAGAATAATCACCACAGCCAGATCAAAGACTAGCCCGTGCCAGAGGGCTGGCAACAGCAGTGAGTTGGTGCGGCGATAAAGATACGAGAGGAAAATTCCAACTGCCATCACTGTGCAGAAAGCGACATACATAAATGGCGGTGCCACAAAAAGCCTGATCACAAGTACGTGCCAAGCCGCGAACAGTAGGTTGGTCCAGAGCACCGGTAGAGAGAATGGTTTGCTATGTTTCTCGCTCACTTGATTGTCGGTTAATTCATTGAGCACCACTCCGCGCCAAAATAATTCTTCCAAAACAGGATTTACTGTCACAAAATAAATGCTGAGAGGTACAAGCCAACTTGGCTGAAAGCCCCTGTAAGTCAGGCTTGCAAGCGCTCGTTCTTTGCTGAACAGGTAAGGCCCAAGCAATTGTAATGTTGTCCAAGTGAAGAGGCTGAACAGAATTGAACAGATGATCAGAATAATCACGTCTTTCCTGCTTGGCAAAGCTAGATGTTGCTTCCAATGCTGTCGTTTCCAGATGATTGCTGGCAGCAAACAACAGCCGTGGTAGAGAAAAAATGACCAGACAATGCTATGGAAATAGTAGATTCCGGCGGCTAGAAAAGGCCATGGAGCTAATGTCCAGAGTATTACTATCGGTTTCGTTGGCAAGCGCATAAAATCTATGGTACTGCACCAGCTCAATACCTTGACTAATTACAGTAAAATTAGACAACTCTGGAGATAACTGTGAACAATTCTACTGATGATAACTCTGCAAAAAAGGCAACCCCGATGGCTAGCAATAGCTCTGGTAAGTGGATTATTGCTGTCATTATCGCTGGTGCTGCTTGGGTAGCAATTAGCCCGTTTCTCGGGGCAATCCTGGCTAAAGATGAACACTTAAAACTGAGTGGCAAGCCGCCAGTACCATATGATTTTGCTAAGGCGGCAAACTCTGCGGATGGTACCAACTCAAGCAGTTCCTTGTCTGGAATGGGTCTTTCTAAATCAGGCATTGGTTCTGGGCAATCTAGTGACTTATCAGCTAAAGCTAATGCTGAGACCATTCGAGATCGTTTTCGCCGTTCGATTGTCGCTTTAAAGCCAGACCGCTCCTCTTCTTCAGCCTATTCTGGCACTTTGAGCGGATTGGGTGAGAGGCTAAAGCAGCTTACCGCCCTCAATGAAGCCAAGCAAGATGAGGCGGTGTTGGCGCAAATAGATCTATATTTGACTGATGCTGATAAGACTCCTGGTGCTCTACCAGAATATAAGATCATTGCTGCTGGTTTGGCGATGCAATCAGCTGCCCGTTTGCATAAGTTAGACATGGTCAAGTACTACGGAAAAGTGGCCAAGTCGGCTTCTCGTGCCAATGGAAACTATTACATGCGTGAGCTTGATGCAGGCTACTATAGTGCCCTCGGTTCTAACGTGGATTTTTCTGCGCTGCGTAAATTAACAGGTGAGTACGAGGCTGATGTAGCAGCATCTCGTCTTCCTGATGCCTTGGAAAAGTCTAAACGACTGGTGGCACTAACTGACAGTCTTCCCTCTGAGAGCTACTACCGTATGCAAGCTCGCATCTACAAAGCCCATAGTCAGTACATCAGCGATCTTGATGAAGGCAAGGCTAGGCGCGAATTGTTAGAGATCAAAAAAGACGCTCTGGCAAATGATGACAAAGACTGGGTTAAAGTTTGCGACAATCTTATAAACAGCCTTGGTGGGCCAATTTAAGAACAATTAGTCTTTATTAGATTGCTTGACTACGAAAATTCCAGAAAGGGCAATTAGGCAGGTGCCTACTATGGTCGCTTGGCCGGGTAGTTTTGAGAAGAGCAGAACATCGAGCAGAGCGGCCCAAACCAAGGCGCTAAAGCTCAGTGGTGCTACTGTCGATGCCGGTGCGTGTCGATAGGCATCGGTCATGGCTAACTGGGACATACCGCCGATGACGCCAATGCCGAGCATAATGAGAGCGTCGTGCGCCGATGGTACAACCATTTGAAACGGCAGTGAGAGCAGGCCGCCGATTGAGCAGGCCAGCATGAAGTAGACAACAATTGTGATGCTTTTCTCTGTGGCACTCATTTTGCGCAGCTCTATATAGACAAAGCCTGAACTAATTGCTGACATTAACGCCATGAGCGCGCCGGGAATGCTTGATGAGAGCTGGGGCTGCATCATATAGGTCACGCCCAAGAAGCCAATAATGATTGCCACCACCTTACCCTTGGTCACTTTTTCGCCAAGAGTGAAAATCGCCAAAACAGTCGTGATTAGAGGCGCTGCATAAAAAAGCGTGGTTGCTTCTGAAAGGGGCAGGAGCTTGAGCGATTCTATGCAGAGGCAAGCTGAGCTGAGGCCGACCAGTGAACGCGTCAGGTGCATATAGGGGTGCTTGGTCTCGAATACTTTCAAGCCGCCTTCGCGCAAGACAACCGGAACCAGGGGAATTAAGGCAAAGAAGCTCCGGCAAAATAAGACTTCGCCCGCGGGGTAGCCTTTTCCTAGCAATTTAATGAGGGCAAACATCAAAGAAAAGCCTAGAGCTGACAGCAGCGCACACTGCACGGCTTTTCTTGTAGAGCCGGGCTTCTGGCCAGGTTTTGGTATGGTGGGAGCTTGGATTGTCACAGTATTCTTCAATCTAATAACCAAAATACTTGAGTACTCAAGTATTTACTGTAACAAGAGTAGTCATCGTCTTATAGTTTGTGAACTTGCTATTATTAACTTGCAACTATTAACTTGCAATTGTTAGCTTGCAGTTGTTAGCTTGCCTACTTTATAGGACTTCAAACATGTCTGACCAGCCGGGACAAGGTGGCGGAACAGCGGTAGCCACCGAAACCAAGACTAAAACAAAACGCCCAGCGCTTTATAAAGTTTTGCTGCACAATGATGACTTTACGACCATGGAGTTTGTGGTCTTTATTTTGCAGACAATTTTTCATAAAAACTCTATAGATTCGCACGCCATCATGATGGCTGTGCATAAAGCTGGAGTGGGTGTGGCTGGTGTTTATTCATTTGAAATCGCTGAAGCGAAAGTCAACAAAGTAATTGATCTGGCGCAGGCAAACGAGTTTCCCTTACGCTGTTCTTTGGAAGAAGAGTAAGGATTGAGAAGAGTAAAGAAAAATGATTACGCGTGAATTACAGAACACTCTAAATGAAGCCTATAGCGAGGCCATGCGACGGCGTCATGAATTTCTCACTTTAGAGCATTTGCTTTACGCCATGCTTAAAGAAAAGACTGGCCGCGAAGTGATCGAAAACTGCGGTGGCAATGTCAGTTATCTCAGTCGTGAGCTAGAGGTATATCTCAAAGACAAAATCGAGCAGTTGCCTAAGGGTAAAGATGGTTTACCAGAGCAGACTGCTACTTTTGAACGAGCAATTGAAAGAGCGCAAATACAGGCCCAATCTGCCGGTCAAACAAGCATAGACAGTGGGCATTTGTTAGCTGCCATGTTTCATGAGAGGCGCTCTTACGCTGTCTATTTGTTAGGGCAAGCTGGCATCTCCAGGCTTGATGTTCTCAATTATATTTCGCATGGAATCACAAAAAACAACTCTGCTGACGATTCTGACTCTGATGCTGTCACTGCTGGTGGTGAGCAAGGGGCGCGCAGGCAGACTAATCCTTTAGAAGACTTTTGCGTTGATCTGATTGCTCAAGCGCAAGACAATAAAATTGATCCGCTAATCGGCCGAGAAGCTGAAGTTGAGCGCACCATTCAAGTACTTTGCCGCCGACGCAAGAATAATCCTATTTATGTTGGTGAACCAGGTGTTGGCAAAACCGCTATTGCAGAGGGTCTCGCACTGAAAATTCAGAGAGGCGAAGTGCCTAAGCAGCTGATTGGTGCTGAAGTTTATGCTCTCGATATGGGTTCGCTAGTTGCTGGTACAAAATTCAGAGGCGAATTTGAAGAGCGACTGAAGGGCGTTCTCAAGGCTCTTAAGGCTAAGCCTGGCGTAATTCTCTTTATAGACGAAATTCATACCATCGTTAAGGCCGGTGCTGTAGATGGCGGCTCAATGGACGCTTCTAATTTGCTCAAACCGGCTCTCGCTTCGGGCGAATTGCGTTGTATTGGCTCTACAACTCATAGCGAATATAAATCTGCTTTCGAAAAAGATAAAGCGCTAGCAAGACGCTTCCAGAAAATCGATGTGAACGAGCCCAGTATCGCTGATACTATCAAAATATTAAAAGGTTTGCAGAGCCACTATGAAGAGTTTCATGGTGTCAAATATACAGATGATGCCATTATTTCTGCTGCTGAATTAGCTGGTAAACACATTAATGACCGCTTCTTGCCCGATAAAGCAATTGATGTGATCGATGAAGTCGGTGCCACCATTAAGCTTATGTCTGAAGAATTAAGACCAGATCGTATAGTTACTGCCGAAGACGTTGAAGCCACTGTGGCGCGCATGGCTAAAATTCCGCCAAAGACTGTTACGGGCTCAGATAAAGATCGCTTGCGCAATCTTGAGAGCGAGCTAAAGAAGTTTATCTATGGTCAAGACCACGCAGTCGAGCAGCTGGTAAATGCCATTAAGGTTTCTCGCTCTGGTTTAGGCTCGCCTACCAAGCCGATTGGCTCTTTTCTTTTCTCAGGTCCGACCGGTGTTGGTAAGACTGAATTATCGAAACAATTAGCCAAAGTCTTAGGAGTCAATTTCTTACGCTTTGACATGAGCGAATATATGGAGAAGCACACAGTCTCGCGTTTGATTGGTGCCCCTCCCGGCTATGTAGGCTTCGATCAAGGTGGCATTCTTACTGATGCCATTAACAAGACACCACATGCGGTGGTTGTACTCGATGAAATTGAAAAAGCCCACCCTGATCTTTTCAATATTTTGTTGCAAGTGATGGATCACGCCACTCTTACCGATAACACTGGTAAGAAAGCTGATTTCAGGAATGTCATATTGATTATGACTACCAATGCTGGTGCTCGCGACATGATGGGTGACAACATTGGTTTCCAGCGAGCCACTGTCAAAGACGAAGGGCCTAAACAAGTTAGTGATAGCGAGAAAGAAAAATCTATCGCTCGCGGTGAAGCTAACAATCAAGGTTTTGGCATGGGTATGGGCCGCGGGGCGATTGAACGCACTTTCTCCCCAGAGTTTCGCAACCGCCTCGATGCTTGGATCGCTTTCAATCCACTCACATACAAAGACATTTTGCGAGTTGTTGATAAGTTCATCAACGAAGTCAAAGAGCAGTTGATCGAGAAGAAGGTGACCATGAAGTTGAGCGAAGACGCTCGCACCTGGTTTGCCGACAAAGGTTTTGATAAACAGTATGGCGCAAGGCCCATGGCTCGCCTCATTAAGCAAAAGATTCGTGAACGCTTAGCTGATGAATTGATATTTGGTGTGCTTGAGCACGGTGGCAAGGTCTCGGTTGATGTGCAAGATGGCGAATTCAAAATTGATTGCCAAAAAGGCGCTCCTGAAGATGATGAACAAGATTCTAAAAGTACTGAGAAAGAGGCTTAAAGGGTGGATTTCCAAGACCTCTTTAAGCATATCGACACGATCTTTCAGATGCAGTTTTTGCCAATAGGTAAAACCAAAGTTTCTCTTTGGATGATTGTTTATATTGGAGTTTTGGTGACTTCTTTGGTTGTCGTCACCAGTCGTCTGCGTGATTGGACAGAGAAAGCTTTACAGGCACACACCTCGGTCGATGCTGGCTTGCGACAAGGAATAGCCGGTATAGCTAGATATGTGGTGCTCTTCTTTGGCTCTCTAATTATTTTACAGACCGCCGGCGTTGACTTAAGTTCGTTTACGGTCTTAGCCGGTGCCCTCGGCCTCGGTATCAGCTTTGGCCTGCAAACAATCACAACTAATCTTGTTAGCGGCTTGATTATCTTGTTTGAGCGCCCCATTAAAATTGGTGATCGCATTGAGGTTGATGGTATTACTGGTGATGTAATTCGCATCTCTCTGCGTGCCACAACTATTGTTACCAACGACAATATTGCCATCATCGTGCCTAACTCTGAATTTATCAAAGGCAAAGTGACAAACTGGACCTACACTAGCGATCGCATTAGATTTACTTATCCAATTCCGGTCGCTCTTGATGCTGATCCCATCAAGGCTGCTGCCGTTATTCTTTCGGCTGCCGCTGATCATCCCGGAGTACTAAGCGATCCGGCACCCGATGTACTCTTTGTCGAGTTCGGTCAAAATGCCCTCAATTTCTCTTTGCGTGTCTACACAGAAGACTTTTTGACAAAGCCTGGTTCTTTGCGCTCTGAGCTAAACTTCGCCGTGCACAAAGCTTTAACCGAAGAGGGTATCGGATTAGCTTATAAACCTGGTGCTACTGTGGAGAATGCCTAACATGTCGTACTTGAAACATATTGCTTTGAGCTTGAGTTTGGTGACAGCCACATGCTTCAGCGCGATAACCGCTGCTAGTGCGGCACCGACGGCTGCGCCCTATCAGAGTGCAATCTCTTTGTACAATGCTGGAAATTATTCTCAAGCTTTAGCCGCATTTGAGGCAATCGCCCGGCAGAAACCAACCGATGATGCAGCGCATTACTACATTGGTCTGTGCTGTCAGGGCCTGCATCAGAATAGTCGAGCCGCTGTCGAATATCGGTATGTTGCTGGTACAAGCAGAAATGCTCAACTACGCCAAATGGCTCAGAAAGGCTTAGGTAGTGTCGCTCGCTATCAGGCTTCGTCGAATTCTGCTGGAGCTGGTTCTGCATCTCAGACTAGTTCTGGATCTCAAACTAGTTCTGGATCTCAAACTAGTGCTGGATCTCAAACTAGTTCTGGCCTTGCCCTTGGCTCTAGTGGAATACCGTTATCTGCTGTCATCCCTGTGGCCGCTGGAGCTAGTCAGGCTGTTCGCGGCAGTCGGGTAAAGAAAGTAATTGAGTTCTATACAACTTGGTGTCATGTTTGCAATGAGTTTGCTGACACATTTGAAATGACTAAATCTAAGTACAGTGGCCGCATTCAATTTGATCAATTGAACGCTGAAGATCCTTCAAACGGCGATTTGAAAGCTAAATATAATGTCAAAGCTTATCCAACTTTGATTTATCTGGATGCCGCTGGTAATGTTCTACGACGCGGAGAAGGGGCCCCCATGGGCCCCAACTTTGGCAATATCATCGAAAGTCTTTGAGTTATTAGCGAAGGCTTTTACTTAGGGTTAGGCTATTTGACCCATACGGCCTTCCTGAAAATCGACTAGGGCTTGCCTGATCTCGCTTTGGTAGTTCATGACGAACGGCCCGTAGCGAGCAATTGGTTCATTGATAGGCTGCCCGGCAATCACCAACACGCTTAGTGGTTCAGCTCCACTTGCAGTAAAGCTTATGGTGGCATTTGCTTTGTTGTCTTCGTTATTGTCTCCGTTAACTGCTTCAGAGCGTTGGTAGATAACTAGCTGATCGCTGCTAGCGGTTTGGTCGTTGAATTGGCCCTCACCAGAGACAACATAGGCTAAGGCCGTATGTTCTATTGGCACGTCTTGGCTGAAGGATGCGCCTGCTTGAAGAATGACATGAAGATAGACAATCGGTATATGGGTGCTGATTACCGCCTTTTTGCCCATCGACTGGCCAGCGATTACTTTTACCCAGACCGCTTTATCTTCACTTTCATAGACCGGAATATTGGCAGCCAGAGTGTCCTGGTAGCGCGGTGACGTCATCTTGTCGCTTTGCGGTAGATTGACCCAAAGTTGAAAGCCGTTTAGGCGGCCGCCCTTCTCGCGGAAGTCTTCTTCAGGCATTTCTGAGTGCACAACCCCCGAGCCTGCCGTCATCCACTGCACATCCCCGGCTGCAATAATGCCCTTGTTGCCCGCTGAATCACGGTGCTCAAGCGCGCCTTCTAGCATGTAAGAGACCGTCTCGAAACCGCGATGAGGGTGGTCAGGGAAGCCTTTCGCTGTGCGTGGAGCGTAGTCGTTAGGGCCCATATGATCGAGCAATAGAAATGGATCTATATTATCGATTTGCGACGTGGGGAAGGGCCTGTGGACTATCACACCAGCTCCTTCTCTGACGGCTTGGGCAGTAACTATCTCCTTGATTGCTCTCATGATTGACCCCTTTGTGGACAGAAATAAATGCTTTGATATCAAACTATTATAGACCTAGCTGAAATAGTTTGACGTCAAACTAAATTAAATCTTTGTTCGCCGTGAAATTATTCAAGGCCGCTCAGTCTGAGGACGAGTGAAAGCGTTACTGCGTCTCTAATCGGCGGCATAATATTTGAATGCCTGAAACTATTCTGATACTACAAGAGCAACAATCTGAGCTAGACTTCGCTGCTGTCGAACTGGAGCGGGTTGGCTATAGAGCAGTGTTTGTGCCTAATCTTTCGGTGGCTATAGCTTGGCTGCGGGTTAATGATCCATCTTTGATTATTGCTCCGGTGCATCTAGTTGATGATGACGTCTTTGAACTCTTACGTTTTGTTCGTGGAGATTTTCAACTAAAGCACACAAAAATTTTGCTCTATTGTTCAATGCCATCGCCTTTTACCAGCGGTATGAGTCGCACAATCAGATCGGCCGCAAAGGCAATGGGAGCCAATGCTGTGTTCATTGGCGAAAATAGCAAAGTCTTTGATCATGGTGCCTTCTGGCGGGCCGTCGCTCCGCTCTTGCCTGGCGTAGCGGCTCCACGCGCGTCTTTGGACAGCTATTTGCTGCAAGAGCAAACTTTTCCACCGGGCGAATGACAGCTTAAATTGCCGAATAGCTAACTGAAAGAATAGCTAACGAAAGAATAGCTAACTGCAGGAAAAGTAGACTGCAGGGCATTAACCAGACGACGACTTTAGTCTAATTTCTATCTCTAAACCGTGTGGTGATCGGTTGCGAATGGCCATGGTGCCTTGGCAGGCAGTAACGCACGATTTGACGATGGCAAGGCCGAGGCCAGCTCCTCCGAAGCTGCGGCTGCGCGAAGCCTCAGGTCGATAGAACGGCTCTCCGAGATGCTTTAGAGATTCGTCAGGTACACCTGGGCCTTGATCTGAGATTGTAATTATTACTTCCTCGCCTTGACGGACGGCTTCCAATAAGATATTTTCGCCGCCACCATAGCGCACACTATTTCTTAGCATGTTGCCGACAGCTCGTTCTAGCAACATGTGATCTGCCAGAGGGGCTACTGATTCTCCTACCTGTAGTGAGACAATCTCTTTTAAATTTAGTCGCCCGATCAAGTTCTCAAATAGAGGCTTAAGTGGCACTGCCACTAAGTTTTTCATCGGTCCCTTGATTTCAGCCTTCGAGAAGGCCAAGAGTTCATTGACAAGATTATTCATCTCAACGACCTCTTCTTTTATATCTTTGATCAAGCTTTGCTGATCTGGAGTTGAGCTGCTCTCAAGCAGCTCTAGAGCCATTTGCAATCTGGCGATTGGTGAGCATAGCTCGTGCGAAATATCGCCCATCAAGCGCTTTTGACCAGTGAGAAAAACATTGATGCGTTCAGCCATAGAGTTGACGGCTTCAGCTAATCTTCCTAGTTCGTCCTGGCGGCGGCTATTGAGCTTAGTGTCGAAATGCCCGTCGGCGATGCGTTCTGTGGCTCTGGTCAACTCTGTCAGCGCTGTGGTGATCTGGTAGATAAAAGGTAACCAGAAGCAGAGTGATAGCAACAAAATAATCAAGGGCAAAAGCAAAGCCACTTTGAAGTCAATCAGTAAGCTGCTTTGCCAGATGTTATCTGATTCAGCAAGTAATGTCGCAGGCACAGGATGACCACGTTCTGGTGAAATTAACATCAGTCGAGTACCAATCCAGAATCTGTCAGGATTGTTCGTGTGCACTAAGAAGCGGCCGTGAGCCTTGAAGAAAAGATCTTGGCCTAGTGCCGAAAGTGGCTCAGGACCATCATGAGGGCCTCCTCCTTGAAATATTGGCTGTGGTGGCAACGGTCCACGAGCGCCGGGGTGCCAGCCTAAATGCTCTGGTCTAGCCTCAAGCTCGCCTACTCTTTCTCTTTCGTGTATCAGCCAATCTGGAGGCGGTTGCCGATGTTTGTGGTGGGGCGGGTGGAGCTTTACCTGTTGCGCCAACAGCGGTTCAAGTTTGATTTTCTCACCACCTAATTGATCACCATTGTCATCAAATAGATAGTACTTTACCTGGTAAATACTACCGAAGTTTTTCAAAATAGCATCCCCGCTCGTGCTTGGTGATGAGCGCAATTGCTGGCTAATAGCATCGGCTACAGAGTCAATATGGCTACCAGCTGGGCTTTGTAAAAGAGCTTCCCAGCCAATACCGAATTTGGCATTGAAACCAATGAAGGGCACGAGCACTAAGATGGCGATGTAGCCAACTAGAAGGTAGAGAAACTTGAGAGTGAGACTTTGCCGACTGGTTCTATGCTCTTTGCTCTTCGGGGCGCTACTATTCATGAACGGCTGTCTGATTGATCAATCAGCATGTATCCAGCTGCACGCACGGTGCGAATGAAGCGCGGGTTTTTGGGATCGTCTTGTAATTTCCTTCTAAGGGCAGAAATATGCACGTCAATAGTGCGATCAAAAATGTCGTAGTTGCGTTCTCGTATTTCATTTAGTAAGTGTTCGCGAGTCTGCACACGGCCTTTGGCTTGAGCAAGAACAACCAATAAATCAAACTCAACCGGAGTAAGAGCAAGTAACTCATCTCCAAGGTTTGCTCTGCGAGCGAGAAGGTCTATGGTCAAAGAACCAAGGATAATTTCAGTTTTTGTGCTTTGTTCGGCTGCTTTTGTGCGCCTCAAGACTGCGCGCAGGCGGGCCAATAGTTCTCGTGGTGAGAAAGTCTTCGGAAGGTAGTCGTCTGCCCCTATCTCTAGGCCGACAATTCGATCGGTTTCATCTCCGAGTGCAGTCAGCATCAGAACTGGAATTTGTGTCTGCTCTCTCAGCTTTCTCAAGACAGCATAGCCATCTAGGCCCGGAAGCATTACATCTAATATTATGGCGTCAAAGCCGTGACCAACAGATAGCTCTAGACCGGCATTGCCGTCATGCACAGCGCTTACTTCGTAGCCATAGCGACTCAGGTAATCTGAAATAAGTCGACAGAACTTCTGATCGTCATCTATTAGAAGCAGGCGGCTGCGCTGCTCTGCTTGAGTTGAATTGATGCTAGTTTCGGCAGTGCTAGTTTCTGGGTTCACGGCTGGTCACTTCTACTTAAGCGAAGACTCTGCTTCTAATCTAATCCAATGTTAGCCTATTGCTATTAAGGCGCCTTTACAAATCCTTTAAAGTTGCCAGCTTTGCAACATAAAACCTTTACTGCCGTCGGTTTAAATGAAATGGTGAGGCGAAGTTTGAATTGCTCAAGATTTCGCTAGTTAATCGGTTGGAGGAGGTTTGATGAAAGCGATTCACGCTTCTTATTTAGTAGCCATTGCTCTGGTAACACTTGCAGGTTCGATGGGTAATGCATCAGCTCAGGGTGACGGCTCTAGTGAAGAATTTTTGATTGAGACACAGTTGAACCCGGCACCATCGGCGATGCATTATTTGAGTGATAATTCATTACCTGGTAATAGGAAAATAGACAGACAGCCAAATGAGCGCGCTGGAGCAAGACCGTCCCATGGTCGCGGCGGCCCTGGGTGCGGTCATAGACCACCAGGACCAGACCCAGAGTTTTTGAAGAGTTTAGGCTTGACCGATGAGCAGCGCGAGAAGTTGCACTCTATTCGCGAGAAAGAGCATCTATCTTCTGCCTCTAGAATTTCTGAATTGATTAAGCTGCGGCATCAACTTTTTGAATTAATTACGGCAGCTGGTAAAGCTGAAGAGGGCGATGCCTTAGCAATTCAAAAACAGATCAACAATCTTGATAATGCCAATCAGATAGATCGGGTGGCTTCTATGCTTGAGGCAAAGGCTGTGTTTACTGATGAACAAAGTAAACAACTGCGTCGTCACATGCTTGAGCATGAGCCCTTTGGTGGGCCCATGGGCGGTCCAGCTTGCGGGCCTGGACCTATGGGTCCTCATGGTCGGGGCGGCCCCATGGGCGGCTAGTCTAGAGACTGCTTAGCGATGAAGGCAAGGCCTACTTGCAGTTTTTCTAGATGTTGGTCTACTGTTTTTTGCCCGCCAGCAAATTCATAGTTTTCGAAAAAGGCAAAAACTTCTTTAGCCATCGTTTCGTCTAATAAGCCAGTAACGCCTTCCACCAGTCTGGTCATAATCAGGCTGGGGAAGGTCTTATTGATCTGCTCCCAATTGTCGCGCACAAAGGTCCAGCCCACTTTTCGGCCCTGTGGATTGAGCATGATATTACGTACTAGATAAGGAGCGTTCTGCCCTTTTACTTCTCCGCTCAATGTCTTCGCTAAAGTTTTTTCTAAAAGGGCTGGGTCTTGGAACATCGCCAGTGCGTGCATATAGCGCTCTTGTTCTTGCGGTGAGCTGCCTTTCTTAAAAGCAGTCTCGAACTGCTCATAGCGTTTCTTGTCGCCGTTTGATGCCAGCACCGTCACAACCGCCGAAAGAACATCTGGAGCTAGGGTCGCCTCGCCACTCAAGTGCTTGTCGTAGCGTGAACTAGCTTCTTCGAAAACTTTGTTGTCACCACCAGTAGTGCCCAGGGCGGCGATTGCTAAACCGCGCAGCTGTTTGGTTAACTCACTCTCGCCTGCTTTAGTCTCCCATCCCAGGCGCAGGTATGTTGGACTCAGTATTTCGAGAGTGATTGCCTTTATTTGCTCATTTGCCTTTTTGTCTGAGCTGAAAGCGCGGTCACAATATTGAAGAGCACCAGAAATAACAGACCAAACGTTTTTGTCATCTTCATCTTTGAACAGTTTTGTAAATTGCAAGAATTGCTCAAGCTTGACTGTGCTGTTCATAGTCAGGGCCCAGAGATCGCTTACTAGGTTGAAGCGCTCTAAAGCACTTAGGTCTGGCAAAGCGTTTTGAATATTCTTCAATAATTCGGCACTATAGTTGACGCGGTAAAATCCGCTGCCACCAGCATTGATTACTACCCATTCGATTTCACTGGCAAATTTTATTTCAGCATTGCGATCAGTCAGTAAAATTGTCTTCTCGACAGGCTTACTCTCACCTTTTATTTTTGCCCTTACGATGACCGGTACTTGATAAATCTCATTGCCGTTTTTGTTATCTGCTAAATAGTAGAAGCGCTTTTGACTGATGGCAAGCGATTTTCGGCCGTCGTCTAGCGCAACTGTAATGAGAGGATAACCTTCTTGGAAGATCCAAGAATTCATTATCTCTTGCACGGGTGCCCCTGAAGAGGTTGCCAGGGCTTGCCAGAGATCATTGGTTTCGGTATTGGCAAATTTGTGCTTTTGTAGATAGCTGTTGACACCACTTTTAAATTTTTCAGGGCCAATATACTGCTCTAACATACGCAGTACTGACGCACCTTTTTCATAAGTGAGAACATCGAACATGCCGTTTGCTTCTTCGGGGGCGTTCACCGGAAATTCGATGGGCCTTGTGGCGCTGAGGCCATCTGTGGCAAAAGCCATAGCTCTAGAAACACCAAAAGACTCCCAGCGTTTCCAATTTGGGCGCAAATTGTCGACGGCAACAAGCTCCATAAACGTAGCAAATGCTTCATTTAGCCAAATACCGTTCCACCATTTCATAGTAGTCAGATTGCCAAACCACATGTGCGCTAGTTCGTGGGCGACCACATCGGCGATGCGCTCAAGTTCAGCGTGAGAGGCTTGTTCGGTATCGACTAGAAGCGCACTTTCGCGGTAGATAATGGCGCCTACATTTTCCATGGCACCAAAGGCGAAGTCTGGCACAGCGATCATGTCCATCTTGTCGCCCGGATAAGGTATTCCGTAATATTTATTGAAGAAAGAAAGAGCAGCAGCGCCAATTTCTAAAGCAAATTTGGTTAAGTGCAACTTTCCTAGAGGGGCATAAATTCTCATAGGGATGCCATCAACCATGATAGCTTCGCTCATTTCTAGGTGACCGACAACGAAAGCGACTATGTAGGTAGACATTTTCATGGTCTTGGCAAAAGTAATGGTTTTCTTGTTACCATCAATATTTTCGCTTTCAACGGCTGTGTTCGATAGCGCTGTGAGATCTTTGTCGACACAAAGAGTTAGTTGAAAGTTAGCCTTGAACGATGGCTCGTCGAAGCAGGGGAAAGCGCGGCGAGCATCAGTCGCTTCAAATTGGGTAAGGGCAATCCAGCTTTTTTGGCCGTCTTTTAGGGCTTGGGCACTGCGATAGAAACCACGAAGTTTGTCGTTTATTTCGCCTGAAAAGTCTAATTTTAGATTCCATGTTCCGGTTGCAAGTGCGGTTGGGAAAGTTAGGCGAACGCGTTCTTTGTCTTTCTCCATCTGCACCGTTGCGCTTTCACGATTGGCGCCGCCATCTTGCTCAATAGTGACATTGCTAATCTGCAGCTCGTTTGCATTGAATAATATTTCGTTAGTGGCTTTATGCACAGTAACTACTATTGTTTCACTACCAGCAAATTTGAAGCTGCCTAAGTCTGGTATCAGTTTGATTTCATAGCTGACCGGAGTGACTATTTCTGGCAGCCGATAAGCATTTTCGGTTGCTAAATTTTCGCTGTCTAAGGTCGGGCTAAGTTTCTGATCTGACATTTACAAAATCTCCCTCAATTGCGCAAGGCATGATATCACGCACATGGCAATTGAGGGATGAGATTGCAGTATGGAGCTAACGCTGTTTTAGATACCGATGGCGTTGCGGATTTGTGTGAACAATCCTGGATTTTGATTATGGACATAATCAAGGAAACCTGGGTTGTTATAGGTATTCCAGTTGTATTGGCCATTGTAGTTTGGATAATACGATTGCCACTGAGTTCTCATCTGAGCCTCTAGAGCAGCCCGTTGAGCGCGGTCGTAGCGATTGTTCTGGCGATTCCAGTTATGGGCAAAATAGACTCGTTGGTCATTCCAGCTACTAGGATATGTGCGGAAATTCTGGGCGCGGCGCAGATCTTGCTTGGCCCACTGCCTTTCTACACGGTCATTGACACCGTTGCGATTGCGATCGTTTTTATTGTGGCCATAGGCATTGCCACGACCGTGATTATTATTGTAGTTATTGTATCCACGATGATGATCATCATGGTCGTCGCGATCAGCAAAGGCTGGTGCCACTGCTGTGCTCAGCACAATTACGCTGGCAATCATTTTAAGCATTGATAAATTAGCCATAGTTCCTCCGAGGACGATTGTTTTGTTTCGACAGGTATTTTTAATGCAATTGTGTCTTCTGCAATTTAATTGGTTTAGAACCAGATAAGTTTCGCTTCGGTGCTTTTTTAGACGACCCTCATCCAGTATGGTTCCATTTGTTCGGTTGTCAGCAGTGGTCGTGCAAAGAGTGCATATCTATAGATTGCTTAAAGCAAGAAAGGCTCTTAAGCGTTAGCATATAGAGCGCGTATGCTGATTTAATCTTGGATTTATAAGTGAGGAAAGGAAAAGCTATGGTAGAAGTGCAGGCTAACGCCGTTGCAACCATTAAAGAATTGGCCAGCCAGCTTAGAGCTGACAGCATTCGGTGTACCACCGAAGCAGGCTCGGGTCACCCCACATCGTCTATGTCAGCCGCCGACATCATGGCTGTGCTCATGACCAAATATTTGAAGTATGACTTCAGTAAGCCTGAGCACCCTGTCAATGACCGTTTAATCTTTTCGAAAGGGCACGCTTGCCCTCTTCTGTACTCTATGTATAAGGCCGCTGGCGCTATCACCGATGGCGAACTGCTGACTTTGCGCAAATTCGGCTCTAGGCTTGAAGGCCACCCAATTCCTAAGCTCTTGCCTTGGGTAGACGTGGCTACCGGTTCGTTGGGCCAAGGCCTAGCTATGGGCGTAGGTATGGCTCTCGCTGGCAAATATCTGGACAAGCTTTCATACAAGGTCTGGGTATTGCTTGGTGACAGCGAAATGGCTGAGGGTTCTGTATGGGAAGCCATGTCATGTGCTTCTCACTACAAACTCGATAATATGGTGGCTATCCTTGACATGAATCGTCTTGGACAACGCGGCGAAACCGCTTTTGGTTGGAATTCTGCTCTATACAGTGAACGCGCTCGCGCATTCGGGTTTCATGTAATCGAAATCAATGGTCATGACCTTGGTCAGATTGATAAAGCATTTACTGAAGCAATAGCAGTGTCGGGCAAGCCCACAATGATTATTGCCAAGACAGAAAAAGGCCATGGTATTCCTCTTACCGCCAATCAAGATAATTGGCACGGTAAGCCACTCACAAAAGAGCAAGCTGAAGAAGCACTTAAACTTTTAGGTGGTGTCACCAATCATTCTGTGGCAGTACAAAAGCCTGCTGATGCGCCGGCGAAGAAATCAGGGACTTCAGAAATCAGCTCAACAGGTAAATTTATTGCTCCTGTATTCGCTGGGCCAGCGGCAACTAGAGAAGCTTATGGCGACGCCCTAAAGGCCCTTGGTGGCGCCCATAGCGACGTCGTTGTCTTAGATGCTGAAGTTGGTAACTCGACCTATTCAGATAAGTTTGCCAAGGCATACCTTGATCGTTTCTTCGAAATGTATATCGCCGAGCAGTTGATGGTTGGCGTGGCAATCGGTTTGGCTACCCGCGGCAAGAAAGTATTCTCTGCCACCTTTGCAGCCTTCCTCTGCCGCGCTTATGATTTCATTCGCATGGCTGCTATTTCGCGCGCAACCATCAAGCTTTGTGGTTCGCATGCTGGTTGCTCAATTGGTGCCGATGGTCCATCGCAAATGGCTTTAGAAGATTTGGCCATGATGCGCGCCATTCACGGCAGTACAGTGCTTTATCCTTCAGACCCAGTTTCAACAGTAAAATTGGTCGATAAAATGTACGCAATTGAAGGGGTTTCTTACATTCGAACAACTCGTGAGAAGACTCGGGTTCTCTACAAAGAAGATGAGACTTTCGAAATTGGTGGCAGCAAAGTGCTACGTAGTTCACCTGCTGATATGGTCACTCTAATCGGTGCTGGTATCACATTGCATGAATGTTTGAAGGCCCATGAAGAGCTCAAAGCTCAGGGTATTAACGCTCGTGTTATCGACCTCTACTCAATTAAACCAATTGATGCCAAAACATTGGCAACTGCAGCTCGTGAAACGGGTACTTTGATTGTGGTTGAAGATCACTGGCCGGAGGGTGGTATCGGTGACGCTGTGCTTGATGCCTTCACACCGAAGGGCCCAGTCACTCGTGGTGGCAAAGTGGTAGGACTCGACACCTTACCGAAAGTCGTGAAGATTGCCGTGCGTGACATGCCTGGTTCTGGTACACCAGAAGAACTAATGGACGCTGCTGGTATTACTGCTAGCCACATTGTGGCTACAGTGAAGTCATTAGTGTCGTAGGCTGCTGGACCACTAGTTCTGGTTCTAGTTCACTTTTGTTTGTTCGATAAAAAAAGCTCCTCGACCATTGGCCGAGGAGCTTTTTGTTTAGTTCATTGTTTTGCTGTTGAAAACCGACTAATACTAGTTAGGGCTGGTTGTGCGCTTGTCTAGTTCTTTGGCTGTGAGCTTGACACTCACTTTGTTGAGGTCTTTTTCAATTTTAGTTTCGTCTTCATAGCTAAGTTTGCCAGCATTTTTTGCTTTGGCTTTTTCGATTCTGTCATTGATTTTTGTGATGTCATCGCGCAGTTTGTCTGCTTCTTTCAATGTCAGTTCATTAGCCTTTTGACCCTTGTCAATTTTCTTACTGAGAATGTCAATGCGATCTGTAATCGTTACTTTAGGCTTTGCTTCAGCATTAGGAGCAGATACGGTGATTGCTGCGCCTAGGCTAGCGCTAACAACTAGGCCCAAGAAAAGATTTGCCATAGTGCGGTTCATTAATAGTCCTCCACGACCAATTGGAAATTGCTGAGTGAATTCTAGCGCAGTTTCTCGGTAAAGAAAATTAGTGATGCTTGTCTGCCCACGCTACTTTCTCTAAAACAGCTCTCTCATCTTGATTTAACAGAAACCTCAGTGACAATGGCGGGCCTCAAGCAGTTGGTGAAACTGCCGAAGCCTACCAGGCTGACCCTGTCCTTCGATCGACTCAATGCTAAGCAAATTACTGACTTACGCAAGCTTTTTTCCCACTGCAAAGTTGAGAACGGTCGCAATGCTCGTGTGCCGATAGAGATTTTCGATCCTATTGGCAAAAAGGCTCGCTAGCTCTATGTCGATTTATTTTCCTGTAAACGTAATCTCGGCAGCAAAAGCGTCTTTGGGCTGATCGTGCAGTTCAATGAAGCTCTTCGCGATGGTCTCGGGGGCAAAGGCGGTGCCTTCTTTGACGATACCGCATACGGTGACCGTGGCCGCGTGCACACCCTTGCGTGCCAGCTCTTGATGGAGGCACTGTGCTAGCGCTCTTAAGGCTGCTTTACCCACTGATAGTGCCGTTTGATTGTGGAATGGTTGTAAAGCAAAGCCGCCGCCAGTAAAAATAATCGTGCCTTTTTCATTAGCGATCATTTTGGGCGCCACTGCCTGCGCTGCCACTAACGCACCCGAGGCATTCACAAATAAAGACTGGTTGAACTTCTCGACATCGAGGGTAGAGCCCTTGCCAGGCTCAGCGCTGTAGGCGTTGTAGATCAACACTTCTATTTCGCCATGCTTACTGGCGATTTCGGCTAGTACTTGCTTGAGGTTTTCGGCAGTAGCTACATCTACTGCCCAAGTTGAACTGTCTTCACCGAGTTCTTGCGCTAGCTCTGCAAGTTTTTCTTGGTTGCGAGCGCAAAGAGCGATATGGTAGCCGCGGCTTTTAAATTGTTTGGCAACCGATTGGCCGATACCCTTGCCGGCGCCCAGTATCACGCATGTGGCCACTAGAAACCCCTTACTAAAGTGATAGATAGAAATTATAGTCAGCGATTTGCGCGATTGGTACATAAATATCGCAAAGTGGCGTTTATGCGATATTCACATTAAGTGGGTAGGCTAAGTGCATGAGCAGTAGTGAATTGGATAGTAAGAAAGATAGCAAAAAAGGGAGAGTCGGCAAGGTCATGATTGTCGGCGCTGGTGTGAGCGGCCTTGTCTGCGCCCAGCAGCTTTCTGAAGCCGGTTTTAGCGTGCATGTTTTAGACAAAGGTAGAAGGCCTGGCGGCCGCTTAGCCAGTCGAGAACGGCAGCCGCAGTTCGACTATGGAGCTCAGTATTTCACGGTGACTGACCACAGCTTTGACCAAAAGCTTTCCGCTTGGCTATCTGAAGGCATAGTACAGCCTTGGCTCGGCCGCTTTGCCATTGCTGAAAAAGAGCGAAGTGGTGATTGCTTCTCTTTCTCGCCCTCTACTCCGCGCAAGCAGCGCTATGTCGGCGTGCCCGAAATGAATTCTGTTGGCCTAGCGCTGTCTCGCGAACTGCCGCAATCAGCAACTCTTACTGTTGAGCACCGCGTCACCAAAGTGGAAATTGACAAGACTGGTTGCTTTAGAATTCGGGGTGAGAAGACCGCCGAAGACAGCATTAGCTTCGTTTTTGAAGGCTTTGACTACCTAGTCTTAAATCTTCCGCCTTTCCAAATCGCCGCATTGGTTGCTACTTCTAGCGATTTTGCTGCGCGTGTGCAATCTAGTTCGAGTTTTGAAAGTATAAATGAGGTTGAGCTTTCACCCTGCTTTGCCTTGATGCTGCAGTTTGCTAAACCACTGGCAATAGAATTTGACGGTATAAAAGCCTCTAATTCTTTGCTCGCCTGGGTAGCTAGAGATAGCAGTAAACCTGGCCGCCTAGGCGAGAATTGGCTGCTTCATGCTAGCCCTGAGTGGTCACGATTGCACCTCGAAGATTCGCTAGAGGATGTTAGCGCTGCCATGCTAGCAGAGTTAGTGCTAGTGAATCAGCAGGAACTACCGGCGGTGACTTACAGCAAATGTCACCGCTGGCGTTACGCTTTACCGCAGAGGCCATTGGCCATCGGTTCATTACTCGATACTGAGAATAAAATTGGATATTGCGGAGATTGGTGTCAAGGCAACAACATTGAAGCAGCTTTCTTGAGCGGTCGACATATGGCTAGTTTGATTGTTGGCGATGCCTCTTAATAGCCTTGTCTCAAGCCCCTATCGCAAAGTTCTTTCCAAAGACTGCATCAAGGTTTTTGCCTCTGCATTCTTACCTGCTACAACTAGTTGCTGCACTCGTTGAATTTGACCTAAGTCAAAAGGAATTTTCTTTCCTTGCATCACATGCTGCTGAATATGAGTCTGGAAGCGCAATACTTCACTTTGGATGCTGACCACATTAGCTTGCTGTCGCATCTTTTCTTGATCGTTGAGTTTCTCAGACAGACTTGCTGTAAGCGCTTTTACCTTTTCTTCATCGCCATTCTTAACTGCGTCTTCGATGGTGTTGAAATAATCAACGTATGCTTTAACGTTAGTGCCTTTTTGCTTGAGGCCCTCGATGCGCGAGAGTAGCAGAAGGCGTTTTTCGAGCAAGGGGCCTGGCGCCGCACCGGTTGAACTGGTACCACTACCCCCTCTCGGCGCAAATGGCGAGACATCCTCTTTGTAGGTAGTCAGCTGAATTGAATTAAGCAGATCATCCTGGCTAAGCTTGCCATCTGCGAATGCTGTTAGGTCACCTTTAGATAAGTTTACCGAAGTGTAAATCTGCTTCTCGTAATCTGAAAATATTACCTTTACTCGCAGAATTTCTTTGCTGTAAGTCTCGACCAAAACTTTGCCAATCATTATTGCGTCAATTTTGCAGTCTTTGTCAACGGCTTTGGGATTGCGTTTGGTGGTGATAATTGCTTCTTGGTCGATAATGCTGGCGCGCACCGGATAGTCGCTACCAACGATTTTGGCATTTTGTATGACAGTTACCATTTCGGCAGCTGTTATTGCTGGCGGATCTGCCAGGCTTGCTGGACAGGCATACAGGCCGCTGCCAAAGCATAGTACAGCACCAGCTAGCGCTACCAATGAGGATTTCATAACACCTTCAGCTTGCTTGAAGTTTCTGACCCAGTTAGGAGATGTTGCCACTGCTGGCAGTGTGATTTGTCCACTGATTTACCCAAGATGGCTAGTCGTTGATCGATACGATTAGCGGTCTAAAAGTGGGCTACGCAAACGCTTTGGATGGCTTTCAGCTTGCACTTCTTCTGCTGCTATTTCGGCTGCAGCTTGTGCTGCGACACCGCTTATTGCACCGATGGCCGCTAGCTGACCTAAGACTGCTACTACGACATCGTAGGCCGTCTGCAGTTGATGAAGTTTGTCCATTACGCCGTCATACTGATAGACAACGGCATGAACGTCATTGGGAATGCCAAGGTTGGAGAAGCTCTTGGCCGCTTTTGTATCGATGTGCAGTAGTGATGGCAATTGCAACAAAATTAGTTCGCGGAGTTGGACATCAAGGAAAAGCTCTTGGATTTTGATTGGGCAAGTACCTTGAATCATGAATTTGCCGTCAAAGAGATTGTCCTGAACTTGCAAATCTTGCATGCCCAAGGCTTTGCCTAGTTGGTGATGAACCTTCTCTTGAAAAATTGAAAAGGCAAAATCGTCAGCGGGCGGATAGCAAACCATAACGCTGTTGCTGGTTGCTTTCTTGTGGTGACGGCCTTCTGGAATGAACATTACTCTGACGCCAGTACCTTCGACTGGTATTGAAAGCATCGTCAGGGCGCCTTCGTCTTCACCCGAATCAGTGACGGCTCTTCCGCCTTTTTCATCGGCGAAATTTCTCCAAACATACTCCCAGCCGAAGAGATCGCTGTGAAACTTCATTATAATTCTCCATGAACGCTGTTATATTTTAGGCAAAAACCTCGTCACTTTGCAAGTCGGAGTGTCTAATTTAGTACCAACGACTATTTGGCTAACTGGTACAAAGCCCACAGGCTAAGGTATTGAGTTCGGTCGAGGAGCTGCATGTCCAATCGCAACCAATCAAAGCGAGCCCTAATGTGGATTCGCGATGGTGTGCTTATTAACCGCATGCCAATTAATGCCGTAGCCTTTGCCTACGCTTATTTTCTTAGCTCTTCGCCGGCCGAGCGCCGCTCTATCAATGTCACTGACCTTGTCAATTTTGCCTTTGCCAAGTCAGGCATTTCTTGTGTTGAGAAAATGACATTGATGCTTGCTAGTCGGCAGTCCTCAGCCTTTGTTGAGGGTGCTACAAGGCTATACAATGAGATTGCCAGCGAGGCGGGCATTTCTGCTAAGTATTTTGATGGAGTCTTGGATTTGCTAACCTGGCTTCAGTCTCAGCAAATTGAAAGTTTCATTACCTCTGCTGTAGAGCAGGAAGTGCTGGATACTTGGGCTGCGGGGGAACAAGGGCAGCTTCTCTGTGGCCAGCCTAAGTTAATTGCAGAAATTCTTGGCCGGCGACCACAGTTTTGCAAAGGACAAGATCATTTTCGCTATGTTAGTGAGTGGCATGGTCAGTCAGATCCGCTAAAGCAGACAATGGCGAATATTTACTATGTTGCCGATGCGGTCTCTGAAATCAAGCAAGGTGGCGAGTTCTCAAACGAGTTTTCAATTGTGCCGATTGGCTTTGCAAACTTAATTGAAAGCAAACATGTGCTCACTGCGGCAAGTATTGTAAGTTTAGCTACGCGACAAATTGTTGCCGCCCAAGAAATTGCTTTTCCATTTTTAGACGAAGAGTTGACCATTGACTATGGTAAGCTCCAGCTGCCCTCGCAGTCTGTGTTAGAAACTAGTTTGCTTGAAGCTGGTGCCAAGTATGTTGTGCGTGATTTTACTGAGCTGCGTGCTGTTCTTGCGGCTGTGGTAGAGAAATAGGCTCTAGTTTGCTTTCTTTAATAGGGTTACGAATGATTGCTATAACCCTGACACTGATTTCATTTACTGTGGCAGTGACCTGCTCTCTACCGGGCTTATTTCTTTGGTTTCAGCGCTGTTCGAATTACTCTGGCATTTTCTTCAGAGAAATGCATCGCAGTGAAAGTGGACAGCTCTTACGACACAATGTTGCGCGACGGAGCAGCCTGGAAAGCGGATTTTTTGCGTTTTGTCAGTGGTCGTTATATCGGCGAAATTCGTTCGAAATACGGCGGAATGGCAGCCGCTGAAGCTCACAATTCGCAGCTAGCTCCTTCAAGCTGGGTTGTTCCGGTCATGCGTGCTGTCACTCTCGAACTTAAGTTCGATGAGTTCGGAAAATTTAGCTCTATGGACGAATGGTATGTTATGCACTAAAGAAATTGTTTCTCTCTAGCAGAACGACTCTATCCTACTTCAACTTCATTTCTCTACTGCAATTCAGCTCTTTCAACTGAGTCATTCCAATTAACATAAGCATGGCCGGGAAAACCATGTAAATTACTTGCTAGCCCAGCACAAAATACCAACTGTTTTCTATTCGCATATTATCGTGGCTGAAAATGTCATATTTTATTGAATAAAATATGACATTTCCGGAAATCAATATTTGATACTAATGCAGCGGCGCACTGTGAGTGTGCCCACTGAAAATGCTTTGGGAAAATCTACAACTTCGGTCTCTTGTCAATCCTTCCGCCTAGCTGTAAAACCACTGCTCGGCCCTCAGAAGTTCTACTGCGATTTCGCGAATTCTGATAGCAAAAGCAAACTGTGTTTGCTCATGGTGAGTCAATGACTCGACCAATTGCTCTCCGTTGCTACCGCGCTTAGGGTACTTTAGTGGAACGTTCCAAAAAGGCAAGCGACCTGGTCCCGGCTCGACCAAGCCAGTCGGTCTAGGGCTAAATGGAATATCGCCATACTCGTTTTGCCATTCTTGTAAAATAGCACCAACTCTCTCCATCGAACGACTGCGGTACTTGTGACCGGTCTCAGAGCTGAAAGCAGCATCAGAGTGAAATACGTCTGGCTGTTTTTGCCTTGCTCTCTGCATCGCTAATTCAACTCGTTCGCTACCAGTGATCAAGTGCAGGCTGTCGCGTGGTCCGACCGTCACTCCGCTGAGAAGCTCTGTCATGATGCGCAAAACCCGAATAACGGCCATCTGAGTGCGACGGATGCCAGTCAGGGCAAGATTTTTCACTTCTGGCAAAAGTATGTTGAATGAATCTGCAAAGCTAGACATTGCTGATTCGAGTGAATCATATATGGTGGCATCCTCAAACATTGATTCTGTGGCTGGCCCTCTAATTAAGGCAATTTTGGCAAAGCCATCGGGGTTGTTGTAATTTATTGAGTGATCGCCTGCAATAAGAGCATGAGCGATTTTTGAGCCTTCCACTTCTGGATGCGGCACATACCATTCATCAATCTCGATAAGCTTTAGAATTTCGTGTTCGTCGGCCGTAAAATTGATCAGGCTGAGATCTTCTGTCAAATGCACCTTGTCAAAGGGATATTTGATTTTGTTGTGAATACTGCAGACAAGGTGTTGATTGCGGTTGCGCAGAGGGTCAGGGTTTCCGGGCGAGAAGCGATAGCGCTCAAATGTCTCGAGGTTGAGTTTCTTACTGAGCATAATGGCGACAGTGTTTGCCATAAAACTTGGTGGTGCAATCTGATGCTGCTTTATGGCTAGAACAATTCGTTCGACCGATTCCATGCTTTCTTGATCGTCGCTCCATAGGTATGAAAGCGCTTGGGCTGCGGCTTGCGAGCCGTGAATGTTGTGAATGATGAAATTGCCCCGAGTCTTTACTGCATCAGAAAAAATCGAGGCGATAATGGCATCGCGCATTTCATCAGAGCTTAGTTTGAGAATCTTCGATGCTTCATAGACTTGATCTAATTCTGCCCTGGTGTGTTTCCAGTTCATATTCCATTGGTAACCGCGGTGAGCACCGTCTGTTTCTTCTGTTTCTAGCTTGAGATATGCTTCTCTAACTAAAGTGAGGCAACGCCATATAATGTCTTTGTCTGGCCTCTTTAAGAGCGATTCTGATTCAATTTTATGATAGACATTAGTGACCTTACCGTCTGCGCAAAGAACAGGTACGTCAGCAAGATCGGCACGTAGCGCTGAAAGTGAGCGACTTTCGTCAGCCAGCGGGGGATACAACTCTTTCCATTTGCCATTGTCAGAGAGTTCTAAGAACCTTGCGGCAATTTTGCCGGCCGAAGGAGCGACTGCTTTGTTTGTCGTACTTTTGGCAGGGGGGTTACTTTCTTTCTTAGGGCTCGATCTGGCCATCAGTTCTATTCTCCAGCTTTTTACAAGCTCGTGTAATCTCTTTTTCTCTACTCTAAATTTTTTGACCGCGATCGAGAATCCATTTAATACTTCTTCTCATTCCCTCTTCTAGGGCTATTTGGGGATTGTAACCCAGTTCAGCTTGAGCCAAATCGATTTTGCAGGCAATGTTCTTGTTCATCTCTGATAGTACGTGGAATTTTTGGTGGTAGAGGCCGAGGCCTTGGAGGGTGCCGTCAACAATATATGCCACGTCACTAGCCAAGTTTGGCAAATACATGCGTTTGTGGCTGCATTTGATTTGAAAGTCGTTTTCCAGGACCTTTTCAACGGTGTTAACGATTTCATTCATTGTGTAAGGCCGCTGGTCAGCGATCCAGTAGGTTTTTCCCTTGGCACGGTCAATTTGTTCGCAGAGGGTAAGACCCTGACATATATTGTCTACATAGGCCATTGAGCGCAGGTTTTCGCCACTTCCTACAATAGGCATTTTGCCATCTTTAATCATAGTGAAGAAGAGGGTTTGCCGAAGTGGTTGGTGGGGTCCGTAAAACCAAGGGGGTCTGATAATTACTGTCTCTATTTTGCCTTCGTTATTGGCTTGGTTGACTAGGTCTTCAGCCATTTTCTTAGAAAGCCCATAGTGCATGTATGGGTTGTACTGAGATTTTTCATCAAAACGATCGGCTTCGCTAGTGCTCTTGTTGCAGCCAATTGGAGAGTTTGAGGATACATAAATAAAGCGCTTGGCTCCGGCATTCACCGCAGCAGCGAGCATTTGTCTCGTGCCTTCAAGGTTGATATCGTAGAATTGTTTGCGGCCCTGGCTGGGGTGTATCACCCCGGCGATATGAAATACTGTGGCACCTTTGGCCCCTGCCGTGAGGGTGTCTAATCCCTCACCTGTTGCCAGATCTCCTTGCACAAATTTGAGGTGTTCCCCTAATTTAGCTAACTCACCTGTATCGCTGTCTTTCAGGCAAAAGGCTCTCACTTGTCTTGGACCTGACTTGAGTAAAGTTTCAACTAGATTAGAGCCGAGCCAACCGGGCACTCCGGTGACAATGGCAAGGTCTTGCATTTAGTGTCCTCTATTAAGGGCGGCGAAGTGCAAAGCATTGCGCCTTGCCAAAGCCATGATTGTGCCCTGTGGATTGATACCCGGCGAGTCTGGCAACATGCTGGCATCATTAACGTAGAGATTGTCGAAGCCATGTACTTTGCCAAATGAATCAGCAGCGCAGTGCTCAGCCTTTTCGCCGATTGGGCAGGTGGAGAAAGCATGCACAGTTGTAAGGCTTAAAAGCGACCGAGGTAAGCTTTCGTCGAGCCAACGCACGGCATCTAGCTCTGAGCTTATTTTGGGTAGACCTTGCACGCAAGGATAAACCTCTTTCGCTCCAGCTGATAGAAGCAGCGACGACAATCTAGCTAGGCCTTGACTGAGGTGGCGGATGTCAACGTCTGAGAGGTTGTAGCGAAGTACTGGATCACCGTCGCCCAGCGGGGAGGTGCGCACGGTACCGCGGCCGGTGCCTCGAACAGCAACGTAATATGTCGCCATTCGCTTGTAATTCTGGATGACATTCTGATTCTCGAGCCAGTTGTCGCCCAAATTTAACGCCAAATGACCAACCGAGAAAAATGAACCGCCGAGAGATATGTCTGGCCAAAATTCTTTCACTTGTAGTAATGGCATGACACTATGCTGGGCATTTATTTCTTCGTCAAAAAGAGCAGAGACCTTTAGCATTGGGTGAATTTGGAAAGTGTCGCCAATATGTTCTTTGATGCCACTTTTGCGCAGCAATCCTGGTGTTTGAGTCGGGCCGGCACAGACAAATATATGATCGGCGTCTATCCGCACTAGGTCACTCGTGCCTTCGGGTTTGTGAATCTCGGCAAGTACCCCAGTAATTTTACCCCTTGATTTGAGTAACAATTTTGCCTTGCAACCAGTAATGAAGCGCGCTCCTTTTGCTTGGGCATCAGGAATTAGTTTGAGGCTAACGCCTTGGCGGGCGCCTTTGGGGCAACCAGATGAGCACGTATTGTTGTTCTCGCAACCGCTTGCGCTTCGCTTCACTTCTTGCCCCGACCAATGCATGGCTTCTGCGCCGCGGTGAAACACTTCGGTTGATTTTGGCCAAGGTCCGGGATGCAAGCCCACCGAAAGAATATCTTCTGCCCACTGGAAGTGTTCGTCTAAAGTGTCTTGAGTAAAGTCTGTCAAGTTGAAACGAGCCTGCCAGCGCATTAGGAACTCAGGGGGAAGGCGATGCCAGAAACCGCTATTGATTTCAGTACTGCCACCCAATGTACGCCCTTCTACATAACCGATGGGAACGCTACCCATGATTGGCATAATGCCACGATTGCGATAGAGCAGGCTCATGGCTTTGGTAGGTGATTGCCCATAATCAGCGAGACTGTGGCGTTCTCCTTCTTCGAGTACCACTACTTCGAAACCTTGCTCGGCCAAGACATTTGCAGTAGTAGAACCGCCGGCGCCACTACCGATGATCAGCACCTGCACCCGTAAAGGCTTGTTGCTTGTAAGCTTTTCTTTGGCTGTATCAATCTGCTGTGCGGTCATTTCCTAAACTCTATTTTGGCGAATCTTAATTTTGGACTTTGCTTGTGGACTCAAATTTTTCGGATGAGTCATTAGATTTATCAAGGGCAGCTAATACTGCTGGATGTTCGAAGAAGGCCAAGAGCGCTAAGCTGCGCAATGGTTTGAAGAGTTTTCGAGTTAGGCCGATGGGGCCGTAAGACCAAGCATTAATCACTTTGGCTTGGCGGGCCTTCGAGATGCTCTCAAACGGGCAAAAGTTAGTGACTATTGTAATTGAGCGGAAGGTTAATATTCCTATCTTGAAGAGGATACGCAGAGTGAAAGGTAAGGCACCAAGTTCGGTGCAGACAAATTGAGTGGCGTAGAGAATCGCTTCTGCTCGTTCTTCGACCGTCAATGGTAGCGAACCTGTCGGTACTGATGCTCCCACAACTGAGAGCCAGAATGTTGTTGGTTTGAAAGAGTGATTGCCGCGCTGTTGAGTTGGCACTGAGGTGATAATAGCCATCTTTTCACTGGCTTCAGGCAAGTCGGAAATAGGCTTTGCTTCCCAGGCAAGCGCTGCTGTTGTGCCTAATTCTAGACCGTATCGCGCCATGGCAATGACGCCCCAAACTGTCACTGTAATGTAAAACACCAGGTGCACTACTACAGCATAAGAAAGGGCTGTCGAGTCTGAGATGTGACCAATACTATTGCTTAGAAATGGCATGTCAGCTAGCTGATATCCAGGCATTGCTTGTAGGGCAGTACTGTTTGTCAAAGTAGAACTGTTCGTTAAAATAGTTCCGTTCGTTAAGTTAGAAATGGTATCACTGCCGGTGACAGCTAAAAGAGCGGTTTTGCAGCAGACATGATAAGTGCCGATGTAGCCAGGGCTCGACGGAACGAGAATGCCGAGATTAGTAAAGGCCATTACCGCAATTGCTTTGACCAGATTAATTGGTAAGTTGAAGCAAGGCATAATCAGAGCGAACATCAAACCTTCGATAATCCAAATCAAAAAACTTGTGGCTAGCACTGAGAGTGCTGTAGGAGCGTCACGCAGGCAGCTTAAGCCTCTTGTTACTTGCGTTACCAAGGCTAAGGCGCGGTTGTGCCACTTCCGTCCAAGAGGAATGCTTAATTGCGATGCTAAAGATAGTGAAAGTTGAGGAGCAAAAGCGAGCATAAGCACTGATGGGATGGCACATCCGAAAAGGAGACCAGCCACTAATGCTGCTGGTTTTAACCATTGATCTGTGGGAGTGACAAAGATGGCAAGGACGAAGAGCGAGAGGATGGTGAGACCGTCAAGAAGGCGCTCTAAAAACGTAACTGTCAGCGATAGAGCGTAGGGCAGGCCGGTTCTTTCGGCCAGCATACCGGCTCTGGCAAATTCGCCGAGTCGAGCTGGCAGAATGTTATTGGTGGCGTATCCTACAGCGATGATGTTGCTAGCCGTGCTCACCGTCAGGCTAGCTTCAGTGCTGACCAGCTGTTTTAAGCGGAGACCGCGCAAAAGCATGCCAACCAGGTAAGTAAAGACAGCTAATGGCAACCAGGGCAACCAGGTCGCAGAGTTAAAAGCATCTTTCACCAGTTGCCAATTAATCTTGTTTGCCGTCATGACAAGCAGCAAGAGGCTGATAATAAAGCCGCCGACAACAATGGCTCCCTTCGACTTGATAATTCTCGTGAGACTTACCGAGTTGCCGTTCTCGCCTGGGGTTTGGTTTTCAGGCCGTGAGGCGGGATCATTCATTACTGATTGCTACCGTATTGATTCTTGCTTAGTAACTAGTAAACAGACTGTCTGCCAGCTAAAATCTTCCCAGAATCGGGCCAGTTCTCTCGGCAAGATTAAAGTATGACTGATCAAGGTTTTAAATGGACGAGTCTACGCTGAGAATCTATTTCCGTCGGGTGTTGGGAGTGCCAGCCGGTGCCTCGCGCAAGATTTTACGAGCAGCGCGCGATCGCAGAGCCGCTCTATGGCGAGAGCGCATGCTGGCCGCCCCTGCCGGTCAGAAGCAGTTGAATGAGCAACGCCTTGCAATTACCAATATGGCCTTTGATGCCCTAAGTGATTCTGTGCGTTTCAAGTCTTACTATACTCGCATGCAGGCTGGCGTTGAGACTTTACCAGAGTTGGACGATTTGCTCGAGGGTCTTGGCGATTCCAGCCCCAAGCCGCCACCACCGCGTGTTGTTGAGAAGCGACTTGCCGCTGTTCATGAACGCATGCAACGTACTCAAACTCTAATCGAGACTGCTATTCGTGAGACTGTAGAAGCGGTGTCGAAGCGCTTGCAAGAGAATACTGTTCCTGATTCAGATGAGTTCTATGATGCTGTCTATGCTGCCGCGATGGCCAGTGGAAGGCAAGTGCGTGATGATGAAGTGCAAAGCGCTATCAAATCAAAGATCGAGCTCGATGAAAATTGCATTTCTGAGCTTGACTCTCTCATTACTGATACCGCAGAAATGGCTGCTCACCGGGCTTACGACAAATTAGAGGCAGCTGTTGCAGCAAGTGGAGCTGCCGAACCAACTCAACCGGCAAGTAGATCGGTCGCACTCACTTTAAGTTTGCTTATTCTTGTACTAGTGTTCGGTGCTTCCTACTTTGCTCTCAGTAAAGATCCCGCTGCATTTTTTGCGAGCAATTCACCTAACGCTGCTGCTGCACTTACAGCTGCTGATGCCGATGCCTGTGAAAATGAACCGAGCAAAAAGCTGCAAGCAAGTGAGGACGCCAAAGTTGCTAGTGGGTATGGTCTGATAGCCCATGCCGGTGCGGCTGGTCTTGGTGGTAGTGCCAATGATGTCACTGAAGAAGGGCAAGTTCTCTATCATAATGGTATTACTGAAGCAATTTCTGGAGATAAAATCAAGGCGCTGGCGAACTTCGAAGAAGCCTACAAGGCCAGTCCGACATTGATTCTAGCGCTCTATAATAAAGCCGCCTTACTCTCAATTGCGGGCCAAGAAAGTGAGGCAATTGCTTGCTATTCTGAAGTGCTAAGGTCTAGGCCCAGCCTAGCTCAGGCGTATTACAATAGGGGCTTGTCTCATCAAAATTTGGCATCGCAATTGGTGACACTTCACGCAGCCGATTGGCGCCTGCAGTCTGCAGTAGAGCTGCAGAAAGCCATTGCTAACTATGATAAGTGCCTGAAAATAAACGGACGCTGTGCGCAGGCTTTCTATAACCGTGGTTTTGCCTATTATTGTTTGGGTAATTTCGATTCGGCATATCACGATTTTGAAAAAGCCTACAGCCTCTTGCCCATGCTTGAGGCGGCCAACTTTAACAAGATAGTCATTGCTGCCATTCTTAAGAAACCGCTAGATGTTCTTCCTAGCGCCCCTCCCGGAGCACCGATCGGGCCAGTAGGGCCGCCCTGGCAATAGCAATTGCTTAACAGTTTCTAGCCTTTCTTTGGCTGCTGAAAGCTAATTGTGGGCTTATTAACAAGTGTTTGATTTGCTACTTTTCGGAGCGCTTTTGCAAAATAGCTTGTGAGGCGCCACCATGCTGGTTGCCTTTAGCGTCGACGAAGGCCCAGTCTTCAATGTCGGCAACTGGTACCGTGACAGCCATTCCGGCCTTAACATTTGGTAGATAGACAGAATCTTTCTCTAGGTGACCAACTACTTTGTCATCATAAACTTTGTCAACTTCAATCCATTTGAATTCTGATTTTTTCTCATCGTATAGACATGAGTTGATGGCGAACTTTTCACCTTTTTGTTTGACGTTGAAAGCTTCTACAAATTCTTTCCAGTTAGCCTGTGCATCAGCTTTTACTTTGGCAAGTTCTGGATCTTCTTTCTTGCCAGTGACAAAGCCTTCAGGAGCCTTTGGTGCCGGTGGTTGAGAGGGCGAGCATGCTGAGAGTGAAAGCGCTGCCAGTGTTAGCACAGCTAGCATTGACGTTGTAAGCGGGTTTACTGAGTTTATAGATTTGACCCGACCGTGCAAAAAATTGGCAGACATAGTTTCTCTCAAAGCGTGGAACTACAAGATTGTAGCAGGCTAACAATCGCTGCGCCTGACCTGCTATTCAAAAGTTGCCCATTTGCCAGGCCTATTCTTCCACAGCAATTGCCTGGCGCTTTACTTAGGCTGCTTTTCGAACTCGAGTATCAGTTTTCTAGATACTTCGTCGTTTGTGGCCAATTTGCCATCTGGTAAGCGAACCAGCTTGGCCTTGCCTTGGTCGAGACCATAGGCAAGGTCGATGTCTTCTTGATCTAATTCTTTCATGAACTGGTAAAAGAGAGGAGCGACAGTAAAAAGCTCCTTTCTGCTAGTGGCATTTTCTTTCAGCATTGCCATGCCTTCAGCCGCCATCTCCACTGGATTGTCAAAGTAATAGGTGGGTGGGCGCACCTCGGCTATTTTTGCCATGTCGATATCATCTAAAACCGTGTTCTTTGGTTTCCCGGCGTCTGGCTGTGTGACTAAGTTTCCTTTGTCATCGATTTCTTGCCAGCCGCCCACTTCATTGTCGTGGCGATAAAGTTTGCCTTCTTTGCTTCTCAGAGCCCAGATTGTTTCGTCTGTACCTGGTCGTAGAAATGGTGCAAAACCGCAGCGGTTGGAAAATTGAATCAGTCGCTTCTCTTCATCTATGCCAAGGCGAAATTGTGTATTGTGAGCGAACTCATGCAACACCATATGGCCGTCAAGACCGCCCTGCCATTCAATAGAATCTCCTTTCTTTTCGAGACTGGCGCCGATTCCACTTGTCCCAACGTAAATAGCGGGATCACCATTTTTGTCACTGTTTCTATAAGTCGCTGCTGCCCCTTGGTCGTCTTGATAAAGTGAATCTTTGAGGAAATAAAATTTGACGCCACTTTTGCCGTCTTTTGTTAACTGCGACGGTGTGGCGCGTTCTAGCAAGCCTTCGATGCTGTAAAGTTCTGCGAGATGCGGAGCGCGAGCATAGATCATCTTTCCATGGCTGACCGTGCCATCAGGGGCGATGGCAACCTGACCGATTACTTCTTCATCATTTTTGCTGAAGCCAAGCTTGTAGTCAGACCTTAGCTGACTTTCTTTGGCGCGTGCGAGTTGCTCGATCTGCCTCTCGGCCTTCGCTAAAGATTCTCTATTATTTTCTGTTTTTAAAACGTCAATGTTAAGGTCGCCACTGCGAATAGTGTAGACAAGGTGCTTGCCTGTCGCGTCTTGCGAAATCAATACTTGGTGTTTAAGAGCAAAGTTGTCTTTGTCTCGCTCGAACATTTCTTTTTCAGAACGATCGCTTAGCGGGGCGCCTCTGTCGTCACTGGGGTCGAATTTATCTGAGCCCTTGACCGTTGAAATACTCTGAGCTTTGTCAGGACGCAAAGCAGAAGCTGTGATTGCGGTTGTATTTGAGGCTGTAATGATAGCGGTTGCTTCAAGCGACAATGAGGTACGTGCCGTCTGCTCGGCTGCTAAGCCGAGATCTCTCCCTTTTGAGTCATCATTATTTGGGCGTTCGCTCTGCCCGCTATTGGCTGTCATTTATATTTCATACCCGTCGGGCAGCATTTTTAATTGCTTTCAACGAGCCGTTAAAATCTACAAGTCAACTATTAAAATCTACAGGTCAACTATATTAACGATTTAGCTAAAGCGTGATACCACTTTTAAGACCTTGAGAATCTGCTCTTTGAGCGGCCGGCGGTGAGCTGATGAAGCCTTTGTTGCCATTAATGCATCGTAATTTGCGATAAAGCTATCGTAGCTCTCAGCCAGCATTTCATCGTTTGAATACTTAGGCTGCCATCCAAGTTGTTTCAATGGTTCAACGTCAAAGTAAAAGTCTTCTCCATAAGTTAGGTAGTGCCAAGGTGCAAGAGGACTAAGTTTTACAGAATCAAGGGCTTGCAATGTTCCTACAGTTAAAGCTTGGGGAAGTCGTTTTACCTTGGCTTTCGAGCCTGCGTGGACAATCAGATTTTCTAAGCACTGACCAATTTCATTGAAGCGGTCAGTACCTACGTTGTAGAGTCCGGGCTTATTTAATTCTACGAGCATCAAGTAACAGTCAATTAAATCTTGGGCATGGAGAAATTGAATCTTGTTTTTTCCAGAACCGATGACGTAGACGTTGATGTCACTCTTGATCCAGTCGAATAAGATTTGAAAGATTCCTAGTCTTCCGTCACCAATTATTGTGCGCGGCCGCACCGCAATTAGTGGCATTCCTGCCTTGTCTGCAATTTCTCTAGCGGCCAGTTCGCCGTCAAGTTTGCTGACTCCGTATATTTCAACTGGCTTAGTTGGCGTATCGTTGGAGATCGGACAGGGAGCGCAGCCAAAAATAGCTGATGAGCTGGTGTGAATGAAGCACTTTACTTTTGCTTTGACAGCCTCTTCTGCGACAATTTTCGTTCCCTCTACATTGACCTGGCGAAAGAGATCACCAGACTTTGTCAGGGGCACCAAGGCTGCTGTGTGGTGGACGATATCGACACCCTGCATGGCGGCGGCTACACCGTCTCTGTTGAGCACACTGCTATTGAAAAATTTTGCTTTCGCTGGCCGCTGCTCGTCTTCCCAGATGTCGAGAATGCTTACATCCTCACCTTTGGCAAGCAGGTGTATGGCGATTAGATTGCCAAGAAAGCCAGATCCGCCCGTTACTAGATGTCTCATGCTATTTTTGTTGCTACTATTACTAGGCTATTCTGGCAGCTCGAACGGTAATTCGGATAAATTTGGGTTGAATATTTGGACAAAATTTTGCTATGGGCGATTTGAAATCAGTGTTTGATAGAAGTCGTCGGTTTACTCTTCGACTGCCAGGCTCCACAAGCAATTTGGGACCTGGCCTTGATTGTATTGGTTTAGCTCTGAACATCTATAGCACTATGTCTTTCTTCGTGCTTGATGACAATGACCCCGGAATTCCTCTGATTACTTTCAAGGGTAGTATTGCCAAGAGTAATTTGGCTCAAGAGCAAGGCCGACTCACGTATACGATTTTGAGCAAGCTTTGGCAGCGCGACCATGATCTTTTGCAGCGCGTTCGCATTATTGTCGATTCGGAAATTCCACTTGGAGTTGGTCTCGGCTCAAGTGCTACAGCAATTCTTGGTGCGTTGTGGGCTGCCAGCGTGCTTAAGGATCGTATTCCTAGTGCACCTAGTCTTCTGGCCGAAGCTAGTTTGCTAGAAGGCCATCCTGAGACTCTTGCCGCTTGTCTTTTGGGCAACATGGTGGTGTCGAGTCCATCTTCGTACACTGCTACTAAAAATATCGTTACTCAACGTTTGAATTGGCCCAAAGAGTGGCACTTGCTTGTAGTTTCTCCGCAGTATAGTTTAACTACAGTCAATGCCCGAGCCATTCTTCCTGCCCAAGTGAAAATGACTGATGCCATTTTTAATGTGCAGAAGGTGGCGTCTCTGGTGGCAGCTGTTGCCAGGCGTGATGAGTCTGCTTTTAAGGACGCTCTAGACGACAGGCTGCATGAGCCTTACAGAGCTCAATTAGTGCCTGAGCTGGCCAAGCTGCGCCGGGAGCTTATGAATGAACCAATAATGGGTTGTACCCTTTCTGGCGCGGGCTCTTCAGTGCTAGTGATTGTGCACGAAAAGCGCAAAGAACAGGTACGCGAGCGTCTAGGTTATTGGGTTGAGACTGAAAGTAAGCCGCCGCGCATTCTTGACTGTCAAGTAGATGATCAAGGCATTCAAGAGCTAGACCTATAGAATAAGTAGCTTTGACAAATCGGCAACGTCATCTGTCCTTCCTATTAGGGTTTTGTAGGCTATTAATTGGTCCAATGGTTGAACGCTCACCTTGATGCCGTAGAAAGGCATTATCTGAGCTTTCTTGATGTCTACCGCAAGGGGGACCCACTGCCCTTTGTGGCACACTTGCTGTGCCTCGATCTGATTAATATCAACGGCCGTCGTGCCAATTTTCAGATTTAGCATGACTAATTGAAATTCTTCGTCTTGATAGAAGCGCATGGGCGAGACGATGTGTTGGCGAAGCAAATAGGCAACCAATTCAATGTGAGCGCGCGGCATTTCTAAATCGATATCTTTGAGCGGCCATTGAGAACCATAGATATTACCGGCCAGTCCTCCCGTAAATTGGTACGGTACTTTGTGCTCGTTGAGCAAAGAGACAAGCTGTTTGACGATTTCGATTTGCTCAGTGCTGACTATTGCTTGACCTGTCATTGTTTGCTCTTCTTATACTCACTAGACAGCTGTCAATTCTTCCATTTGCCAAATTATTAGTAAATGTGGTGTATTTCGATTGCTAGCTACTTTCATTTGGAATTTTGTGTGTGCTTGTTTTAAGACTAAAAACTATTGTTTGCGCTTTATGTTAACCCATTTTGAGGCTTGGTGCATGAGCTCGCAAACCCTGACAGAGTCTGCGTTTTGTCAAGCGTGCTAAATGGCGTCGCGAAAAGCAAAATGGTTCTAGTCGATCCTGTTTCTTACGTCGCTTAACGCATATGGTCACCTCCCGATCACAACGTGAGCGTAACGTGAAGATTGGGTGGTGTCGAGATTGTTTGGCACTAACGCAGGGGGCCTAAGGGAGGCTGACAATGAAAATAGATGCGAAACAGTATACGGAACCTGATACTTCAAAATTCGAGCTGGCTAGCGGTCTGCTCCATCGGCTTTGCAAGCATGCCGATACCAAAGTTAGACTGCATCTGGCGGAGAATAGACACACGCCGATTGAATTACTCGTAGTTCTAAGCTACGACAGTAGCCCGTCGGTGAGATTGGCAGTAGCTGAGAATGCAAGCGCTCATCTCTGTTTAATTGAACGTGTAGTTGAAGATATCAGTGTTGATGTGCGCTATGGGCTAGCGGAAAATCCGCGTTTGCCTACGCATTTGTTGAAGAAGTTGGCAGAAGATGAAAACCCTTACGTAGCCTGCCGAGCCGAGCAAACCTTGGCTAGAGTATTGAGAGAGTGCATTGCACTCCAATGCTCGAAAAGCAGTTGTTTGTCTAGCTGAAAGTCTTCGTCGCGAAGACTGCCAGTGTAATTGATGAAACCATTACCCAGTAGAACTAAGTTCTAGTGACGGTAACGGTCGTGGCCACTGCTATGAGTCTGCTTCGGCTAGATTCATCAGATGGCTAGCAACACGCGAGTAGATACCTTTTGGTCTGAGAATCCAGCTCACGACCTTAGGTGTCTGCGCCACCCGCGAGGGCCAATCAGTATTTGCAAATTTGGTCGTTTGTAAATTGCTGTATTGGCTCTCATTACCAGCTTAAATGAGCAAGTTGTAGAATTGGCTATGGCTGCGGATTTGATTACTGCTTTTTGGTAAACCCAGAATTGACTGCGATATCCGTATTTTGTTTCCAATTTGATTTAATCTAGTTTGCTCGAATCTCTCGCAACACGCAACTAGCTAGGCTCTAGCCAGTTAATTATTTCCCTGCCATGATTCTGGTGCCGAATTGTGCGATGCTTGGAGGTTGCCAGAAGTTTTTTTTGGCAAAACGCTTTAGTAGCCAGGAGGTTTTCCTTTTGATTAATCGTGGAGCAGGTTCACTTTTGAGCCTATCACTAAGTTTGGGTCTGGTGGCACTCGCGGTGCCGAGTGCACTGGCACAGAAGGCCAAAGTCAACTCAACCAGCACAGCGAAGACTCTTGCTTTGGGCTCACGCACTTCGCCTCATGCATTCCGTGATCGCTTGTTTAAAGGTAAGTTGTCGGCCGATGTTGTGGCCGCTGAGAAGTTACTACTTGATGGCAAATATGCGCAAGCTCAAGAAGCTTTCCGCGGTGCTGTAAATAAAAATTCTAAAGATACTGCTGCTCTCACAGGGCTTGGATTCGCCCTGGTTCAGCAATACAAGCTCGACGCTGCTGATGAGCAATTTGCCAAGGCCTTAAAGGTAAATAGTAAAACTCCACTGGCACTTGTTGGTCAGTCAATGGCAAAGCTTTATCGCTTGCAATCGTCATCAATGACAGTTATTTCACAGCGTTCTGCCACCTTGGTCTCGGCCGAGGCCGGTTGCCGCCAAGCTCTTAAGATGGACCCAAAAGCAGCTGAAGCCTACATTGTCTTGGGCTTAGTTCAACGAGAACAAGGCAAACTGAAGGATGCGAGAAATAGCCTGTCAATGGCTATTAAGCTTGATCCACAATATAGTTCGGCCTTCGTGCAACGCGGTTTAATTGATCTGAAATTGGGCGATACTGCAGCTGCTCTCAACGATTTTGGTTCAGCCATTAGCTTGCGGTCGGATAATGCTGCCGCACACTACGGTTTGGGTAAGGCATACCTTACTCAAGGAATGCTCGACGATGCATATAAATCGTTGAATACTTCGATTTCACTAAATAACAACAGTGCACCTGCGCACATTGCCTTGGGAGATGTTTATCGCTTGCAGAACAATCGCGTTGCTGCTGTCAAAGAATATCAAGCAGCAATTTTGATAAAAGCTGAGAGCGATGATGCTTATTTGCGTATGGCTGACATTCGCGAATCGCGTGGCGATCTTGAGCTTGCACTTGGTGATTTGCGCTCTGGTCTTGCTTTGAACCCGAACAGTGTTGATTTGCACCGTCGTGCTGGCGACATCAATTTGCGGCTTGAAAAGACTGACGATGCCTTGAAAGAGTACACCACTGTTTTGGGATTCGCCCCTGGGGATGTGGATGCCGTTAAAGGCATGACAAGAACCTTGATGATTAAAGCTCAGAAAGAAGCCAATGGTGCTTTCTTCTTGGCGAATAACTTTGAGTCTGCTGAGAATTTCATTCAGCGCGCTATTCAGCTGAACCCTAATAATATGGAATTACGATTGGCCGATGCAAAGCTGCGAGCTATATCGGGCAAACCGGTTGACCTTTCAACAGTGGGAACGCCAACGAATGATCCACAAAGAATCGCTTACGCAGAGGCTTGCTTAGCCCAATTCAAGTATCAAGAAGCGACCCAAGCTTTTGAGACAGTAATTGCTAATTGCACAACCTCTGCCCAAGCATTCGCGGTGGCCGACATGGCACTAATGATTCGCGATCTCGATAGTGCTGATAGTGCTTATAAACGTGGTGGCACATTTAGTGATGAGGATGCCGCCGCTCGCTCGAAGAGGGGCCTCAATAATGTCTCTGTTGCTCGCGATAAGGCCCGTCAATCACTAACTCTTGGGCAAGATCTAGCTCGCAAGAAGCAATTGACTAGCGCAATTGACCAATATCGAAATGCAGCGTATTTGAATCCGCGCCTTTCGGCCGCTCACCTCGGATTGGCAGAGACTTTGGAAAAACTCTACAACAAGTCTGCCCCACCTCTTCGAGAGGCTGCTCTGCACTACCGTGCCTATGCTAGCCTTGAGCCTGGTCTACCAGAGAAGCAAGCAGAAAAGATTGCTAAGCGCGCTGAAAAATGCGACGAAGTTGCTTTTAAAATTGAACAAGGTAAGTCCACAAGCAAGCTATCGTCAATCTTTAGCTCGGTGGAGAAATTCTTTAAGAACTAGTTTTTCAATTAATTTCGCCATTTCTGAAAAGGTTCGAGCTGTATTGCTTGAACCTTTTCTTTTCGGTGCTATTTCTGCTTTTAGCGGTTTAGTTGTTTCGGATCTGGAGTAGATCGATAACGGTTTAGTTATTTCGGATCTGGAGTAGAGCGATAACGGTTTAGTTATTTCGGATCTGGAGTAGGTCGATAACGGTTTAGTTATTTCGGATCTGGAGTAGGTCGATAACGGTTTAGTTGTTTCGGATCCGGATTAGGTCGATAACGGTTTAGTTGTTTCGGATCCGGATTAGGTCGATAACGGTTTAGTTATTTCAGATCTGGAGTAGATCGATAACGGTTTAGTTATTTCGGATCCAGAGTAGGTCGATAACGGTTTAGTTATTTCGGATCTGGAGTAGGTCGATAACGGTTTAGTTATTTCGGATCTGGAGTAGATCGATAACGGTTTAGTTATTTCGGCTCTGGATTAGAGCGATAACGGTTTAGTTGTTTCGGGTCTGGAGTAGATCGATAACGGTTTAGTTATTTTGGATCCGGATTAGAGCGATAACGGTTTAGTTGTTTCGGATCCGGAGTAGGTCGATAACGGTTTAGTTAGGTCGGATCCGAAGTAAGTTGATAACGTTCGACTTGCAACGCACTCGTTTCGAGACCCTTCCATATTGATCAAAATTTTGCTAGCTCTTGCTTTGAACTTATTTCTCGATTCCGGCGTTAGTAATAGAACCCGGAGGAAGAATTATGCAAAATAACTTTAGTGAAGCTGTTCGCTTGAAAGACATCTGGCCTGAGTTTGAACGCAGCGTGCCGAATGATTCTGCTGCTGCTGATCTGATTTTCCAGTCCCTTGAACGAGCGGGGCGAGCTGTCTGTCGCTGCTCAAGCAGTGACATAGAGCGTATACCTGGAGCGCGTAAGTTCAAATGTCGAGCGTGTAGATATGAGACTTGGTTTACCGCCAACACGCTTTTAAGCAAAACAAGTAATCTACGCGGCTGGTTGGCAGCAATTTACCTAAAGCAGAATAGGGTTGTTGTTACACCATCGCAACTGGCAAGGCTTGCTGAGATATCACCTACTGGCGCTGCTGAAATTCAGAAGAAGCTCAATTTCGTTGTCTGCGCTGATATTCCCTCTGATTCGTTGTTGGTGCGTTCTGAATTTTTTCTAAGCGCCATTTGCAAAAGAAGTCGAGAAACTCCAGCTCGCTCTCATCCTGTTAGCGAGGAGCTAACAGCGTCGGCAAATGCCTCTTTCAACGACATTTGCAGTCCTTTGCCTCTAAAGCTGATTTCGGTGGCTGTAGCATTCATAAAAAGATATTGTCAGGGTGTCAGTAGAAAATATCTGCAGCTGTATTTGGCCGGCTTCTGCTTCCAGGTCGACCCCGGCCAGCGAAAGTCTGACGCATTGCTGATATCGTGTCTCGGACATCCGCCTATTTCATATCAGAACTTGCTTGATTACGTAACAGCTCCAATGGTGCAGTTACCCCTCCTTAGTTCTTTTTCGTAAGTGAATTGAGAATTAAGGGCTCGCTAAGATTCCTCACCGACTTTGACTATTAGCTTGCCGAAATTTTCGCCTTTTAGAAGGCCTTGGAAGGCTCTAGGTGCATTTTCTAATCCTTCAACGATGTCTTCTAGGTATTTGATTTTTCCCTCTTTTATCCAAGCAGAAACTGCCTGTAAAAATTCAACACGCTGCGAGCCGAAGTCGCTCACAATGAAACCTCTAAACGTAAGTCGTTTGGTTAGAACTGCTCGCATCAAAAGAGGAAGCGGAATTGCACTATTGCTCAGTGCGGTTTCGTTGTAGCCGCTAATCAGCCCACACACCGGAATTCTGGCAAAAGGATTGAGTAACGGGAAGACGGCTTCAAAGACCGCGCCCCCTACATTTTCGAAGTAGACATCGATGCCTTTTGGGCAGGCTTTGGCTAAGAGGCTTGCCAGATTTTCGTCCTTGTGATCGAGGCATTGATCGAAGCCAAGTTCTTTCACTACATAATCACACTTGCGTTTGCCGCCAGCAATGCCAATTACTGTGCAGCCTTTGATTTTAGCGATTTGGCCAACAATAGCTCCGACCGCCCCCGACGCGGCCGCTACCACCACGGTTTCGCCTGCCTTTGGCTCGCCGATATTGAGCAAGCCAGTGTAGGCAGTCATTCCAGGCATTCCCAGTACACCCAGGGCTGTCGAAATTGGGCCGAGATTACGATCGATTTTGGTTAGGCTGGCTCCCTGAGCTACTGCTAAAGATTGCCAACCCGTATATCCTAAAACAATGTCGCCTTGAGACAATCCCGAATAATTAGATTGCAAGACCTCGCTTATGGTCCCACCTTCCATCACTCCATCAATTGCCACTGGCTCTGCATATGACTTCGTCGCGCTCATGCGACCGCGCATATAGGGGTCAAGAGAGAGATAGATAGTGCGCAGCAGCACCTCATCTTTGCCTGGCTGTGGCGAACTACTTTCGCTTAGCTTGAAATTCTCGTCCTTCGGCTCACCAACAGGGCGCGAAGCCAATGTAATTTGACGATTTTTGCTCTCAGCCATTTCTTACTCCTTCGAAGTTACTCAAAAAACATTTTTGTCGCCAGCTAAGTTGCTATTAGCATGCGGCAATACAGATTTTTTTGAACTTACCGATTATAACTATTAGGTTAGCTCAGAAGATCTATGAATTCGCAAAATAGTCCGACGCCACCAGAAGAAGACGTTCAAGCCAGTACAAGCTTGGCTGGTAGCGGCGTGAAGGGTGATTTTCCAGCCAGTATTAGTGGAAGCCAAGCACAGTTTACCGCCAACGAAGCGGGCAAGTTGCAGGCGGGAGAACTGCTAGGCGACTACGAAATAATGTCGCTGCTGGGGGTTGGTGGAATGGGCTTTGTTTATAAAGTGCGCCACCGCATTCTCCAGAAAGTTTATGCCTTAAAAACTCTCAATCACGAGCAGGTCAACGAAACTGCTTGGCGCCGCCTTCAGTTAGAAGCTCAAGCCATCGCTCGCATGAGCCATCCAAACATAATTGGCATCCATAATCTTGGCTTGCACAATGGTGTTTTGCCTTTCTACGTCATGGACTTGCTTGAAGGTGAGAATTTGGCTGACGTCTTGGTACGTCGTGGAGCTTTGAGTTTAGAGGAGGCCTTACCAATATTTATCGGCGTGGCTTCAGGGCTTGGTTACGCACACAAAAAAGGAATTATTCACCGCGATATCAAACCCGGAAATATATTTTTGCTCAATGAAAAAGATTCTGCTGGCTCGAATGTAAAACTGGTCGACTTCGGCATAGCCAAGTTTTCCGGAGCTGAATCTGAAGTGCAAAACCTCACTACCGCTGGAGAAGTGTTCGGTAGCCCCTATTATATGAGTCCTGAGCATTGTGATGGAAAGCGCATTGACGCTCGCTCTGACATATATTCGCTTGGTTGTACTTTCTTCGAAATTTTGACTGGATTGCCACCTTTTCGCGGCGCCAATCCGATTCAAACGATGATGATGCATCAAAGTCAGCATGCGCCAAGTCTGACCAAGGTGACTGGGGGTAAGACTTTTCCAGATGGTGTGGAAGAGCTGGTTGCCACTATGTTAGAGAAAGCGCCGATGGACCGCTATCAGAGTCTTGAAGAAGTCGTGGCTGAACTTGAATATATGATGAAAACGGCAAAGTCATTGCCGTCCACTCCTGGCCGTAAGAATGGTTCTGATGCTGAATCTCATGGTGATGGAGAACATACAGGCAATCATCCAATTCAGTTTGCTCTCAAAATTTCTTTGGCAGCAGCTGTTCTACTTGCTGCTGGCGGAACATTTGCTTATTGGTGGAGCGAGGAGCACAAGACGCCAGTGTCGCCTCTTGGCCCTACCAGTGGCAGTTCTGACTCTACTCGGACTGCTTCTAGAACGCCCAGCTCGTTCGTGTCGACTAGTTCAGCGGCCGTTTCTCCGGCTAACTCTGCAGCGACTACCACTGGAGAGCCGCGTCGAGAAGCATCTGCGCTCCGTGTGTTTCGAGGACGGCCCTATCGTGTCGGCCTTGTTGATGATTCAGGAACTCCAAAGCTGAAGTTTGATTTTGGTGCGGACACTAATTTAGGACATTTAGTTTTTGAAGAAGGTGACAGGAAGCATTCCATAGAAGCTAAAGGTGAGGTGTTAGTGCCCCGTGATGCTAGGCTCACCCTAGTTTGCAATCGTTCATTGGCTGTCGAGCCGTGGCTGCTAGGCGGCTTTTCTCCTGGTGACCTGTGGGGTTTGGTAGTTGACGATGCCTGCACTCTCACCAATGAGGGTGCGACGCATGTCGCCCGTTTAGAGCAATTGAAGTGTTTGACTGTTAGTGCTTCCTCTTTAAGCCCGAACATCAATATCAATGGTGAGAGCCTGCGGTTGCTAGAACCACTTACTGAGCTGCGCGAGCTTGAGTTAAACAACACAGGGGTAAAGGGATCTGATTTTGTGTTTTTGTCTAGACTGAGAAAGCTAAAGCATCTTACTTTTACACCAGTGACAGAAGCAGCGGAGCTTTTAGCAGCTCTTGCACCAAATAAAAACTTGACTGATTTAACTCTTGAACATGGGCCTCTGACAGCAAGCGATTTTAAGGCGATCTCAACTTGTCATAATCTTCGCCACTTGCGTGTTAACGACACAAAAATGACCAATGACTCAATGGAAGAAATATCCGCGCTCCCTCACTTGAAGTCGTTGGAGGCAAATTGGTCGCTACTCGATGCCGAGTGCCTAAATTCGCTTAAGAAGATGAAGAGTCTTAAGGATCTGAGTATCGGCGGTAATAAACTGGATCTCACCGATACAGTGAAGTTCTCAACCGTCCTAAAGGTCAATATGCACTAAAGTGACTCAGGCCCGGCCGAGCGGTGATGCGCAATAGGTCTGGGTTGACCATTAATGGACTTGCTGGCGTTGGCTTGAAGAATTGCTCTAGGGCAGCCATTGATTCTCCAGCTGCGTTTGCCGCTTTTAGTTTTTCACCAGAAATCAGACTAGCCTTGGCAAATTGCTCGATTGCTGAGCGGTAACCGGCTAATATTGCTTCGTCTTTTTGATTGGCATTAAGTAAGAATTTCATCGAATGGAAGCTGTTCACTTCTGGGCGGATAACAATACCAGCTGTTTCAACCAAGCCACTGTGTTCCTTTTCTAGGTTGCCACTTAAGTATTTGGCAAACAGATAGAGATTTTTGTTTAAGGTAGACATGGCACCAACCGGCAGGCTGGCGATGATGTTTTCACTAGGAACGCCAAAGTGCGAAGTTACCATTGCTGTGGGGCACTTGCCAAACTTACCTAGGGCGCCATCAAAGAGGCGGCGTCCTACCAAGGTGACTGATTCAAGTACACCGGGGATGGCACAGCTAGCACGAACAGCGTCTCCAAGTTGGGCTGGTTTGTTTGAGACCAAATTGCGGCCGCCTTCGCGGGTGTACTCCATTACGCCGTTCTTTGTGAACATCATTTCGCTGTGGTCGCCGACGGCCATCGTCCAAAACTTCTTGGGCCACTCTTTCACGTGGGCATCGGTTAGAGCCCCCAGTTTGCTCGAACCATACATGCCGTCTTGCAACAAGTCTATTGGCTTGTGTTCTTTGATGAACGGTGTGAGCCATTTTTTCTTGTCGAGTAAACCCGAAAAATCGGTTGCTTTAGCAAGGTCTATCAATTTGTGGGAAGGTAAGTCAGCGGCCGCCATGGCTGCTGGAATAGCTCCACCGCTGACACCACCAATAGTATCAAGTCTAATTTCGGCGGCACGACAGGCTAAGATTACTCCTGTGCTGGTCAATCCAGCTTTAGAGCCTCCGCTGCCACATACCAGGTGCCAGCCTCGCTGTTCGCCCGTCTCGGCCAGACTCAATCTGTCTTTGCTAATGGTTGTTAGGGTGGCGTTGTCTGCAAATTTTGAGCGCTCTCCAAAACTGTTAACACCTTTGTTTATTGCTAGCCCTGCTCCGTGAAAAGCCATGTTGGTTAAGCCAAAACCGCCAGCAGCAATAGCTGTGCGTTGCCAGTCTGCTGCATGGCCGGTTTGAATAAAGCTTGACGCTTGTTCGGTGGCCGCGCCGACTGTCATACCTGAAATCAGTGCGCCGCTAAGGGCTTTCTCTGTGGCAATCAGTCCGGTTTTGCTCAAAGCCTTTGGCAGATGCTCCATTATGGCGATGGTAGCGGCTCCATTTAGACCGTGCAGCAATCGATCATGATTTCTTTCCCCCTGTTTGAGCGGCTCCACGGCCGAGAGCGCTCCACCTGCGGCAATCGGAGCTAAGCTTCCGGCCAGAGAAGAGCGGCGTAACATTGCTGTTGCGGCAATGAAGACTGTGGCGCTGCCTACAAATTCACCGGCGATGTATGCCTTTGATTGTGCGGCCTGGGCTTCTGCTGCTTGTTGGGCTGGTGTATCGCGCTCACCGGTCGCCAGTTGAATTGCACCTTTGAACGGTGCGGCGATTTTGTGAGTTATACCGCTGCCAAATTCGCTCAAAAGATTTGAGTTAGGGCTTTCACTTTTGCCCGATTCAATTGGTTGTGCTTTTTGACTTTCGAAGGGCATTAACCATCTCTGCCTTGGAGCGATGCTTTTTAGCCTCTTTATCTTTAAGTATATGAACCATAGCTACAACACGGTATTTACGGTTTTCAAGTTAGCGCTAGCTATTTACTGCTCTCCAGCTACCGCTCCAACCATGCTGCTAATGCCAGAGACCACTCGGGTAAGGTTGTCGTAATCAAGAGTGTTGGGCAGATCGCTCGGGCGATGGTAGGTATCAATGCGAAAAGGAGCGGTATCGGTGACCATTACGGCCGGAAAGTCAAACTTTTGGAAGCTCCAGTCGTCCGAGTAATTGACACCTATTATGAAACTGGGAAGGGAAAAGCCTTCCGAAGGAAAATCTACAAGTCGTCTGAATGCGCCGATGCATTCGCGATTGAAAGCGCTAGAAGATTGGCTGGCCACAAAAGCAATGAAGTTGCCTTTGTTGGGGTAGAAAAGGGTGCCGCCACGAACCGGGTAATGCTGGCTGCCAGGCTCGTTTGAGTAGGTGCCCATGGTCTCCAAGGCCAGCATGCCAATGATCTTGTCTCCGCGCTTGTGAGCGGCCTCTGCATAGTGATAACTGCCCATGGTCGTGGTGCGGAAATAGGGCGGTTCTTCATTGGGGAAGGAGACCAAGCGAATCGTTCTGTCAAACTTGCGCCCCTTGAGGAGGCGTGCCAGCTCAAGCAATGAAGCCACTCCTGAAGCGTTGTCATCGGCTCCTGGGGTGGTCGGGGCAGAATCATAGTGGGCGCCGAGAACAACGATTTCGTTGGGATATTTTTCGCCGCGAATCTCCACCTCAATGTTGCGGCAGGGATCGCCTAGAACGTCATACACCTGCGCTTTTGTGACATAGCCAGCTTTGGCAAAACTGTCCTCGATATATTTGGCAGCCTGCTCAAGCTGGGCGTAGTGCCTGATGTTACGCTCGCCAATGGTGCCAGCCAGCATCTCTACATGATTGCGGAGGTTTTGGCAGAGTACTTTTTCTTTGTCACTCAAGCGAAGAGTATCGCCGCTGTAAGAATTGCCTGGCATCCAGAGCATGCTGGCCAGGTAGCCGCAAATTCCAGCGATGATCAGCGAAATGATGCTGTTTAGCTTCGCTCGCTTAGCGCTAGCAAGCTCCTCAGCAGTGGGCATTTCTTGCTTGCCTACTTTCTCGCTCTTCTCTTCGTTGTCTTTTTTGTCTTCTTTTTCGGTGCCGCTCATCGCATCAATGCTGCACTATTGTCCGAGCACGTAAGCAAAGATTAGCGGAGCAACGATAGAAGCATCTGATTCGATTACGAATCTAGGAGTTTCTTCGCCAAGCTTGCCCCAGGTAATCTTTTCGTTCGGAACAGCACCGCTATAAGAGCCGTAGGATGTTGTACTGTCGGATATTTGGCAGAAATAGCCCCACAATTTGCAGTCTTCTTGCAGATCTTGCTGAATTAGTGGCACCACGCAAATTGGAAAATCTCCAGCAATGCCGCCGGCAATTTGGAAGAAGCCGATCGATTGCTCTTTGCTATTTTCTTTGTACCAGTCGATCATCATTCCCATGGCTTCCAAGCCAGATTTGACTGTATCAATGTTCTTGATGTCTTTGCGAATAACGTGCGAAACAAAGATATTCCCTAGTGTTGAATCTTCCCAGCCAGGAGTAATAATTGGCAGGTTCTTCTCGCAAGCGGCTAGCATCCAAGAATCTTTGGGATCGATTTGGAAATGCTTGTTGATTTTGCCTGAGCGAATGAGCTGATACATGAACTCATATGGGAAGTAGCGCTTGCCGGTTTTGTCGGCCTCTTGCCAAAGTTCGAGCACTTCGTTTTCGATGCGTCGAATCGCTTCGTCTTCAGGAATGCAGGTGTCAGTGACGCGGTTCATACCCCGGCTATGAAGCTCTAGTTCTTCAGCAGGCGTGAGTTGGCGGTAGTGTGGCACTCTTTCGTAGTGGTCGTGCGCCACGAGGTTGAATATGTCTTCTTCAAGGTTGGCGCCAGTGCAGCAGATTGCGTGTACTTTGTCTTGGCGGATCATCTCAGCCAGTGAAAGGCCGATTTCAGCTGTGCTCATGGCCCCAGCTACAGTCATGAACATCTTGCCACCGGCCTCTAGGTGAGCGATATACGCTTCTGAAGCGTCAACCACAACGGCAGCGTTGAAGTGACGGTAGTGATGTTTGATGAACTCCTTAATGGCCATGAGGTTCCTCTGAATGAAATGGGGAAAGCTTGCGTAACCTCGAGATCCTAACCCACAAACTTTTCAAGCTGGCGCAAAGCACTGCCTTTGTTAACGGTTTAAGTCAGTTAGCGCACTTGTGTTACCGGTAAACGCTTACTAGGCTTTCGCCGCAAGGGCTTTATGAGATTCTGAAAAGGTTTGCCTGATTGTCTCTTGACCTTTGGGTCAATGGCGAAGCTGTCGAAGATTAGCGTTCGTTAACAAAAGCTTCGCGAGAGTTAGCATAAGAAGTTTGCTTTGGATATACGGCTGTTCTTATAGTTAACGTCTAGACCATTTTTTCCACATACGCATGAGGTAGTAACTAAACTTTTAATTCTCCCCGAGCATTACAAGCTTTAGGTCTAAAAACTCTCTGACACCAAAACTGGTGCTGCGTACTTGGCTTCTTTTCTAAACGTCATCAATAACACCTAGCGTCAACCACGTCTTTGGTCTGCGCTAAGAAGCATTTTGCTTCCTTAAACCGGCCTAAGGCCACAAATCTAGGAGATTACTATGCATACCACCCTTCAGCTGCTGCTTGTCGCAGCGGTAATTTTGCTTGTCGTTCGCGGCATTCTCAAGAAGAAAAACTCTCGCTCCACCGGCGCTCTCCCGAGCACCACCAAGAGCGAGCTCGAAACTCCAGCCTCCATCCCACCCGAGTTTGTTGACCCCGACCCGTCCACTCTCGTTGCCCCCAGCGAAGCTGACCACGACGGCCACGACCACACTCCCCCTGCCGGCAGCTTCGCCGCCGACGAGTCTGACTTCCATCCCGTTCACCGCGGTAAAAACTGGAAGGGCGGCTGCAAATTCGATCCCACTGAAGTGCGCCGCACGCGCAACTTTGCCACGCCCAAGATCGACACCAGCAACCTGCCGGCGCCGGATGCTCGCATTGTCAATGCTTTCAAAGGCATCGACATCGCTCGCATCAAAGACACCATGCTCAAGCTCTCTGGCGAACTGCCGGTGACTGTCAACGGTGTCACTTCGACTTTGGCCACGCGCAACACCCACTCGAAAGAGCTGGAAATCGCCATGGGCTTCGTCGAAGCGCAGTATGCTGCCATGGGCCTCAAGACTGTTCGCGACCCTTACACGGTGCGCGGCAAGAAGCTCAACAACCTGATCATCGAACTGCCCGGCAAGGTCAATCCTTCACGGGTTGTTTTCGTCGGCGCTCACCTGGACTCCACCGCTGGTTCCCCTTGGGGCAACGAGAAGGTGGCGCCTGGTGCTGACGATGACGGTTCGGGCACGGCCGGTATGCTTGAGCTTGCTCGGGCGCTGAAAGACCTCGACCTGCCGTTCACGGTTCGACTGATTCACTTCACCGGCGAAGAGCAGGGCCTCTGGGGTAGCTACGCCTATTCCGACAAGGTCGCTGCGGCTAAAACCGATGTGGTGGCCATGGTCGAAATCGACATGATCAGCTACTGCGCCAAGCCGGGCAATCGCCTTGATATTCACGATGACATCGACCAGAACGGCTCTCATGAGCTGACTGTGCGGTTCTTCCGTGCCATCAAGCGCTATGGCATCAACCTCACTCCGGTCGACACGCACAACAATGCCGTGAAAGACCGCTCGGACCACGCCGGCTTCCTCGACCATGGCTACAAGGCTGTGCTCGTTAGCGAAGAGTTCACTGACGACGGTTTCAACCCCAACTATCACACGGTCAACGACCGCGTGAAGAACTGCAATCTGCCTTACATGGTGGAAGTGCTCAAGGCTGTTACCGCTGTCGTCGCTGAGCTGGCTGACCTGAAGTAACTCTCGGCTTGCTCAGTTGAGTCACTAAGTACAGGCGTGAGAGTAAGTGTGCTGGAGGAGAAACCAATTGGTTTCCTCTCTGGTACACACTCTCGCGCTTGTCTTTTTCTGCGTCTTTACTATAAGCATTAGTGGTAATAGGAGGATTTGGGGTGTTGAGACACCATTATCTGAAGGGATGTTTTTCTTGTACAAGAGCCTGGGACAAAAGTGTTCGAGATGGATTCAGACAACAGGCTGAACTAAAAAATCTAAACCAAGGAGAAAAACTCAGCTCAATTGGAAACATCAATCGGGCAGTTACTTCTTAGTTACTGGCACAACCAATGGGGCAACGCCAATGTCCCACAACTTATACACAGCTTGTCACAACAACCTGGGAGCTCATGGTGTGTTGAGCACCAGGGGCCAAGGTTATGGCATTCTCTAAAGCATTAGCGGCTTCAATACACACCATTTTTTGCCAGCCGTCTGGTTCCATATCGGCCATTTTTGCCGTCAGATTGGCGCCTGGATTCCACACTACTGTCGTTTGTGAATTAGATTTACTAACTTCAATCTGGCGTTTTAACACGGGGTCTGTCAGCAAAACTGTAGCGGCGTTAGAGGTATAAGGTCTATCTGTCTCACCAACTAAGGCTAACACCGCTTCTTCTTGCCGCTTCTGTTTGAAGTGATCGGTTTTGTCGTAGTACAGACTTCCCCCTAGGCCGCTTATCTGCGCCTCTGGTGCATCGCTAACCAAGAAATAGGTATGCAGTGCTTCAGCGAATTCGAGGGTTGTGGCTGAGAGGTTTTCTACTGTTAATTCCATTGTTAATTCGCTGCCCAGAATCAGGCGATAAGTGAGGCGAAACTGATCGAAACCAAGTGCCTTTGAAGTTTCATTGGCCTCTAGCGAAAGTGAGAGAATTAGCTGCTCGTTGTCCATCCTGGCCGAAAGAAGTTGCCAATCAGCAGTTCGAGCGAAACCATGAGCTGGTCCGTCAGTTCGATTGCTGCTGGTGGTGGCTGTCCTGGCTCCAAACCAAGGAAAGATAATGGGTACGCCTCCGCGAATTGCTTTGCCTTTAGTAAAACTAGAACGCTCACTTAGAAACAATACCGGCTCGTGCCCCAGTGGTTGCCATTGCGTCAGGTGTGCGCCTTGAAGGTAGATTTCTGCTTCGCATAACTTTGTCGTTACTGTTGCTTTGACAAGCTCATTGCTGGCATCGATGGCAAAAATTCCGGGAATTTCGAGTTTTTTGATACCAGCATTTTGCTCGTCAGTTTGCTCATCAGTTTGCTTTTCGATCATGTTCAAATTTCCCTTTAGGAACTCTCCGGGGCGCAGCCAAATGCTATTCTAAATGACTAATTTTAGGGATACTATTCTCGTGTCGTATGACAACCAATCTTCTCAAATGATCCCTCCACCGGGCACTCAGAATCACATTGACTTAGACGCCATGATGCAGGCTTTGCAAGGCAATCTGCGCGAGAAGCCCATGTCCTACCTGCTCAAGGTAGCGGCCTATTATGAGGCTACAGGCCATTTGTACATCGGTACCGGTACATTCTATGTCAAAGTACAGTTCGGCCTCGGTAAACCTGTTAATGCAGCTTCTCAGCTAGCCAAGGGCGAAGAGGCAATCATAGACCTCTTTACTTGGCCTGATGCACAACTTGTCTTTGAGCCGGGCAAACAGCCTGAATCGGTCAATGTCTTAGAAACTGCCGAAGGTTTAATTGTGAAGGGTGAGGCTTTTCTTGCCGATTTGCGCTTTTTAGAAGAAAACTACATAAGTGAAAGTTCTTTTCTGATCCGCTCTTCCAAGCTATCTAAGCGCAAGCTAGAAGCCATTGTTCATCTGAGCTCCTTGTCAAATACCCAGGCTTTACTAGATATGTATGGCAATATTTATGGCACCCTGAATTTGGCAGATGTGGCTGAGCGCATGGGCTTCAAGCGCAGTGAGTGGGTGGGTGCCGCTGCCGAGTTGTTGCGTCTCGGTTTGCTTCTTGCTCCAGATGGCAGAAGTTTGCAGATGTTCGACACCAGCAGTGCTAATTTGACCGGCGACGAATTGCCTGTCGTCGAGGCCAAGATAGCCACTGTCGAGTCAACCAGACCAACCGTTGAATCAAGCAGACCAACCGTAGAGTTAATAGGCAGCAGCGCAAAGACTTTTAGGGCTGGCATCCCCGACCTGCGTAATCTTGATTTGGCTGATCTCGAAAATTCAGTCAAAGCATTGAGTGATGCTAATACTGAGCTTCTTACCGATGCCAGCTTCACCTTCATGCTCTCTCACGAATTTGCTCGCGCTCATCGGTTTGGCTCAATCTTGACTCTGGCTGCCTTCTGCATCACTGTTGAGGGCGTTAGCGACAGTGCTATTCCACTAACCGATCTGCGCCTAATTACTAGAGCGTTACTTGATACCAAGCGCGAAACCGATTTGCTCGGTCACTTCGGCGAGAGAAGCTTTGCTTTCTTGTTGCCCAATGTGGACAGCACGCAGACTTGCATTATGGTTGATCGCATCAATCAAAGTTTGCCTAGCTTGGTGCCCAGTCTCGGCTACCTGAGGCCAATGCTTCATTTTGGCATATCGACTGCTCCCGCCGACGCCACTTCGATAATGGCATTGAGCACCATGGCCCAGGCTAACATGCGTATGGCTGCTGAGCAAAAAGTCAATCGCTTGGCTATTTAGTACATCTGAATAACTGAATCTTGGTTCTCTGAATTTTGCTTTGGTAAGCCACCGCCCAGTAAATCTCAGCCTGGTAAAGTTCAGCCTGGTAAAGTTAACCAGAGTGAGAGCCCCGCCGCGTGTTGACTGGCACCGCAGGTGCCACCATGGCTGAGGACGATAGCGCGCGCCAGCGGTAACCCTAGGCTCAAAGAAATGGCGCCTGAAGGTAATTCTATCGGCTGGAATGGCTCGAACAGTTTGGGTAATACTGCACTTGGAACTGATAGGCTTTCGCTGTTCAAAGAGATGGTAAAGGCCTTGCTGACCGGAGCTGCCACCATCGTCACGCTGATGTTGATGGTTTCGCCTTGACCGCTCAATCTGATAAGCCCTTCTAAAGTTTTGACTATGGCCTGTTGTAGGCGGTCTTGATCGGCTTCAATTTTACCTTCGCAACCTTCAAAAATGAGCGAAATCATCTGAGCATCGGCGGCTTCGTACACCGCATCGACAGCTGCGTCTATCACGTCTTCTAGGTCAAATTGTGTGACGCGCATATCGAGTTGGCCAGCTCGCAGTTTCTCTAAATCTAGTAGATCGTTGATCAGTGATATTAAATGATTGACCTGTCTTTCTGCGACCTTGGTGTTGTCTACAATTATCTCGTTCAATTGGCCATAGACGCCTAACGGAAGCATGTGTAAGAAGCCGGCCACCGAGGTCAATGGTGTGCGCAAATCGTGGCTTACCATCGCTAAGAAAGCCTCTTTCATCTTTTCTATTTCGCGTTTTTCGCTGACATCAACTATCGTAGCAAGGCGTTTGTTTTGGCTAGACAGCTTGCCCAGTGAAAGGTCGGTCACTGAAAATTCAACTGGAATTTGTCCTTGGCTTTTCTTTATGGCAAAAATATCGATAACACCGTCAATTTTGCATGTGTCGGTAAGAGGCATAGGTGTGGGACCCGGCAGTAAAAAGTGGCTGGCGACAATTGTGCCGACCATTGTCGAAGTTTTGAAATCGAGCATTTTCTCAAGAGTCGGATTGGCATATTCTATTTCTTCATCGTCACTATTTATAATTGCAAGGCCAATGGGCATCTGATCAATGATTGTTTGTACTTGCTCTTCGCTGGCCTGTACAAGGGCTTCTTCTCCCCTAAGTGAACGCGACATTTCGTGAAATGCTTGGTCGATAAGGGCAATTTCGTCATCACCTTCTAGCGGTGCCCTTAGTGGTTTTCGTTGACGCAGGCGCAGAGAATTGTCCTCAACTATAGTGAGTCGACTGGTGATGTTACTAGTGAACAAAAGGGCTAAGACAATTGCCAGAACAACGTTTAGACCAACTCCAGCCATAAGCAAATACTTGATCATGTCTCGTTGAGCCTGAAGCACTTTTGGGCTAGCGCTTTCAATTTTCTTTTCAGTGTTGAGAAAGTCTATTAGATTGTGAATCAGACCTTCCATGTTCTTCTGCACTTTCGCTCTAGCTTTTACTGCATATTGCATGGCGACAAATTGAGCTTCTTTATCTGATATTGAGCGCATTTCAGACAGTGTTTCTATGCCTGAATTGACTGCACTTTCGATTTTATCGAGCAATTCAAGCTGAGTTTTTTCGCCCCGCAAATGTTCTCTTATCCACTTAATTTCTGCAGGAATTTGCTGCCGAGCTTGTTCGAATTTTTTGATGCCTTCTGGGTCGTGGCTAATTACATATTTGGCCACACTGTCGCCAGCTTCGTATAGTGATTGCAGCATGTCTGTGGCTCTTGCAATAACCTCTTTGGCTGTCTCTTGCTTAACCGATTCGCGTTCGGCTTCTTGCAAAAGCCATGCATGGCTGCCGACAAAGAGCAGCTCTAGAACCAGCAGCAGCAAGACAACGAGCAAGCCCCTAAATCTTAAGCTAAGAGAAAACTTCATCAGGCTTCTCCTCTGCGAGGAAGCTTGATCCAGAATACGCTGCCTTTACCCACTTCGCTGTTGACGCCAATCTCGCCGTTATGGGCCTCAATTATTGACTTGCAGATGGCTAGACCTAGGCCGGTGCCACCTTTCTTGTGAGCGTCAGCCGCTTCTACTTGCCTGTATGCTATGAAAACTGCTTGCAGTTGTGACTGGGGAATGCCCCGTCCTCTATCAATCACTCCAACTTCGACAAAGCCTGGAGATTCTCTAGTTGCAAGAGTTACAGTTGAGCCTGCGGGGGAGAATTTGATAGCATTTGATAAAAGGTTGACTAAGACTTGAACAATACGATTGCCGTCTGCTGTCAGAGTAACTTGGCTGGGCTGCGCTTCGAGTTTGACTTGGTGCTTTTGTGCGAAGACAGTCACAGCATTGATTGAGCGTTCGAAAATTGAGCTGAGACTTTCTTCGCTTGGCTCAATCTCTATTTTTCCTGACTCTAGTTTGTCTAGG
>JBBRMD010000032.1:0-60227 GCA_038231015.1 Candidatus Obscuribacterales bacterium
GACCTGTCGTTTCCACTTAACCCCTCGGCTCAAAGCACTCAACTTATTTATTGGTGGGTGCTCACCGGTTATGCAATTAGTATATCCGAGCAGAAATCTATTGGAAGTCCCCCGCTGAAAATACTTTGTATATCTCTTGGTAATTTTAAATGCAGCCTTGGTGGTCACTGTCGATATCTAATCTAATAGCCAAGCGCGTGAACCACAGTTTCACCATGGGTAAATTCATTCGTATCACGTATGTATATGCAGTTATGCACAGCCAAATTACGCGAAAAGCCAGCGAAAACAACATTCAGCAATCACCCAAGCCAAATCGCTTTTCAACAAATGTCATATTTTCTGCAGAAAATGTGACATTTAGAGTTGGCGCATTTAGTTGCTGGCTATCGTCTTTAGTTGCTGACTATCGTCGGTGTCTAAAGGTTTGCACCAGCTAAAAGTTGCACAGCAAACGATTCAATGATCTCGCGTTTTGCCAGCTTGTTGACCCAGTAGCTGGGTAGACCGTCTGCGCCGTAGTAGGTGCCAGCCAGTTGGCCGTAAATTGCCGCGGTGGTGTCGGCGTCATTTCCAAGATTTACGGCCTTAAGGCAGCCTGTTTTAAAGTCATCGCTATTTTCAAATGCCCACAATGCCGCTTCTAGACTTTTCGCCGCGTAGCCGGTTCCTTGAATAAAGGGTGGTTGCTTTCCTTTATAAGAACCGTTGGCGATAGCCTTAATTTCGGGGCAGAGCTTATTCTTTTCCCACATGCCTGGGATAGGCGAATACAGCGGGGCCAGCAGCTCGCCTTTGCTAGCGCCCTTGAGCGCTCCTATAATTAATCCGGCAAAGTAGCGACAGGCATCGACAGCAATTGTGGCGCCGTGTGTGGTGCGCGAGCTGTCGGCCGCTAACTTGATAGCTAAAAGTGGGTCAGAAGCAAAATACAGTGGAACCGGTGCCAGTCTCATTAGAGAGCCGTTTCCGGCAGTTCGTGGATCTGTATCTCCGCAAAATGGCTTATTGGTCTTTTCGAATTTTAGAAGAGCAGTTCGCACTGTTAAGCCGACATCGAAACAACGACCGTTGCTGCTTAAGTGCCCGCTGCTGAACCATTTGACGTAGCGTTGCAACTGGTCCACCGCATCGAATTTTCCAGTTTCAATTAGACTTTCGGCTAAGCAAAGGCCCATGGATGTGTCGTCGGTCCATTCTCCTGTCTTAAGTTGGAATGGCCCACCACCCAGCATTTCAGTTACCGGTTTGAACGTACCTGGTCGTGCAAATTCACAAGTGGTGCCTACAGCATCACCAGTCGCCATGCCAAGCAAGCATCCTAAATAGCGTGAACGCAAATCAATCGACATTTGGATTTTTCTCTTCTTCTTCTTCTTCTTCTTACTTCTGTTCTAGTTTTTTTTCTGTTTCTTTATCTTTTTTTCCTTGCTCTTCGCTGAGTTCGTGCAATCGCTCTGTCAGCTTTTCACAGGCAAAATTCATATCTTCAAGCTGCTTTTGTATTGAATCTTTGGCCGACTTAATTAAGTTAGCTGATTCTTCAAGCTTGGAAATTCGACGGAGTTGGCTCGTTGCTCTCAGCTCGGCTTGTTTTGCGAGAGACAAATTTTCTTGCGACTCAGCCATCGATTGCCGCTCTTGCCACTTTTCGGCAGTCGCTAAAGTCTTTGCAATTACTTCCATTGCCTTCGTCTCTTCTTCTGTAAGATGCTGGCAAACCGTTGTAATTTCGTTGATAGCTTTACTGTATTCAGTCAGTGTTTTCTTGGCTTGCTCTGCCGTCATAGAGTTGGGTTCGAGGGGCGGGAGTTTTGCAATTGCCTCAATAGAATCTTTGGCGATCTGCTCGTTTGCTTGAACCTTTTTTTCAAACTGCTCAATTAGCTCTGGTGCAAACTCTAAGATGAAGTTTGGATTGTTCTGAGTGGCTAACACTTGTGCTTCTAGTGCGAGAACTTGTTGCTCTGCTCTGTCTATTGCTTCGTTGCGTGCATTAGCGCTAAACTTGGTTTTAAGCATAATGGCGTCAGCTCTAGCAGCATTAAACTTGATGGTTTCTGCCAGAAAAGTTGGTTCATCCTCAACAATTTGCTTTTCGAATATTTCAGCCTTTAATTTGAGTTTTTCAAGTCGATTTTTAAGCAACGGAAGTCGCAGTCTGTCCAGCTTCTTGTATTGTGTAAGAGTGCGTTCTAAATTTATTGCTCGCTCATTTTCCTCTGACAATTTCTTTCTGTTCAAAGCTTTATGCTTGCCTAGTTTTCCCTCACGCTTTGCTGGCTTTTGCCCTTCCTGACTGGCTCTTCTTAATTTTGAGCTAAAGTCGAGCTGCTTTTTTGGAATGTCATAAATTATTTTTTTGCATGCTGAAATTCGCTCCTCAAGTGTTGCGAGCTTTAACTTGGCTTCCAAGTGTAGTTCTCTTTGGGTTGGCATGAGCAGGCGTCTTGCTGCAGTTATCGCTTCGCTTAATTCTGCTTTGATGCTGTCGAAGAAGTTGCTTTTTTCTTTCTTGTGATTGACTAGCCCTTCGGTCGTCAGTAATTTTGGTAGCCTCTTTTTGGGCAACTCTTGCGCTGGTTTGAGCTGCTTTTGCGAATTTTTCTTGTTTTTTCGAGGTTTTGTTTGAGTGCAGCTCTTACTATTGGCTAGCTGATTCGTTTTCTGTACACAAGTCTCGCGCAGCCAGCTCTCTCTTCTCGCCCGAAAAACTTCTTCGTCGATTTCTTTTTCGATAATGAAATTTATAATTGGTGTGTTGATGCACGCTGCAATTCGACCCAAAATGTTTGGTTCACTTTCGTTCTGGCCCTGTCCGCGGTCGTTAGATTTGCTTTTGCTCTGCATGCTGCCAGAGACCTTTTAGAATGATTGGCGTGCACTAAGTGCGCTTTCTTAAGCATACTCCAATGACAAAGTTTTTAGCGAGGGGCCGTATCCAGCCTAAGTCTGTGATTTCGGACGCAGTTGACACTCTCGCCGCTCTCTGGTAAATTACATACCAACCGGTCGGTACCGAACAGAAAGACTTGGTTAAGCAACGCCAATGGCCCGCACCCGCAACAGTCTTGAAACTCGCACGAAGCTGATTGAAGCAGCTCGCGACCTCATTCGCGCTAAGGGCTATTCGGCGACAACCGTAGATGATATTTGCCATTCTGCAGGTGTGACCAAGGGCGGCTTCTTTCACCATTTTGAAAGCAAAGACCAGCTTGGCGTCGCTGCCGCTGAACATTTTAGTGCAATGGCCGAGCAACTTTTTGCTACTGCACCCTACTGCGCCCTGCAAGACCCGCGCGATAGGTTGTTCGGTTATATCGATTTTCGCACAGCCATGTTTGGCTATGAAATTGCTCAATACACCTGTTTGCTTGGCACCATGGTACAAGAAGCTTACTCGACTCATCCGAATGTGCGCGAGGCCTGCGCGGCCGGTATGACCACTCACGTTGAAGATTTGGCGCGCGATATCGAAGCCGCCAAGCAACTCTACGCACCAAGCGCCAGCTGGACTTCTGAGAGCGTTGGCTACTTTATTCAAGCAGTTTTACAAGGTGCATTTATTTTTGCCAAAGCAAAGCAAGGCCCTGAAGTAGCGCTAGAAAGCATGATGCATTTACGCCGCTATTTGGAAACCCTGTTCTACCCTATCTAAAAAAGGAACGACAATGTCAGAATCAACAAACGCTGTAGCTGAGCCAACCGCAGCAGCAAGCAACCTTGAGCTTACAATTACTCGCATTATCGACGCTCCTCCATCAAAAGTTTTCAGAGCTTGGACTGAACCAGATTTGATTACTCAATGGTTTACGCCCCCGCCTTATTTGACTATTGCCGCTGAAGTCGATGTGCGCGCTGGCGGCTCCAGTGTGATCACCATGCAAGCTCCTGATGGCACCAAAATTCCGAATAGAGGCGTTTATCTAGAAGTCGTGAAAGACAAGCGCTTGGTTTTCACCGATGCATACACCAGCGCTTGGGTGCCATCGGCTAAGCCATTTATGACTGGCATTCTGACCTTTGAAGAGCATGAAGGCAAAACTAAGTACACTGCACGCGTTGTTCATTGGACAGTTGAAGACCGCGAAGCTCATGAGAAAATGGGTTTCCATCAAGGCTGGGGTGTGGCTACCGATCAGCTTGAGGCTCTCGTCGCTAAGCTCAAATAAGTCGCGGAACAATTAAAGGAAAGTATAAGAATGATTGAAGCACCGAAAGTGTTAGATGCACCGGCACAACAGACCGCCTATATTCACATTGCTGTTCCGAGAAGCGAAATTCAAACAGTGATGGGCCCTGGGATTACAGAGATTTTTGAGGCCCTGGGCGCTCAAGGAATTAAATCTACTGGTCCTTGGTTTACGCACCATCTTAAAAGACCAGATGAGACTTTTGACTTTAATATTTGTGTTCCTGTAGCATCGCCGGTAGTACCGGTTGGGCGCGTGAAAGTGGGCAAAGTGCCAGCATCAACAGTGGCTCGCACTGTTTATCACGGTGGATACGAAGGCCTCGGCGAAGCCTGGGGTGAGTTCCTACAATGGATTGAATCTCAGGGGCATGAATCTGCGGAAGACCTTTGGGAGTGTTACTTAGCTGGTCCAGAGTCTGGTCCAGATCCATCGCAATGGCGCACTCAGCTAAATCGTCCGTTGGTTGCTGTGAAGCAATTGAAGTAGATTGCTGTGAAGCAATTGAAATAAAATAGAGGAGGAAAATTATGATCAAGAAGATTGCAGTTAGCGCTGCTGCAGCGATTGGCGTGGTGGCCGTGGTAATTTTAGGAATTGCTGCATCGAAGCCAGATGAGATGGTTATCGAACGCTTTACCACAATAAAGGCAACACCAGCAAAGGTTTTTGCATTGGTAAATGACCTGCATACCTGGACGAAGTGGTCTCCTTGGGAAGATAAAGACCCGAGCATGAAGCGCACATTCAGCGGCCCTGCGGTTGGCAAAGGTGCTGCTTATAGCTGGGATGGCAACGGTGAGGTCGGTGCTGGTAACATGGAAATCACTGATGCTACAGAGCCTTCTAATATAAAGATGAATTTGCACTTTCTCAAGCCTTTTGAGGGGAACAACACGGTCAACTTCTCATTTCAACAAGAGCCAGATCTAACCAGAGTGGTGTGGACTATGAACGGTCCCAACCCGTTCATGTGCAAGGTTGTACAGGTATTCATTAACGTTGATGATATGTGTGGCAAAGACTTTGAAAAAGGCCTTGCTAAGCTTAAGGCTTTGGCAGAAAGTTAAAAACGGAACTTTCACTCTTCCACCCCGTCATTTCCGTGACCACAGTTTTGAAGAGGAAAAGTTATTATGTCGAATTTGAAGCAGGCATTCGCCTTCGTTGCCGCTTTGTGCACATTGCCACTCAGTACTCTCGCCTGCTACGCCGGTGAGTCACAGGCTAGCAGCATGGCTGGCTCCCAGAGCGCCAGTGAAGCGGCCCCCGTCGGTTCAACTCCCTCTAGCAGTGCCAGCAGTCAGAATTCGACTCAAGCCGGTACCGCTAATTCTAGCCAGTCGTCCCCATCAGACAGACAATCTAGCTCAGCAAGCAGCACTCTGGCACCGGGCAACAATGTAACGACTATCCAGTCGTCAACTAGCGCCCAGACCACTCCTGTTACAACGACTACAGCGACAAACCGCTCCAAGACAACGGTTCAGAAGACCAGCGTGCGCCCGAAGAGCCAAGTAAAAACTTGGAAGACGCGCACTTGGAACCATAGCGTAGTCAGGCACTAACTAGTACCTATTAGAAGCTAGTGCTTATTAAAAGCTAGTACGACGCCTAGAGTTGTCGTAAGGTAAACTAGAATCATTAATTGGAAAGATTGATGATTCTAGGGTCCTCACGACAATTTGCTCTTAAATGCACGGCAGTGGCTATGATCGTAGTTACTGTCGGCTTGCCGTCTGATAGCTTGGCTGCTGGAGATGTTTCGCGACCCAACATAGGTCAGCCCTCGGCTGAAACTAGCCCATCCAAGAAAAAGTTGATTGCTGACTACACTCATGGCGACTTCAAGATGGCTGAGGCAAGCGGCCGAGCGGCTCTTTCGCAACAGCCGACTGACATGGAAATTCGCTACTATTTGGCTAATACTTTGTCTAAGTTGGGCAAAGTTGACGAAGCCATTTTTGAGTATCGCCAGTGCCTGAGCGGCGATTCATCAACTCAACTCAAAGAATATTCTCGTCAGGGTCTTGAAAAGATTTTGGAGCAAAAAGAAGCAAAACTCACTGCTGCTATTAAATCGCCATCTAGTCAAAAAGAGAATGAATTGAATGCATATCAGCGGCGTTTATCTGAGGAGCAAGTGCAGGCTGAAACACGACTGAGAGATGAAAATTCTCAGGCGAAAAGACTGGCCATGGAGCGCTACTCTTCTCGCTCTCGTCATAATACACGAGACAACCCTTCGTCTTACCAGCAGGCCATGAGCGATGCTAATTTCTATCAGCGCGAGCTGCGTGCTCTTGACGAAGATTATTTTCGCAAGGTCAATGACTTGCACAATCACGCCGCCAACGCCTTGAGTCAGACAAATTGCGGTAAAGGCACTATTCGCGTGATGCCATCGCTTAGTTCATCTAAAGTAAAGAACTACATAAACTATTCGGACGAAGTCGAACCTGTAGTGAAGCCGCTGCCAGAGTCTATGAGCGCGACAGCCCTTTCGCTAGGAGCGTGTGTAAAAACTAAAAAGTCTGTCGGAAAAACTATTGTGAAGTCCGGTAAGCCAAAATGAAGTCATTGATGGCGTCTCCTCTTTCCTTTCGGCATGCTCTTTTTCTCTGCCTGTTAGCTTCGCACTCTATCGTTGCTCAAGTGATGGCAGCGCCTCAAACAAAGAGTTCCGTTACTTTGTCCGGTGAAATCAATGTGTTGGCCGGTGCCTGCGCGGCCGCTGGAATAACGCTGAAGGATAATAAACTTCCTACCGTGGTGCAAAAAGTAAGGATGGGTTCTGCGGCTGCCTATGGCGGATTGGCTGAAGGCGATCGTATTTTAAATGGACAGATTGGTCAGAACAAAATGTTTCTAGCCATCGAGCGTGGTGGCAAGAAGTACACCATCGCATTGCAGTACACTCCTGATAATCTTGCAGCCGATGCTGCTCGCGAAGCGGCCAAGAACAATCCGAGCTTAAAGCTTGCTACTGGTGCGACCGCTGAGCAAGAAAGAAAGCTAGAAGCCGCAAGAGTGCTTGCCGCGGCAGCAACAGAAAAAGTCGATTGGAATACTCTGCGAAGCTATGACATTGTAGTGATGGTTGATTCATCAGGCTCAATGGATGATAAGCTCACTTCGCCGCCAATAACCAAATGGGAATGGTGCTCCAAAGAGATCTTCAGCCTCGCTAAAGAGGCTGAAAAACTTGGTAGTGGTGGCTTTACTCTTTGTACTTTTGAATCGAACCACGAGATCTTTACCAACTGCACAGCTGCAAGTGTTAGACAATTCTTGCAGGGGCGCAAACCTGGCGGCGGCACCGACTTAGCAACACCCTTGAAAGAAATAATCGACAATCATTTCAAGAACGCTAAACGTAAACCACTTTTAGTGGTCGTGATCACCGACGCCTTAGTCTCCAACGATGAAATCGAGAACGTTTTGATCGATGCAGCAAAGCGAATACACTCACCTCAAGAAGCGCAATTTCTTTTCTTGCAGCTTGGTGATGATGCCTCGGGGCAAGAACTTGCACAGATTTTGGATGATGAGCTGACAACACTCGGTGCCCCTTTTGATATCGTCAGTAGTATCACTTCTGATCCGTTAACTTCATTTGGATTACGACGCGGCATGATGGCCGCCATGACCAAGGCTCCTGAAACACGGCACGTAAAGAAGGCAGGAACTCCATCTGAAGAGCTGGCTCGTGTGCGTGAAGAACTGAGGCGTTTGAGAGCGCAGAAAATCAAGTAGGAGAGTTAGCGTTGTTTAGATTTGACATTAGCGTTTCTAAAGCCTTGTCGCTCCCCATTGTCGTTATCGTTGTCGTTAATGTTGGTTTCAGTTTCGCGTTCTTGGCTGGCTGCTCTAAACCAGTGGTCGAAGAGAATCATGATCTGAGAGAAAAGGGTCTGGCTCTTGTACATTCTGGCAAACTCAAGGAGGCCGCTAGTCTCTTCAATGAGAAATTAGCTCAAAATGATAATTCCGCCGATGCGCACTATGGCCTGGGTTCGGTCTATTCAGCGGAGCGCGAAGAAGACAAGGCCATTGCCGAATTTAATCGAGCAATAGCATTGAACCCGCGTTTTGAAGAAGCCTACAATGATCGCGGCAATCAATATAAGGCTAAAGCAATGTACGAACAAGCAATTTCTGACTACACCAAAGCGATAGAGATTGGGCCGCATCGTTATCTCCATTGGTATCTGCGATCTGCCGCATATCGGCAGAAAGGTGATTTCGCCAAAGCAAGAATGGATGCTACTGAAGCTATTGCCCGTGGCAATCGGTATGTGCCAGCCTATATATGCAGAGCAAGAGCCGAGCAAGCTCTGAACTTGAAAGCTGAAGCCAAAGCCGATCTCGATATTGCCTTGAGCCTGCCGACGTTTTCGAAGTACGAACTCGATAGGCTTGCTGAGTATCTTTGGGAAGAAGGCGACGCTAGCTCTGCGGTAAAGCAATACGATAAAATTATTGAGTTAGACCCTAAAGATCATGATGCCTATAGTTCGCGCTCTGATTGTTATGCTGCGATGGGTGATTTAGGAAAAGCACGTGCTGATTTAAATTTGGCAGCTCGCTATGCACCAGAGCCAGATTGGTATAAGGTTTCGTTTAAGAAATTAAATAGTCTAGATTATGATGCTGCCCACGGTGTTTCTCTGCCAGTGCGTTGGGCCTTAGCTTGCTCAGCTTTGATGTTCACCAATCATGGTGACGGTAATAATTCGCTGCTTGGAAAAGCCCCTAGCAAAGATAGCATCGACCGCAAGAGAGAGTCGCTTTCTTCACAGTGGGGGATAAACTCGCGAGAAGATTTGCTCAGAGTATTGAATGATTTAGCCACCGACAGCGGTCACAACTCATCGTGGCAAGAGTACATGAAGTATCAGAAAACTGGAGTAAACCCCCTTCAGATGTTAGATTTTTCGCGTGACATTGCCCATGGTGTCTTTTATAGCCGCCTAGCGGTTGTTAGTGAGTACGGTACGAAGTTCGGCGATAGAGGTATTCTTGCCTGGGACCTCTGTCGGTACGTATGCCTCGTGCGTTGGGGCTTGCGCTTAGGATACATAACCGAGAAAGAGGCAATTGAGATGCTCATGCCTGCGGCAAGAAGGTTGCAGAAAACTTACGGTAGCTGGAAGCAAATGGGCGAAGAGTATCTAGTTGGCCGTAGGTTTTGGGATGAGCAACATTGGAAGAAAGATGATGCTGACTATACTCGGATTTACAAGCTCCTTCTCACTGAGAAAAATAGTCCGTGGGTGAAAATACCATGGAATCTAGATCTTGGAGACTGAGCCTTTGAGTACAAACTATTTATCGCTGTCCCGAACGGATGCTTCCTTTATTCTTTGTCTAAAAACAGTTCTGGAGAGACTTTAAAAAAATGTGCAGCCTTAATAACAAGACTCTTACTTAGCCCTCTCTTGCCAGCTAAGAATTCTGAAATCACTGATTGCGGTGCTTCTAGTTTTCTTGCTAGTTCGGATTGGCTGATTTGATTGTCTTCCATAAGAGATTCTAACGCTCTTTGGGGAGTCATGCGCTGTGCTAGTGGATCCAAATGTGCTTCTTCGTATTCTCGAATAATTTTGCCGAGAATGTCTAAGTAATCGCTTTCATCTTGTGTTCGGTTCGAAGTCTTCATGACTAATTCGCTAAAGATTTCAGAGGCTGCATCGAGAGAGGTTTCGTCTCGAATTGGACGGAGCGGAAATCGTTTAATTAGCGCGAGATATTCACCACTGACTTTAATTGTGCGACTCATAATTTCCATCCGCTGTATTCAGTGTGTGTGCCGACCTTCGCAATTCTTATGATTTTGTCTTTGAAAATAACTTCAGCTAGAAGTCGGTAATTATTGCCGCCGACATTGAATACGATTAGTCCATTTACATAGTCAGCTGTGTTGAATGTATTTTTTAGCTCAACTACATCAGTCCATTGAGCTGCTTCAGCCTTTTCGAGCCATTCTGCAAATACGGTTCGCGAGTCCGCGTGTTTGTCGGTGAATTTCATAATTGCTCTGCGATTTTCAATCAGCAATTGCGGGTCCTCTAGTCATGAGGTTATCGCAAAACGCGAAAGTGCGCAAGAGGAATAAATCGCAAAACACGAAATTTAAGCAAAGTGCCCCTATTTCAACGGCACTCCTACAATTGACACACCAGTTGGCCCATCCACAGTGCGCTTTAGGTCGATATCGAAAGTAACTTGATTGGCAGGTGGTTTTGGAAAATCAGGTATTTCGAAGAAACCGACCTGGTCAACGATTTTTACTGCGGTTTCTCTAAATTCGGTTTCGCGTGGAATATTGCGTTCAACATCGGCAGCTGGAACGAACTCTACAACTCGTCCTTGAATATCATGGTCTGGTTTAATTATGACTTCGAGCTTGGCTGTGCCAGGGCAAACGTCAGCGGTCTGCCAGCGGGTGTAGATCGCTTTGGCGACTACGCGATACCATTGTGGCCAGGTGTCACAAGGAGTGGCTTGAAACTGCGTGAGAACATTGGCTCGCGCCATTTCGCTAACCGGTTCAACTTGGGTGAAAATTCGCTGCGATTGCAAGGTGCCGGGCACCGCGCTGAGACTTACTGGAGTTGGCTGGTTGGCCGACCAACGGCCGCCTAAGGTCTCTTTGCTCTGCCCTGGTGGTGTTATCGTCACTTCATACCCGGGCGCTGTAGTGATACCGTGTTTGGTGATGTAATGAGTTTCTTCAACTTGAGGAAGGCTTGTCCTTAAATTGCTTATTGTATAAACACCTGGGGCAATCATGAGCATAGTTGGCTGTATAGCTTGGGTCAATGTGCCGAGAGTTGGGCCAACCATGCGGCCTCCCAAAATCATTGATGGCTGCGGTGTGATTGGAATGGGGATTGGAATTGACGACACTGCCAACTCAGGTGACAGAACAGTAACGCCTCTGCCAATCGTTTGAAAGTGATTTGGTGCGCTCTCGACTGTTCTATTGCCACCACTGAATACCGATGTGAAATCAGAGCCCGGTATGTAGTTAACCACTCCGTGAGCTGGTGTGCGGTTGTAAGAGGAGATTGGTGCAATCATTCCATACATCTTGCCATTGCCACCTCTGGCGGTGTCGCCGAGTAGCTCCACTGGCCCACCGCCAATGCCACCACCGAGGCCACCTGTATGTACGTTACCGCGGATTTGCTCAGGCATATAGGTATCTTTCAGCGGCGACATTGAGCGACCGTAGGCGCCGTTGCCATTTACTTGTCCTTGATACTGTGGAAAAAGTCGCAACGACGGATTCAATTGCGATTCGTTTTTGACACCACCCTGCAATGGCCCTGTTCGGCTGATGCTGGACGATAATGGCTGATTCTGTGGCACCACGGGAGCGGGAGCGGCGAAGAATTCTGTCACTCCATTGCCAGCAAGGCAGGCGGTGGTAGCTCCATTTTGGATTGAAGTAGTAACCGACAAAACAATTGCTAAAGAGAGAAAGTTATTTCTGCGCATCGAAGGCTACTCGCATCCTGTCTTTTTGAGACTTGTTTTGGAAAAAGAACCAAGAATTTCATCCTAGCAAAAATAGTCATACCCAAATTTTGTGTTCGCCAAAGTGGGCTCTCTTACATGGTTTGCTAGGCTTGATTCTTCAGTCTTTCCTTTGTTACTCCGGCGGTCTTTGCCACTCGTTTTTTGTTAATGATCTACTAATTTGCCATCAAATTGTCTAAAAACAGGCAGGGTGGGCATATTGAAAGAGATCATGCGGATCGTGCAGACCTTGTGAAGGTTCAACTATTTATGGCAGGTCCTGAAAATAGCAAAGAAGTCTGCAACCTTGATGGGGCGATCCGTCAAGCTGCCCAAGGTAAGGACGTTTCGGCGAAATTCAATGCCGAATGTAGCCCCCAAGATCGCAAAGAGTTTTTTGATACCTTGCGCGAGCGCAGCGGCTCTCCAGACATGAAGGGTGGCACGCATGTTTCGTCCATTCAATGGTTTTGAAATTGGGTATGACTCCGCCTCACGCGAGTTAGATAGCATCAGTGCACCTGGCATGCAGGTTAAGGCGGTATCCGCTGGTTCTGAATCTGGCGATGGTAAAAAGCATGCCGCTCCCAAGGCTGCCGATACGCGTGGCAAGGTTGAACCTGATACCGGCCGGCCCGGCATTGATGATCGATACACTCAGGCTTCTCGCGGCTCAGCATCTGAAGACGAACGAAAGACTGCACGAAAGATCACTGAGGGCATACTAAGCGGCGACAAGGTTTCTGACACTATTAATAGCCTTGACCGCGATGCCAAAGTTCGCGTCATGGCTGAGGTCAAAGGTCGCCTAGCAGAGCAGCCTGGTGCCAAAGTTAGTGTCGCCGACGGTAGTGGTGCAGACAGCAGTAGGTCTATCTTAATCGAGACTGCCAAAGGCGAGAAGGTACTGATTACAGAAAGTCGTATGGGCAGTCCCATAGATATTGTTGCTAAAGGCAACGGCATGTTCTCCAAGTATACTGGCGCCACTGACGTTTACGACCGCCCTGGCGAAACCAAAGCTGAATCTTCTTCGGGCTTCAATCTAAGAGAAAAACTCTTAGGCAAGCCACTGCTTGAAGGTGACGGCCCGCTAGCTCGTGTCGCCCGCGGCGAGAGCATCACCGAAGCCGAGCGAGCCGACCTGGAGAAGAAGAGGCTAGTTTATAGTCCCAAAGATAAAACTCAGTAAGTCTGAAGTGTCGCTTTACTTCTGTGAATAGCTCTGCATCAAGTTACTGTAGGCTGGCAGATGATTGGACAGCAAGGCGCCGAGGCCTTCAATGTCATTGCGCCAGTCGCGATGCAATTCGCAAGCGACACTAAACCAGTTCATTAGTTGAGCGCCGTTTTGAGTCATGCGACTCCAGGCGGCATCACGAACTGTGGTGTTGAATGTTCCAGAAGCATCTGTGACAACAAACACTTCAAAGCTTCTTCCATCGCCGATAGGGCAGGGAAAGCGACACAAACGTCAGTCACTACGCCGGCGATAATTAATTGCTTGCGGCCGGTCTTTTTCACTGCGGCCACAAAGTCGGAGTTGTCCCAAGCATTAATTTGACCAGGTCTAGCAATGTAAGGCGCGTCAGGAAACATCGCTTTCAGTTCGGGCACGATGGGGCCATTTGGTCCTTGCTCAAAACTTGTGGTCAAGATTGTTGGCAAGTTGAAAAATTTGGCAATGTCAGCCAGGGCCAAGACATTGTTCTTAAATTCGTCTGGCGAGAAATCTCTCACGAGCGACAACAGTCCAGCTTGGTGGTCCACCAATAGCACGGCGGCATCGTCTTTCGACAACTTATTGTATTTGCTCATGAGTATAGGTCTCCATTGCTAATCAATCCGATACTTACCATTTCGGCAATATTGGATGACTAATTCAATTGAAGTTACTGCAAATGAGCTTCTTGTTTACTTACTTTTTGTACGAGCTTTCCCAATGTTTTTCGCTTGGCTTTTCGGCGATGCGCGCGAGCAGGTGCGAGCCGACGATTACGCCTAGTTTTATCTGTGGCTTGAAGTTCGAGAGCAAAATCGCTGGTCCTAAAATATTGGCGCCATGAGTGAGAACGCCTGCGGTTTGATCTCTGAAGAAGATTTTGTCTACTCCATAGTTGATGCCGATGCCAGCACCAAGCGTCATCAGGCTTGTTTTCATAAATGTCGCTTGTTCTTGGCCGAGCAAGTTGAAAGCCTTGCCTCTCGATTCAATGATTTTGCCAGCATTTTTCTCTAAGCTGGCAGCCATTTCAGTTAACCCTTCACTTTTAACTAATGGGTTTTCGCTTAGGCCTTTCAGAGCAGCAAGGTGTTCGCCTTGGCTTGTGATTAGTTTCTCAGCGCCCGGTGCGTGAGTTCTTTCAATTTGGGTGAGAAGGCCTTTGAGTTGCTCTGGGCGTTTTAACTCAGCAACTTTTTCGGGGCTGAGTGATGGGTCAAATTCAAAACGTCTGCCGGTTTCGAACAAGGTTGGATGAGTTTTCATCAACTCTTGCATTTCTGAATCGGCAGTATGCTTGCTCAGGCCAATATTGGCGCGAAGATTTTGCAGGCTGCCATAAAACTCTTTCTCGGCAAGATTGGCTGCTCTACCGGCTTCGGTTAATTCACTAACGCCTTCAGGGCCAGCATCGGCTAGTGCTTTGCTGAATTTACTTGCACTGGCATCAAGTTCGCCTGTCCATTTTGTCAAATCTTCTTGTTGCAATAGCGGGCTTTTGCCCAGATGTTCAGAGTATTCGCTTACTTGTTGAAGCTGATCAACGGTAAGTGAGGTTTTCGGCACGTTATCAATAGCTTTGAGAACTTCGTCTAAGTCGCCAGGGCGGTGGAGTTTTTTGATCATGTCGTCAGCCAAATTGGCTTTTTCAAACTCAAAGCGATAGCCTTTGTCTAGCAACGACGGATCGGCGCTGACAGCAGCGTCGGCTGTGGCGCTGGCGGTGGTCAGCTTGCTTTTGATTCTGGCCGTAATGTCTTCGCGGCTAATATTGAAGTCGGTGGCGATTTGCTGTGGAATAGCATGGTCTGTCAGGGTAACTACTCTGGCTCCCGCTGACTCTGCTACGTTCTGGCTGCCACGTCTGGCCATGATGTATCCAGACAGCGCTGCAGAGGGAATTTCGATCATATTGCTCAATTCTTGACCGGCAGTTAATTTGCTGCGGTGCGGTCTAGCAACATCTTCATCTTTGATGACTGGTTCGACAGGTTTAGGCGCTGGTACACGGCGTAAGGTGGTCTCGCCTTGGGCTGCTTCATTACTGGCCGGTAAACGACGCAAAGTCGGTTCTTGCTGCACAGTCAGAGCTGGCAAGTCTTTAGCGGTGCTAGGAGGAGCTTCGACAGCCTTACCGCTAGGGGCGGCGTGAACGTCAACAGAATTTAGATTGAGGCCGCTATGAAAGCGTTTGAGAACGGCGTTTTCTTGTGGCTGGTCAGTCATTGCTGGCTCCTGAGTCGATTTCTATTTGTAAGATAAGGCAAGGTAGGTCTGGTTGTAATGGGGCGAATACGCTCTGTACATTAAGCTCACCGCCCCACAAGGCAACAATGGCGGGGCTTACTGTCTATTAGTGCTACGATTTTAGGCTGAACGTTAAATTCAATAGCTAATTAGAGGCACTTTTAACGACACTCTTGTGAAAAGAACTAATGACAAATCTAACGGCATAACTCCATGGCTGCAAAGCAAATAATAGTGATTTTGAGTGTGATGGTGGCCTTCCTCGTCTGTACCGGCGCTACTTACTATTGGGCTTGGTTTAATGTCTGGACTGCTGCCAACCAAGGGCCGGCTATTGGTGCTGAGCCTTTAAAAATTAAACTTGTGGCTGTCACTAAAGATATTCCCGCTGGAGCTGAGATCGATGCTTCTAATGTTGACGAACACTATGAGACAGTCGACCACATCGCGCTCGATGCCTTTTCATTTGCTTCTGATTGCATCGGGCGCAAAACTAAGTGGGCCTTGAAGAAAGGCCAGCATTTGGCTAAGCACGATATTCTGCCTGATTTTAGTGAACAATAATGACTGAAAAAGAAAACGCTCTCAAACCGATCAAAAACTTCTTGTTTCTCATACCGATAGCTATGGGTGCTGGTTATTATGCCGGCAACGAGATTGCTGTTGGGGAAGTAGCGATGCACAAGGCCGAGAAGCTTGAAATAGATACTGCTCAGGGCGCGGTCGTGAAGGTGTTGCAGAACGTGCCACCAAATGTAGTGATCAATGCAACTATGGTGCAAAAGCAAGAAGCCTTTCGAAATCGTCTAGAGCCTGACCTAGTCAATTCAGTTGATTTAGTTATCGGTAAAAAAACTAGGTTTGGGTTGATGAAAGGTCAATGTGTCGTTAACGATGATTTAGAAGCAGCAAAGTAGCCATCAACGGAGAGAGAATGCTAGAAGGCACTAACAGTGTTCAAACCAGAAATTGCAGAGTAAGTAAAACTTTCGCTCGCCTATTTAGCCGTGTTAGTTTAGTGCTTGCTTTGGCGGCTATGCTTCAGTTGTCGACTCTAGCGTCTCAGGCGCGTGGAGGCGACCAACTGCAACGAGATACCGATCAACTGGTAAGTTCGGTGCAGACCTCGCTGACGATGCAAGGTAAGTGGCCGCCGCCTGTGGGCAGTCAGGAGATGCAGCTTTGCACAGCATTGCAAGCATTTAGCCAAGAAGTGAAACGCACTTCCAATCTGTCAGGCAATAATCCACAATTGGCCGGCTTGCAAGCCAGTGCTGCCGGGGTCGATAGTTATATTGGTCTAGCAGCCAGTTCGCCTGATGTGGCATCGCGCTGGATGAGTATTAAAAACCAACTTGGTTCTTTTGGTGGCTCATTTGGAAATCTCTCTGGAAACCCTTACGGCAACCCCTATTATCAAGGCTCTGTCAATCAAGGCTTTAACCCAGGTTTTAATCCGGCATTCAATCAAGGTTTTAACCCGACTTTTAATCAGGGATTTAATCCCGCAATTAATCCCGCCTTTAACAGTGGTTTCAATAATTTCGGCACCAATAGTTTCGGTACCAATATCAGTGGATTTAATAATCCAGGCTTCAACAACAATTTTGGCAACCAGTATTCTAGTACAAGCGTAAATGTTAGTAGTCACGTAAGCGATTTGAACAATGCTATGCGCGATTTCTCAAACTTTTCGCAAAAGTCGCTCGGCTCTGGCGGTTTTAATGCTGGCAATCCTTCCGCTATATTCGCTATGGCTAACGCCCTGCAGCAGTTGCAGTCAACCGTAAAGAGCGCTGGCAATAGTTTGTCCCGCTCTAATAGCTTCGGCCAGCAGCAGATGCAAGTGCAGCAGATGGCAGCAGTCTTTAGTAATTTCGAAGCCCAATTCAACCAGGCCGGGCCTAGCGCCCCTGTGCAGATGCGCTATGCCCAACTGAAGCAGCAATTTGCGGTTTTGCAGCAGGCTGTCTTTATGAACGCTGGTCGATTGCGCTAATTTCAAAGATCAAAAAAAATTTTTTGCAGTGATTTTCTTTGTCACGTCTTTTTCACGCTCTTGCCATTAGTTTAATAGAGCAAACGCACCGCAGCGATGCACCGAGCCTGCCAACGAACATTCTGCCTGACCAGCAAACGACCGACTCAGAAAGCATCCGACCAAGCCAAGCACAATTTTATAAAGTTACCGTGGGGGTAGAGACGAATCCCGGTAGGTTGAGGCCATCAACCTTCCGGGAATCGACTCTTTTTAGGGTGCTAAGATCGATGGTAGCCTCCTGGTGTACCGTCATCTACAAGCATGTCTCTGCCTCAACTTGCTCTGCCATTTTGCTGGCGGCCTCTCTTTACCTTCCAGTAGAGTTTGCCAGCGCTGATTTAAATTTCTCGCTATCTTCTACTTTGCTGGCACCAGTCTTTGCCAGTGGTCCGCAAATCAGTAATGCAAATGAATGGCGATCGTTTCGCCAGTTGAATGAAGACTTGAAGGGCGAACTGAAGGCGAAAGACTTTTATAAGGCCGAAAATATAGCTCGCGCTATGTTAGCTAAGTGGCCGAACGAAGCGCTTTCGTATGCCGCTATGGGCGAAGTGAAAAAAGCTCAGCGCATTTATTCAGAGTCGCTTAAATGTTTCAATCAAGCTCTAGAGAAACCTTTCAGCAAGCCTGGTGATCGATGCGAGGTGCTAATTGGCCGTGCTGATTTGTACAAGCTAACAGATGAGGATGCCCTGTTATTAGCCGATTGCCGCTTGGCCCTTAAATCACCAGAAGTAAGAGCCAGTCAGTGTTCTCATATAGCGCAACTGCTAACGGCAATTGATAGCCCTGTTGACAGTATCGCTGCCTGCGATAGAGGACTTGCCTTAAAATCAGACAATTTCAGTCTAATGCGTTTGAAAGCGACTAATTTAAGTTCGCTAAAGCGTTTTGGCGAGGCTGAGGTTGTCTTGCTAAAGGCTCTGGCGCTTGCTTCTAAAACTTCTGACTACAAAACTTCTAGTGATTACAAAAATTCGAACGAAGACAAAACTTTGAGAGAGTTGGCCTTTGTGCGCAGCTACATGAAAAAATATGCCGAGGCTATTTCTAGCTTTGATACTCTTTTGAGTCATGGTACAGAGCGCGAAGTGAGGCAAATGGAGGTCTTGCAAGAACGGGCCAACTGTCACTTTGCCCTCGGTCATTACGACAAATGTGTAGCTGATTTGAGCGCTTGCATCAAGATGTATCCCCTGAACCGATACCTCTATAGCAAGCGGGCAGAGGCATACCTGAAATTAGGAGAGCTTGCGAAGGCTCGAGCGGACAAGGCAAAAATGAATGAATTTGATCATTCGTTTAAGCCGCTTTGAGATAGCTTTACCAATAAGAGCATTTTGGTTCATTTTGAATATTTAAGCGGTCGCAGCGCGCTATCCGTTGTATATGCCACACCGATTTAATCTATGTTCGGGCCTTAAAATGGGAACTTTTGACAAATCGGTCTGGTCGGTTGTTTTGTAACTGACGATGTCGATTCGTGCCCATTTGAGTCGATTCAAAATCACTAGAAAAGACGGTGTAGCAGAAATCTATTTTTCAATAAAGTTTCTCGATCTCACAGTGAGCGGCGCTTAGCGCTGCAAGTAGGTATTTATGTCAAAGAAGAAAACGCAAAATGCTTCAGCATTTCAAATGATCAAAATTCGTTTGCGCGCAGAACGTGCTCGTTTGGCTCGTTCTGCACGGTCGGTCTCGGCCGATAGCTGGCTGCGTGCTTTTTATAAAAACGCTTCTGTATTGCGAGCCAATACCTTTAAAGAGCAGCTATTTCTCCCTGTCCGTGATCCACAATTGCTGGTCTCTTTGGTAGAGAACATTAGCGATGCACCAGAGGTGTTATCGCAGATGGCTAGTGACAAGCACCCTGATGTTCGTACTGCTGTGGCCGACAATCCGTCTTCTCCAGAAGGTATTTTGATGGCTTTGGCTCATGATCCCGATGTTGATGTGCGGTACAGTTTGGCCGAGAATCACAACATGCCTTCGCCGGTATTGACTGAGTTGACTCGTGATGAAAACCCATATGTGGCAACTAGAGCGCAAGATACTCTAGGGCGCCGTATTAAGGCCTCTCTGCGAACGACTCGTGAGGTGCCCTTTGTTGGAAATGTCGGAAATATCGGAAATATCGGAAACGTCAATGCAATTACCTCTGGAGTCAATTGGGCTGCAGTTTAAGTTGCATCTGACTATCCTAGACGAAGACGGCCGCCTCGATTGGGGTGGCCGTTTCCATCTGCTCTTTTGTTAAATGGCTGCCAATTGCTAGTTTTTCGAGACTATCATTGTGCTAAGTAATGCTGACACTGGGAAAATAGAAAAATACCAAGTTTGGGTCAGTCAATGTTTGCTTCTCGGTTTTGCATCAAATCTGCTTTTCTCGCCGTTGTCGTTTTAGCGGCACAAATAACGCAAATCTTGCAGACGGCCGAGCCTGCCATGGCTAATGCAGAGCTACCGCAGGTATTTAAAGCTCGCTATCACAAATTGATTTATAACCACAACAATGTCTACACCGAAGAAGAAAGCGAGTTCATGTGTAACGTCGGTGAGTGGTACATTGGCCATCACGAAATTGGCCAGGCGCGTTTGCTCTATGAGCGTCTACGCAAGTCGAACCGCCTTACGCCATACGTGCTCTGTGGTTCAGCAGCAACCTATATGGACGATTTGACAGAATCTAACGACGGCCATATTGCCGAAAAATTTCTCAAACAGGCTATTGCAATAGACAAAAATTGTAGCCGTGCATATTGTCGTTTAGCCGAAATTGCCTTGGTGCAAGATCGCATGGAAGCGGCTCTAGAGCTAAGCAATCGGGCTTTGCGCTGCCCAGAGGTTTTCGCTAATAGCTATTTGGTTAAGGCTCGTGCACTGACCATGCTAAAGCACCACGACCAGGCTTACAAGACCATTCTCGAAGCTGAGAAGCACTTTGGTCATACTTCGGCTGTATACAATACCAAGGGTGGAATTCTCGAGCAAATGGGCCGTAACGAAGAAGCTGCTGCTGCCTTTCGTTTAGGATTTCACGATCATCCCTCTGACTGGACACAACATCAAATTATCAACTGTCTTCTTAAGGCAGACAAAGACCAAGAGGCCCTCAAAGAATCAGATAAATTGATTTCGCTAGTGCCAGGAGACGCCGATGTCTTTCGCCTGCGCTCTAGCGTCTTCAAAAAACTGAAAAACTATCCAGCTGCCTTGAAAGATCTTAGTAAGTGCATTGATATGGAGCCCAGTTCTGTGGCCTACAAAGAGCGGGCTGATTTGTATAACAAGCTGGGGCAGGCAGATAAGGCAAAAGCTGACCTAGCTGCTGCTCGTAAGATTTTGGAGTAGTTTGCTAGTTTGTCTCAAGCCTATCAAAAGATCTTGGTAAGGGATTGACCACAAATGTGGGCACAATGGCAGAAGACAGATTGTTTTGAAAGGACAAATTCTTTTGAAGTATAAGCCGCTGCTTTCATGCTCATCTAATTTTTTAACTTCTTCTGCTTTTTCTGCGCTTTTGCTCGCTAGTAGTTTTTCGCCGATAGTCGCTGCACCTGTGCAAAAAGGCGGAGTAGAAGTCAATTCAGCGCAATCATTTCGCCTACAGCGCAATATCCCTGCGCCCACTCCACCTAAGGTCACTCAGCCTCCTGAAGAAGTGAAGAGTGTGATGTCTCCTGATTTAGTAAATCAGTTTGCCACTCCAGCCGCTGTGGCACCATCTCCAGTAACTCCAATTCAACCACTGCAGGCTGGCACGGCCAAACTCGATACAGTTGAAGCACCGCGCTCTAACACTGTCTGGCGCCCGGGCGTGATTTTGAGCGGATCTACTGGTCAAGATGCCCTCACTCCTTTTTGTGATTTGGCCCAGGCTTCGCAGCAAGCTAAGCAGTACCCCAATAGCCCTGAAGCTGCCTTTATTTATGCTGTTGCTCTCACGCGCACTAGCCAGGTTGAGCAAGCCTTAAAAGAAGTGCGGCGTGCCCGCAATCTAGCCCAGGCTACTGGTGATCCAGACTACTTCAGTCGCGCCGTAGGGCAGTATGAGCTAACCTTACAGGATGAGCCTAACAATAATTGCATTCGTTATGGTCTTGGCTGGGGTTATTATATGCAGGCTTATTTGTTTGCTGCCAAGGCTCGCAACAAAGTCAATTTAGAGAATCGCATGGCTGGTATCATGCCTAAAAAACAGAGTAAGACCACTGCCGGTTTGCTTGGTGGTGCCGCCATTCTTGCATCGGCTTTGACTGGCACAAAGCCAATGGCTTCAGTGATACCACGCATACCAGGTGCTCTTGATGATGTGCCTGCTTGGGCCGAGCCGCAAATTCGAATGTACTATCAGAAGTGTCTCAATCAGCTGGGCGAATTGCATAAGCGTGATCCTAAAGATATCTGGGCTGCGGCCTACCGCACTCACGTCGCAGAAGAGTTCGATGGCAACCATGAGGCTGCCTTGGCCAATCTTGCTGCTCTAAAGAAGAGTAGCCCCGAAAACCCTGCTGTGGCTTTCTTCTTAGCTGACGCTTACGCTCGCAATGGCAATTTTGGAGCAGGCTTAAGTTCGTTCGGTGATGCCTTGAAAATTCGCGCTGCTGGAAAATAGGACGTTTTATTCTAACTGTCAGTCATTGCTTTCTATCACTAGCTCTTCGAAGCCTGATAGTTGACAGAGGCCGCGGCTGAAAGAATGGCTGCTGCTCATGTCTAGAATCACAAGTTCAACTGTTGTGAACACTCTAGCGCCTGCTACAAGATGGCCACCAATGGTGGTGCCCTGACTGTTAGAGAAAGCTGTGTGGATATGACAGCCAGTTTTAGAAACCGTGCCTGTCACTGAAACTATTTCAAGAGGGCCGACAATTTTGCTTTCGTTTTCTTGATTGGCAAAACGCAAACTGGCACTTTTAACAGAACCGACTAGAGACAGTATCACGCCCGCCTGTATATTCTCAGAGTGACATATTGACTCAATTTCGCTAAATATTTCTTGATCTGGCTTAAGCCGTCTGGCAATAGTTTGCAATCTATTTCGACCTTCCAAAATTGACAGGCATCCCCCAGAAAACCCCTTGGCCAAATTGTACGCCGCAGGCTTCCATTAAGCGCAAGTGTTCGGGTGATTCGATGCCTTCAGCAATGGTCTTGGCACCAATTTGTTCCGCTACCTTTGCCAGTTTTTTGGCGAATTCTTGATATGTTTCGCTGTTTTCGCATTTTTTGACAAGACTCTTGTCGAGCTTGATATAGTGCGGCTCTAGCAAGAAAAGACTTTCTAGTGAACTGAAACCTGAGCCTATGCGGTCAATCGCTATATGCAGACCCAGTTCTTTCAGTTTATCGATATGAGCTTTGAGGCAGAGTGGATCTGCTAAAAATTCTTGATCGCCTATGGCCAGGCAAACTTTTCGTTTTGTCGGCCTGAATAGTTCTTCGAGGCCGTCCACTGGCAGATCGAGCAAAGTAGATGGTAAAACTTTTAGATGACAATCACCGTCTGCAGGTAGCTCGTCAATCAGCTCTAAACAGAGTTTCAAGCAGCGAAGGTCTATGGCTGTGCGCAAATTGTGTTCACGAGCCAATTTATAAAAAGCTTCAGGCTGTTCGAAAACTCCAGCCAAGGCGCGCGGTTGAATCTCATAGCCGATTACGTGTTGATTATTCAGCTGAGCGATCGGTTGATAGACCGCTCTCAGGCCTTCTCCGCTGCGCAGCTTCTCTAGTACCTCGGCCATTTCATTAACTTGGCCATCTGGCTTAGAGAAAGACACACTATTCTTGCCCGAGCGCTTGCTTATTTTTAAGCCAGAGTTAGCTGCCGCCAGAATTTCTTCAATCGACATCAAATTATCTGACAACGCAGTGACGCCGGTGCTGGTCGTAATTTTAGTGACACCGCCAGCTAAATTAATCGGTGTTTCAGCCACAGCTAGCCTTACTCTTTCAGCTACCATGAGCGTCGTAGATTGATCGGCGTCAGTGACAAGAATCATAAACTCATCACCGCCGATTCTTGCTACATGATCGGACGGCCGTACCGCTTTTTGTAGGCGGGCAGAAAGCTCTTGTAGGACGATATCGCCAACCGAATGGCCATATTTTTCGTTGACACCTTTGAAGTCGTCGCAATCGATAAGCAAGGCATAATTCTGACTATTGTTTCTTTTTGCTCGATTGGTTTCTGATTGCAAGACTCGTTCAAAACCGCGCCGATTCATGACTTCAGTAAGTGGATCAATCATTATCAGTCTCTTAAGCTCGCGGTTGCGTTCTTCTACTGATGAAGCCATTGTATGAAGCTTCACCTGCTGCTCTTCGTGCAGTTTGAGAAACTGATTCTGAGATTGATAGATATAAGCCAGAAGGGCAACTACAACCAGTGCCATCGCCACTAATTCAATTCTGTTGCCGATAAATATGCCGCAAGCAATCATGACCAAAGCAAGAACAGCGGCAACTATTATGGCTACCTGTAACCTCTGCTTTTGTTTCGAGCCCTCGCCGTTCATGGCCGACGGCATCAGTTGGGCCAATTCTCCAGAATAAGATTTGAGTATCTGAGTCAAATGGTTCTTCATACCGAATTTGTACCCATACAGTTAGTCGATCTTGCAAAATATTGATTTGGTTCTAAATGTAACTCAATTGGGAATATTGACAGCTGAACGTTAAAAAGGCGCACTGATGGATTTGGATGCTCGGTCGCTGGTGACAGGCAAAGTATGTCCGTCATGCCAGTTAAAATATAGCCCCGATATGGAGCGCTGTCCGGACGATAACAGCCTGCTTGCCGTGGTGCGTCGCGACCCTTTCATCGGTAAACTAATTGCTGATAAATATCAAATTGTCGAAGTACTCGGCATGGGTGGTTTTGCAACTGTATACAAAGCTGAGCAGAAAGGTCTACGGCGTTCTGTAGCAATCAAAATTTTGCACGCTGAATTTGTCGATAAACCAGACAAAATTAGACGGTTCCAGCACGAGGCTGAATCTATCAGCACCTTGGTACATCCTAATGTTGCTGCTGTTTACGACTATGGTGTTCTGCCTGAAGGTCAGCCCTATCTGGCGATGGAGTTGGCGCCTGGTACTACACTTGCTGATGTTCTGGCGCAGTGTAAACGAATAGAGAGCGATCGAGCTGTGCAAATCTTTTTGCAAGCTTGTGATGGCATTGCTGCCGCTCATGCAATGGGCTTGATTCACCGCGATATTAAGCCATCAAATATACTTTTAGACCGAGCCGAAGACGGCTCTGATACTGTGAAAATTCTCGACTTTGGTTTAGCTAAGGTGGTTTCAGACGAAGAGAATAATCGCGAACATTTGACTATGACCGGAGAGGTGCTTGGCACTCCCGCTTACATGTCACCAGAACAATGTACTGGCGGGCCGATCGATTTTCGCACCGATATTTATTCTTTTGGATGTGTGATGTATGAGGTGCTGTCAGGCACATTGCCTATTGTGGGCGAGAATTCTTATGAGATGATGAACAAGCACATTAACGAAGCACCGCTATCGCTTTCGAAAAGTGGTGCGACTGTGCCACCACGATTAGTAAAAATTGTTACCAAGACTTTAGAGAAAGATCCGGGCGATCGCTTCGAAAGTTTCGCTGAATTGCGAGATGCTCTTAAGGGCTTAGAACCTGGCATAACGGCTGAATTAAAGGATATTCTTTTTTCTGGTAGTAATAGCAAATTATCAAAAAGAAAGCGTTCTCTCAAGAAGAAGATCTTGCTATCTTTTTGGAGTTTCGTTCTCTGTACTTTTGGCCTTGGCGGTCTATTGATTTATGAGCTACAAGTCAATTACCAAAAAAATGCAATTGCCGAGCAGTTTGCCAAGAAAATTGAACGTATCAATTGTGGTGTCGTTTCTTTTCAGTCGCCAGCTCTGTACGCACCGGTGAAAGGGGCAGATAAGGCCATTCTGCTGCGGGTGCAGAGTCGCATCGACCCAGGTAACTTTATTGATTTCAAGCATTTTACCGACTCACCATCTGTCGAGGCCTGTGCTGGGGCACAGAGGCGCTTTCACGGGACATATGCTCAATTTAAAGAAATTGCTCCGTTACATGAATTTGAATTTGGTAAAGACAATCAAATTCATGGTCTGGTTACTGAATTTCTTTGCCAGCGAGATGGTGTTATGTACAGAGAAAGGCATGCTTATTGGGGCGACCCCAGTTCTATATGGAAATTGAAAGTTTGCACTCAAGAAGGCAAAGACTCGAGACATCAGCAGGTGTGTGATACCGTATTTAATACTGCAGAGTATTATCCGACAGTTCCCTTTGCGCCGCCCAAGATTGAGTTGCAGAATAACTAAGTCGCATCCTGATTGTGTTTAAGCTAGTAGATGTCTTCAACAAACTCAGTCAGGCGATTTTTAATTGCTAAGTCTATGACGACACATTGTGAGCGGGGGCCATGCTGTACCACCAGGGCTACACGGTTCGACTCAAGGGGGCTCAAGCTAAAAATCTGTTTTCTATAGTCGAACTCTTTGCCCTTTAAGCGAAAGAAAGTTTTGACCAAGCGTATTCCTTTGGCCACCGGATAGTCTTCCTGCACTGCCACGCTGTCGCAGAAAGTTCCGTCCTTTGTTTCTCCACGCAGCACAATTTCATGCTTTGCAGTGCTTAGCCTGGCAACTTCTACCGTTGAAAGAGCATTTTTCTTCTCTATAACAATTAAAAATCCGGCAAAAATCTGGAGTAATACCAAGAGGCCAATGCCGACAAAGCAACTCTTGCGGGTCCAGCAGGCGAGCATTACTACAAAGCATGTGATGGTGGCGACAGGCCACATTAATAACATTGAGAGAAAAACGAAAGCGGCCACTAGCGGCACGCTGTTGCGGCAATCTTGAGAGAGTAAAACCAAAATGCCAATCACCGGGCTGCACATGCTAACTGCTAAAAACAGCAGTCGCAGTTTGTCGCTTTCGAATTCGAAGAAGCCATGGGTGGCTAGAAACCAGTTGGCGATAAAGACCAAGCAAGAGGCCACGAACAGCCAAAAGAGGTTGCGCTCATTGAGATGAAGAAATTGAGATAGTGATGTTCTAGACTTCATCTGCTAATTATACGGCCTTATCTGTATGAGCCCCAAGCGTTCGTAGCCTTCGTCGGTCATGGCGACCATAGCCTCTTTGGTGATGCCTAATTCTTTGGCCAGTTGGGCGGCCGTGAAGACGAGGCCTTGCTCTGGCAATAGAAAAACGGTTTCGCTTATAACCTTTGCTAAGGCTTCGATATCGCCTGCTGTAAACGGCGCCTGTGCCTTTGGCTGCTCTGTTTTGTTTAAGTCAGCCCTCAAGTCAGCCGCTTTGTCCCTCGTTAGATTCAACAGGCTCTTGCTGCTCTTTGCTTCGTCGAGACCGTCGAGGCCGTCGATACCAAAGCGCGCTACGGTTTCTCCTGTTCGCGCTTCCATTATTTCAGAGGGAGTTTGATTATCTATCGCTTGTCGAAGCTTAGCGGCGCGCCAAGCTCTCTGTTTGGCAGCATCGTGCACAATTCCATCGTTAGACAATTCTGATGGCTTGTCGGCAGCGCACATGGCCCCTCGCAAGGTTTAGTGTTTCTTTTCTGGACCGTGAGAGGCAAAGCCGCTGCGGGAGATGCGCGCTTTGCGTTGCGCTTCACAGGCAAAGCCAACCATTTTTTGCCATTCGATAGTATCGCCTGGCATACTAGCGACTCCAAAACTATATTCCCATTCTGACTGGCCTTCTCTTTGCTTGCCGAGATTTCGCTGGCAAATATCGGCAAAGTTTTTGGCAAACATGGCGGCCAGAGTGGCATCTAGCCCGGGCATGAGCAAGGCAAACTGCTCTTCTTCAAAGTGGCTCAGCCAGTCAATCGAGCGTTTGCAATCTGAAATTTCAGCAAGGGTAGTTTGCACCAATTCTTTGTCATTAGCACTTAGTTTTGAGACATCTTTGCCTTGTTTGCGAAAATCAAAAATCATAATCGATAGTGGCAATGCCTGGGTTTGGGCCCGCTCAACCTCTTTCTCGATTGTCCAAACCAAAAATTCGAATCTGAGCATGCCACTGCGTTGGTCGTGCAGAGTGTTAGATAGTTTGTCGACAGCTTTGCGATCATAGCTCCAGTTTGTTACTAGGCTCTGAGTGAGATCTTCGTCGTCTAAACGATCGTTTGAGATGTTCACTAAGCCGCTTTGCACGAGCTTGTAGAGTGCAGCTGTCCACTGCCTTTGTGCCAGTCCGGCCTGCTCTACAGCATCTGCGACAATCGGGTGTTGCTCTAAGGTTTGATAGAACTGCCAAATCACTGCGTCGTTGCTAACGCCCCGTTTTTCTAGTATTTTTGCAAGCTCTTCTTCGTCAGATACCGACTCTTTTGAAAACAGTCCAGAGTACATCGTCAGGCCCAACGACTTAAGATACTTGGTTTGATCAAAGAGGCTGGCGGCTTCTAAAATGAAGCTATCAAGCTTGATGCGAATTGTATTTTGCGTTGGACGTTGTTCTGGAATGAACCTGAAAAAACCTTCTTCTTGCAAGACAAACTCATAGAGCACGTCGACGCCTTCTTGGGCATTGGAGCTGCCATGAACAGGCTTGCCGCTATCAAAGTAAATGCGCAGCATCCCGTCTCGCTGACTAACTTCTAAGAGACCAGTGTTTTCGTTGATGGCAATGGTTTGCAGGAGGCCGAAGCTCGGCATGGCTTTGAGATTTCCCTCAAAGGCTAGCGCCTCTCTTGCTTGGCGTGCTTCGAGCGAACCATAGCTGCCTTGGGTATTTTGAAATACTTCTGGCTCAAAAGATTCGGCAAAGCCTTTGCTTGCGGGCTTGGCAGCCCACTCTTCGCTCTTCGCCGGAGTATCGAAAGCCTCGGGGCTGTAGGTTAGTTTTTGCAAATTGGCTGGCAAGTTATTTGTCGGCTTCGCTTGCATTTGGCGCCACAGATCTTTGATGTGGCGCAGAACTTCAGCGGCATCGTCACTCGTGAGATTTATACTTTCGTGCTTTGAAGAATCGGTTTTAGAGGGGTCTATTTTAAAGGTGAGGTCACGGCTTTCTTTATCGCAAATAACCGAAACGGTGAGAGATTGAGCGCCCAGAAACCCAAGAGAAGTGAGATAAAAGCTCTTGCCCGCTTTATTACGAGCCTTTTCCATTATTTCTTCAATGTGCTGTAAAGTCGGAAATGCCCGAATTTTGTGCAGGGTGCCTTGTTTTTTATGTATCTGTTTCGATTGCTTGATGCGCTCAAGACTTTGTTTCTCGTCTTGATTGAGGCCGAAATGCGGCGCTTGTTCCATAAACATTTCTAGAACATCAGAGCGCTCTAGATTGTTTTTGATGGCAATTTTTTCAAAAATAGTGATAGCTGTAATGAAGTTATCGCGGGCGATAGATTTTTGACCAGATGAGTGGGCAAAGAATGCTCTAAGTGTGCATACGCGGGCCAGTAGCACGTCGCCTGGGCGGTTAATCGCCACCATCAATCGCTCTAACTCACCCATGAGAACGCGACAGCGAGCCAGTCTTGCTCCAGCTTCGGGAGCCATATTGTTGTTGGCGCTGTGCCGAGCCCGTTGCAGGTTGCTCAAGACCGATTCGATTATCAGTTCAGCGGTGGGGCCGTCAGCTCCTACTAGTACTTCTCTTATGCGAATAGCTTGGTCTAATAATTTATCGCAGCGGGCCGCATTTTCTCTGGTGGTGTTGACGTTGACCTCGGCTTGATGAACCAGTTCGTCGGCCAGTGTGAGAAAGTAGTGGTCGTCCTTTGGCTCAATGCGATTGATGGTCCGGGCAATTAGGTCGTCAGAGTGGCGGAAATTAGAGCTCAGTGTCAGCGCTTTTGTGAGCCCGGCGACCACTGCCAACAGTTCAGAGCTGAGGGTTTCGCCCTTCTCGCCGCTGCTAGCTTTGTTGGGCTGCTCGTCAATTGCTGAAACTAATTCGCTATAGGCTTCGGAGAGCTTGCCCTCTTTTATCAGCTGCCTTACATGCTCAAGCTTCTTCAGCAATTTCACCCCAATCTCCATGTTACACAGCTAACTGTTTAGCGTTCTGAATTATAGCGGTCGAGAAACCAGTATAGTGTTTATATTGACTGGCTATTTCTACAGATGGTAGCATCGTCCAGTTCATTAAAATCCCTCAAAGCTGGCTGTGAAGTATCTGTGGAAGTAATCGCGTCGGTAGACGGTAATGGACATTTTCTTAGTGTGAGCCCGACTTGTTTCGCTGCTTGGAAAGTCTCGCCGAACGAGCTTCTTGGTACTTCGCTTTTCGATATTATTCACCCCGAAGATGTTCTCTTAGCCCAGCAAGCGCTTCTTGCTACGAGCTTTATGAATCAGGCCAAGTCTTTTGAGGGGCGAATCGTATGCCCCGACAAAGTTGTCATCTCTATGAACTGGACTGCCCAGTGGTCAGAGGTCGATAACGCTACGCTTTTAGTTGCCGAGAAGGCCAAGGGTCAGGCTGCTGCTGCCCCGATGATGGATACTCGCAAAGAGAGCAAAGAGAAATTGCGGCTTGTGCTCGATGCCTTACCGGTAGGAGTTTTCTTGGCTACTACCTCCGGCAAAATAGAGTTTGCCAATAAAGCTCTTGAAAATATGATGGATACCGGAGCTATCGGCCTTGATGCCCGGCCAATTCACTCTGTTTTTCCTATAACTGGCACGGGCAAGCAGGCTGAGGCCACCCTGCTTCATTACGTTGATAAACAGACCGAGATGACGGTGAAAACCGACAATGACCGTAAAATATCGGTCGAGTTTTCGCTTAAACGTATCAATGTCGGCGGAGTTTTGATGTATTTGGGCACAGCCATAAACATTAACGAGCGCATCGAGCTAGTTGCCATCAAACAGAAATTTATAGAAGTCGTTTCAGAGCAAATTAAAACGCCTTTAGCGCGGGCGATGGGCTTCATTCAACAAACCTTGCAAGGCGTCTACGGCAATCTCGATAACTCTAGTAAGAGCCGCGGTGAAGTGGCTCTCTCTGACATGCAGAAGGCCATCGTTGCCCTTGACGCAATGGTTGAAGTCGACAAACTTGAGACTGGCAGTTTCGAAGTAGAACTTAGCCCTAATAGCATCATGATTTTGGTCAAGCAGGGCGTGCTTTCTATGTTGCATGAGATTCGCGAAGCTGATTTGGTCTTTGAGATTAACGGCCCTGATGGTGAAGTTTTGGCCGATGAGGCCCGCATGTTCCAGGTTATTCAAACCCTCTTGTCGAACGCTATCAAGGTCTCACCGCGCGGTAGTAAAGTGCGGGTGCAAATTGTTGAAGAAGGCGGTCGCATGCGCGTCGAGTTTATCGACCGTGGATGTGGTCTTTCGGACGATCAGAAGAAAGCAATTTTCGACCGCTTTAGACAGCCGTCTGTTGATGGAGACCCAAATGCTTTAGGTAATGGCAAGAGTTTGCTGGTGGCAAAGTATTGCATAGAAAAGCATGGTGGAAACATGGGTGTGTTTAGCTCGCCTGGCACAGGCTCTAACTTTTGGTTCGATTTACCAAAAGCAAACTTGTAGAGAATTGCGGCACCATCTCTCTAGCTCTAGGTTCAGACAAGCAGCATCGAACTGTTTACTTGTGGCTCTCTTGTCACTTAATTCTGTCCAAGTTATTTTGCCAGCTCTAGCAGCTCCGAAGACTGCTAGTACCCGCTCGCATGCTTCTAAGTCTAGCTCTATTCCTGCAACTGTTCTTCCTACAAGTGTTCTTCCAGCAACTGTTCTTCCTGCAAGTCGTCTTGCTGCCAGCACTACCCCTGGCAATTCTTATTTCGATGTCACAGAGCTGTCTTTTAAGGCGCGTGACCGCTTTGAGGCCCAACCTAAAAACCCCGAGGCCGCCTATAATTTTGCCGTCTATCAAACACTTGTGGGTGATAGACAGTTTGCCCAGCAGATTTTTGCTAAAGCTGTCGAGCTCAAACCAGATGATTTTTTCAGCCATTTAGGGTTAGCCCAAACTACCGCCAACGATCCTCTTGTTGGTGCCAAGGGAGCATTGCCGCAATTGGCTCGTGCTCAGTCTCTCGCTCTTGATTCGTCTAGTACTGATTCACTTTCTGCTCGCTGCGCCAAGTTAGAGGCCCTAGGCAAAACCTTTTTGCTTCTTAGCTATGCTGATAAAACGCTGCCACGCTATAAAACCGCAGATGAGCTGCGCTTTGCTGCCACAGCTCTAACGATTTATCAAAAACTATTTGAGCTGCAACCGACCAATCGCCATGTCCTGCAAATGCTTGTTCGCTCGGCCCTCGCTGCCAATAATTTCAAGGCAGCTGCGGCCCAGATGACGGCCTTGCGGGCTGGCTCAGTGGCTGATTCTCAGCTCCTTCTTGATCTTGCTAGCAATTGTAGAGCAATATCCCAGACTAGCCCTAAGCTTGACCAATTCATCATTGCTCAGGCCAAGGCCAATTTTTCTACTGACGCCGATTTGTTCTATGCCCTTGGTCGTAAATTTGATTTGGCAAGATACGACTTGCCTGCTAGCCAGTGCTATAGCAACGCGAACGCTCTTGTACCTGACGAAGCCCAGTTTGTCTTGGCATACACTTCGCAGCTTGTCAGTCACAACAAGCGACCTGAGGCTCTGGTACTACTTAAGAAATTAGCCGCTCGGATTGCCTTACAAGAGCCCTCCCTGCAGAGAGCAGCGCTTGCCACCGTCGTTCCGACAGCTCTTAAACTCTTACAGAAACCGCATCTCTACAAGTGCGGTCTAGTTGAGTTTTCATACTTGTCATGCGCCTGCAAAATATCATCGTTTAACTACCTTCTGCGGCATGTCCCTGGTGTTGTCTATGCCCGCATTATCGAGAGCAAAGGGCCTTACAACTTAGTTATTTACGATCCGGCCATCACTGACCCTGGCAAAGTCGGGTCTAAACTTGGCAAAGAAGCAACCTACAAGCTTGTAGCAGCAAAAGCAAACGGAATTGGAACAGATGCAAATTGCGAAATTGGACCCTGCGAATTTATAACCGATTTTCCCGGCCTAGTGCGCGTTGTCCTTGCCAGCAATGAGCGAGCGGCGCGTTCAGAGCACAAATTCTATGACTTTGATCCCCTGCCGCTTTTGCCGGTCAAGATATAAAGCTTATCTGATTTATCTAATTTGCCGGGCTCTTTATATGCATTAGAGGCCTAAGCCTCTGTAAACTATGCACCGAGCTTCGTATTCATTTGGGGGTGTCCTGTGTCACGCCTTGCGCCTATCAATTTTATGGGCTGGATTAACGACAATCGTCACTTGCTCAAGCCACCGGTGGGCAACAAGCTCATATGGGAAGATCGTGATGTAATCGTTATGGTTGTTGGTGGGCCCAATTCGCGTACTGATTATCACGTCAATGGTGGTGAAGAGTTTTTCTATCAAGTTGAGGGCGACATTACCCTTAAAGTTTTTGATCAAGGTAAGCACGAAGATGTGGTAATCAAGCAAGGCGAAATCTTCTTGCTGCCGGCCAGTGTGCCTCACTCTCCACGTAGGCCGGCGAACACTGTTGGTTTGGTGATTGAACAAAAACGCCAAGCTGGTGAAGAAGATGGCTTTATCTGGTTTTGTGAAAACTGCGGCGAGAAGCTCTACGAAGAGCACTTTATTCTTACAAATATTGCCACGCAATTTCAACCAATTTTTGAGCGCTTCTACGCTAGCGAAAACACGCTCTGCAAAAAATGCGGCACTAAAGTCGTGAAACCGTAAGTTGTAAAAACAGCAAATGAAAGAAAAAGCAAAACTCAAAAAGATTGACATTCACACTCATATTTTGCCCAAGCATTTGCCTAAGTTCAAAGAGAAGTATGGCTATGGTGGTTTCATTGAATTAGACCATCACAAGCCCTGCTGTGCACGTATGGTGCGGGACGATGGCAAGTTCTTCCGTGACATTGAAGAAAATTGTTGGGAGCCCGCAGCTCGCATTAAGGAGTGCGATCAAAGTGGCACCACTATGCAGGTTCTCTCGACTGTTCCAGTAATGTTCAGCTATTGGGCTCAGGCAAAAGATTGTTTAGATCTTTCTATGCATCTCAACGATCATATCGCCGATATTGTGCGCGAGTACCCCGATCGCTTCGCTGGTCTGGGCACAATACCGATGCAAGACCCTGATTTAGCGATCAAAGAAATGACCCGCTGCGTAAAAGAGTTAGGAATGCGCGGTGTGCAAATTGGCTCGCATGTCAATGATTGGAACTTGTGTGAAGAGCGTCTCTTTCCTGTTTTTGAAGCCGCGAGCGAGTTAGGGGCCGCCATCTTTGTGCACCCGTGGGACATGATGGGCGAGAATCGCATGTCAAAGTATATGCTGCCCTGGCTAGTTGGAATGCCAGCAGAAGTCTCGTTAGCAATTTGCTCGATGATTTTTGGTGGCGTCTTCGAACGCTTACCAAAATTGCGTGTTGCCTTCGCCCATGGTGGCGGGGCATTTCCTATGACTCTTGGTCGCATTGCCCACGGCTTTGCTACTAGGCAAGACCTTTGTGCTGTAGACAATCAGTTCTGCCCCAGTACTTATGTCGGACGCTTCTATGTTGATGCTTTAGTGCACGATGAGAATGTCTTGCGTTTTATCTTAAATTTGTTTGGCGAAAAATGTATTGCCTTAGGTAGCGATTATCCGTTTCCATTGATGGAAACTGAGCCTGGCAAAATGATTGAATCGTTGACTGATGTTGACGATAAAGTAAAAGAGAGGCTGTTAAGTGGAACAGCCTTAGAATGGCTGGGCATGAACTAGAGCAAGAAACCGAGAATAGAAATAGCAGTATCGAAAGATCGAGGGCACATGGACAGTCTGAAAGTGAAAAATGAATCGAAACAAATTCAATATTCTTTTGAGAATTCTCTTGAATTTGCCAAAGCGCAAGATCAATCAGATGAGTTAGCTTACCTGCGTGAGCAATTTATCTTGCCAACTGAGTTGGCCGCTAGCGGTGGCAGCTCTTGCGTTTATCTGGCTGGCAATTCATTGGGCTTGCAGCCACGCCGGGCCAAAGAATATATCAATGCTGAGTTAGACGATTGGGGCAAGCTGGGCGTAGAAGGCCACTTGCATGCTCGCCACCCATGGCTGCCATATCATGAATTCGTCACCGATATGAGCGCCCGTCTAGTTGGTGCCAAGCCATCTGAAGTCGTGGTGATGAACACCCTCACTGTCAATTTGCATTTGATGATGGTCTCGTTTTATCGACCAACAAAAGAACGCTACAAAATTGTAGTCGAGAAAAATGCTTTTCCCTCTGACCAGTATGCAGTTGCTTCGCAAGCTAGCTTCCATGGCTATGACCCGACCACAGCAATCATAGAGTTAACTCCGCGCAAAGGTGCTGACATTCTTGATACTGAAGACATTCTCGAAACACTGCGCGCTCATGGTGGTGAAATTGCCTTGGTACTTTTGGGCAACGTCAACTATTTGACTGGTCAAGCTTTTGAAGTACAGAAGATTGCTGCTGAGGCTCATGCTCAAGGGGCGCAGTTTGGACTCAACTTGGCTCACGGCGCAGGCAACTTAGAATTACAACTGCACGACTGGCAAGTTGATTTTGCTGTTTGGTGTTCATATAAATATTTGAACGCCGGACCTGGTGGCTTGTCTGGTTGCTTCGTTCATGAAAAATATGGGCGAGCCTTTGACCTTCCGCGCTTTGCTGGTTGGTGGGGCCACAATAAAGAAGATCGTTTTAAAATGGCTCCAGTGTTTGATCCGATGGCTGGAGCCGAAGGCTGGCAGCTTTCCAATCCACCCATTTTTCAACTGGCTGCTCTGCGTGCCTCACTCGAACTATTTGACCAAGCAACCATGCCTAAGCTGCGCCAACGCGGCGATAAACTCACTAGCTTTATGGAATACTTGCTCAATTCGCTAGAAGGATTTTGTTCAATCATTACACCTGCCGACATTGCTCAGCGAGGCAGTCAATTAAGTATTCGTTTCAAAGGTGACGGCAAAGAGCTTTTAGAGCAGTTCAAGCAAAAGGGCGTGGTCTGCGATTTTCGCGAACCCGACATCATCCGCGCCACACCTACGGCTATGTATAACACCTATGAAGATGTCTATCGCTTCTATGAAGTGGTTAAGAAGTTCGCTGCCAACACTAGCAAATAAGAAAATCAGGAAGTGCAATTGAAATGACTGAAGAAAAAGACTTTCAAAAAGAAGCTGAAATAGCCATAATTGGCGGTGGTTTAGTGGGCTCGCTTCTGGCAATATTCATGGCCAAGCGTGGCTTCAATATTGACGTCTACGAACGCCGCGTCGATATGCGCAAAGAGCAAATATCGGCCGGTCGGTCAATCAACTTGGCTATTTCGACCCGCGGGCTCAAAGCCATGCATTTGGCTGGTCTCAATGACGATGTGCTCGCCCAAGCCGTGCCCATGCGCGGTCGCATGATGCACTCTAAAACCGGCGAACTGACTTATCAACCCTATGGCAAAAGCGATGATGAGTATATCAACTCCATTTCGCGTGCTAGCCTCAATCAATTGCTTATGAGCAAGGCTGAAGCCACCGGCGCTGTGCGTTTTCATTTTCAACAAAACGCTAAAGGATTAGACATTCCCTCTAATGCTGTAGCTTTTGTTGATGAGTCAGTTGAACCAAGCAAAAATTACAGTGTCAAGGCAGCCATTGTAATTGGCACAGATGGCTCCGCTTCAAAAGTGCGCGACGATATTACTTCGCAGTACGGCTATAATTGCAGCGAGTCTAGACTTAATTATGGCTATAAAGAGTTAGTGATACCGGCAGGCGCTGGTGGGGCTTTTCAGATGGAAAAGCATGCCCTGCATATTTGGCCGCGAGGCGCTTACATGCTCATTGCCTTGCCCAACTTTGACGGCAGTTTCACTTGCACGCTGTTTCTTCCATATGAAGGAGCGAACAGCTTCGAGCGCCTCACCACAAGAGAAGAAGTCGAACAGTTCTTCAATACTGAATTCGCCGACGCTGTAACTTTGATACCAAATGTGGTGGACAGTTTCTTCGCTAATCCGACTGGCCATATGGATACAGTCAAGGCTTTCCCTTGGAACATTGATGGTCGTGCCCTGCTTTTGGGTGATGCTGCCCATGCTATAGTTCCTTTCTTTGGTCAAGGTGCAAACTGTGGTTTTGAAGACTTGACTATTTTAGAAGAATGTATCGACGACCATATCGCCCGTGGTGGCAGCCTCTACATCGATCATCGTGAAAAGCCCGCCCTTGAGCCTGATGCTGACCCTTCTGCTGGCCAGCAGCGCCGTATGAATGAAGGCGTCTTTAACTGGCAGATGATCTTTGATGACTTGGTTGAGCGGCGCAAGCCAAACTGTGATGCAATAGCAGATATGGCTGTTGAGAACTTTACTGAAATGCGCGATAAAGTAGGCGATCCTAAATTCTTGCTTGGCAAGGGAGTAGAAAAACTGTTAGAGAAAGAATTTGGCGGGGCATACCGCTCACGCTATTCACTAGTTACTTTCAGTAATTACCCTTACAAACTAGCCTTAGAAGCTGGGGTAGTCTGTGAGGAGATTTTGAGTGAATTGTGCTCAAATATAGAAAGACCTGATCAAGTTGATTTGGTAATAGCGAAGAAGCTGATTGACGCTAAGCTCACGCCGCTGTTGTTGCAGTACGGCGTCACTAGCGAAGCTGTGGCCGCAAGGTAGAATATTGACCGCAAGTAATTTTCCTGCAACTCGACTTCTCGTCACTGCCAACATCGTTGTCTTTGTTGCCATGTGCGTTGTTTCTGGTGGCCAGGCTGTGCAAGCACCGAGCTCAGAAATGCTTATAGATTGGGGTGCAAACTTTGGTCCGCTCACGCTCAACGGTGAGTGGTGGCGCTTGTTCTCATCAATGTTCTTGCATATTGGCTTTGTGCATATAGCTTTCAATATGGCAGCGTTGTGGAATTTGGGTCAATCGGCCGAGGAGCTGTTCGGCACTAAGCGCTTTCTCAACACCTATTTCATAACTGGCTTTGCCGGCTCATGTTTGAGCGTGCTGTTCAATCCTGGTGTTGTTTCTGCTGGTGCTTCAGGGGCTATTTTCGGAATCTATGGGTCGCTTTTTGCTTTCTTCTTTGCTCACCGAAAAGAAATGGGCAAAGAAGCTTTTCTTGCGGGAATCAAGTCAGCAACTACTTTTTTGGTTCTGAATATTATCATTGGCTTGTCTTTTCACGGCGACAATTTTTGCCATTTTGGTGGTTTAATTTCTGGATTTATTTGCGGCACACTATATATTCCGCGTGCAAATAAGCCATTTTCCAAGCATCCGGTAATAGGAACTTTCTTACTGATTAGCGCTATCTACGGTCTCTTTAATTATGCTAAGACTATACCTTTCGATTTTGAAGATCGCTACAACGTTACTATCGCTCGTGATTTGCTGCGACGTGATCAATATCCTCAGGCCATGGATGCGCTCAACAAGGTCTTAGTTAAAAATCCTAAAAATGCTGAAGCAGTGTTCTTACGCGGCTTTGGATTGATGAAAACTAAGCACTATCAGGCAGCGCTTGCCGATTTTGAGAAAGCAGCAGATTTAGACCCAGATCTAAGGCAAGCTGTTGAGTTGCGCGATGCTCTCAAGGCTCAATTTGTGCCGGCAGCAAAACAAAAGGGCAAGTAGGCTATCGCTGAATGAGTCAGCTGTCTAGAAGTAATTAGGCAAACACTTCGCTCAAGAAGTTTTGCATTGATTGCCATGAGCGCTTATCAGCAGTGGCATTGAACTGCATGCCATTGGCCGGCATGTTTACCTCAGGATTGGTGAAAGCATGGCTGGTGTGGCCGTAGGCGTGAAGCTGCCAGTCGGCTTTGGCTTCGGTCAATTCTTTTGCCACAGCCATTACGTCGGCTGGGGTGGCCATGGGGTCGTCGTAGCCGTGCAGCATTAAGACTTTGGCGGTGATCTCTTCTTGCTTGCCGAGAGCTGGCGGGTGGAATAGGCCGTGGAAGGCAACCGCTCCATTTACACCTTTAGCGCCAGCATCTTTGCTAGATACTCGCGCCAAATCGAGGGCGCAGAGGCCCCCGAAGCAGAAACCAATCACGGCAATTTTGTCACCTACCATTGGATGCTTTCGTGCCGCAGCTAGGCCAGCTAAGAGCCTTTGGCGCAGCATAGCGCGGTCATCCATGAAGGGCTGCATCAATTTGCCGTTTTCTTCCATTGAGCTGCCACGGCGACCCTTGCCGTAGTTATCTAGGGCAAAGCCGACATAGCCTAACTCGGCTAATTTCGTAGCCTTCTCTTGCTCAAATTTACCCTGCCCGCCCCAAGCGTGTGAAATCAGAACAGCAGGACGTTTTTCTTTCTTTGAATCATCGTAAGCGACAAATGCTTCGCAGATTTGTTTGTCGTCAGCGTATTCGATTAGTTCTGTGTGCACGGCCTGTTGGCTCCTTTGTCGTGTGAGATTGTAGGTTTAAGATTGTATTGTTGAAAGTATATTTGGATTAAACAGAATAATTGGCGTAAACGCGGCTGAGAAGTTCGCTAAATTGCTCTGGTGTTTGGGCCCCTGAAGCAATCACATCGCCTTCTAAAACAAAGGCAGGTACGCCACTGATGCCCAGGCGGATGCCGCGTTGCGCTTCGGCTTTGACCTCAGTTTCGCCTTTATCTGAGTTCAAGAATGACTTTACTTCTTCTCTATCGAGGCCGGCCACAGCTGCGATGTCGGCTAAAACTTCGACATCGCCGATATCAGCTCCGCAGGTGAAATAACTATCGAACAGTAGCCTGGCCACTTCTTCTTGGATACCCTTTGCCTTGCCGCTTGTTTTAAGACCAAGTTTTGCTTCACCTCTTTGATCGGCTTGTTCAGCGAACCAGAGCAGGCGATGGCCTTTGAAGGTAGAAGGGGTGCGAGTAAGTTTATCAAGGTTAAAGGTCAAACCTTCAGCAGCTGCTTTGGTGGTCAACTCTTTATCCATTTCAAGAGAGCGCTCCCAGCTGCCAAATTTGCATGTGCGATATTCTTTGCGGCACATTCCCTCGGGTGACATAGAAGGATTAAGCTCAAAGGGGCGCCATACCACTTCAAAGTCGACTTTATCGCCCAGTGTCTCAAGTGCTTTATCGAGTCGAACTTTGCCGATATAGCACCAAGGGCAAATGATGTCTGAGTAGATTTCTAGCTTCATGCTTTTTAGATCTCGTGGCAAGTCTTGCAACAGTTAAAGACGCTTTTGAAATTTAGTCTAACTGGCATTGGCAAACAATTGGCGATTTTCTAAACTTTTTAGAACCTTTTATGGCGTTGACAAAATTTGTTCAGCACTTATAGTGGAAACATGAGTTACGTCTCCCAAACAACTAGACTTTCGTCATCATCATCTTCGAATTCTCCGAGATGCGGGTGCTGCTTGTCTTTCAACTCATAGTTTTATTGATTTGAATTTTAGAGGCCCGCCTAGGCGAGGCCTCTTTTTTGTGCCTCGCTACCAGTAAATTTAAGAGGTAGTGATGATAGACATTGAACAAATTAGAACCAACCCTGATGCTTTTAAGCGTGCCATTGCCACAAAGCGCATAAAGCTCGATTTAGACCGACTGTTGCAGGTTGATGAAGAGCGGCGTGCGCTCACCAAAGAAGTTAACCAGCTGCGCGAAGGGCGCAACCGCGTGACCGATTTGGTTACAACTGATGGGCAGAATCGCGCTGAGCATATCGCTCGCTCTAAAGTGATTGGCGCGGCCTTGGTGGTGAAAGAGAACGAGCTGAAAGCGGTTGAAGTTGAGTATGCCGCTTTGATGGCCCATGTGCCGGGCTTGCCCGCTGCTAGCGTGCCTGAAGGTGTTGACGATAACGACAACGTAGAACTTTATCGAGTTGGTGAAGTTGTCTTGCCAGCGTTCAAACAGCGTGATCATATCGAACTTGCATTGCTCAATAAGATGGTTGATTTTGAAGGCGCTCGCTTTGCGGCTGGCTCTAGAGCCTATGGTCTCACTGGAGATGGTGCCCTGCTCGAACTGGCGGTCTTGCGCTTTGCCCTTGATCATGTTTTGGCTAAAGGATTCACGGCTGTGTTGCCACCACTTATGGTGAATGAAGCGGCTATGTTCGGTACTGGATATTTTCCTATGGGCGAGGACAATTCCTATCAACTAGAAGACGGCAAGCGCTTCTTAACGGGTACGTCTGAAGTTGGTATTGTCGCCATGCAGGCAAGTAGGATGTTGGAAGGGTTGGCTATTGGAGCCGTTGACGGCGCGAATGCACCTAGCGACAGAGGTGCGGCTAATGCTGATTCTATCAACTACAAAGCAGTGCGCTTTGCTGGTATCTCTGCCTGCTTTAGACGTGAAGCTGGAGCCGCTGGCCGCGACACCAAAGGTCTTTACCGAGTCCATCAATTTCAGAAAGTTGAGCAAGTCGTCTTTTGTCCTAATGATGAAGAAGTCTCTGAGCAAGAGCATATGCGCTTGCTCAAGAACTCTGAAGAGATTGTGCAAGCTCTTGAACTACCCTATCGCGTGGTGGCAGTTTGCACTGGCGATATGGGTTTAGGTCAAGTGCGCAAGCACGATATTGAAACCTGGATGCCGAGCCGTGAGGCTTACTGCGAGACCCATTCTTGCTCTACTTTTCATGACTTCCAAGCGCGGCGTTTAGGAATTCGCTACGTAGATGCTGATGGCAAGAAGAAGTATGTTCATACTTTGAACAATACTGCTATTGCTTCTCCTCGCATTTTGATTGCCCTTTTGGAAAACCATCAGAACAAAGAAGGCACAATCTATGTGCCGAAAGTTCTACGGCCATATCTTGGTGGGCGTGAAGTGTTGGGTGGGTGGAAATTTTAGGCACTGACATAGACGATCCCGGCGAGTTATTTGGTTGTGCAAATGCTCTTGAGGCTCGGTAGGCCAAGGCAATTATGGATAGACGGTACGAGCATGTCGCCCTCCAAATTCAGGAAAGTAATGCCATGTAAGCGTCTCTGCTAACCTAAGCAGGTAATAGTTGAATTGGAGTGTGAATATTACTGAAGTCACCCTATCCGTGAAGAAAAATGTTACTCACAGCGCAAGTGGTTTTTATGCAGATGTAATGATGTAAGATTACCAGAACTTGTTGTTTCTACTATCGGGAGCTGTTTTTGATGCCAGCCATAGCCGCAGACAGCGTTACACCTGCCGAGATCAGAGCAATTATTAAGGATGCTTATGTGTACGGTTTCCCGATGGTGGACAACTACCGCATTCTCTACGCCTACTTTGTCGATAGCAACAGCCCACAATTCAAGGCACCATGGAACCAACTAAAGAACTTTCCAAGGGTCTTCACGCCTGAAGACACGGCCATTCAAACACCGAACTCAGATACACCTTATTCCTTCATCGGCATGGATTTGCGCGCGGAACCACTAGTGTTGACTGTGCCAGTCATTGAACAAAAACGGTATTTTGCAATACAGTTCGTCGACCTCTATACTTTCAACTACGCTTATATTGGCAGCCGCACGACAGGCAATGACGGCGGCAGCTTCCTAGTCGCAGGCCCTAACTGGAAGGGCGAGAAGCCAATCGGCGTGAAAGAAGTGATTTATTCAGAGAGCGAACTAGGTCTTGCGGGCTATCGTACGCAGCTCTTCAACCCAGACGATATTGATAATGTCGAAAAGATTCAGAGTGGCTACAAAGTTCAAACACTTTCGCAGTTCTTGGGCAAAGAAGCATCTGAATCTGCAACCGCGATTGATTTCGTCAAACCTCTCACTCCAGACGAGGAGCGCACGTCACCTCGATTCTTCAGCATTCTAAACTTCATTCTTGAGTTCTGTCCCCCAGACCCTTCGGAGAAGGCTCTCATGGCACGGTTTGCCAAGCTTGGCATAGGTGCTGGACAAGATTTTGATCCGGTAAAACTTTCTGCTGAGCAGACAAAAGCTGTTCAGGACGGCATGGCCGACGCATGGCAAGAGTTCGCTCTATTGAAGAAACAAATTGACGCAGGCGAAGCGACAAGCGGCGACTTGTTTGGCACAAGGGAGTACCTGAAGAACAACTACCTGAACCGCATGGCCGCTGCCGTTATCGGCATCTACGGCAATTCGAAGCAAGAAGCGATGTATCCGATGTATTTCGTTGATCAAAACGGAGAAAAGTTTGATTGTTCGAAGAACAGTTATTCGCTGCGATTCGGCCCAGATCAGGTGCCACCAGTGAATGCCTTTTGGTCGCTTACGTTGTATAAACTGCCTTCAAGCCTTCTGTTCGCAAATCCAATTAGCCGTTACCTGATCAATTCACCGATGATGCCTGAACTGCAGCGCGATAAAGACGGTGGAGTGACTCTTTGTATCCAGCATGACTCACCAGGCAAAGACAAAGAGCCCAACTGGTTGCCAGCTCCAAGCGGCCCGTTTTTTATGGCACTACGCCTTTACTGGCCGAAGGAGGAAGCGCTGGATGGCAAATGGAAGGCGCCTGCGGCAAATTCAGTTGTAGAAATTGGCAGCAAAAAGAGTTAGAAGTCGTACTCAAAAAAAGACGAACATTTTGTCGCGACGAAAGCCGCCGGATGGTGTCTATGCTTGCATCTTGTGGACTGCGGGCATGATGATCAACATCGGTAAGCTCGACAATGAAAAGTGTAGCCTATGTGGGTAGTACGGGCGATGGGCGTCCTCTAATTCATATTAAGTACATCGGCCGAAGCGGTGCGCACTAAAAGATGGATGCAATCAGAGAGCGCTAACATTGCTGATACTAATGCCGAACTAAAAAGGGCATTGAAGCTTAAGCAACCGGAAAACCACGATCGCGCATCAAGGCATTAGTATCTTCGTCGCGACCTCTGAAATTGCGGACAGCAACATCTGGTGACACGACTGGCCGTTGGGTTATTCCACCGCGATTCCATAGACCGGGCAGATTCTCAGATGGTTTGGCAGGCGTGCAAGCTTTTCATCGCTTTTGACTGTGCTTCATTCAATCGCGCAAAGCCCAGATGCGTTGTGCTTCGATGCTCTGATGGTGGTAAACAGAATGCTACTATTGTGCTGATTTGTCATTTGGAGCAAGTGGTGAGAATTTAGAATGAGTTTACGATGAAATCAACAGAGAGATTTTCGGGACTGGCAGAAATATATGCAGCTTCTCGGCCGAGCTATCCAGTTGAAGCAATAGACTTTATTGTCAGAGCTTGTGGGTTAACCAGAGATTCGCTTCTTGCCGATATCGGCTGTGGAACTGGTATCTCAACCAGACTGTTCGCGAACAAGGGCATCAATGTTATCGGCATTGAGCCTAATGACGACATGCGCGCTGCTGCAGTGCGAGATATCATTCCAGATGTCGATGCTTCGGGCACCAATATTTCAAAATATCATAGTGGTACCGCAGAAGCTACCGGCTTGGCTGATCAATATGCAGACGCTGTGTTATGCGCTCAGGCATTTCACTGGTTTGACTCCGATAAAGCGCTTGCTGAGTTTCATAGAATACTCAAACCGCCAGGCCATGTCATTTTGATGTGGAACGAACGCAATGAAATTGATGAATTGGCGCGAGGCTATGGTGATCTCTTTCGACAACTTCCCGAGACTGCCAAAGTTGAAATGCGGCGAGCAATCGCTGGAGATCCACTATTCACGAGTACCCTATTTTGCAATGCTGAAAGGCATAATTTTAGCTATTCCCAAAGAGTTGATTTGGCCGGATTGTTAGGTCGAGCTTTCTCTGCATCCTATGCGCCCAAAGAGGGCCCCTCAGCAGATGCATTGAGAAGTGGCTTGACAGAATTATTTGAAAAGTCGCAAGCAAATGGCTTTGCCGATTTGCAGTATGTGACCTCGGTATTCATAGCCACGCGCAAGAGCTAGTGGATATCGGGCTGCAAGCTAGGGAAGCCACATTTAGGCAGAGGTGGCGTATTGATTGGCAGCTCGCTAAGTTATGCGCACTGTAAGCGATTTCTATGTAGCCAAATCTTCCGAAATTTCTGGTGCTTTGGCATTTTTGGTTTGTATGTCTAATTTCGCTTGCTGGTCTTTATGCCGCTTTCCATGAACCAAGCTGAACACAACAGGCACCCAAACTAGAGTGAAGAATGTCGCTACTACAAGTCCGCCAATAACGGCACGACCGAGAGGTGCGTTTTGAGCGCCACCAGCGCCGCTACCAATGGCCATTGGTATCATACCGATGACCATAGCCGCTGCTGTCATTAAGACCGGTCTGAAGCGCGTACGGCCGGCTTCTAGTGCAGCTTGCAGTGGCGCTAGCCCGGCGGTTAGTTGTTCTCTCGCAAAGCTGACAATCAGAATACTGTTGGCCGAGGCCACGCCAATACTCATAATTGCTCCCATCAAAGCGGGCACGCTCAGTGTGGTTTGAGTGAGGAACAGTGACCAAACAATACCGCAGAGTGCCCCTGGTATTGCCATCAGAATGATTAGGGGATCGGTCCAAGACTGAAAATTGACTACCAAAAGGAGATAGACCAGAACTAGAGCAAATGCCATACCTGTGAGTAAACCAGTATAGGCAGTGCGCATGCTGATCATTTGGCCGCGAATATCGAGAAACATTCCATGGGGCAATTTGCCTTTGTAGGAGGCCACGATGGCTTCTACTTTTTGGCCTACCGAGTTCAGGTCAGTGCCATCAACACTGGCGAGCACGTCAATCACTGGTTGAACGTTGTAGTGGTTGATGATGGTCGGTGTTACAGTACGATTGAACTCAGCTAGGTTGCCGAGCAGCTGACGTTTTTCGCCATCGCTAGTTGTTACAACAGTATTCGATAGGTCAGTCAGGCTGGCAATTAGTCTTTGGGGAGTTTGCACCGCTAAGCTGTAGTTGACCCCGTTTTTGGGGTTTACCCAGAAGTTTGGCGCGGTCTGGAAGCTAGAGCTTAAAGAGACCAGCATTGAACTAGCCACATCGCGCTGAGTGAAGCCGAGTTGTGATGCTTTCTGTCTATCCACATCGACATTTATTACCGGTCCTGCAATCGACTGTTTGATATGTACATCTACAGCACCAGGAATGGCGATAATTTTGTTTCTGATTTCTTCAGCCAAAAGGTAGTTGGCATTGATATCCTGACCTCTAACCTGCACGTCAATTGGCGCGGCGAGGCCGGCGTTTAGAATTTGAGTCACGATATCGGCAGGCTGGAAGAAGAACTCGCATCCAGGAAACAGTTTTGGCAAGGTCTTGCGAATTTCGTTGCGGTAGAAAGAGCTGGGTTTTTTATGATTGTGATTTAGAGTAATGAGAATTTCGCCGTCCGATTCGGTGTAATTAACACTGTCGCTCGATGAGAGATTTAGTGCAGAGTTAGGCACACCCATGATGTCTGCAACACTGTCGACTTCTTCGGCAGGCACGATAGTGGTCAAGGTTCTTTCTATGTTTTTGATTATGCGCTCGGTCTCTTCTATGCGCGTGCCGCGCGGTGCGCTGACGTGCATACGCAAGACGCCACCATCAATTGCGGGGAAGAAATCTTCGCCTAAAAATGGAATGCAGCTGAAGGAAACCACTATGAAAATAATTACGCCGACCACTACAAGCATGCGGTGATTAAGAATGTGGGTGAGGCCGTCGTGATAACGATCACGCACGTTGTTAAAGCCTTTGTCGACAGCTTTAACAACGGCCGCGAAAGCCACGGCTATGGTGCCAGTGGCGTGACCATGATTGGGCTCAATGTGTCCAGCCAGCATGTATTTTGCCATTACTGGTACAACTGTTCTGGAGAGGAAATATGAGGCAATCATCGATCCGCATACTGCCATAGCCAGTGGTGTGAACAATGATTTGGCCGGTTCACTCAACAGTAAGACCGGTGTGAACACGATACAAATCGAAATTGTAGAAACAAAGGCAGGCACTGCAATTTCATTGGCGGCATCGAGAATGGCCGTGCGCAAAAAGTTGTTGTTAATCTGCTTTTCTTGCTGTTTATCTAGATTGGCTACGTAACCTTCTGACTCTCTTTGTTTTCGCACATTATCAAGGTGGCGGTGGATGTTTTCTACTTCAACTGTGGCATCATCGACCAGCATGCCTACGGCTAGGGCGAATCCGCCTAGTGTCATCGTATTGAGAGTCTGACCGGTTACTTTCAATACGATCAGGCCAGCCAGCACTGACAGCGGAATTGAAATAGCGACAATCACTGTGCTTTCCCAATCACCTAATAGCAATAGCATTAGAAGGGCAGTCAGTCCGGCAGCGGTCAAGCCTTCTTTGACAACATCGTCTACTGATTCTTGCACGAAAATAGATTGGTCGTTGAGAATGCGCAGGTCAACTCCGGCCGGAAGAATGTTCTCAATGGCTGGAATCTGCGCCTTGACGCGATTGACTACATCTATAGTCGATGCTGCACCCATTTTGATGATGTTCTGCAATACAGCTCGGGAGCCGCTTTCATTGACTATGTTGGTTTGCACCGCCAGGCCGTCGTGAATCTGGGCGACGTCTTTCATCAAAATAGTGGCATTACCAGATTGCCTAACCGGTAGTTCGTTGAGCTGGTCCAGCACTGTCGGGCTGCTATTGAGCTGTACGACATATTCAGTACTGCCTAACTTGGCTGTTCCTGCTGGCAAAATGATGTTTTGCAAATTGATGGCAGCGGCGACGTCGGCGGCAGAGAGGCCTTTAGCTGCAAGCTTTTGGGGCTCGATGTCGACCATGATTTGACGGGCTGCACCGCCGTAGGGGTAGGGTAGCGAAGCACCTTGGACGGTGGCAAGTTGTGTGCGAATGAAGTTGTTAGTAAAGTCGAAGAGCTTGGTTTCAGGAAGTTGGCTAGAGCTTATACAGAGCTGCATGACAGGAATGTCGGTGGCGCTGAAAGCTGTCACAAGCGGTGGTGTTGCACCTTGTGGCAATTGTTTCAATATGGTCTGGCAGATTGCTGCAAACTCAGCCAATGACTCTTGAGCGTTAGCATCAGGCTGCAAATAAAGCTTGATCACTGACATGCCCATGAGCGATAAAGATTCTATGTGCTCAATGCCTGTAACAGTTGTGGTCGAAGCTCTTTCTGTAATATTGGTGATGCGCCGCTCAACATCGAGTGGTGGCAAACCGGTGTAGGTCCAGACGCAAGTTAAAACCGGAATATTAATACGGGGGAAAATGTCGACAGACATTTGTTTAACCGAGAGCGTCCCGAATATGGCTATTAAAATCGCCACTACGACAAATGTGTAGGGCCGATCTAAAGCCAGGCGGACAATCCACATGCGTAACACCTCAGATTCTTGATTCCTAGATTCATTATAGTCAAAAATTACTCCAACTATCGATAGTTTGATATATGATGTAAGTACCTGGCAATAAAGTTAGTTTTGAAGGAGGCCAGGCTGTTGCATATCACCTCAACCTTCCTGCTTCTTGGTAACAGCTTCAAACTATCGATAATTTGGAGATTCCTTTCGTTGCAAGCTTCTCGGGAAAATTCTACTCTTAAGCCAAAAGATTGCGTCAGTGACCGTATTAAAGAGGCCATTTTGCAGCGCATTTGTGACGGCACTTATGCTCCTGGTCAGAAATTGGTAGAGCTGCAAATTGCTCGCGAGTTCGAAACGAGCCAGGCACCCGTTCGAGAGGCTTTCTGTGAGCTTGAGGCCATACGGATAGTCGAAACTGAGCCCTATAAAGGCACGCGTGTGCGTACCGTTTCGGCTGATGAAATGGCTGAATGTCTGGAAATTCGCGGAGTTTTAGAGCAGCTTGCTGCCGAGAAAATCGGCACGGCTCTGAATGACAAAATTGATATCTTGAAGCAAAAAGCTGCTGAAACTATTGAAGCTGCTCGTACTGGTGATTTAATCAAATACAGTGCGGCCAACCTGGCTTTCCATCGCATCATTGTGGAAGCGACAAATAATCCCACCTTAATAATGGTTTGGCATTCTCTTGCACCAGAGGTGAGAATGAGAGCATGTATTGATGGTAATGTCGTCAACTTGATTGATTGTGCTGAAGAGCACATGGAGATAGTTGAAGCTTTTGCTGAAGGTGACAACCGTTATGCCGGTCGCTTACTAAAGAAACACACTGAGACAATCACTATTCATACGCGTGTGCTATGAGGGAATCCATGAAGCCGTCAGTTGATCCAATAATTAGCCAAGATGATGATATGGCAGCTGTCGAGCCAGCAAAGTTAGATGGGGCTGATGCTTACTCTAAACCGACTCAAGAGCAAATTGATTTCAGCACCACTTTGCAGCAAAAAGCTCTCAGTGAAGCTCAAGTTCTCGAAGCTGCGAAAGCCTCTGACAAAGCTTTCGACAAAGCCAATGCGAAAGGCAAAGTCACTCTCGGCGCCATTGTTGCTGTTTCTGCTGCTGTCACGGTTTTGGTTGGCTTAGTCGCTTTCGGTGCTATGCCTCGCATCATGCAGCAGCAGACTCTTTTGGCCGATACTAAAAAGCAGATGTCTGAAGCTCCTTCGGTTTCTGTTATCACCGCCCAACCTGGGGCTGCCACCGAAGAATTTACTTTGCCTGGTTCAACTGAAGCGATTCAAGACGCTCCTATTTACGCTCGTGTGAATGGCTACCTTCATAAGCGCTACGTCAACATCGGTGACAAGGTCAAGGCCGGGCAATTGTTGGCTGACATTGATACGCCAGAAATCGACCAGCAAGTCTCTGCTGCTGAAAGCAATGTTCAACAAGCCACTGCTGCTGTTGAGAGCGCTCGTGAAGTGCTAAAGCGCAATCAGGCCTCCGCTGCGAGTGCGGCAGCTAATGTGCGTAAAGGCGAAACTGATTTGCAGTTCTATTCAAAAGAAGTGACGCGCTATCAAGAATTAGCCGATCAGGGCGCTATCAGTCTAGAGGCCCGCGATTCGCGGACACAAGAATACAATGCCGGTGTGGCCAATCTCGATTCATTGCGAGGGGTAGAGCGCGGTTCTGCTGCTAGTATCAACTCTGCCAAAGCGGCCGTCAGTGTAGCTGCATCTGCTTTGAACGTGGCTAAGGCTCAGTTGAGCCAGATTCAAGCTACTCGCTCATTTAAGAATGTCACTGCATTATTTGATGGAGTAGTTATTAAGCGCAATGTCGATGCCGGTGCCCTAGTTACCTCTGGTAGCAACAACAGCAATGCCGTTTTATTTGAGATTGCTAAGACTGACGTTCTGCGGGTCTTTGTAAATGTGCCTGAACAGTATGTTCCTTACATTCATGCTAATCAACAAGCGCATTTGCGCTTTCAAGAGTATCCAGGCCGCGATTTTACTGGCATAGTGACTAACGTGGCTGGTGGTCTTGATTCTACTTCTAAGACCTTGCAGGTAGAAATTCACGTCAATAATGGCAAGCACGAACTCATGCCTGGTATGTACGCCAAGGTTAGCTTCCAGTCTAAGTCTGCAGTTCCGCTGCCGATTATTCCTGCCACCACTTTGCAGACCAAGCCTGATGGCTCTTTCATCTATGTCGTTGATGCTCAGAACAGAGCCCACATGCGACGCTTAGAGATTGGTCGCGATTTGGGTGGTCAGTTCGAAGTAGCAAGCGGTGTCAATGCTGGTGAAAAAGTAGTTGTGCATCCACCAGACGATCTGGTTGATGGTATGTTGGTGCAGGCTGTGCCAGTGCCAGTTACGCCCGTTGTTAAATAGAGCGAGCTTGGGTTAATTACGGCTAAAAGCTTTTGGCTTAGCGCTTGAAGAAGGCCGTCCCTTCGTGAAAATTATCCACTGTTATATATTTTGGGGCAATTATTTCTTTTCCAGCCAAATCCATGAAGCCCCATTTTCCATTTTTAGAAAAGGCAACCAAGCCTTCGCTTGGTGCTCTCAGTCTCACTACCTGAGGCTTAATCAGGAGCTTGCCTTCTTCATTTAGGAGGCCTTGGTTGTTATTGTCATCGACCACGTGGAAAAATCCTGGAGATAGCGAACTAATCCATCGATAGTCTTCGGATATTTTTTTGCCATTGTGGTCGATTAGATAAGTCTTGCCGTTTTTCGATACTGGGGCTGCTTTGCCAGCAAAGTCTTGTGCCTGTTCGTAAGTTTCATTGAAGGCATTGCTGCCTTCTGGTTTTATAAAAAACTGTTTGCCGCTAGTGTCGGTCACCGCGGCCAAGCCGTCAATGAAAATAGAACCGCTACGGTAGCGAGCCGGAATTACAATTTCGTCTGCGGTATTTTTGTAGCCGATCAACACTTGGCCATCAATGGTTTCTTCGAAGCTGTGGAGGCCCCGTCGCTGAACAGCTTCTACCATGCAGGTGCTTTCATCTCTTGTGTACTGGAAGTCTTGCATGAAGCCTTTTGCTGATGTGCTGCAACCTTCGCTCTTCCAGCCCGTCACTATAAACTGATGATTAATAGCTGATTTTGATGACGGTGCACCTTGATACTGAACACGTTCTTTGTGTAGTATTTTGCCGTCATCATTTACAAACCAATTGAGTTTTAAGAGGCTGTCGCCAGCGCCATCTGACACTATGTTAACGCCATCGCCTTGATTGTCGATGGTGTTAAATTTAGTGGCAGCTATCACATTACCTTTCTTGTCTATTACTGAAAAATTGATCTGCGTGCCGGTGCTATCAATTGGGAGAAGACTAACAGCCGGTTTGGCGAATGCTTTGCCATTCTTGAAAGGAGTTGCCACATAGAATTTTGCAGGTATCGTCCAGTTACCACTAGTATCGATGTAGCCGTAGCGTCCGGTTAAAGCATCTTTGGCAACTGCCAAGCCTTCGGAAAACCGTGAAGGATCGTCCAAGAAAACTTGAAAATGGGCTCCTGTAAGCTCAGTGCCGTCTGGTTTTAGTAGACCCCTTGTCAGCTGGGCTTGAGCGTTTGTGTCGTTCTGCCAACGAACATAGAAGTGGTCAAATACCTTACTGTCTTTGTCTTTTACAAGCGCGAGATAGGTTCCCATTCTATAATCGTCGGAATCATTTACGATGATGCTATAGGCCACACCAGGCTCAAAGTATGAATTTAGCTTTTGTCTAATTTCTGCTGACTTAGCAGTTCGTCCAGTCGAGGCTAAAAAGCAGGCGTAGCGATATAGGGCCGACTGTGGGATGGTGCGTGTCTTTTGTTTTGCCAGACTGTCCTCTGGCACAATTCTTGTATCAACTGATGCAAGCGCCGCTTGGTAGGCCGAATCGGCTAGACCTAGCTTATCGAGCCGATAGTAGACGTCTGCCAAATTGAGCAGATAAATATAGGCACCTTCGTGGCGCTTTTTTAGCTGCAGAGTCTTGCATTGCTTTTCTAGAGCTAAGGCTAGCTCTGGCCACATCGATGCTTCTCGGTAAACCTCTATCGCCATTTCGTTAGCTGCAAATTCATCATCCGTACTCATTTGTTTAATTAGCGCTAGAGCTTCTTTTACTCGTCCACATTTTGAGTAAAACCGAATCAGACTATTTGTGCAACATTCAAACGAACCGGGTTTCAAACCGATTGACCTTTCTAAATCAGATCGGTGTTTGAGATATTGCTCAAGCTCATCGAGCGAATTCATACGGTATGAATAATTAGTATCTTTATCTAGCATCTCTAATTCTGCACGTTTCTGGTTATATGGGTCAGCGGCTGACTCGGCTGCAATAATGCCACCATCACGCAATACCACAAACTCAAAATCCATCCCCCAATTTAGTAGCGCCTTTGGCCTGGGTAAGTCTTTTACATTGGCTAATCTAGTCGAGATAGTTTGTCTGGAATCGGCATTGTTGGGACCCAAGAGCAGTTTCATTGAAGCGCCGCCGTCAACCAATAACGACGCTATTATTCGCAAGGGTCTATCTTGACTTACACCCTTTATGGCCTCGCTTATTTTGAGTCGAATAGCCTTGTCTAACGCTGAAACCTCAGAGATTGTGATCTCATTTTCTGGATAGTATTGAGGTTGTAGCTTACCTTTCGAGAAAGCAGCAAGACCGTCTTTGAATTCTCCTGCCCAGCTAGAGACAAATGGAATTTTTACAGCTCCGTTCTTGTCGATATAACCAAATCTAGTACCAGCGCCATCTATTGTCTTTTTGACAGCTAAGAATAGACCATTGTCGTCTCCGCTACTCGACAAATATAAGTATTCCGGCTTGATGCAGATTTTGCCATCTTTATCTACGGCACCGTACCTCTTGCCCGCCAGTGCTCTAATCTTGGGATGCAGTGCTGGCGCCTCTGGAGGTGCTTGGAAAATGGCGATGCCGCGTCCGAAAGACGGATAGTTAAACTGACACTCTGAGTCTGGGCTGGCGGTTTTTTCGCCTTTTGCATTTATGAAAAATGCCTCTTTACCATTCTGGGCCATGGCTGTGCCCTTGTAAAAAGCTGACACCTGATCAAACTTAGGCTCGATGACAACGTCACCTTGGCGATTGACGAAACCATATTTGCTGCCTGGGTAATTGTCAGAATAGGCGGAGAAAGCTTTCAGCTCTTCATCGTCGGCAAACCACCCGAGTGGAGCAAAGCCCACGCTTTTGTCGATTTGAGTTAAGAGTATCGACTGGCCAACTTTGATTGTTCGAAGGCCATATTTGTTGGTTCCAACGACCTGATCTTTTTTGCCGCTCCAAACAATGTTGCCTTGGCGATCAATGATTGCCAGTCCATCCTTCTCAAAAATTACCGCGTGGTCTTTATAGAACGAGTGTGCATTGCTAAATTTATAGGGAATTACAAGCTTTCCAGTATTGTCGATGTAGCCCCAAAGATCGCCATTTTTCACCGCAAGCATGCCGCCTTCTGGGGTGTCCATTTCTCCCAGCGGCTTTTCGATAAGCTTCTTGCCGGTCAGGTCAATTATGTAGCGTGGGATTGTCTCACGAAATTTATTTGAAGAAGAGCGGGGCGAAGCAATGATTGCATTTTTGAAAATTGTGATACCTTCTTCGAATTGCTCTAGAAGAACCACTTGGCCGCTTGTGTTCATGACACCATATGAGGCTCTGTCTTTAGTTAGTGCAGTAGCCGGCGGTGTGTTTGCTTGAGACGAGATATCACTTTGGGCCATGCCCGAACTTGGGAAGATCGTAGCAATGGCCAGGGATAGCGCTAGTGCTGAAGCTGGTCGCTGGTTGACGTTCATAAATGAGATTCCTAATGCTGCTCTAGCTCTTTGAACCCTATTGTGGAAGATAGCAATCTACCGTTATCTGTGTTGAGTGGGGGTTACACGAGAAATTTCGTCGAATTTTAATCTAGCGAGATTAGGGCGGAGATACAATGTTGAAGAACGATGAACAATAGTGGCAGGAACTAACCTTGAACTTGACAGTCAGAGCATTCAAATAATGACTAAAGACAATACAATAATCGTCTCACTTCCAAAGCTTTTCATGTTTTATGTAGGCGGTGATTTTCGCAATTCGAATATCGAATTGCATGATGTTCGCTTCAGCCTTGGCGTAACTCCACAGGCTTGCTACGACGATCTAAGAAAACAGTGGTGGGGCACACCAAGCAGTCTACATCTTGATAGTTGGGCTGAGATTACCCATGCTGATGGCTACGACGTAGTTCTTTCGCGCACACCATTTGAAGGCGACGAGAAATTGTATTTTCTCAATTTGGGTGGTTACAACAGCGAAGACTTTGAAGAAGTGCACAAGAATATTTTAGTGGTGGCAAACAATCAAAAACTTGCAATTCAAAAATCAGTTAAAGCTCAAGTGCAGTGGAAGCTGCCACACAAAGACGCAGTGTTGGAGCTGGAAAAGGCTGTGCTCTTGAGCACCATGTTTAAGAAGCAAGGTGTTTTTCTGCACCTGCTGTCAAGTGCCGAGGCAAGGCCTCTAGTATTCACTTCCAAATATATTCGTTTGCACAAACCTACTTAAATTTCTTTGATTGATTTGTCCTAAGCGCTTTGGCCCTGGTATTCAGCTTTGTTGTTCACTTTGCTCGTTTCGCTAAACTTTGCAATAATGATTGCCTCTAGTCTTGGTGTCTCTACAAATGCCTTCTTTATTGTCTCACGCAACTGATTCTGAGTTAGAGGGTCTTCAGCGTCGCTTAGAATCCATCAGTAAGTTAAGCTCAAGTTTCTTGGTATTGCTTTCTGGTTCAACGCTAATTGCTACATTCGGCCTTTTCCAGAATAGCCCGGCTGTAATTATCGGAGCAATGATCATTGCGCCCCTTATGCGACCGCTCGTAGCGCTTTCACTGGCGACCTTGACTGCCGATGTAAAGCTGTTGTCACGCGCGCTTCTGACATTACTTGTCGGAACTGTGATAGGTGTTGCAATCTCTTCCGTGATTGGTCTTTTGTTTCGTTCTCTCGAACTTACCCCAGAAATACTTGGTCGCACACATCCAAACTTGCTAGACCTCGGAGTTGCAATTTTTGCTGGGGCAGTAGGAGCCTATTGCCAGTCAGACGAGAAGCTAAGTGACAGTCTGGCAGGTGTCGCAATAGCTGTTGCTTTGGTGCCTCCGCTCAGTGTAGTTGGAATCGGCTTGGCTTTTGGCTCTCCGGAAGTATGGGCGGGAGCGGCTCTGCTCTACTTGACTAACTTGATTGGAATAACTGTGGCTGGCTCTTTGGTTTTTTTAATTAAGGGTTTCATTCCCCTTCAGCGGGCAAAGAAAGGTCTGGCTATCTCTGCAATATTGAGTCTTTTGCTGTTTGTGCCACTAGGTTTTAGTATGCGCGAACTGATTTTGCAAAACCAAATTAGCGCAACCATAAGAGGCATGTTGCAGGAGAAAACGGTTACTTTTCGGGGTGTACAGCTGCGCGAAGTTAATGTGGAACGATTTAGAAAACCGATGATTGTTCGAGCAACAGTTATTGCTCCAGAAAGGCCGATAACGGCTCGTCAGGTTCGACTTGTTCACGATTTCCTAAGCAAAGAATTGGACCAGCCATTGGTGTTCAGGCTAAGAAGTATTCCTTCGACCGAAATCAGTTCTGATGACATTGTTCCTGAAATAAAGCCAGTAGAGGCGATCAAAGAACTGGTTGAAAGCGTTCCGGGCGATAGGCGTCAAGATGCTTCAGTGGAAGAAAGATTACCAGCGGTGTTTGAAATACCTTCCACTACGACCAATCAGCAATAGATGACAAATTTGCACTGTGTAGAGTGAGTTGGCCGGCCACTAAATTACACGTCGTCCGAGGCCCATTTGTCGGCAAAAGCTCGGACAGCATCTGCTCGCTCTTTTGCTTCTTGGGCGCCCTGCTTATCGCCTCTGGCAAGCATTATGTCTCGCAGGTTGTACCAGGGATTTGGATAATCTGGTGCGGCATCGATCGCTTTGCGGAATGCTGCTTCTGCGCCAACGGTATCACCTTTGTAAACCAGTAGAACCCCAAGATTGTTCCAGGCCTTTGGCGCATTGGGATCATAATCAATGACCATTTTGTAAATGCTTTCAGCTTCGAGATTGTTTCCGCTTTGCTCTAGAGCTCTTCCGAGAGTGACCCAATGCTTATTTACCCTTGGCGCCAATTCACCAGCTTTTCTTAAAGCTGAAAGTGCTGTGGTCCAATCACGTCTTTGGCTTGCTTGAGTTCCCACTCGGTGCCAAAGCTCCGCGTCAAAACGCGCTAATTCAGCAGCCCTTTGAATGGCTGGATAGCAAGCGTCATCGCCGCCGTGGGCCAATATGTCAGCCCAACTAGTCCAGCATTCAGCATTGTCTGGAGCTAACTCTACAGCTTTGCGAACTGACTCTACAGCTTCAATTTGGTGATTTCCGCACTTCAGGGCCTCTGCATAGGTTAAGTATGCTTTGTAGTCTGATGGCTTAAGCTCGAGAAGCTTCTTGGCTGTGGTAATTGCTTTGGCCGATTGTTTAAAGTTGAGATAAATTGAGATTAGTTGTTCTAATGCCGGGATGTTGTCGGATTGATACTTGAGTATTTTATTCAAAAGCTTGATCGCCCCAGCTGAATCACCGGTTCGATCAAGGAGTACGCTTAGCCTAAAAACAATTGAGAGATCAGCTGGAGTGGCCTTTGCTTGTTGCTTGAGTCTTTCAATCAGCTCATGCAAGTCATGATCTGTGAATAGTTGTATAGGAGTTTCAATCAATCCATTTACGTTTTCGTGAGGCTGATTAGCCAGATTTCTCTGAATTTTTAAATCGCGAAGATTGAATTTGGCGTTGGGATAATCTGGTCTAATCTTCAACGCCTCAGTAAAAGCCAACTCAGCTTCCGGCAAATTGTTGAGCATGCTCAAGGTGACGCCACAGCTGTTCCAGTATTCAGGATTGTCAGGTTGAAGTCTCAATGCTGCTTCGTAGCTAGAAAGGGCTTCCTGAACCCGGTTCTTCTTTTCTAAGGCCTTACCCAGGCAGTTCCACCATTGATGTTGTTCTGGATGCTGGTGAGTGGCTTCTGTGTACCATTCTATAGCTTCATCGAAGCGCAATTCTCTGAGCAGCTGTTGGCCCGTAAAAGTTATGGTGTTGTGAGACAATGCTTTTTCGGTCAATTTTGCTGGCCTCACTGTTTGGCTTCGTTTTCGCCAATTACTCATTAGATACCGGCGACGAATCGCTGTAAATGGAAGGATTTCACCATTTCTAACATGAATACAAATGTCAGAAACAGTGCAACTAAATAGTTAGCTAAGGCTTCTCAATTACGTTATCAATTTTAGCAGTAAAGGTTGGTCCACAAGTCGATTTGTTCTCTCAGCAAATTTACTAGAAAGCACCATTGGCGGTTTCTGGGTCGCCTGATTTATGCTGTCGGTGTGGCAGAGGCAGAGAGATCTAAGACCTCCGCATGTACGGCCACCCTTTTTATAGATTCAATTCCATTTTCAGCTGACTGCTTGGTTGTGTATCCTTGAGATGCAGCAATAATCAGGCCATTTTCTGCTTTTAAGTGAAAGTAAAACAGATCGTCAGCTCCTAAAAAAATCTCAAATTTTCCCATTTTTCCCCTTCTTCTTTCTTGATAGTTAAACAGTATATCGCTGAAGACTTACTTGTTGAAACTAGGACTCAGCGACATTCTCTTTCCGTTTTTGGCCAGTCTTTGTATTGTCTTAGCGGCTCTGTTTCGCACATAAGGATTCTCGTCTTCTGAAAAGAAGGTCAATATCTGGCACGGTGCATAGTTATCGGATGCAATTGCAAACCGAACATCTGGATCTTGATCTTTACAGAGTGCTTCCAAAATCTCAAGTGATACAGAGCGATTTAATGCCGCAGCGATGCGCACTTCTGAACTGTCGTCGCGAGACAATTGATAGAGAATCTCTATCGAGCAGTTCGGATTTTCGGCTACACGCTTGCGTATGCGTGAAGTCTTGTGATTGGCTAGCCCTCGTAGCTTTGTTAGGTCGCCTGATGAGCCTGCAGCTATGTATTGTTCGAATAAGATTTTAAGCATAAATACCTCCTTGCTTTTAAAACGCACAGGAAACTATTTTTCGATGCATTTTTTTTGCGCCGATTACATGCCTTCGTGAATCGGTCTAATTAACTTATAACACCAGTATATCATGAAAACGGCCTCTGGTGCTGGATTTAAGGTAAGCTTCCAATTGCGGTGCCAAGGTTATTTATTCGCATTGATATTACCGGTGGTATCTAGCTGGGTGGAATGTCTTGATCAATCACTTTAAGCTTCGCTGTGATCGCTTGTTGGCCTCGTAACTGTGACCTTTCATCTAATTCAAGCTGAATGCTTTGCAGTCCTTCTTCTGTTAGGCCTCCATCTTTAATAAGTTGCTTCAAGCAATCCTTTTCCAGCTCGGCAATTTGAGCACGGAGCTGTTCTTCTTCAAATAGCCGAACTGACTCGTCCTCAAGGTGCAAATCATCTATTCGTTTTCGCAAGCTAATTTTTTCAGTATCAAGTTCATTGTGCATCTGTTCACGTGAGCTTTCAGTAATAGCGCCGCTTTTGAATTGTTCGTCTACAAACTGCAGAGATTTCTTTTTGGTTATAAGCTGGGCCTTTAGCTGCCTGTACTGTTCTCGTTTCGGGTCTTTGATATTCATTTTCATCAGCTTTACCAGTGGTTCGATGGTTAGCCCCGGTACTAGCAGTGTAAACAAGACCACTCCAAAGGTCGTTATCGTTATCATTTCTTTGTAGGCAAAACTATTTGGCAGACTCAGGGCAAGTGCCATGCAGACTGAACCTCTCAGTGCTCCCCAGAACAGCATATGTCTCCATTTCCACGGGATTATATCTGTCCTTTTGCCAAAAAGAGGTGTTAGTCCGTACACAACAATTGCTCTGGCGACAAGCACAACTAGAATGCCAACACCAATTTGGATTGCGTATTTGTAAAGTAAATCGAATTTTACTTGTAAGCCAATCAGGAGAAATATTAGTGAATTAACGAGAAAGGCAAAGTACTCCCAGAATGCATTGACAGCCATTCTGGTTCCTGGAGACATGCTTGTACGGCTGCCATAGTTGCCGATCACTACGCCAGCTGCTACCACACTTAAAACAGCCGACACATGCAGCTCATCGCCTAGTAAATATGATCCATATGCAAGAATTGTTGTAAGAGTAATTTCCAGCAAATGATCATCGAACAAACGAGTAAGCCTTGATGCGGCATATCCCAAGACCGCTCCAACAGCCGTTCCTCCAAATACCACGAGCATAAAACTGCCAATGGTTTGCGGTATTGAAAACGCTGTTCCGGATAGTACTACTGCTAGTACTAGTTTGAATGCTACTACTGCCGTTCCGTCGTTAAAAAGGCTTTCTCCTTCGAGAAGCATTGTTAAATGACTGTCCATGCCAAGTTTTCTAAATAGTGCCAAAACCGAAATAGGGTCTGTAGCCGCAATCATCGCTCCAAATAGCAACGCTGGTCCAAGGGCGACGTTGGCAATGTAGTGCATGCCATAGGCCACCACCAGTGTATTGATTACTACGCCGAGGGTCGCTAGAACAGTAATTGGTACCCATGTCTCCTTGAGTTCTGAAATCTGGATGTTCCACGATGCTTCAAAGAGCACCGCTGGTAAGAAGATTAAGAGAATTAGATCTGGGGTGAGTTCTACGGCTGGCAGAAGGTGGCAGACACCACAGATCAAGCCGACTATTACCAGGGCGATAGAATACGGTAGTTTTATCCACTTGACCGTCATTGCCACTGTCGCGGTGACGATAAGAAGAACAATAAATATTTCGATATGGATGCCGTCGTGCATAGTTCACTGTCCTATCAAAGCAGTTCCCGCAGTGTGCCTGCGTACAGCCTTAGTAAGGGCCGCGGAGCTAATAACTGCGGCATCCATTCTAGCCCAGTGGCTATCGGCTGTGGTTGCGAATCTAAGTATTACTGACGTCGTGATATGACATCGCAAAATGGCAAGCATAGAAAGACCGCCTTTCAAAAGCGTTTCAAGCGGTTTGCCGGTGTCAGTTTCCCACATACCCTAATTGCTGACAAATACACTGCAGATTGAACCCCTCCGATTTAATGTGACCGATGAGTACCCGATGGTAACTTTCTCGACTTATTATGCACTCATGGCCAACCGCTACTTCGTCTAGCTCCCCACACTACTTTCTTTCTGGAGGCTCTTCCAATGTCACACCATCATCACCACCGTCACGAACAATCTAACAGTGTTGAGCAAGATGAGAAGTCTGTGACCAAGTGGCTGAATAAAATGGAATCAAGCCTTGCCAGTCCTCAACCGACTTTCTCGATTACTGATTTCTCTCCTAAAGAGATTAAAGCAATCAATACATACATGCACAGCCATGAGAAGAGCTTAGGTCGTTACGACCAGTTTCTCCCTCATGTGCAAATAAGCGATACCAAGGACAAGGCCTCGTGTTAACTTAGCGAAAATGTTCAACAGGCCTTTCAGAAGTGAGTGCTACCGTAAGCGGTGGCACTCATTTTTTTGTGTGCCGGGCATGTTCAACAACTGGAGGTGAAAGTCCTTACACAACCTGATGACGGTGAAGTGTAGTGAAGCGCAAGGGCTAAATCGTGAGGTGAGGTCTGAAAGAAGCGTGGAGCAAATCTGCGAGCTGACGA
>JBBRMD010000033.1:0-59068 GCA_038231015.1 Candidatus Obscuribacterales bacterium
AGTCAGTGCGGGTTCCAATACAGTCGTCAGTAGCGGGCCTCTCGATAATCAGCATGAATGGACGCAAGAAGAAATGCTTCTAGCCAGGGCTATGCCGATGAGTCAAGAGGAAAGGGATTTTTCCTTCAAGCACAAGGCACCAGATTCTATTCGCACTTGGACATTTGGTGAGTTTCAGGAATATACAAATAGTCCAATGGGTCGCACTCAGCTTTTGCAAGAAGGGCGCCGTTGGGTTTCAATCAAAAACATGTTGAAAGAGCAATTGGCATTGGGCCAAGATTTCCTCGCTGGTGGTGGCAAAGCCAAGCCGAAGAAGGCAAAGAGTAATTCTAGTGATGTCGGAAATAGCCAATCAGAAGAACCTATTCCTGACTTTTTAATTGACGAAGCAGTTTTCCAAGGTGGAGAAAGTGCCACCACTTTTGATCACCTTAAAGAATGTCGCCAAGATATTACTGATCTTTGCCGCTCTATTGATGGAGTGAAAAAGACTGCTCTTAAACGTGGCCGACAAGAGGCCCTTGAAAAATATATGAATGCCCAGCAATAGAGCACGGCTGTATTTTTGACTTGATTTGCCAATAGAGATAATTATTCTTCGGCGAAAAATGTCCGATTTCCGTCCCGAAATCGGACAAAAAAGATAAACAAAAAAACACCCAGATTGCTCTGCGCCCACTAATCCTAATCGAGCAAGATTATTAGGCCTTCGTTAGGGCGCACCAGTCCAGCTGCACTTCTCTCCATTGCCTCTGCCTTGCTTCCTAAATCGGCATGGTCCATAAAAGTTGAGGCGAGATAGGTGCCCTTCAAATTGATAGTCTTGGCTGTATCTGTGAAATTAAGCACTACGGCGATACGTTCGTCTTCAAACTCACGACTGTACATGAAGATTCCGCTGTCGCCATTTTGTATCAGTTGTTGTTCTTGTTCTTGTTGTTGTCGCTCGCTGCTTTGCTCCAAAGCACAATACGAACCTTGACTCAAAGCCATGTGATTTTTTCGCAGCTTGAGTAAGTGCTTGAAGAGATTGAGCATCGAGTCTGGCTGCTTCTCTTGCACTGCCACGTTTCTTTCGCGGTAATCAACTGAGACTGGTAACCAAGGCTCCTTATTGCTAAAGCCACTATAGGCGGTGACGTCCCATTGCATGGGTGTCCTCTCCGGGTCGCGCTGCTCGCTAGGCACGTCAGGTTGGCGTATGCCTCTTGGGTCAACAATCTTATCGGGCGGAATATCGCCATTGAGCATGCCGATTTCGTCCCCGTAATACCAGGTGGGCGAGCCGCGCAGAGTCAACAGCAGCATGGTGGCTACGCGCGCTTGTTCGCTGCCTATGCGGCTAGCGAAGCGAAATTTATCATGGTTTCCCAACACCCAATTGGGGCTGCAATCAGGCGGCAGTGCCTGCTCGTACTCATCTACTATTGTCCTGACAGCTTGTGCTTGCCAATTTTCTAAAGCCTCAGTGATGAGATGAAAGTTAAAGGGCATGTGGCACTCTGGCTTTTCTTTGCTGCCGTAGTAAGTGACCAGTTGATCGTAAGGCAAGTAAGCTTCGCCAATCATCATTCTTTCGTGGCCTGGGCTGCTAAATTGATCAAGTACCTGGCGCATCTGCTGAATTATTTCATGGGTCTCTGGCTGGTCTTCAATTTTTGTATGAATATAGCGATCACGCTCAATCAGTGACTTATTCCAATTCTGATTGACTGGTTCATCGGCAAAATCGGCTGCTTCAACAAGTAACCAAATAACATCGACTCTAAATCCATCTATATTTCGCTTGAGCCAGAAGCGCATTACGTCAAGCATTGCTTCAACAACAGCGGGGTTGCGGAAGTTTAGATCTGGTTGTTCGCTTAAGAATTGGTGGAGGTAATATTGTCCAGACGTTTTGTCCAGCGTCCAGGCTGGCCCCCCAAAGTAGCTTGTCCAATTATTGGGTACGCCACCATCTGCTGCGGGGTCTCGCCAAACATACCAGTCGCGTTTATCACTTTCTTTTCCCTTCAGCGCCTCTTGAAACCACATATGTTGGTCAGACGTGTGGTTTGGCACTAGGTCAACAATTACTTTGAGGTTGCGTATGTGTGCTTCGCTCACTAAGTGATCAAAGTCGGCCAGGCTGCCGAACAGGCTATCGACATCGCAGTAGTCTGAAATATCGTAGCCAAAATCTTTATTTGGAGACGGGTAAAATGGGCTGAGCCAAATGCAGTCTATATCAAGGTTTGCTAAGTAATCGAGGCGACTGATGATGCCTGGAATATCACCAGTGCCGTCGTTGTTGCTGTCTTGAAAAGAGCGTGGATAAATCTGATAGACCACAGCGTTGCGCCACCATTCAAGGGTTGCTGATTCGGTGCTCATCTATTTCCTTTTAGTTAGATTTTGAGTTAAAAAGTCAGTCTCTCTAAACCGCTGAGGTAGCGAAAAGCTTCAGCAGCTAGTGCCATTGCTACTACAAAGACGGCCACTAGTGAGGTTTTATCACCCTTGCTTTTAAAACGGCGACCATTGCTATAGCCGAGTAATGCCAGACCAAGAATTGCTAGCGGAAAGTAAAAGTGCTTAGATACATGCAGCACACTTTGCGATTCAGAAAACGAGAAGGCTAGCAGTACCATTGCCCAGCCAATCCACTCGGTCACTAGGCTAGTAATTCTTTCTATGTCTTCTGGTTTGGTTGATTGGCTTAGTTTTCGCATACCGAAAACAATTAAAATTGCCATAAATACGGACATGCCAGAATAGCTTACAACGGCTGTTTGGTTGATATCCCAAAGTAAAACACTAGACGAATAGTAAAGCCACCACTGCGCCAAGATTACTGTCGGAACAATTATTACGGTTAGGACAATCAGCGTAATGATGACAGTGACCGGAGGCGGTAGATTATTGCGGTTGTCGTCAGAGTTGTTCATCGTTTTTTCTTTTTGCGACTAGAGGCTCAATTTTTCGGCTCAAACAAGGCGTATTCGAGCATCTTGATTGCCGTGGCTTTGTGAATGGTCAAGTCGAAATTCTCTTCCATCACACATGACATTATCATTTTGTGCATCATGCCGCCTAGCATCTCTGCTAAAGCGATGGGGTCGTATCTCCGTATTGCTTTGTCGTCCATCAGCTTTTCTAAATGATTGGCTGTGCGCCGCGAGAGTTCCATGCGCACTTCTTTGCCCATTCCCGCCTTTTCAAAAGTCTCCATGCGCGCAAATGAAAGAACGGGCAATTCATCGCGGGCGATTTGAATTACTGAGTCAATGTACTTCTCTAGACCATTGCTCTCGGAGATAAACGGAACATATTGATCGATCATTTGAGAGCAGCGATTAAAGAAGTCTTCTGACATGGCGTTAGAAAGCGCTTCTTTAGAATTGAAATATAGGTATAGAGTGCCAGCGGCAACCCCAGCTTCGGCAGCAATATCGCTCATCTTGGCCGCACGGTAGCCATCGCGGATAAAAATCATGCGGGCGGCAACCATGATTGCTTCTTTTTTGTGCGGGTCGAGGGCTCTAGCCATTTAAATTTCCGTCGCTGTTACTTCTATAAGGATAACCCGCAATTCATCATTTTTTAGAATTTCACCGATATCGGTGAATATTTACCCACTTGATCTCTCCGATTTCAAAATGCTCGAAGCCCCAAATAGTCTAGTTTTCGAGAATCTATTTCAATTTAATTTGGGAAGGGTTAAATAATGAATGAATTCATTCAGTTAAGTGATAGTATAGAAACTGAACCGCAGTAAAGGTTAAAAAGGTTAGGAAGCTTATGTTTACAACAAGCCGAGACGAAACAAATCAAGTCGAAATTGTTCGCGCAAGTTCGAATGTTGCTCAATTGCATCGCCTTCAGCCAAGGCTGAGTGCAGGCGGCAAACAGAGTAAGAAAAAATGGATAGTTGGAGCAGCCATTTCGTTGATCGCTATCGGCGGTTTATCGGCCTTTACCTATACGCACTCAGGCTCACAAGGCACACCGGTAACCACTACAGTTGCCACTCCCGCCCCACCGGTAGTGACAGTGACTACCGATGCCGCCAAGATGGGCAGGGTTTCGTCGGCATTGACAGTGACAGGCTCAGTTTCAGCGGTTGACCCCCTGACCATCGGTTCGCAAGCGTCTGGTTTGAGCATCGTCCAGGTTCTGGTTGAAGAAGGCGACTATGTGCGCAAGGGCCAGGTCTTGGCCATCCTTGATTCATCAATTTTACAAGCTCAATTAAAAGGTATGGAAGCTCACATGATGGGCTCAAGGGCCTCAGCTCGGAAAGCTATACAGCCTAATCGCCAAGAAGACATAGCCGGTCTAGCTGCTGCTTATCAGCAAGCTATGGCCGATGTGCAACAACGTCAGGCCATGATTACTCAGATGGAAGCTACTTTGACCAATGCCCATAGTAATGCTCGGCGCTATAAAGACTTGCTCAAAGAAGGCGCCGTCAGTCAGCAAGAAGCTGACAATCATGCCACTGATGAAGTGACTGCCTCTACTAATTTGCAAGGGGCCAAAGAGCAATTCTATGCCGCCAAGTTTTCTGCTGAGCAGTCGCACAATAAGCTTGAAATGGCTCAACGAGGCGGTCGCAAAGAAGACATTATTGTCTCAGAAGCAAACGCCGATGAAACTGCCGCTAGCGTGCAACAGCTTCGCGCTCAGATCGATCAGACCATAATTCGCGCCCCCGATGAGGGTTTGATCACTAAGCGTCTCGCTCACATTGGGGATGTTGCTTCAAACGGAAAAGCATTGTTCGAAATGATACGTAAAGGACAATTAGAGTTGCGTGCGCAGGTGACTCAGAGTGATCTAAGTAGGCTGCGGCCTGGCATAACCGCCGCCCTTTCTGATTCTGTGCGCTCGGTAACAGGTACAATTTTCCAAATTTCACCTACTGTAGATAGCGCTACCAGGCTCGGTACAGTGCGCATTGCTATTCCAAACAATTCAGGATTCAAACCTGGCATGTTCGTTCAAGGCAGCGTACAAATCGGTCAGGCTGACGCTATGCTCGTGCCAAATGCTTCGGTTCTTGCTGATGGCGACAAGAGTTATGTCTTTCTCTATGTCGATGGCAAGGCTAAAAAACAATTTGTCACTGTCGGTACCCGCACGAGCGATTCAGCCGAAATTAAAAACGGCCTAAACCTTGGCGACAACGTCATTGTCGCTGGTGCTGGATTTTTAGAAGATAACGACATCGTAGCTCTCAACAAATAGCTCTCAATAAAGTAGCTCTCATTAAGTAGCTCGCAATAAGTAGCTAAACACGACGAAAGAATAGGCAAGACCATGAACTTCAATATCTCAGCGTGGTCCATTAAGCAACCGATACCATCGATTCTGATGTTCCTTATCTTCAGCGTTGTTGGCATCATGTCTTACCTCAGCCTGGGCATTGATGAAAATCCAAACATCGACATGCCGACCGTGACAGTTTCAGTCACCGAATCTGGTGCTGCCCCCTCTGAGCTTGAAACCCAGGTCACTCGTCGAGTTGAAGATGCTATTGCTGGTATTGGTAACATCAAGCATATTTCTTCCACAATTAACGAAGGCAGTTCGTCCACCACAATCGAATTTGAACTTGGTACCGACGTCGACAGAGCAGTTAACGATGTGCGCGATGCTGTTACCCGCATTCGCAACCAATTGCCACTTACTATTGATGAACCACAAATCAAGCGCCTCGACTTTTCTGGCGCTCCCTTTGCCACTTACACAGTGTCGTCTGACTCAAATAAGCATTCCCTGAATGACTTGAGTTGGTTGATTGACGACCAAATTTCGCGTGTTCTTTTGGCTGTTCCTGGAGTTGGTCAAGTGCAACGCTCTGGTGGTAATGATCGTCAGGTGCGCATTGATTTAGACCCACTCAAGCTCGAAGCTCTTGGAGTAACAGCTGATACAGTTAACTCGCAAGTGCGTATGATGAACACTAACTTGCCCGGTGGCCGCGGCTATGTCGGTACCCAAGAACAGTCTATTCGTACTCTCGGTAGTACTAAAACAATTGATGATCTGCGCAATATGCGCATTTATTTGCTTAACGGTAACTGGTCAACTCTCGGCAATTTAGGCACCGTTAGCGATGGCGTTGCTGAGACAAGACAATCTGCCATGCTCAACGGTAAGCCCGTGGTAGCCTTCCAAGTAGTGCGCTCTACCGGTAGTAGTTTAGCTACCGCTGGTAAAGGTGTCGACAAGGCAATTGATGAGTTGCGAAAGACTCTACCCTCAGACATTCATATCAGTAAAATTCGCTCTACCCTTGGCTATGTTATGGATTCATATCACGCCACGGTTGATTCGCTTGTGATTGGCGCTATTTTGGCTGTCATTGTGATCTGGGCCTTCCTTAAAGATTGGCGTGCTGCAGCTATCTCGGCAGTTGCTATGCCGCTCTCTATGCTCCCTACTTTTGCTGTCATGAAGATGTTGGGCTTTAGTTTAAACAACATGTCGCTGCTTGGCCTAGCACTAGTAATCGGTATTTTGGTAGACGATGCCATTGTTGAAATTGAGAATATTGTGCGCCACATACGCATGGGCAAATCACCTTATCAGGCTGCTTTAGAAGCCGCCGATGAGATTGGCTTGGCAGTTATGGCCACCACCATGAGTATCATCGTCGTCTTCTTGCCCGTTGCTTTTATGGGCGGAATTCCTGGGCAATTCTTCAAACAGTTTGGTGTCACAGTCGCTGTAGCTGTATTCTTCTCGCTGCTTGTCGCTCGCTTAATTACACCGATGATGGCCGCTTTCTGGCTCAATACTCCCGGCGAAGAAGAAGACGATAGCAAGTCAAAATCGGTCACTCTCTACCGCCATATGTTGCTCTGGGCTTTGAAAAATCGTGGCAAGACAGTTTTAGGAGCATTAGCATTTTTCGTCGTCAGTATGGCCTTGATGACTTCTCTTCCGACATCACTCGTGCCGTCTGCTGACCGTGGCGAGACCTTGCTCAGCATTACCATGCCGCCTGGCACACAGCTAGAAGGAACTGATGCGGTAAGCAAAGAAATGACTGCAATTTTGCTCAAGCACCCTGAAGTAGCACAAGTCTTTGGTTCAATAGGCACCCCTTCAACCGGTCGGGCCGGGTCAGCTGGAGCTGCTGGTGAAGTCAATAAAGCGAGCTTGTATGTGATGCTCAAGCCTAGAGCTGAACGCAAACTTTCTCAGCAACAGTTCGAAGATTTAGTGCGACCTGAGTTGGTGAAGGTGCCTGGTGTTCGCGCTACTTTCTCGGCCACCATGGGCTTAGGCGGTAAGGTACAAGTTACTTTGGTGGGCAATGACGAAAAAGATTTGCGCCAGACTTCTGAGCGGCTTACCACCGAGATGCGTACCGTACCTGGTTTGTTCGATGTTTCTTCTTCTTCTGCCTTGCGCCGGCCTGAGATTCAGGTTACACCTGATACAGCTGCTGCTGCCGATCAAGGTGTCTCTGTGCAACAGATCGCACGCACTGCCACCATGGCCACAGTTGGTGATAATAGCGCCAGCCTCGCTAAGTTTGACTTAGCTGACAGACAGATTGGTATTCTCGTACAAATAGACCCCAGCTATCGCCGCGACCTTGAGTCGATTGGCAACTTGCGTGTCATGGCAATGAACAAGTCTATTCCTCTGCACCAAGTTGCTAAAGTCGAATTTGGCAGCGGTGCCGCCGAAATTAGCCGCTATGACCGTAGCCGTAAAGTTACAATCACCGCTAGTTTGGCAGGTGGTGGCACCCTTGGTCAGGCCCTGGCTCTTGTGCACAAACTGCCTAGCTTCACCAATATGCCTGCAACTGTGCATGAAATGGCTAGCGGCGATGTTGAAATTCAACGAGATATTTTCAGTGGCTTCGGCCTCGCTATCGGTATAGCCGTGATGTTAATTTATGCAGTCTTGGTGCTGCTCTTCAACGACTTCTTGCAGCCGTTAACGATCATGGTTTCGCTGCCAATGGCCGTTGGTGGTGCAGCCCTAGGTCTGGTCGCTTCTCATGCACCAATCGGATTGTATGCTCTCATTGGTATCGTCATGCTCATGGGTCTGGTCACCAAAAATGCCATTTTGTTGGTGGAATATTGCCTAGTCAGCATTAAAGAGGGAATGCCCCGAGACAAAGCCTTGGTCAAGGCCGGTGAGGCAAGACTGCGGCCGATTTTGATGACAACAGTTGCCATGGTGGCAGGTATGGTGCCAATTGCTCTAGGAATTGGTGCCGGGTCTGAAGTGAGAGCTTCGATGGCTGCGGCCGTTATCGGCGGTTTGATAACTTCAACTCTGCTCACGCTGGTGGTGGTACCTGTGGTATTCACCTACATCGACGACTTCGAGCATCGCTTCTTGAAGAGCAAAAATCGTAGCCGGCGCGACATTTATGAAGCCATGGTCGATGGTGGCGCTAGCTCTGAGACAAGTGAACAAGAAGTCGGTAGCCATAGGTGAAATTACGTATTCACGAATCTTTTACGTAGTTGGCTGTAACCTAGTATCCTTGAGACCCGAGGAGTTTACTATGGCAATCGCAAACGGCTTAGCTTCCAGAATGCCCGCATCGACAGAAGGGCAAACTAAGAAAGTCGACCCCAAGCTAGCTTATTCACGCAAGAATGTCAGCGGCGTAGCCGCAGGCATTGATAGTCGCGTAAATTCTGTTGTACGCTTGATTACCACTCGCGATATTGCGGCCATTCGCAAGGTTCAAATTGCTTTTCTCAACCAGAAAAAAGAAGCTTCGACCTTCGTCTGGTCATCTGTGGCAATGGTTTTGGCCGTGCGTCTACTGTTTCCTCTTGGTGTTTTACCAATGGTAGGAATTATTATTGTGGCCGCATTTTTCGCTCGGAAGAAATACCGCTCGCTTTGTCAGTGCCCCGTCTGTGATGTCTCATTGATTCCTGGTAACAACACTTGGCGCACACCAGTATTGGGATTTTCAACAGTAGAATGCCCACGCTGTGCAGCTCCACTGGCCATTCCTGAAAGCCAAAAGAGAATGCGCATTCAATAGGCTAAAAGCTAGTGAATCCCCCATTGGAATGACGGCTCGTCTGCATGCGACGAGTGCGAAAAGTCGTAGTCAATTTGTTTTCCAGCTGTAACGCCTGGTGGAAATTGAGCAAAAGGCGCGGCCCGCAAAATGGCTTGGCGAGCTGCCTGATCGGCAGTTGGAGAACCATGCTTGGTTATTTTTAAATTGGCGACTGAGCCGTCAGGAAGTACTAAGAAATTGACGCTCACTTCGGTTCTGTCTTGCCTTGCTGGTGGTGACCAATTCTTTTTAATTTTCTTGCCTAGTTCGCTCAGATAAGGCTTGAAGTCGATGGGTTGAGATTGGCCTAAAGTGGTTAATGGCTTGGTAGAACTTTCGCTGTGCATGCGCTTTGAGACGAATTGCTCGCTGCCAGGCGGATGCGCTGGGCCAGGCTTTTCGGTTTCGAGTCTGATGTCTGTGCGCAGTTCCACCTGTGGCTCAGCTGTTGAGCTATAAGCTGATCGGCCCGCTCCACTAAAATGGTTTGCGCTAGCCGGATTGCTCTGAGTTGCTTGATTGGCATGATTAATGCGACTGGTTGCAGGCACCTGTTTTTTGTACAGCTCTAGCTCCGGCGAATACTCTTCAGGCGTTGGTGCGTGGTCATTTCTGCCAGTTTCGATAATGCGTTTGCGATGGGCGCGCATCAGGGCCTTGTGTCTTAGGGCCGCTTCTTCAGCCGATAGTTCGCTGCTTTGAGTTTGCGTGTCGATGTTACTCTGGGCTAGCGTGCGGTTGCTCTGGGCTTGCCCGCTTGCGCTATCCTGAGCCAGAGCATAATTGCTACTGGTAAGAATTATGGCTGCTATTGGCGCTAAGAATCGGGCTGACAATTTAGTTTTTCCGGTGCAGCAAGTGCAATGTTCTAAGAGGCTTGCGCTGACGACAGTAAATTACCATTGTTGCTCGATCTTTTCAGCCCCTGAGCGCTATTGTCGATAAATATGAAACTCTTATCTAGCAGTTGTGACAATCACACCCATAATCTTGTGACATTTCCAGGCATCGCCTATTATTTTCATCTATGAAAACAAATGCGGTAAGAATTTTAGATAGTCTTGGAATTAGCTATGAACTGCGAGACTACCAAGTTGATGCTGACGACCTCACCGCTGAGACTGTGGCGGCCAAGATTGGCTTTCCGCTTGAGCAAGTGTTCAAAACGCTGGTTGTACGTGGAGACAAAAATGGAGTTTGCCTGGCCGTTGTCGCCGGTAACGCCCAAGTAGACTTGAAAGCATTGGCTAAGCTGAGCGGCGACCGCAAGTCTGAAGTTGTTTCGCTCAAAGAAGTTCAGCCCCTCACCGGCTACATCCGCGGTGGTGTTACGGCCTTGGCCTGTAAAAAAGACTATCCGGTCTATGTTGACGAGAATATCTACCTCTTTGAACAAGTTTCTATATCAGCCGGTGTGCGCGGTACGCAGATAATCATTGCCCCTAACGATTACATCAAGGCCACCCATGCCATGGCCGGTGAGATAGCCAAAGACGCCGTCTGACCCTAGCACGGTCGTATGCCCAGAGAATTCCACAAACCTTGGGTATGATCTAAGCATCTGAAGCACGAGGATTTTTTTGTGTCTGACAAACCCGATGTAAAAGCTGAAATTAAGCAAGAGTCGAAACTGGCTGACCCTTTGAATATTGGTCGCCTTGAGGCCGATGCGGCCATGCGTGAGCTTGGTAAGCGGGCCATTCCAATCGACACCAAGTTACCAGCTGCCTTTGCCTCTGGTGGAAACGACTTTACTATCGTCGGTGATGAAATTGCCCAACACGTGAAAGCTGCAGCAGCTAAGATGACCCCAGCTCAGCTTGAGCGGGCAGAGCGTTCAGCCGACCTGCCTTATCGAGTAATTGAAGCCGCTGGCACCCGTGGGCCAATTCCAGATGTTTCAGCTCATCGCCGCAGCCAAGAAGCCATTCCTATCGAGCGGCAAGCCGATGTTAACCGCTGGATTACCGCCGCTGCACGAATTGGCGAAAAATCGGAAGTGCACGCCAAGCCCGGTGAAACCTATTCGTCGATTGCTAGCAATTTGTTGGCTGAGCGTGATGGCCGCAAACCTACTAAGACTGAAGTTCACATCATGGCTACAACCATTGCTGAATACAACGGCAAAACTGGCGAACAAGCCAATTCGCTCAAGGTTAATGAAGTAGTTAAATTGCCACCGTTGCGCAAAGCTGTCTAAATAATGCTGTGATAAAAATACTTTGCGCGGCCGCCCTCCTATCAATCTGCAGTTTGGCTCCAGCGAATTCTCAAACTTCTCCTGCAACTTCTCCTGCAACTTCTCCTGCAACCTCTCCTGCAAATTCAGACTGGTCTAGCGATCGCAGCCAGGGCGAAAGGCTTGATCTTAAAAATGACTTTGGAGGCGCCGTCTCTCTGTATGAGCGGGCACTGAAGAAACTTCCCGCCAACGCCTCAAGTGACAAGGTCGATCTTCAATGTTTGATTGCCGTCGATTGTCTGCGGTTGCGTAAAGATGATAAAGCAGAAGCCGCCATTAATGCCATGCTCGTCAACTATAAAAAGCTGCAGGCCGCCAACGCTCTAACTCCAGACACCGAGATGTCGGTGCACACCTTCATCGAAGAAATCGATGGCTACTCTGGTAGAGAGGTGCCTGTAGAGCAAGTGCACAAGCGCAACTTGTTGGCTTTGAGAGTGGCCTCTGAAATTATTCCTTCATTGTTTAATTTTCAGCGACTTTCAAGGGTTACTCGCGGCTATCTGGGTCGCGGCAAACCTGCTCTAGCGCTCGAATACGTACAAGTCTATGTGGCGCACATGCCCAGAACAGATAAGCGCTATGGCGATTTATTGCTCAATGAGGCCGCTTTAAGGTGTCTGTTGGGTGATGCCACCAGCTTAGATGCTATCGCTAAAGAGATGCGTAAAACTAAGAGCGCTAGCGTCGTTGCCGCTCGCATTTCTGAGTCGCAGACTTGGGCTACAGATTACGATGGCGCGCAAAAAACACTTGATCGATGTCAGAAAGAGTTGAAAGATAAGAAGAGTCTGACCGAAGCTGACCAAGTTCGCCTCGACCTAGCCCGAGTCGGTAACTATCTAGATCGCGGCCAGTGGGCCAAATGTGAGACGCTGGCAAAGCATTGTCTAACTCTTCATTTAGATACTGAAACCCGGCGAGCCTTTCTCAATGATTTGGCTTTTTGTTTTAGTTCACAGGGACGAAATAAAGAAGCCAAAGTTTTTGAACGACAAGCGAATCAATATAATTTTCTCGTTGATGATGAGCGAGAGGTTGCTGCTGAGCTTGCTCGCAAGCATGCGAAGAAGCACTAGTTCAAACGGCAACGCATCCGACAAAAATGCCCAGCTCAAACAGCTCTTTTGTCAGTCCTATTAGACTGGCCAAGTTAGCTGGTGAAGGAGTCAACTTCAGCGCTGTCATCGTTTCTTCAATGAGGTTGAGACAACTCGCGCTTTTCTTACTGGCCTTGGAAGCTGTATCTATAAGAGTTGCGGCCGCTGTTGGAATAGTGAATAGCTGAGCGCTGGCACCACTGGTGGGGCGGTAGATAACTAGGCTGTAAGGTGCGCTTATACCTGTGGCTGCTGTTGTCCATGGCACGTCAAATGATAAAGAGGATGAATGACCCTGATCCGCAGCCATGTTAGCAACGCTCGCTACCGCTCTGACGATACTCGGCAAAGGATAGCTACTCTTAATGAGGTCAAGGCTTTCATTTAAAACTGGACGAAATTGACTGAGCTGTTCAAAGCTGTCTAGCTCAAGGTGAACGACTTGCATTTCTTTGTTAAACTCGGCGCAAAAGTGTTGCTTAAACTCAATTTCTGCCAGTTGCGCTAGATAGGGTAAGTCAGCAATGAGCATCTGCCATTCACTCTTGATGTAGTTCGAAAAGTCTTTGGCGGCATTCTGGTGGCTGAAACCTACGGTTGGATATTGACGATAAAATGCAGCGCTGACTTTTTTGCTGTTATTTCCTAAGGCCGCAAATGTGATTGGATAGACTGACTGTAGCAGCTCGTCTAGGCGCGAGTTGGTGATCATCGAATAGATTTCGTTAGCGTTTTCACTGAGTTGCAGATTGGCTAGATCGTGGCTCGCGATTGCTTGTTGATTGATTTTAAAAGGTGATGCGCCAGTGGCTTTTTCAAGTAAATTGCCGATGAAGGCTTTTTCAAATTCTCTTAGCGCTGCCACGCCTTCGCCGGTCGGCGTGCAGTTTATTGCCGATGCGGCGCTATCGTTCTTTACCGCGCTCACAGCCAGTGGCTTGCGGTTTTTGTGGATGTCTCTGATGTGGTCTAGGTCATAAATAAGCTCATTGAAATCGGCGAAATTCTGATCGCGCTCAAGGGTGATCGCATTGACTTCGATCAATGTTAGTAAGTGTTCGAGAAGGGCGAAAACATTCTTCTCTACGCGCTCTCCATGCGAATCAACTAAGTATTTCGATGTCTGCAAATGCCCCGCCATATGCACTTGCACAACTCTTTCAAGAGGAATTTCAGCAAGAAACTGATAGGGATCGAATTTGAGATTTATTGAGTTGATGTAGAGATTGTTCAAGTCTAAAAGAATGCCGCAGTCAGCTGTTGTTGCCACCTCAGTAAGAAACTGAGATTCGCTAAGAGGGCCATCCATTTTTTGATAAGCAGAAATATTTTCAATCAGCATGGGCTTGCCGACAAAGGCTTGCGCGGCCTGAATCTTATCGGCTATGTGCTGAGCTGTGAGACTATTTTGCGGTAAGGGAAAAAGATCGTGAATGTAGTGATTGTCGACACTAGAAAAACTAAGATGATCGCTGAACCAGGGCGAATTGGTTATTTGAACTAAATGCTTAAGATTCGTCAGATAGTCTGGGTTCAGAGGATCGGCACTGCCAATTGATAGGCTAACTCCGTGTGAAGTTAAGGCGAAGTGCTGCCCTAAGCTCTGCAGCAAGTCTTGACCGCCTGTGGCCGACTGAAAATAGTTTTCTGGAGTAAATTCTAGCCAGTCGATTTTCTCTTTGAAGGCCATAATTGAGTCTACAAGACTTCCTCTAAGTCCAAGGCCTATGCCGAGTGTCGGCAAGCTTGCTTTAAGTTCAGAGAAGGATGACTGATGCTTATTTTTCAAAGTTCTTCAATTTGTTTAGGTCTTTGTCGACTAGATTTGCTAGTTCTTTCTTGTCTATTTTGTATGCACAAGCGAAGAAGTCTGTTCTATTATTTTTCCCAAGTTGCACTTTATGTGCACAAGCAAATACTTCATTGCCTTGTTTGTCGCCAGGTTTAATGAAGTAGGCGCATGCGAAGATACCTTTGTCGTGCCCTTTGTCGGCAATATTGCTTCCAATTTTAGAGCCGTCGACAATCGATGCACATCTGAAGAAATCTTTGTCGTTGTGTTTGAAAGGATTGCTAACGCTGTCGTGTCCTTTGCCAAACAAGGCGTCTAGTGAATCGTCAGAATTTGACTTGGTTGCAGCTTTCTTCAAAAGGCCGAGTGCCTCATTGACTGCGTTTTCGCCGAGGCCATCTTTGTGGGACGACTTGGGATCGAACAGTTCGTTCATGAGCTCTTTGACCGAAGGTGCAGCTGAATCGCGCATAGTAAATTCTCCAGGGTTAGAACCGTTAGTAAGCGCTGGGCGCGATGAACTCGCTTCCAGCGACTGTTTCTATACTGCTCGATTACTTTCTGGACAGAAAAAGGAAAATATTTTCAGCTTTCTTGTTGGCTAACTGTTGTTGTTGTTGTTGTCGCCAGCCGCACGGGATGCACTAAGTGACTTTAGCGACCACTTCGAAAATGTGCCATATCTTGGTGTTTCCGGCAGCGTCTGTGCCTTCTGATTTATTCTCGGTAAACAACTCAATTTCAGTTTTGAGGCTGGCTTGATTGAGGCTGAAGAGACTCAGTAACTCTTGCTCATTGAAGGCCGAGATTCTATTAGGTGAGCTTTGTTCGTGCTGGGCCCATGAATCATCCGGGCCAATAAAGTGGCCGCTAAATCTGCCTCTACGGCGCAAGGCTAAGAGAATTCGGCGCACTTCTATCATTAGACTCTTGCGGGAGAGAAATGGCAGACACATACCGGCATTGATTAAATCGGCTCTGGGATAGTCTGTACTCTCAAGGCTTTGACAAAATGCCCGCAATTTTCCATCAGTCGTTCCATCTAAATCGGCTAACAGTTTAGCGATAGCGTCGGCCTCTTTATCGATTGCAATTACTGACCAACCGGCTTCAAGCATGGCCTTGCTGTCGCGCCCGGCTCCGCAGCCAAGGTCTAAAGCGAGAGTGGGCAACTTCTCTTCTTTGGCGAACTGTTTCAGAGCAAAGAGCAGGGTGTTGTGCGCTTCGAGATTAGCCACCTTGTCGTAGTAGGCCGCCCAGCTATTATCGTTATTTGGTTTATCGTCTAGATTGTTGTCTGAGGTGGTCATTGGAATCTATAGTGAAGTATTAGACTGAGCGCATTTGTAGCATAGAACACTTTTTGCTGGCTGGCGTCGTTTTGGCGTACAATACTGATATCTAGGTGTATTGGTTGGTGATATTGATATGGTCGCTAAGAGAAGAGCAACAAGAGAAACAACTGAGAGGCTGGCGATGCGCGTACCGGCTGCTCTTAAAGATAAATACACTCGGGCTGCAGAGCTTCGTGGTGAGACTTTTAGCGGCTGGGCTAAACACGTTTTAGATGAAGCCGCAGAACGTCAAATTCGTGAGCATGAATTCACAGTCATGGCTCTTTCTGATCGCATTCGATTTATGCAGGCTGTCCTCCATCCACCAGCGCCCACCGAAGCTTCTATTCTGGCAGCCAAGCATTACAAGAAAACATTTGGGCTTTAAGTGCAATCGGTAACTTTTAATCGGGTCGAGCAGCTCGATACGGCGAGGCACAACCGTGACAGTTTCACCTGTGGTGTTCCTCAGTTTGATGTATTTCTGCGGCAAAAAGCTCGCAAAGAGTCACCAGATTTGTCTTTGACTTTCGTGCTTACTTACGCTGAGGAGCCTGGTGACATTGCTGGTTATTACAGCATAAGTGCAACCAAGCTATCTGCCGACGAATTGCCTGAGCCAGTAAAGAAGAAGATCGGTCAGTACGGGGCTATTCCGGCCACACTCCTCGGGCGGCTGGCTACGGCCCAGAAATTTCAGCGAAATCGGGAATTGCGAGTTGGCGAATTACTGTTAATTGATGCTTTGTTTAGAACATATCAGGCATCTCTCAACGTAGCGAGTTTCGGTCTGATCATTGATGTTTTGAAATCGGAGAACAACGATCCTGTAGGGTTTTGCACCAAGTATGGCTTTATCGATTGCTCAGAGATTGCTAATCGAATGTATCTTCCGATGGCAACTACAAAGAGTATTTTGGTCAGGACGGGCTTGATAGAGAAATAGTCTTCTTCTGATTCAGGGTCGTCTTTTGCTACGCAACAAAATTCTTTTAACTGCCTGGAGCAGACTTCCTTAAAGGCAAGCACTATGCAGTTCCCGGCAATGAGTAGCGCGATGCATTGAACCAGCCTTGCGCTTGCCCCTATTAAATGGTGGTAATCAGTATGTTCGCATTTCTTGCTACAAGTTTTGCTAAACTGTAGCGCTAGAAGCGCACTAGCCATTAGAGCGCCACTTTCGTTGAAGGAGTTCATCATGAAGCGCTATGCAGTTATATCACTCGCCGCAGCCTTGTCGGTGGCAGCAGCTGGTTTATCGATGGCTCCCTGCCAGGCTCAATTTTTGAAGAATCTTCAAGATAGCTTGCTTGGTGGCCAGGCCGCGCAGCAACAGGCCAATTCGTTTGCTCAGCCCCAACAGACTTTGGTGGGCACCGTTAACTTGCCGCCCGCTCAATATATGATGACCAATGTACAAACTGGACAGGGTTTTTATGTCACTGTTCAGAATGGCCAGATGTTCCTTGGTGGGCAACAAGTGGCTCCACAGGCGGTGGTGCCTAGCCAGGTCGCACCAGTGCAACCACAAAGTGGCGGTTTCGGTGGCATGGTCAAGAATGGCCTAGGCAGCTTCTTGCAAAATCAAATTGCGCCGCAACAGCAAGCAATACCAAATCAATGAGCCTGAATCAGCCTTGCTGAGGTAAGCGTCTAAGAGGCTTGTCGCTCGTGCTTTTTTCTTTTCTTTCTTACTGCGGCAAGGTTGAGAAACTCGACGAACATCGAGAACGCCATGGCTCCATAGATGTAACCTTTTGCAATGTGATGGCCGAGTGAGTCGCCCACTAGCACAACTCCAATAAGCAGTAAGAAACTAAGGGCTAGCATTTTTACTGTTGGATGTTTGCTGATGAAATTGCTCACGGAAGTGGAAAAAATCATCATGGTAATTACAGAAAAGATCACCGCTGTGATCATTATCCATAGCTGATCTACCATTCCTACTGCCGTGATAACAGAATCAAGAGAGAACACTATATCTAGTATCATGATTTGAATCAGGGTTCCTGCAAATGTTGCCTGCTTCGCCGTTGAGAGGCCTTCTTCATCACCTTCTATACGCTCATGAATTTCTCTTGTAGCCTTGGCGACAAGGAAGAGGCCACCAGCAAGAAGCAGTAGGTCGCGGCCTGAAAACGGATGTTGAAACACTTCGAACAGTGGTGCCCTAAGGCTCATTACCCAAGAGAGTGAGAACAGAAGGGCAATTCTTGTTAGCATGGCCAAGGCCAGGCCTAAGAGACGAGCTTTGCTGCGTTGCTCTTCTGGCAGCCTTGATGCCAGTATTGAAATGAAAATGATGTTGTCGATTCCGAGCACTATTTCCATTGCTGTAAGCGACGCCAGTGCTGCAACAATTTCAGTATCGAGAAATAAGAGGTCCATTGCTTAAAAACTTTTGAGTGTCAGATGCTATCTGATAGAGGAAGTCGTGCGAAGCAGACAGCTTAACACTCGCGCTCTCTTCATTCCTTGCTTGAACCTTGCCGTTTCAAAGCTAGTCTCTTACTTGACTGAGTCGAATGGTAGCGTGGCTATTTTTAGGTTCCTAAATCAGCAAAGCTTGTTGCTGCACCATCTTTGTATATTTCAATCTGTGGAAGTGATTTGGCAACGGCTTTCAGTTCTAAAGGTGCTGCGCCGACCTTGGCGCCGTCTATGGCTTTTGCTTCAAGTCCAGAGGCAGCATGAGATATGGTTGGTTTACTCAGGTTTGATGAAAGTGCTCTATCGCCATTAGAAGTAACGTGCGAGGCACCGTGGGTAGTGCCACTGTGATTAGTGCCGCTGTGAGTAGTAGCGCCGTGATGGGCGGCTAAATGACCACCCGCTGCGCTGTGGCCTGCTCCATTCATATTGAGATGCTGGCCTGGGTGAAGCATATTAGGATTGCTACCAACCACATCGGTGTTATTGCTGTATAAATCTTTCCAGTGCTCGCCGCCACCGAGATTGTCTTTGGAGATGTTCCAAAGATTGTCGCCCTCCTTCACCTTGTACGAAGTGGTTGCGGGGGTGTCCGCTTTTGCATCGACACCTGAGGCTGGCTGGTCATTTATTGGATTGCCGTTAGCATCGAGGGATTGTCCGCTAGTTCCTTGCCCACTGTCGACCTGCCCTTCGGCGGCTTGCCCGCTCGCGCCACGCTCAAGGCCGGCTCCAGATTGAGCGTCTTGCATATTAGAGTATTGGTTGGCTGGTAATTGGTTGGCTGGAATATTGGTCTGACTAACTGGTAAAGATTGCGGGTCAACGGCTTGTCCAGAATTGGGGCCGATTGTTGAGCCGAATCCCTCTCCAGGGTCCATCGCTAGCAAGCTGTGTTCACCTCCGTTGGCTGGGGAGAAATTGAGACTAGTTTCTTGGCCTGCCTGTTCAAATAGTGGTTTGTCAAACGGCGCGCCGCCGTTGACGTTGAGGTCAGGGACATTCGCGAAACCATAATCTAGAGACTGTCCAGCGCCAGGCATGGGCAGACCGGCTGGAGCAAGGGCCGCTGCTTCCATTCCTGATGGAGTTGGCATTGAAGGCAGGTAGTTAGAGAGAGACTCGGCGCCCTGTGGTTTGAAGAAGTTCGAGGCGGCAGATATGTCTTTCGGGCTGCTCAACTGGGTTTGAATGTCAGCCGTACAGCATTAACCGACTCCGTGGGATGCGGAGCCTCAGGGGTACCGTCTAACGGTAGGGCTTTTTTGTGCTGGCATTGATTAGTAAATAGGCGGAGGAATTTGCCATTATTGAGGCAACCGCGAAGGTTTGTCAAGCGAAAATGTTGGCTGCCATACCAAATCAATGAAACTAGCTTACTATCCCTGTTTCGCGTGGGGAATATACGACATATTTGATCTTGCCAAGATATGCCTTTTGATCAGATACTATATCTCGTTAGGTACAACAAAGAAGTTCTCTTGGCGGAGGACTAATCGATCGAAAACAAAGTGGAGGTTTGCAGTCGATCTAAATGGCAATGGTGACAATTGTTTTGACCAACGATTGTTTTGACCAGCAAAATGGCAAAGGCGGGTATTGAATGCGAGGCAGAAGACTGTCTATTTCTGTCGGATCATCTTTTCGAGATCATTCGGCAGGCTCTGGTAAAAGAACTGATCTACTTTCGAGCTATTCGGAAAGAGTGCTAACAGATGGCTACCGTGCTTACCTTCGAGGGGATAAGCTCAATGGCCGCGCCGAGCACTTTATGGAGCAAACGAAGTGCAAGAACACAGATCAAGTTCGAAACAGTAGACCAACGGAGGTTTCACGCCTCCGCCATATGGAAGGGCGATTCCAATGGGTTTTAACCCTACGAGAAAAAGTCACTCTATTTCTGCTTAACGCATGTCGAATTGAACATCACAACCGACTACAGAGGAGGCCTGTGCGCAGATCTAAACACTTAAGATAATTTGGCTCAAGAGTCTAACTATCCTGATTGATAGACTTAAAAAGCTAGATTAAAGGCGCGCCACATACTCGTTCCTGAGTAATTTGTGGTACTGGGAAAAAACACTGAATTCGCTGCATTTGGATAAATTCCAGGGCCCGACGAACCAATCGCGCCCTGGAATTTTCCTATGTTGAAACTTGCTAAAGGCGCACCGACTGCGGGATATCCGTAGGGGGCATAGCTGCCGTTGTACCCGGGGTAGTACGGTCTTCCAAATCCAGCATTACCATAGTATGGGTTGCCACCACCAGAGAAGCCATTATTGTAGTAGCCGTTGTTATAGCCTGGGCCGCCAAGCGATATGCCACCACGGCCGCCACCAAAATTAATATTGATTCCTGGTCGGTAACCCTGATAACCGTATCCGGGATAACCCTGATAGCCGTATCCGGGATAACCCGGATAACCGTATCCAGCGCCAGGGTAACCGTATCCAGGGTAACCATAGCTGGGATAACCAAGACTGCGGTAGTTTAGTCTAGGGTCGGCGTAACCTGGCATGTTGACGCCAGGTATTCCATAACCATATGGTGTCGCTCCGGCAAAGCCATTAAAAGGCAATGCCTGAAAGGTATTTTGAATTTCGTTCATGAAAGGCTTTACGCCCGTGCCAGCCCAAGCGTCGTCGGGCGAATCTTTGATTGGTACTATGTTTCCGTGGGGGTCAACAGAGACGCCCACGCGGCTTAAATCAATCGGAATTAGCGGTTTTTTCTGCGGTTTGCTTTTGGGATCTGTTACCTCTTCCATGAACAGATCGCCGTTTTCACCCAGAAACGCTTCATTGTCATCTTTGGCTGCTGCTTGGGCTGCCATGCCAGGGCTAGTGCCGTAGCTAAAGGCCAGAGTCAACGCGCATGTCGCGATGATGGCAGCTTCGGCTCCGAAGAAGATCCCCAACGGTTTATTTTTCGCTGTCATTGCCATTGTTATCCATTGGTTGGTCGTTCACTAGCGGTGTGATTGTTCCGCTATTACCGCTATTGCTGGCTGGAATAACACTGCCGGTTTGGGCACCACTGTTAATACCGTTGGAGAACATGCTGCCTTTGGCAATATCTTGGGTAGGGCTCTCGTCAAAGACATTGCGTACTTTACTGATTAGCGCCAATATTGGTTGATATATTTGATCTGGAAGTTTGCTCGAGACCGATTGCGAAATTCCCATTTTTTCTCCGGTAACTTCTGCCACTGGTTCTTGGGCATCGTTTTTCTTCAACTTTGAGGCAATCACATTGACCCAAAATTGAGCGTGTACCTTGAGGCCAGTGATGCGGTCAATTCTGATTTCACCTTCAGTTTTCTCGCTTAAGTCAAACGAAATAGTCTTATCAAAGCCAACTTCTGACACACCTTTTTGATCAATTGGTTTGATCACTTTCTCTGTCAAAAGTATTTCAATGTGATGGCCATCATCAGTTTTTGCGATGGTGATTTTTTCTGCTCCCACATCTTTGAAGGCTTTAGAGACATCGCTGCCAAAGCTGTTTGGATCTACTAATCGATAAATCGAGGATAGTTGGCTGACATCTTTTTCTAAATCAGGGTCGGTGCTTCCAGCAGGAAGAGCGGCTTTGGCTTTGTCGAAGTACTCGATGGCCGGGCCAAAACTCTTCATTTGCAATGAGCATTCACCCATCCGCCTCAAGGTTTTTTCAATGCAGGCCTGTTGCTCTAATTTTTCGGCGTCGCTCAGTTCGCTGCTGCTTTTTTCTAATTCGAGGCGCAATTTGTCCCACTGACTTTGTGCTCGTTTATAGTCACTTTGCTCATATGATCTCTGTGCCGAGGTGTCATAGCGTTCTAGCTTCGGGCTCAATGCCAGAGCATCGCTGACGCTGCAAGAAACAGCTAACAATGCCGTGATTGGCAAAAGGCTTGTAATTTTCATTTAGCTTGGCATCCTCGCTTTTGGCTGAACTGACGATTTAGTAAATTGCCTCTACACTAGTAAAACTGTGGGCTTATCAAATTGCCTTCCTGCTGCCGTGTAAGAATGACCATATTCAGCAGCCAATATTAGGAGTCAGTTTTGACTATTAATGGTGACACAATCAGCAGTGAAATTAGGGATAAGCCTGATAATTTGACTCCGGCTAGTAAGCTTGAAATCTGGGCTTGGGCCATGTTTGATTTCGCTAACTCTAGCTATACCACGGTAGTAACCACCGCAATCTTCAACGCCTACTTCGTGAAGACCGTGGCTAGCGGCGTTGAGCTTTCTACCGCCACTCTTTATCTGACATGTTCGCTGGGCCTTGCTAATTTACTGGTGGTTTTAACAGCCCCAGTGGTGGGGGCGATTGCTGATGCTTTCGCTATCAAAAAACGTTTCCTCTTTGTCTCAAGCCTCGCCTGTATTATCTGCACCGCTTGCTTGTCGCTTGTTCATCAAGGCGATGTGTGGTTGGCTATGGCTCTTCTTGTTCTTTCCAATTTTGCCTTTGGTACTTCCGAAGATTTGATTGCGGCCTTTTTGCCAGAAATAGCGACACCCGAGAAAATGGGCCGCATTTCTGCTTTTGGCTGGACTCTTGGATATATAGGCGGCATTGCTGTTTTAGGCGCTTGTTTGGCCTATGTGTCCTGGGCCCAAAAAGCAGGTCAAACTCCCGCGCAGTTTGTGCCGGTAACCATGCTGTTTGTAGCGGTGATGTTCACTTGTGCTGCGGCTCCCACGTTCATTTGGTTAAAAGAAAGGGCGAAACGAGTTGCTGTTAAAACACAATTGAAAGAGATTGCCGGGGGAGCGTTCAAGCAAGTATTTGAGACCATAGCCGATGCAAAGAAACACCGTGACCTTTTCACTTTTTTACTTTCACTTCTGTGCTACAGCTGCGGTAGCACCACAGTTGTCGCTCTGGCCGCTGTTTACGCAGAGCAAGTAATGGGCTTTAAAACAAGCGATTCAATTGTTTTGATTATGGTAGTGAACGTCACAGCCGCTGTGGGCGCGTTCATTTTTGGCTTCATCCAAGACAAGGTTGGTTCTGTGCGCACTCTTGCCGTGACTTTGGTGCTCTGGTCTATCGCAATTTTTATTGCCTTTGCCACCACCAACAAAGAAGGTTTCTGGCTAGCAGCTAATATCATGGGAATTGCTATGGGAGCGAGTGCTTCAGCCGGTCGCGCCTTAGTTGGGCAATTGTCGCCACCGGGCCGCTCAGCTGAATTTTTTGGATTGTGGGGCCTTTCGGTGAAGCTTTCGGCCATAATTGGCCCGATGACCTATGGTTTAGTCACTTATCTCAGTGGTTCTAATTATCGATTAGCATTGCTATCGACATTAACGTTTTTCATTTTGGGGTTAATCATTGTCTTTTTCGTCAATGAAAAACGTGGGCGCGAGCAGGCACTTTTGTAATAGCTTTCAGTCGATAATTTGGCAGTATTTAGGAGTTTTATTTTGAGTTTTATCACTACAAAAGATGGCACAAAGATTTTCTACAAAGATTGGGGCAAAGGTCAGCCCGTTGTTTTCAGTCACGGTTGGCCGCTTTCTGCCGATGCCTGGGATGAGCAGTTGCTTTTCTTGGCATCAAATGGCTACCGAGTTATTGCCCACGACCGCCGCGGCCACGGCCGTTCCGATCAACCTTGGGAAGGCAATGATATGAATACATACGCTGATGATTTGGCGGCTTTGACAGAAGCGCTTGATTTGAGCAGTGCTGTGCACGTCGGTCATTCCACTGGGGGCGGAGAGGTTGCTCGCTATATCGGTCGGCATGGCGGCAAACGCGTGGCTAAAGCTGTTTTAGTAGGTGCGGTCACTCCGATTATGCTCAAAAGTGAGAGCAATCCTGATGGCACGCCCATGAAGGCTTTTGATGACATTCGTGCTGGCGTTGCTAATGACCGCTCGCAGTTCTACAAAGACTTAAGCGGCCCATTCTACGGTGCCAATCGGCCAGATTCTAAAGTAAGTCTGGGTCAGCGCGAACAGTTTTGGCTGCAGGGAATGCAAGTGGGCATAAAAGCAGCCTACGACTGTGTCAAAGCATTTTCAGAGTCTGACTTTACTGAAGATTTGAAGAAAATGGAGATGCCCACTCTGTTCATTCATGGCGACGACGATCAAATTGTGCCGATTAAGGCAGCCGCCATTCCGGCCTCTAAACTTGTGAAAGGTTCGGTCTTGTCTGTCTATAAAGGCGCACCGCACGGCCTTACGGCTACTAATCGCGATCAGTTTCATAAAGATCTGCTCGCTTTTATTAAAGGCTAGGAAAAACTCCACCGATATCGGTGAAAGATTCGTTCGGAGAAAACTCCACCGATATCGGTGAAAGAAAAAGCAGAGAAATTCCTGCGAAATTTCTCTGCTTTTAATTATGCAATTTTGCCTAAAGCTTAAGCCTAGACGTGTTTTTGGAAGTGGGCTTCAACAAACCATAGCTTCTTGTCCACTTCACGAGAAATGGCGATCAGCAAATCGTTAGTGTCTTGCTCTTCCCATTCATTCGTTTGAGCGATAGCTTGGCGCAAGTGCTTGCCGTAGGCAGCAAGGCGATCAGCGATGGCCATTAGGTGGCCTTCTTCGCTCAATTTCTCAGTATTTGGGTATTCTGGCAAAATTGAGTTTTTAGCACTGTCTCTAACTGTGCCGTGAGCAACTCCACCGAGCGAAGTGATGCGCTCAGCGATTTCGTCAATGTGTGGATAGAGAACATCAGCGATGTCATCGAAAAGCAAATGCACTTGATAGAAGTCTTTGCCCTTGACGTTCCAGTGAGCTTGCTTGGTCTGTGTCCACATATCTAGCGAGGCTGCCAAGGTTGTGTTCAGAAGTTCGATAGTCTTGGCGCGTAGGCTCTCAGGAATATCAATTCTGCTGGTGTACATGTGCGTACGTTGTTCTTTGGTAGTTGTCATAATTTGCTCCAAATTGGCAATATTTCTTCTGCTGCATTGGATCTTATGGCAAGGCTAGAAGATAACTGAATAGCAACATGAAAAATTAGCTATGTTAGCGCTTGGCAAGCGACTTGCAGGCCAGCTTTTATTTGGGCTGTGCCTCGTAAAGACCTTCGAATTGTTCATTAGCGGGAAGCTTTGGCTTTTGAACATCAAAATTGACCTTGTCAAAGCGCTTTTTCAAAGCATCAATGTCTTTCTTCGTAAGTTTTGAACATTCAGCTAGTCCAATATTCGTGCACATTTTATTGGCGGTGCAGAATTGAGCGATGCCAGCGAAATCTACTTTGGTGCGGTTAAGGCGTAATTCTTTTAAGCTCTTTATGCGAGATAAGTAGAGTAGGCCTGTATTTCCGATATTATCAACGCTAGCCAAATCGATAAATTTGAGCTTTTGGCATTTAGTAAGATGCGCCAATCCGCCGTCAGTAATTCGTGTGGCGGTCAGGTGCAGACTCACTAAAGATTTGAGTCGTGCTAGGTGTTCTAATCCAGCGTCATTCAAAGGGGTCGCTTGGGCCTTTATGTCAGTTAGATAGGGACACTGGGACAGCCATTTTGCTCCTTCCTCATCAAGATTGGAGCCATCGAAACTCACGCGCAAAAGTCGCATAGGCTTGAGGCTCTTTAGGCTTGAATTTTCGAAAGTGCAGCGGTTAAAGCACAATCCGCGAATCCACTTTGTTTTGGCAATTTGAGCCATATCTTCAGGGGTTATTGTAGTAAATTGTCTAACAATCAAGCGCTCGTCAAAACTAGGAGAGGCTAAATTTCTCCTGATCAGTTCTCGTTCTCTGGCAGATTCTGAGGCGTTTTCGACTTCGGGAAATTTTCCCAGTGATTGCATTGCTGTGACAGCAGGCGCGGGGCGACTAGGAGTAAGGTTCGCTGGTACTGGTTCTTTGTTAGCTTTGTCGGAAAAATTGGAAAGATTGAGCAAGCTGTAAAGCATTAGCGAACCCACTAGAATCACTGCTAGAACTGCTGCCAAAGAGAGCATCATGCCTTTGATTTGAGATGCTGTTTGCAGCTCTGATTCGCGGGTATTCTGCCCTGTTGCGCTTAGCCCAGAGGTCTGCGATTGAAGCTCGTCAGCAGCATGCACTTGTGATTGTTCGCCAGTTCGGCCCCCTGTTTCTGTTGATTGTCCTTGATGATCTGAGACGGCTCTTTTCTCGATGCGCTGCAACCGTTCGAGCACTTCTTCAGCACTTTGATATCTATCATTTGGTGATTTGGCCAGCATTGTTGTCACCAATTTCTCCAGCGCTACTGGACAAGCTCGGCCGCGCATTTCAGCTTTGAGGCTGGGTATTTGAGCGCTTTGATGCAGAAGTAAGGTCGACAGAGCGCTGGTGCCAAGAAACGGAGGTTTACCCACAAGCGCTTGGTATAGGGCACAACCACAAGAGTAGATATCGCTGCTTTCGCTGACGGGCTGTCCCATTGATTGCTCTGGGCTCATGTAAAGTGGGCTGCCGAAGACCGTACCCATTTCAGTCAATCTTTGCGAGTTTACTGATGATGCTGTCAAAGCGGCGATACCGAAATCAACCAATTTGACGGTGGTAGTGTTTGACTCTAAGAAGATGTTGTCTGGTTTTAGATCTCTATGGATAATTCCTTTTTTGTGAGCGGCCACTAGCCCACTGCACACTTGAATGAAGACTGCTACGGCCTTTTCGGCGGTTAGGTGTTGGCTTGCGTCTAGCCTCTCTTTGAGCGATTGGCCAATTAAGCGCTCCATCGTGTAATAGGGCACAGTGTCGTTGACGTAACCAAAATCGTAAACTGCAATGATATTGCGGTTGCTGAGCTTGGCAATCGCTTGCGCTTCGCGCTGAAAACGCAGCCTGGCTTCGTCTGTTAGTTTTGATGATCGAAAGGTCTTCAGGGCGACATCTTTGTCGAGCATCAAGTGCCTGACTCGATAGACAGTGCCCATGCCGCCAGCGCCGAGTAGCTCCAGAACTTTGTATTTGCTATCTACAATTGTGCCTATTAGTTCAACTTTTTGCGGCGACTTATCATCGCTTTCTGTCGCCGGAGCAAGAGATTGGTTGTCCAAGGTGAACAGTGATGATTTAGATAGTTCGCCGATGAGATCGTCCATCTCGACCTTCTCTTGAAGTTCTAACCAATGGGAGCCGTCCCAGTATAATGTGACAGGTTAGAATGAAGCCAGTCAAACCTTTTCTAGTATGAGTGTTGTAGGCAGATGGTCAAGCAGCGAAAAATAAAGCCACAAGTTAGTAATAGCGGCATTTTGCTCGCTGCAATTGCCATTGCCAGCACGGTACTTTCAATAAGCGGCTGCGACTATATGGAAGGTTTGACCAAAGCGGTTGAGGAAGCTCCGGAAGTTTCGCAACCGCATTTGAAAATAGTGAAAATTGCCGATGATTTCAAAGCTGTGCAGCAAGCGCGTATTTATGTGCCAATATACTCAGCTATTTACTACGAAGATCGTAGACGCACAATCGATTTGGCTGCCACTCTCAGTGTTCGCAATACAGATATGAAAAACTCCATTATTTTGCGAAGCGTTGATTATTACTCAACCGATGGCAAAATGGTGAAGAACTATCTAACAGCTCCAGTAGAACTGGGGCCGATGTCTACTGCCGATTTTATTGTGGCGCGCACCGACGTTAGTGGCGGAGCTGGTGCTAATTTTATTGTAGATTGGTTGGCCAGCACCGCAGTATCTCTGCCTATTGCAGAAGCTGTAATGGTCAGCACCGGCTCGTCACAGAGCATCTCGTTTGTTAGTCGCGGTGAGACCGTTAAACAGCCTTAGGCGGCCGGTAGAAATAGATATATAGAAATAGATATTTAGTCAGCGCCTTCGGCTAGACTGCGGTCGTTTGGATTGAATGAATCGGCTGGAATGGCGAAGCCGCGAGTGCTTTTTCTTTCTTCAGTAGATTTGGTTTCTTTTGGACTGTCTTGCTTTTCCATTGGTTTAAATACTCCTGTTAGCGGATGCTAGCAACAGACCCTATAGTGCACCACAATTGCTAAGGAGAGGTTAAGTTGGCCTCGTTTGTAACCACTTGTCAATTAGAGTATCCACATCTGAGCGCAACATCGCTTAAGAAAAAAGGGAAGGCGAACCTTCCCTTTTGCTGATTTTCGTCAATTGTAAACGAGACTTTTGCTCTTTTTACTAGCGTTTCTTAGCGATCGATTTGTGCCAGAAGTGGCTGCTCGTAACGTTCTCCGGCTGTCTTAGTGGCAAGGCCACTTAGAGCCGCAAGATCTTCGTCTTCAAGATCTAAACGGAACGATACAGTATTTTCTTCTAAGTAACGCACGCGCTTTGTGCCAGGAATCGGCACAATGTCTATGCCTTGATGAAGCAACCAGGCGATCGCAACTTGAGCTGGTGTAGCGCCGTAGCGATCAGCCACTTCGTTGACTTCATCAACTAATAGTAGATTGCGTTTGAAATTTTCGCCCTGATAACGAGGGTCATGGCGACGATAGTCACCTTCAGGAAGATCATCAAAGCTCTTAATTTCGCCAGTGAGAATGCCACGACCGATTGGGCAGTATGCTACGAGACCAATTTTTAGTTCACGTAGAACAGGCATAATTACTGGTTCTAGGTTGCGTTCCCAGAGTGAATACTCTGATTGTAGAGCCGAGATAGGATGTACTTTGTGAGCCTTGCGAATGGTTTGTTCGCCCGCTTCTGAAAGACCAAGATAGCGAACCTTACCTTCTTTTACCAACTCAGCCATAGCGCCAACGGTTTCTTCGATTGGAACATTTGGATCAACGCGGTGTTGATAGTAGAGATCGATAACGTCGATGCCGAGTCTCTTCATCGAAGCTTCAGCCACAGCTTTAACTGTCTTAGGATGGCTGTCTAAGCCGATTGAATTGCCCGCCTCATCGTATTTAAAACCGAACTTGGTGGCAATTACAGCTTGGTCGCGTTTGCCTTTGATAGCGCGACCGATTAATTCTTCATTTTTGTATGGACCGTAGCGTTCGGCAGTGTCGAGGAAGTTCACTCCGAGCTCTAAGGCTCTGTGAATTACTTTGATTGCTTCGCTTTCATCGGCCGAACCGTAAGCAAAGCTCATGCCCATGCAGCCAAGACCGATGGCAGATGTAGTGAGACCCTGGTTACCCAGCTTGCGCGTGTTGATGATGCCCATTTTGACGTCCGTGTTCCATACTCAGTGACAATTTCAACCCTATCATGGCCGCTACCGCTTTACATGAAGGTAAATAGCAATAACAACTGATTTAAACTCCGCGTAAGCCGCATTACGCCTTGTGAACAAGATTGATTCATCATTAATGAACTCGTAATCGGCCTGTGGCGCTGAATATAGGAAGAATTGAAAAAGAATTTTGAAGCCGGAGGCGCTATATAGAGATAATAGAAGCCTCAGAAATTCACTTTAATATTCTGTTTCAAGAATTATGATCAAAAGCTGTATAGCCCAGCTAATAAATTAAGAGGACGGCAACCATGCCAATAGCGCTACTCGTTATCGACGCACAGAAAGGCTTTGACGACCCATATTGGGGTGAGCGCAACAATCCACAGTGTGAAAGCAATATTGCCGCTTTGATTGCCGCTTTCCGCCGCGTTGGCAAGCCTGTTATCCATGTGCAGCATATGTCGGTCGAACCGTTGTCACCCCTCCGACCCGGCCAGGCTGGCAATGACTTCAAGGCAGAAGCGGTACCAATAGCTGGCGAGAAAGTTTTTGGCAAAAAAGTTAATAGCGCTTTTATCGGTACCGACCTTGAAAAGTATTTGCATGAGCAAGGCATCGCTGAGCTTGTGATTTGTGGCCTGACCACCGATCATTGTGTTTCTACCAGCACTCGCATGGCGGGCAATTTGGGCTTCAATTCTTACTTAGTTAGTGATGCTACGGCTACTTTTAACCGAAAAGGAATAGACGGCCGCGATTGGACCGCTGAAGAAATTCATCAAAGTGCTCTTGCCAGTCTTAGTGGAGAATTTGCAGAGGTAATTTCTACAACTGTTGCTCTTGAGCGCTGCACTGCTGGTGGTGGCGTTTAAGGAATGTCTGTATGCTTGCGCAATTCGTCTATTTTCTCTCGCAGAGCTTTTAGTTTTTCGTCTGCAAAAGCGTATTTGTCTTGATCAATTACCACTTTCAGCGGCTCATTAAGTAGTGTAGTCGTTTCTGAACTCTTTGAAATATTTAGATGCTTAGTTATCATTTCGTCGATCTGATAGAGCATCACTGGCTTTTGCATGTAGTCGTTCATGCCGGCAGCCATACAAGCTGGTTTTTGAGAGTAGGCTGACAAGCCGATGATAGGAATTTGCGCGCCAGCTTCTTGCTCTCTAATTCTTACAGTGGCCGAAATGCCATCGAGTACAGGCATTCGAATGTCCATGAAAATGATGTGCACGCGCTTTTGTAGGGCTACTTTGACGGCCTCAAGACCGTTGCTGGCAAACTCAGGAGAGCGATATCCAAGTGCCTTTATCTGGCTAGCAAAGACGTATTGAAGCGTCTCTTCATCTTCAGCAAGGAGAATTACAGCGTCTTTCTTCTTCATCGGTTCACCGCGTCTTCAGCACAATTTTCTGCTGGTATTTCTGCTGGTATTTCTGCTGGTATTTCTAAAGGTATAGTGAACCAAACAGTAGTGCCGATGCCCTCTTCGCTGAACAATTCAACCTCGCCACCCATCAGATTAACAAACTGCTGAGTGATTGAAAGCCCCAGTCCGGTGCCACCAAACAGGCGAGAAGTACTGCCTTGCCCCTGTATGAAAGGTTGAAAAAGCTTTTCTTGAACCTCTAGCGGAATGCCTATTCCAGTGTCGGTTACGGCAAACTGAACTTTGCCATCTCTTGCTTTAACAGTTAGCTCGATGCCGCCTACTTCGGTAAATTTGATAGCGTTATTGACTAGATTTAAAAGTACTTGGCGAATTTTATTGGGATCACCTAGCAGCATTTCTGGTGTGTCGCTGATCACCGCGGCCAACACCAAACCTTTTCCTTCAGCCTTGTGAGTAGTGAGGCCTACTACCTCATCGATTACTTCCACGACCGCAAATGGAATATTTTCAATCTCAACTCTGCCTGCTTCGAGCTTAGCGAAATCGAGTAGATTATTGAGAATAGACATGAGTCTCTGTGAGGCGGCAAAGATACGGTGGGCGCTATCAAGTGCATCAGGCCCTAATTTGGGATCGCGCGCAAGCAGTTCAGAGATGCTCACAATTCCCGTTAGGGGAGTGCGCACTTCGTGGCTAATGTTGGCTACTAGAGCCGATTTAAGTTCGTTAGCTGTGACTGCTGCATCGCGGGCATGCTCTAGAGCGAGCTCGTCTTGTTTGCGCTGGGTCAAATCTCTAGTCACTTTAACAAAGCCCATCTTCCCGCCGCCAATGGGCGTGATCGTAACGCTGGCCCAGAATTGGCTGCCATCCTTGCGAACGCGCCAGCCTTCTTCTTGATAGGAGCCGTCGCATAAAGCACGTTCTAGCTCAAATGCTGGATGAGCAGCGGCGTTGGCGTCGTCAGTATAAAATATAGAGAAATGTTTGCCAATAATTTCTTCGGCTGTGTAGCCTTTAATCCTTTCAGCTCCGTCATTCCAGGTCATAATTAGACCGGCCGGGCTTAGAATCAAAATGGCATAGTCTTTGATGGCACTGACAATAAGGTCGAATTTGGCTTCGCTTTTTTGGAGCTGTTCTGTCGAGTCAAATAAAGCGTTTTCTGCCCTTCGTCTTTCTGTTAAGTCACGGGTCACTTTAGCAAAGCCCAAATGGTTGCCGCTGTCGTCCAGTAGCCTGTTTATTACGACGGCCGCCCAGAATTGCGTGCCGTCCTTCCTCACACGCCAACCTTCTTCTTCGTAGGTGCCAGTGCGCATTGCCTCTTCTAGCTCAAACTCAGGATGCTTTCTTGCCCTGGCTTCTTCTGTGTACAAAATTGAAAAATGCTTGCCAATAACTTCGCTAGCCAGGTACCCCTTGCTGCGCTCTGCGCCAGTGTTCCATGTAACTATTTTGCCGTTGGGATCTAAAGCGAAAATGGCGTAATCTTTTACGCCTTGAACGAGATGCTTGAAAAGCTCGTTATTATCTTTTTCGGTTTCCATGTCCCGCTACCTAGTGCCCCAAGGCCCTTACTATGTCATTTGCTTTATCGGTTTGGCAAGTGACTTAGCAAGGATCTTAGGGCTGCTGGCAGCAGTTGGCTAGCTTAATTGTGTTGATTAGACCAAGCGTCTGCGTCGCTCAATTGCCGCCATCATTAATGTTGAAGTGCTTTGGCTCTTGATTCTGCCGTTCTCATAATTGCTTCACAGCGATCTTCTGCATCTTTTGTGATGGCGTCTTTTTGTTCATCGTCAAGATCGACGTACTGAGTGCCGTCTTTGCGCACGTACCACTGATTGCCGGTGTGTTTGCCAGTGGCTATTTTTTCTTTGGCCTCGGCGCGAATGGCAGTGCATTGAGCTTTTGCTTTGCGCAATATCTCTTCTGCGTTGTTCTGGTCGGCTGTCACTATGGCTTGGCTAGCAGCTTCAATTGTCGCCGCTCTGCTACCGGGCTTTGCTTCTGGTTTTGCGGCGCTGCTGTCTGCCTCAGCCGCTAATGCTGGAACCAAGCTAGGGCCAGAGCTAGAGCCCCCGAGTTTGCCAATAGCATCTTGGCAGTATTTGGCAACGCTAGGGTCAGGTTTATTGCTCAAGCAGGCTTCGTATTCACGTTTGGCGTTGCCAGGCTGACTGCATGTGAGGTAAGTATTCGCAAGGTAGTAGCGCACCAGCCAGTTCTGAGGAAAGGTTTTGGCGGCTTTTTCGAAGTAGGTGCGGGCCTGTTGGTAGTCTTTGGCTTTATATTTCTCGCAGCCCAATTCAAAATCGCCAGCGATGGCTGGGCTATAACTTAAAACCGTTGCCAGAAAAGCTATTGAGAATGTCACGGCACTTTTGTGTTTGAGCATAAACCGTATTGTACTTCGACTTTACCCTAACTGCATTATTTCAGTTTTTTCTGGGCTTGTTTAAATTGACCTATTACGAGTCACTATCTAAGTAAGAGGTAGCACTGACTTCTTCTTCTTCTTCTTCTTCGTCTTCTTGTTATTCTTATTCTGATGGCCACTGCTGGTGGTGGCGCGCCAATGGCCGCGCAGGCCCTGTTTCCAGCGAATTTGTAGGGTGACGTGTGCGATAAGGAGGAGATTACTGTCGCTCTCTACCTATTTTCAGGAGCTTTCTCCACACCTTCTAAAAATTGATCTAGCCCTATTGGCCTTGTTCCTTTGCCAGTCTCGTTCTTGACGAATATAACTGCATTGCCGCTTGGTAGAATTCGCAAGTCAGGTTCTGCCGCAAGTGGTATAGACCGACTTTTGAGTGTGACGCTAAGTAGACCCATATGCTTGCTTGTTTGCACCAAGAACGAGCCGTCTCTGGCATCGTGACCTTTGAAAATCAGATCAACGCACCTGCCATCACGTAAAAACTCGTGCTGAGTATGGCGAAAAGGGCGGGGCGAATCGGGCAGCAAAGCCATTGCTGCTCCTATTACACAAGGTACCCAAGGCCAGCTAATCCAAATACCTAAGATTACGGCTAGAGCCCACCAGGTGCCAGGCCAGATAGAATTTGCTTTGTCTTGGCTTTTGTTTGACGAATTCATTAGAAAGGCCTGCTCAGGGTAAATCCTATAGTGAGGGCGTTCAGTCCGGCATAAGATCGCTAAATACTAGCAGTGGAGATTGGTTGTGAAAGATTCTGAAGGCGCAAAGCTAATTCTAAACGATTTGCAAATAGCGAGCCCTTGCTCTGTGCCCTGGAGCACCATGGGTGAGACAGCCAGCGATGCTGTGCGCTTCTGCGGGCAGTGCAGCAAAAACGTTTACGACATCTCCAAGTTAACCACAGTTGAAGCCTCGTTGCTGATTCAGCAGGGTGAAGCATCTGGGCGTTTGCCCTGCATGCAACTTTATCGACGCTTTGATGGCACAGTTATCACCGATGATTGCCCAGTGGGTCTGCGGCGTATTCGCGATATTTGGCGGCGAGTTAACAGCGTGGCGGCGGGAGTGGCTGCTTTCTTTCTTGTAGGGTTGCCAATTGCAGCACAGAACAGAGATGTGACCGATGTTAAGGGCAAAGTGGCCGCTCCGAGTCCGAGCGCACCTCTTAACCTTAGAGGCGAACCGACAATTACCGTTACCGGTGGCAAGCCAATGATGACGCCGAATCAGACACGAGGATTAGTCGCACCTGGGTTTAGACCTAAAAATGCCACTGCGAACTGGGAAGAAGTGGCTATGAAGAAGCCCTCAATAAAATTATTGGCTAACCGCATCAAAAAACTTGAAGCAAAGCCAAATATCTCTATGGGCGAAATTGAAACAATTCTCAAGCTACGTCTTCAAATGGCTCAAGAAGCTGACAAACAAATGGTGCCAGCCTTTGCTCAAGCGGAGCTGCCGAAAATATACGATGGCGCTTATTTACTGGAAGCCGGCTCTACCTCTCGAAATTCTTTGTTGCGAGAGATTCTAAAAGAGCGCATTGCCAACGCCCGCATTTTGAAAGTTGACGACAGTATTTTCGAGGAGCAATTGAAACAATTAAAGTAATTGAAGCAACTGCAAACTGCACAATCTTCTACAAATGCTTCGCATTGAGAAAGGCTATCATTTCTTTGGTGTTCATATTATTGGGATAGCACTTTAGTGATTTCTCGGCTGCAGCTCTGGCATTTTTGTAATCATGTTCCATCAAATAGCTATTGCCTAAGCTTAGCCAAGCGTTAGAACACTTGGGGTTAATTGCTAGTGCTTTCTTCGAAGTTTCTCTCGCAAGCAGTGGCTTTCGCTGCTTTAAGTAAATAACGCTCAAGGTGTCCAGGGGCGATTCGTAATTTGGATATTTTGCGATGCATTGTTTTGCCGCTCTTATTGCTGAGGCGTACTCTTTACGGCAATAATGATCAAAGGCTTTATTGCTGAGAAAGACAGCTTCATCTGAAATCGTATATCTAGGTAGCTCTGAGTCGAGCATCATCTGCGCCTGTTTTTTCGCCTTGCCACTCTTGTCATTTTTGATCGCTAAGCGCAGTGATTTTTTGGCACGTTCTGGTGAGCCCATATTTTTATAACAGACAGCTAAAGCTACCAGGCGTTCACTTGGCCAGTCAGATGGCGGCTCGTCTGGCACTACAACAATTTTGTTAGCGACTTCTCGAGCGCTCGGTAATATCATTTGCGCTGGAGCGGATTGTGAGGGCTGCCTGCCTGCCATACTCTCGGGCTGTGGGCGAGTCTGTGCTAGCAGCGCCGTTTGGGCGCTCAAATATAACAGTGAGAGTGAGAAGCAGAGGGTGTGCGCTGCCTTTGAGCTGGCCATACTTTGTTATTTTCCCGCTTGTGCACAAATCAATGCATCGAAAAAAGGGTAAAACTGGAAGAGGCTGACTATACTGCATCTATTGCATAGTAGGATGTTTACTTGCCAGAAAAACAGTTAGTTGTTGTCACCGGGGCCACCGGCTATGTCGGCGCTCGATTGGTGCCTCGTCTACTTGAGGCCGGCTATCGTGTGCGTGCTTGCGGGCGCTCTTTGGTTAAACTGAGCAGCAGGCCTTGGGCTAAGCACGAAGACGTTGAGTTGGTAAAGGCTGATGCTTTCGATGAAGAGTCTCTTAAGACCGCACTAACTGGAGCTTTTGCTGCATTCTACTTCGTGCATTCCATGAATTCTGACAATAAAGATTTCGCTTCAGCTGATCGTCGCGCCGCTGACAATATGGTTGCCGCTGCTGCTAGTACCGGTCTCAAGCGCATTATTTACCTCGGTGGCCTTGGTGAAGATAGCCCTGACTTAAGTAAGCACTTGCGCTCGCGTGCTGAGGTGGCGACCATACTGCAGGCTGGTCCAGTGCCAGTTACTGTGCTGCGGGCTGGCATGATTCTTGGCTCAGGCAGCACCTCGTTTGAGATTTTGCGTTATTTAGTTGAGCGCCTGCCGGTGATGATTACTCCTCGGTGGGTCTCTACACCCTCGCAGCCGATTGCTGTGCGCAATGGTCTCTTCTACCTAATTGAATGCCTAAAGGTCGATGCTACTGCGGGTCGTTCTTTTGATATCGGTGGCCCCGAAGTGCTCACCTACAAAGATTTGATGCAGGTGTATTCTGTGGAAGCTGGTTTGGGCAAGCGCTGGATTTTTCCCGTGCCAGTCTTCACGCCAACGATTAGCTCTTACTGGATTCACTTTGTCACACCTGTGCCTTCCTATATCGCCAGGCCCTTGGCTGAGGGCTTGCGAAACCCTGTCGTCTGCAAAAACAATGACATCTTGGCTTTGATTCCTCAACCTTTGCTTGATTGCCGCACAGCCATTCGTATCGCCCTTGAATGTATTGAACAGCACCGGGTTGAAAGCCGTTGGACCGATGCTGGAGATCTTCCTGTTGTGCCAGCTGAGTGGCCCAGCCCCGGCGACCCCGATTGGTCAGGGGGGACTGTATACGAAGATAATCGCATTATCAAAGTGGCTGATTCTCCGGCCCAGGTTTGGTACCGCCTTGTGCGCCTCGGGGGTAAAACGGGCTGGTATTACGGCAATTGGTTGTGGAAATTGCGCGGCTATATGGACCGCATCATTGGAGGAGTGGGGCTCAATCGCGGCCGCCGCAGCGATTTGGAGCTTTTGCCCGGTGATGCCCTCGATTTTTGGCGGGTGGTAGAGGTGGAGAACGAGCGCAATCTTCTGTTGGTCGCTGAGATGAAACTTCCGGGCAAGGCTTTTCTGCGGTTTACCATTACTAATAATGGTGACGGCGTGACTGTAGTGCAGCAAAATGCCCGTTTTCAACCTCAAGGTTTGCTTGGTTTGCTTTATTGGTGGGCTGTCACGCCCTTGCACGAATTTGTTTTCAGTGGCATGCTTCGCGGTATCGCTGCCGGAATTGACGGCAAGATTCTAGAAGGTCCATCTCGTGTCACCAAAGCCAAAGCATAGCGAAACGCATTTTACGTCAGGCGAGATTGTGCGCGATATCGTCATTGGTATGTCTGATGGTTTAACGGTGCCCTTCGCCTTGGCAGCTGGCCTCTCTGGGGCAATTGCTAATAGTGGGTTGGTGGTCACAGCCGGAGTGGCAGAAGTTGCTGCTGGCTCTATTGCTATGGGTCTAGGGGGCTATTTGGCTGCCCGCGGAGAGGCCGAGCACTATGATAAAGAGCGCCACCGCGAGTGGTGCGAAGTCAAAGACATGCCTGAAGCCGAGAGGCGTGAAATCTTTGAGATTTTTCGCGCTTATGGTCTCAAAGACGAAGAGATTCAACCTGTCGTTGCAGGCCTAGAGCGCAACCACGAACACTGGATTGACTTCATGATGAAGTACGAGCTTGCTCTCGATAAGCCTGATGCTAATCGTGGCCTGATCAGCGCTCTAGTAATCGCTGGTTCTTATATTGTCGGTGGAATTGTTCCGCTATTGCCTTACATGATCTATAGCGACTCTCATTTTGCCCTGGGTATTTCGGCGTTAGTGACTGTTTTGGCCCTTTTTGTTTTCGGTTATGTCAAGGGGCGCTTTACCGGTACTAAGCCATTTCGCAGCGCTTTTCAGACCGCCGTTGTTGGCACGCTGGCAGCCCTTGCTGCCTTTGTCATTGCCAAGCTAATTTCACCGCACTAATTCGCTTGTTTGGGTTATCATATCTCTTCAATATATGGCGGCACCTAGCGGCATATGGCAGCTTTGAAATATCAGTAGCTTTCTGTTGGAGAGTCGATGCGGGACTACATTCTTCTGTATATCAATGGTGAAGAACAGCGCGTTACTGGTGCCCAGGCATTTCAGCCAGCCAGCGATTATCTGCGGCTTGATCTTGGTAAGTGTGGAACTAAAGTCGTCTGTGCTGAAGGCGATTGCGGCGCTTGCTCTGTAATGATTGGTAAGCTTGATAGCAGTGGCCAAAAGCTAGACTACGTGCCCGTTAACTCGTGTATTCAGTATCTCTATCAGCTCGATTGCTGCCACTTAATTATAGTGGAAGGTTTGAGAGTTGAAGGGCAGCTCAACCCTGTGCAACAGTCTATGGTTGATAACAATGGCGCCCAGTGCGGCTATTGCACTCCTGGTTTTGTCGTCGCTATGTGTGGTTTAGCCAACGACCTTAAGTGCGCAGGCTCAGCTAGTTCTTCTAGTGATAAGCCATCATCGTGTCAGGGTCTGGCCAGTGCTCAATTTGCTGCTGGGCAGAAATTAACTGAAGAGCTTGTGAAAGATTCGCTTACTGGTAATCTCTGCCGTTGTACTGGCTATGAAGCCATTATCAAAGCCGGATTGGCGATGGATTTAGAGCGCTTCAAACCATTCGCCAGTCTTTACGACGAAAACAAAATTGTCGCTAGTTTTAAGGCTCATGCCAGCCAAGAATTGTCTATCAATGCTGATGGTCGCACGGCCTTTAACCCTACTAGTTTGGCAAGTGCAAATCGCTTTTTGGCTGATAACGACAAAGTTGTCATCGTATCTGGTGGCACAGATGTTTCGGTCAACATGAATAAGCGTGATTTGCTTCCTCGGGCGATCATGAGTACATCAGCTTTGCCTGGCCTAGATGATTTGAGCTTGCTAGAAACGCCCGCTGGCAAAGTTATGAGCATTGGTGCTCGCGTGACCCTGCGTCAATTAGAGCGTGCTGTAAAGGAGTTGGTGCCAGAGTTCTACGATATTCTCTGGGTCTACGGCTCACCGCAAATACGTCATGCCGGTACTTTGGCTGGAAATATTGCCAATGGTTCTCCTATTGCCGATAGCCCGCCCTTTCTCTTTGTGATGGACGCTGAAGTCGAAGTAACAGGCGTAGGCGGCGTCAGACGCATTGCCATGGCTGATTTTTATACAGGCTACAAAGCGCTTTCGTTGAAGAAAGACGAGCTAATTACTCGCATTTTCTTACCATTGCCGAAAGAGAATGAAATTCTTCGCCTCTATAAAGTGTCACGCCGTCAGCATTTAGATATATCAGCCTTCACTGCTGCCATTCGTGTAACTTTGCAAGACAATAAAATAACTGCTGCCCGGGTGGTTTTCGGCGGAGTTGGGCCAGTGGTGAAGAGTATTCCTGAAGTACAAAATGCTCTAATCGGAAAAGTACATGAACTATCTACTTATGAAGCTGCTGGCAAAGCCGCTCGTGCAGCTATTGCACCCATCACCGACGTGCGCGCCTCGCGTGAATATCGCTTGACTTTAGCCGAGAATATTTTGACCAAGTTCTATTATGAGATTGGAGTAGAAGAAAACGAGAGGGCACTTGCATGTCGACAGTAGGCAAAAGTATCCCCCACGATTCGGCTCCTGGGCACGTCAGCGGCGAATCGGTGTATATCGACGATATTCCCATGACTCGCAATGAAGTACTTGTCGATTATTTTGGATCACCATATGCCCATGGTCGCATTCGCTCTCTTGATTTGAGCGAAGCTTTGAAAGTACCTGGTGTTGTTGCTTTGTTTACATACAAAGACTTGCAGCACAATACTTTCGGTCCGATTACCCAAGACGAAATACTTCTAGTTGAAGATGTATCTGAATTTATTGGTCAGCCAATTGTAGTGATTGCCGCTCAAACACTCGCCTCTATCAAGGCCGCCAAGAAAGCCATTAAGCTCGATATGGAAGAGCTTGTGCCGGTGCTCACTGTTGATGGCGCTATCGCTAGCAATCAGTTCTTAGATAAGACTTACAAGATTGAACGGGGCGATTTGGCTGCCGCTTTCGCCAGTGCTGAACACGTCATTGAAGGCCGTTTTGTCATTGGTGGAGCTGACCACTTCTATCTTGAGTCGCAGGCCTGTTTGGTTCACCCTGGTGAATACGACCAGCTTACAGTTCATTCTTCTACTCAAAGCCCATCTGAAATTCAGCACGTAGTAGCGCATTTGCTGGGCTTGCAACTCAATCAGGTTGTTTGTCTAATTAAGCGCTTGGGTGGTGGCTTTGGTGGTAAAGAGTGCCAAGCGACTCATCCGGCGGTGATGGCGTCTTTGGTGGCACATAAAACTAAGCGCCCTGCGCGGATCATCTATACCAAAGATGATGATATGAAGTACACGGGCAAGCGCCATCCCTACCAAAACGATTATAAAGTAGCTTTCACCTCGGACGGAATGATCACAGCATTAGAAGCCAATCTATTTGCCGATGGCGGCGCCTACAATGATCTCTCAACCGCGGTTTTGGGGCGCTCACTAACCCATATCGATAATGCCTATTATTTACCGGTGGTTAAAGTTGTAGGCAAAATTGCCAAGACTAACTTTCCGCCTAACACTGCATTCCGAGGCTTTGGTGGCCCACAAGGGGTAATAACAATTGAGAATATTCTCGAAGAGATTGCCGCTTATTTGAAAATAGACGCTTTTGAAGTACGCCGCAAAAACTGCTATGGCATTGATGATCGCAATGTTACTCCCTATGGTCAGTTGTTAACTAACAATACTTTGCCGCAGATTTTTGATGAACTCCATCAGTCATGCCAATATGAAAAGCGCATGGCTGCTATAAAAGAGTTCAATGCTACTTCTAAAACGCACCTCAAAGGCATGTCGTTTACAGCTGTAAAATTTGGTATTTCTTTCACCAATCAATTTCTCAATCAGGCCAATGCTCTAGTCAATATTTATTTAGACGGCACTATCCAAGTTTCTACCGGTGCCACAGAAATGGGCCAGGGTGTCAATACTAATATAAAAATGTTAGTGGCCGATGAGTTTTCTATTGAGCCAGAGCACGTCATTGTTATGGTTACGTCTACTGAGAAGAACAACAACACTTCAGCTACGGCAGCGTCTTCTGCCACAGATTTAAATGGCTCGGCTGCTGTTGTTGCTTGTCGCAAATTGAAAGAGCGTTTAAATGAAATAGCTGCCCAGCACTTTGCCTCGCGCGAAGTGGGTATCGGTGCTTATGGCCATCTGATTGTATACAAAGACGGTTTTGTCTTCGATGAGCGCCGCCCCCATCTCAAAATTACATTCCCTCAATTGGTCAATTTAGCCTATCGCTCTAGAGTTAGTCTGGGCGAGCGGGGTCACTATGCCACCCCCGGCATCGGCTTCGATTGGAGTGTGGGGCAAGGGTCGCCGTTTCTTTATTTCACTAACGGTTGCTCTTGCTCAGAGGTTTTGATTGATCGCTTCACCGGCGACATGAAAGTCGAGCGCGTTGATATCTTAATGGATATTGGCAAGTCAATTAACCCTGGCCTCAATCGCGGCCAGATTGTCGGAGCTTTTATTCAGGGTATGGGTTGGCTCACCAACGAAGATTTGCGCTACTCTGCTAGTGGTGCCCTACTCTCGTATTCTCCAACTACTTACAAGATACCGAACATTTACGATACCCCACCGGTCTTTAATGTGAATGTTATTGCTAATGAATGTGCTGCTAATGTGCGAGGAACAAAGGCTGTTGGCGAGCCACCTTTGCTGCTGGCCAATTCTGTTTTCTTCGCTGTCAAAAATGCTCTATCGTATGTTAGTGGCGTTGAGATACCGACAATAACCACTCCGGCCACTAATGAAGAAATTCTTTCGCGCTTGACCAAGTATAAATTGGCTGAACAGGGCCATCCTTTTGAACCTTGGTTCCCAGCTGATTCTCCAGTTCTGCCTAAAGCGCCGTCTTTTGCCAAAGGTTATTTGGCTCAGGAGCGAAAGCTTGTCCTTAGTTAATTTCTATCACCGTGTGGCAGAGCTGATGGGGTCGGGTGAACCTTTCGTCGTTGCGGTGGTTGTTGATACCATTGGCAGTGTGCCTCAAGAAATTGGCGCGCGCATGATCGTCACTGCCGCTGGTCGCAATTTCGGCACAGTTGGTGGTGGTAAAGTTGAAAATCAGGCTATTGAAGAGTCGCTTAAACTGCTTTCTGACTTAGGTGAAGGTGAGCACAAAGCCGCTCGCAGTCGCTTTGTTAACTGGAACCTTGAAAAAGACATTGGCATGACTTGCGGCGGATCGGTCAAAATGTTTTTCGAGGTGCATAATCTAGGCACTTGGAACATAGCCATATTTGGTGCTGGCCATTGCGCGACTGCTTTGGTTGAAATTTTGCAGCGGCTCGATTGTCACATCACCTGTATTGATACCCGCTCTGATTGGCTAGATAGCCTTCCTGCTAGCAGTAAAGTGAAAAAGCTCTTGGTCAAAGATTACATAGATGGCATCGAGAAAGTGAGCCGCGATTCTTTTGTTTTGCTGCTCTCCAAAGGTCACAGCACCGATTCTCCTGTGTTGATGGAGATTTTCAGGGGCTATCAGGCAGGGCTAGCGACCTTCCCTTATTTGGGTGTGATTGGTAGCAAAGCAAAAGCCGAACGCCTCAAGCAAGACATTGCTGCTGCTGGTCTCGACGAGAAGTATAAGACAGCCTTTGTCTGCCCCATTGGGCTGCCGATTGGCAATAACGACCCCCAAGAAATTGCTGTGAGTATCGCTGCTCAATTATTAGGCTGTCGTGATCAAAACGACAAGAAAGAGTAAAGCAAGTACGCATTTTGAACCCTACAATCTGTTGAAGACTTTTCAATTTTGCCACACGACCGCCTAGTGAGTTGAATAAGTGTTGGTTCACTTGAACAAGTTTGCATGAGAGCAAGTAAAGTCTAAAGTTCCCAGAACACTGTCAAAGGAGTCTCATGTGCCGTTCTCAAGGTTGATCAAATGCCTTACTTACTGTCTTATCCTCCAATCAGCAATGCTGCCAGCTAGCGCAGATGCTGGTCTGCCGACAATAATTGCCATTTGGCCGATGGCATGGATATTGTTGATAGTGATAATTCCCCTTGAAGCGAAGGTTGCCCAGAAGGTTATTGGTATTCCATTTTCGAAAGGTCTAGAAATCTCTGGCCGCGCCAATTTTGTATCGACCTTGGCCGGTGTTCCAATCACTTGGATTTTGCTGGCTATCGGCGAGCTAATGCTTGGTGGAGGTATGAGGGTGATTAATCATCAGATGAGTCATGGCGAATGGATTTATCATGCTTTAATCGAAGGGCCAATTCTGGTGCCTGGCTCTGCGCCTAGCTGGTTCATACCCGTTTCACTTTTCATGATGAATTTTCCATTTTGCCTAATGTCTGTGTTGGTCGAGCAAAGGGCCAGCGAGAAATTTGTCGATGAGGTGTGCACAAGATCGCTATTGCGCAGATGGGCATGGTTAGCTAATATTTCTTCTTATGCGTTTATCAATCTAGTAGTAGCAATCGCGTGGCTAGTAGCATTGAGGAACTCATAATTGAGCCTGTAGTCGCTGATGTTCCGGACCGCTCTTGTTTTTACATTTAGCCCCAAATACATTGAGCCGAAGCAAGTGATTGTAATGGCGATTTGGATGCAGATTAGACACAAGGCTCAACAAGTATGTCATCCTGGTATAGAGTTCCCGAGATGTTCAGGAGGGGCTATGACTAGCAGTTACGCAGACGATGAGGCCAGAGAGCGCGAGCCGTGGGTATCGCGTCGCAGTGTACTCAAGTTTATAGCTGGCGCTCCGCTCGTGTTTACGTTTGGGATGGTTGCTTCGCCTCTGGCTCGCTTTTTTAAGCCGACCATGAAGCCTGGTGCGTTCTTCCAGGTGCCTGATATGCCTAAAGCTGTGCGCAGCTTAGAATTCAGCATGGCCGATTTTCCGGCTGATTGGTCCACCAAGCAATTTGATTTTCAGATAAAGCACGCTGTTTTCAATCCAGAGCAAGAACAGATTCGCACCATACCTGGAATAGCGGTGAGAACAGCACCGGGTAAGGTTGTTGCTTTTAGCCGTCTTTGTCCGCTGCGAGGCTGCCTTCTCGAATACCGTAGCCAATCTTGTTGCGGTTGCGTGAATAGTGTTACTGAGGTTTGCAACTGCGCCATGAAAAAGGAAGGTGGCGTTCTCGTTTGCCCCAGGCATCTAAGTGTGTTTGATTTGTCGCAAGATGGACGTGTGGTCGCCGGTACGTTTGCCTGGCCGCCGCGCCGATTCAATTTATTTTTAAAAGACGAAGTTATTACGATAAGCGGATTAGATTCTGTCCGAATTTCATAGCATATTGTTTTAGTGCATTTACCTTAGTAATAGGTCAGCATTACGCTTGGTAGGTCGCTTTTGTGGTCAGTGGTTAGCTTGTTGCTGTGAATACCAGCGTTGATTACGTTTCCGCCGCCCATGCCGTTGATTGGTGGCAAGCCTGAAGTACCTTCGTCGCCGTAGATTTGCTCTGCTTGACCGCCAGCTTGGTAGACGAAGCTATCAAGTGTGGTTTTTGGAAGTCTTTGGCTGCGTTGGCTCAAAATAGTTCTGGTGGCATAGGCCAATGAATCAAGGCGTTGGTTGTTAGTAAATTGGGAAGGGCTCGGCACATAGTTCGGTTGGAAGTCTGACTGTGGGTGCGGTGTGCCTCTGTTGTCGCCAGCCGCTGGTGCAACAGTGCTCATGTCGAAGTCGTTGGCTACTTGGGCCAAGGCGGCACCGGAGGACATCATGCAGACACACAGTGTAAGAAGAGCGCGGCGGCTACCTTTATTGAGTGACAACATTGACATTTAGTAAGCCCTCCAAAGAGGCGAATGAGACGGGGACGGTGCTGTCGTAACAAGTGGTAAGCAGAATCTAGTAAGTAGAAGTAGCGCTCGGTTACATTGCTAAATTACTGGCTAAGACGTGAAATACTCGTGAGTATTTACGGACTCGTCAACTTTGGTAAATTCCAATGCTGCGAAGCTGCGATCATTCTTAGGGTTAATCAGGCAGTCGCTCCCAGGGCCATGGCTAGCGCCTCGGCAATTTGGCGCGTATGCCAAGAATGGTTATTGCGTCACCTAGCATAGCTGCTACGGCATAGACGTCGACATTCAATATGCCTGGAACGCGCGCTAGTAGCATATCTCTAACTGCGCCCCCGCCGACGCCGGTGATGGTGCCCATGAGAATCGACATCAGGTTGTTGATTTTGTACTCGTGCGCTTTGGCTGCACCTGCTAAGCAAAACAGTGAAAGGCCAGCTGCGTCTATGCAAGTGACTACATTAGGTGGAATTTGCGGCACAGTACGATACAGAAGAAAGGCGATGAAGCCGCCGCAGAAGGCGGCAGTGGCTTATTTGGGGTCGCGAATTGCACCGGGTGGCAAAGTTCTAATGAGCAAATTTTGGATCACCCCACCGCCGAGCGCAGTGCAGAACGATAAAACCAACACTCCGAACAAGTCGAGATTGGCCGCTGAACCAGGGACCCTTCAATTCCGAGAAAAACTCTGGCAGCTAGGTCAACGACCAATAGTTCTTTGTCGGCGTGTTTATGCAATTCTGTTATTTCCCGCTACCCAAGCCGTCCATTATATTGGTTAGGTCTTCAGTGTTCATCACTACTTCCATTTCACTTTTCGCTAGCTTGTAGCCTTTAGGAACTTTGAAAATCGCTGGTGACAACTGAGCTTGCTTGATGCTCTTTGTCTGCATCACGACCTCTTTTCCACCGCTTGGACTCAATATAAAAAGGTGAAATGGCATGTTCAGTAGCTCTTTAGGATAGCCATTGACGCAGTAGCCAAAGCGCCCGGCCGCAGGTGAAATAGCAATGTCGTTGGCTACCCATAGTTCTGACACGTGATAGTCGGTGGCATTCTTGTATTTCGGGAGCGTTTTCCAGACCGTTACAGGGTGGCCCAGTGACTTCGATTGGTATCCGCGCGTCCAGATTGATTCGGCCGTGTTGCGCATCACGGTGGCTCGCAGTAGTGAGGTACTGCCGGCTGCTGTCACTTTTCCTGGGGCGGTGCTAAAAGGAAAATAGGTCTTGCTGTTGTCATTGAAAATAAAGAAGTTCCATTTTGGGGCCTCGGCCACGAGGCTGTAACCAGCTTCTATACAGTCGCTGCGAAAGCCCTTGGCTGTGATTGAAAAGCGCGAATGTTTGATCAGATTGCCGTATTGGTCGGTTATCCAGCCGGGCACTTTCGCTTCTTCAGACCGCTCTACAGCGCCTACGCGAATGGTTTTGACGGGATCAGCCTTAGTCGAATTAGCCGAAGCGGGGGCGGAAGCAATTCCGAACATTAGGCTGCAGCTAAGTAGGGCAGCAGCCCCAAGAGTAAGTGTGAGCCAGCGGGCAATTTTGACACTAGCTGAAACGGCTCTATTCGAAATTAGACTATTCGAAACAGCTCTTTTCGATTCAATGACAATAATAAGAGGGCTAGGCAGCTCGTGGTTTGGTAAATTTGACATATACGTAAGATTGTCGCAGAAGTTCAGGTGCCCAAAGGTTGGATTTATTCGCTGCCGCTGAAAACTTTGCCTTTCAAGAAGCTTTAGGTTCGCAAGCGGTCTTGCTGCGCAAGTTCTGTCAGCAACTTTCTCAACCCGCACAACCGCTCATGGCCGATTTGTCGGCAGTCATAGCTAGTGCCCCTTTGCGCCACATGGTCACTCCTGGCGGCTTTGTCATGTCAGTATCCATGACGAACTGCGGAGACCTTGGCTGGGTGACCGATCGCAAGGGCTATCGCTATCAAGCAAGCGATCCAGAAACAAGTCGAGCTTGGCCAGCCATGCCTGCTTCTTTTATAGCCCTGGCAGGCAGAGCCGCCCTTGTAGGAGGATTTCCTGACTTTGTCCCTGATGCCTGTTTGATCAATTGCTACAAGGTTGGCGCGAAAATGACTTTGCATCAAGACAAGGATGAGGAAGATTTCAGTCAGCCCATCGTTTCGGTTTCGTTGGGACTACCTGCAACTTTTCTCTTTGGGGGAATGGAGCGCAGTCACTCCACGAGGAAAGTTCAGCTCACCCACGGTGATGTGGTTGTCTGGGGCGGCCCATCACGCCTAAATTTCCACGGAATTTTGCCGCTCAAAGACGGCTTGCATGAGCTTACTGGAGCTTATCGCTACAATCTCACATTCCGCAAGGCTGGCTGATTTATAGATTAGTCTAGTGCGCGAATTAGTTAGTGCTTCACTGGCTTGCGCTGGTGTGTGCCTTGTGAACTATCAGGCTTCGGTGGATTTGCCAGGGTGTAGTTTTCGAGGGGCGACCAGTTGCCTGTGCCTTCAAATTTAGGGGGCTCTTTCGTGTCCAATGATTTGCGATTCTGTTCTCTGGGCGAATCTTGGTGCTTCTCGGTGGCTAGAGTGTAGCCCTCTAGTTTGGCCCAGTTGCCCGTTCCTGCAGTATGAGGAGTTTCTTTGGCGCTCAGCGAACTACGATTTTCGGCCTTTCTTGGTGAGTCAGCCGAGCTTCCTGAATCGACTAAATCTACAGTAGGAAAACCCTTTAAGGCGGTGTCAGTGGCGGTTTTGCTCTGCACCTCTGTTAGCTTTGTGGCCGGGTCTCCCTTGATGTCTACCAGATTTAGTGAGGGGTTCTTATCGCCCTTTTCTAAGCCAGCGGTTTCCACTGCTTTCGCAGTAGCTTCGATTTTATCTGCCATAGTAATGCTCCGGGGGATTGAGCTGATGTCAAGAAGCCATAATTATGCCTCAGAAAGCCCAATTTGCGGCAAAAGATTAATCCAGCGGGTTATTTGACTGTCAGGCAGCAAGAATCGCCAGTTTTAGGAACATCAAAACAGCAAATGAATAGCGCTGCCACCGAGAAAGCCGATACAGCTACTGCAGTCAGGCGACTCCGCAAAGGCCTATTATCACTCCATCTTTGTCTCGCTCTTTTGCTTGGTCTTTATTTCAGTCTTATGGGTTTGACTGGCAGCACTCTAGTCTTTAAGACCGAGCTACATCGTCTATTCAAACCCGCCGCCTATTTCGTAAACGTGCCTGCTAATGCGGAGCCCCTGCCCCTCGATAGTCTTGTTAAAGTCTTCAATGAAGGGCATCCAGGCAGTTCGCTTTCTTTTATGACCCTACCAACTGAAGCAAGTCAGGCCTTGATTATTGGCTATAAACTAAAAACGCCGGGCCAAAAGGGTGCCCAGTCAAGGCAAACAATTATCGATCCTTATAGCGGAAAGATAGTGGCCGAGCAGCTCAGCGGTGGATGGTTTTTCCGTACTGTGCACAATTTGCATGCTCGCCTTTTGTTAGATGATCTCGGTGAAGAAGTGCACCGCTTTGCTGTGTTTGGTATCTTTGCTTTGTTGCTTTCTGGTTCTTGGTTGTGGTGGTCATCAATTGCCGGTCTGGTTGTGCCTTTCAAGATGCACAAAGTGCTAACTCAACTTAAACAAAAAATTTCTATCAAACTAAATGGCACCTTCAGTCGCAAGATTTTCGATACTCACAATGCTGTGGGCTTTTTCGCTGGGTCTATTTTGTTTGTCTTGGCTCTGACAGCCTCTAGCGACCTATGGCGCGATCAGGCCAAAGTGATTGTGGCCGTGTTAACTGGTGGGTCGTTAGCATCAGAAGGGCAGTCCGCAAAAGACGCTGTTGAACCCCGAAAATCCAAAGAGATTAGCGGTGTGAAAGAAAAAATCCAACCATCTTATGATGCCATGCTAATCACTGCCAAAAGTGCGCTACCAAATATGGTGGCAGTTGCAATCACTGATAAATTGCGAGTGCGCATGGTTAACCTCACTGAGCAGTACGTAATTCCTCGTTGCATTACTGTCGTCTGCAATCAATCAGATGCCAGTTTGCAAGCTATCGAAGACCCAGCAAAGATGCCCCTTGATCAACAGATAATGGCTTGGATGCTGCCTGTGCACTTTGGCCAATGGGGGCCGGGCGCTAGTTACTATTTCGTCAAAGCATTGTGGTTTTTGGTTGGCCTTAGTCCCAGCGTTCTATTTATAAGCGGAGTGATAATGTATCTGCTGAAAAAGAAAAACCTTAAACATTCGTAGTAAGGCCTTGCCATCTGTGCGGCACGATGTTAACCTCAGCTCAGTTAACGTTTAGCAGGTTTCTCTAAGAAATGACCAGCCGCAACCATCACCATCATCATATGTTTCTCGATGGAGCGGACTAGCAGCCACCTTGCGTTTACGCACGAAACTGTTTAGAGCTCGCTCCCTGCGGGCTCTTTTTTTATGCAATTTTGAGGATGATTAAATGACCACCAAGACGCCTGAAGAAAATAGCCTGAAGACTGATTTGCGCCTCACTATTCCTAAAGGACGCATTCAAGAAAAGGTGATGGCTCTCCTGAGTCAAATTGGCATGAATTTTCTCACCGACGGCCGCTCCTATAGCCCTATTTGTTCTGACCCTCATGTAATTACTAAACTGCTAAAGTCACAAAATATACCTAGTCTCGTTGCCCTCGGTCGGCACGACTGTGGCTTTTCAGGTTACGACTGGACGGTTGAGCAAGACGCTGATGTTGTCGAACTGCTCGATTTGCAGTTTGATCCAGTACGTATAGTTGCTGCCATGCCTGAAGCTTTACTGGGCGATGGTGATTTTAGAACTAAGAATTTTGGTAGAAAGTTGATAGTCGCTTCTGAGTATCGCAATTTGGCAAAACGTTTTATTGAACAGAATAAACTTGATGCTATTTTCTTGCAGACCTTTGGCGCCACTGAGGCTCTACCTCCTGAAGATGCCGATATCATTGTCGACAACACTTCCACTGGGACAACACTTAAGCACAACCGGCTAGTTATCGTCGAAGAAATTATGCGCTCGACCACACGCTTTATTTGTAATCCCAAAGCATTAGAAGATCCAATCAAACGCCGCATGCTTGAAGAGATGACAATGCTGATGAAGAGTACACTCTTGGCTAAGCAAAAAGTGATGCTTGAAATGAACGTTTCGCGCGAAGACTTTGAACAAGTGGTGAGCAAACTTCCTTGTATGCGCGCTCCTACAATTTCAGAGTTATACAACGGTGACGGCTATGCTATCAAAATTGCTGTGCCCACCAAAGAAGTGCCTGATTTAATTCCTAAGCTTGTCGCTCTTGGTGCTCGTGACATTCTTGAATATAAAGTAGAAAAAATCGTGGCGGGCTACGATAAATGAGTGACTTTGCCAGCAATTTTACAGGCAAGCCTATCGTGCCCCAGGCTAGCGATGCCAGCTATGCTGTAATTTTTGATCTTGACGGCACTCTTGTTGATACGTCCAAAAGTTTTGATGAAACCATCAAACAAATGGTACAAAAATATTCTGGAGCACCATTATTTGATCAAGAAATTGTCGATCTTAGGCAAGAAGGTGGCTACAACGACGATTGGGTGACAACCGCTGAATTGTTGCGCCGACGTGGCTTTAACGAGCCGCTTTCTAAGATTGTACAAGAAGCAACTGACTTGTATTTGCAATTGGCACCAACTAATGAATTTGCTTTGTTTGATGATCAACTTCTCTCTGAAATATCACAACGTCACCCAATTTTCATCGTTACTGGTCGCACCAGACCCGAATATGATCCAATTTGGGGAAGTCGCCTTGACCCAGTATTTAAACGTGTTTATTGTTTAAATGATGTGCCAGGAAAAGCACCTAAGCCATCGCCTGATTACCTTTTACAATTGATTGCAGATTTCAATTTAAAAGCCGGTGTCTATGTCGGTAACGCTGTCGACGATATGTGGGCGGCAAGAGATGCCAATCTGGCACGTATTGGTATCACTTCAACATTGCCGGCTGATGCCCTCAGTGCAGCCGGTGCCCAGATAGTACTCCAATCGGTTAATGAGCTTAGGCAGGTATTTTCACTATGACATCGACTTCAACAAATACGACAGAAAATGAAAGTAAGAAGGGCAATATGACTAAGAAGATCGACAGACTGGCTACGGTCACCAGAAAGACTAAAGAGACCGATATCACTATCGAAGTCAATTTAGATCAACCTAGCCCTCCTGATATACAAACTAGTTTGCCTTTCCTTTCGCACATGCTTGAAGCCTTTGCAGTGCACGGCAGATTTGGTCTCAAGGTGCGCGCTGTCGGCGATATTGAAGTCGATCCTCATCACTTAATTGAAGATACCGGCATAACTTTGGGTGAGGCAATCTTCAAAGCTTTAGGCGGATTAGCCGGAATCAATCGCGCTGGTTGCTTTACTTATCCGATGGATGGCAGTCTAGTGACGGTTGCTATCGACCTTTGTGGTCGCCGCAACCTCACCTGGAAAGTACAGTTCGGTAACTTTGAAGTGGGCCACCTTGACCCTAATTTATTTAGAGAGTTTTTCAAAGGCTTTGTTGATGGATTGCGAGCCACTCTGCACTGTCACGAGCTATATGGCGACAATGATCACCATGTTATTGAAGCTGTTTTTAAGGGCTTGGGCAAAGCCTTAAGGCAAGCAGTTATTCCTCTTGAAAGCGGAGAGTATCTAAGCACCAAAGGTGTCTTGGATGAAAGCTGAGTCTGGCCAAGGTTCTGTAGATTTAGTCACTTCAATCGGTGGCAACCTTGGCAGTGTCGCGCGCAGTTTGACCAGGCTTGGTGTCAAGTTCAACCAAGTTGATTTGAACAATCCGCCTGACGGTTCACGGCCGATTATTTTGCCTGGTGTGGGAGCTTTTGGGGCAGTTATGGCATCTTTGCGCCAAGGCAAATTCGATCAGACAATCAAAGCTCTAGTGCAGGCTGGCACGCCATTTCTTGGCGTGTGCGTCGGCATGCAGGTGCTTTTTGATAGCAGCGAGGAAGCGCCTGGGGTTGCCGGTCTCGGGTTGATCAAGGGGCGTGTCGTCAAATATACCGAAGGTAAGGTGCCTCAGACCGGTTGGAACGAAGTAAAAGCAGTTACTGATAAGAACGGCAACGACGACAATAGAAGCTGGCCGACCGGGTTTGTCTATTTCGTCAATTCATATTATGCCAAGCCTGAGAGCGACGAGGTAACCCTCTATGAGGCTAATTACTTCGGTTCGTTTTGCGCCGCTGTGTCGACTGGCAATATCACAGCCTTTCAATTTCACCCTGAGAAAAGTGGCGAATTTGGTGAGAGCCTATTGAAGCGATGGGTGAGTAATGTCGTCTAGTGGCCTTTGCAAAAGAATTATTCCTTGCCTAGATGTGGCCAATGGCCGCACTGTCAAAGGCGTGAAGTTTCAAAATCTTCGCGATATTGGTGACCCAGTTGAGCTCGCTATTGAGTACCAGCGCCAAGGTGCTGATGAATTGATGTTCTTGGATATCTCGGCCTCGCGTGAAGAGCGCAGCACCGTATTCGACTTGGTGCGCTCAGTGGCAGAACATCTTTCTATTCCCTTCACCGTTGGTGGTGGCATCTCTAAATTAGATGACGTCAAAAAATTATTGTCATTGGGTGCTGACAAAGTATCTATCAATTCTTCTGCAGTGCAACGCCCTGAGCTCATTGCCGAAATAGCTGCGGCCTGCGGCTCGCAGTGCTGCGTGGTCGCCATTGACGCTCGCAAAGTGGTGGGCTCTCAAACACTAGATTCTCAACAACCGCTTTGGGATGTCTTGACCAAGGGCGGCAGTGTCTCCACCGGCCTTAGTGCGAGAGCCTGGGCGCAAAAGTGCGTTGAGCTAGGGGCTGGAGAGTTTATGCTTACTTCTTGGGACGCCGATGGTACCCAAGAAGGTTTTGATATTGAAATGGTGGCGGCATTTTCGCACTTGCCCATACCTATAATTGCTTCTGGTGGGGCCAAGAACCCCCAGAGCTTTGTCGATGTTTTCTCTGCTGGGCAGGCCGATGCAGCTTTAGCCGCTAGCATATTTCATGATGGATTATTCACAGTCAACCAAGTCAAAACCACTCTTAAAAACGAGGGCATCACAGTTCGCTTATGTTAATTCCCAGCATCGATATCATTGATGGTAAAGCCGTGCAATTGAAGCAAGGCAAAGAGTTTGTGCTTGAAAGCGAGCGCAGCCCCATCGAGCTTGCGCGCGAGTTTAATCGGTGCGGCGAAATTGCAGTGATTGACCTAGACGCCGCCATGGGTAAAGGCAATAATCGCGAACTGATTAAAGACATTTGTCGCATTGCCGATGTGCGAGTCGGTGGCGGTATCCGCGATGTTGAATCTGGTCGCGAATATTTAAAAGCAGGCGCCAAGCGGCTCATTGTCGGTACCATGGCTACCCCTGAGTTTCTTGAAAAGTTCACCCCCCAGCAAATTATGGTAGCTCTCGATCATCGTGGCGAAATAGTTGTAGATAAGGGCTGGGAGAATTCGACTGGCGAAACTATCTGGGCGCGGGCTGAGCGCTTGGCTCCACTGTGTTCAGGTTTTCTCACTACTTTTGTTGAAGGTGAGGGCTGTTTGCAGGGTATGGACATTGCAGCCATCAAAGATTTGAAGAAGCGCCTGCCTGGTCAACTGACGGTTGCTGGTGGCATTGCCAAGCTTGATGAAGTGGTTGAAATTTCGGCACTCGGCATCGATGTACAGGTCGGCATGGCGCTTTACACCGGTTTGATTGACCCTGTTGATGCAGTAGTTAAGAGCGTCAAGTTTCAGGCTGATGGTCTGTTAACAACAGTCGTGCAAGATCTTAGCGGTCAGGTTCTTATGGTCGCTTATAGCACTGTTGAATCACTGACGCGCGCATTGCGTGAAGGCAAAGGCGTTTATTACAGCCGTTCGCGCAGTGAGATTTGGGAGAAAGGCCTCACATCAGGCAATACACAAAAACTGATTTCGTGCCGAGTTGACTGCGACCGCGACTGCTTACTCTTCACTGTTGAGCAGACTAAGGCCGCTTGCCACAATGATACGTATAGTTGTTTCGGTACCGCCTCTGCCGATCGCAAATTCTCTATGAACGAATTGTTCGAGACTTTACAATCAAGAAAAGCTGAGCCACCATCAAAGTCATATACACAAACACTTTTCGCTGACCGTCGTTTGCTTCTAAAAAAAATTATGGAAGAAGCCTATGAAGTGGTATCACACTCATCGAAAGATAATTTGCGCTGGGAAATTGCCGATCTCTTGTATTTTGCTAGCGTCTTAGCTGTTGATGAAGGTATTGAGTGGAAAGAAATAGAGTCAGAATTAGCTGGTAGAAGACGATAATGAAAGATACTAAAACTGCTGAAATAATTCCTCTGCTTGTTGGCGAGCCAGCGCGTCAATGGGCCGCTTGCTTGGCAAGAACGACTTGCCAAATTGACTTGTCGAGCAATAAATCGGACGAATCTGATAAACACAATTCAGCTTCTGAGCTAGTCACATCTGAAGAGCTAAAGCTTGAGAATTCGGTGAGAGAGATAATCACATTAGTTCGTACGGCCGGTGATCTTGGCTTGGCTGACTTGGCTAAGAAGTTCAAAGACAAGGTACCAAATAAGGTGCTGCTTGATAGTGCTGCTCGCGAAGCACTAGTTAAAAGACTGCCACCGGAAACAAAAAATATATTAGATGAGGCTGCTAAACGCATTCGCCGCTTCGCTGAGGCAGTTGTGGCAGTAGCCAAACCTGTTTCTCTCGATTGTGGGGAATACACCGCAGGGTTTGACTTTAAACCGGTTGCGCGAGTTGCTTGCTATATTCCGGCTGGTCGCTATCCCCTGCCATCCACTGCTTTGATGACAGCGGTAACGGCTCAAGTTGCCGGTGTGCAAGATATTTGCATTGTCTCTCCTTCGTTGAAAGACGAGATATTGTATGCCGGCTCTTTGGCTGGAGTGACTGAGTTTCACGAACTGGGCGGTGCCCAAGCAGTCGCTGCTATGGCCTACGGTACAGAGAGCATCAAGCCAGTAGATCTCATTGTTGGCCCGGGCAATCAATATGTAACTGAGGCCAAACGCCAAGTCTACGGCAAGGTTGGTATCGATATGTTGGCTGGGCCAAGCGAAGTTGCTATCGTCGCTGATGCCGGGGCCAAGCCTGAATGGCTAGCTCTTGATTTGCTTTCTCAAGCTGAGCACGACCCTAATGCTCGCTCTTATTTGTTGACTGACGATGAGGCATTAGCCAGGTCTGTAGCTGCTATTTTGGTTGAGAAAATTAGTTCACTCAATTTGCCTGACTACATCGATATTGCTCTGGGTGCCAGTGCTATTGTCGTGCTCGATTCACTTGGGTCTTGTATTGCTGCGGCTAATAATATTGCTCCCGAGCACTTGCAATTACAAGTAAAAGAACCGACTGCAATAAAAACGCAGTTGAATAACTATGGGGCGCTCTTTATGGGCTACAACGCCACTGTTCCCTATGGCGACTATGCCGCTGGCCCCAATCACACATTACCGACCAACCGTGCTGCTCGCTTTTCTGGTGGCTTAAATCCATTTACTTTTTTGCGCGGCCAAAGTTGGCTGCATCTTTCTGGCACCGCTACTGAATTGTCTAAACTGACAGCCGGTTTCGCCGACTTAGAGGGCCTCACTGCTCACGCAGCCGCTGCTAGAGCAAGAATTGTTTAAAGGGAGTAAAGGGAGTAAGGGGAGTAAGGGGAGTAAGGGGTCATGACTAATCTGGTGCGAGAAGATATTGCGCAAATTGAAGGCTATGCACCCGGTGAACAACCTAGTGATACCAATACAATTAAGCTCAATACTAATGAAAATCCTTATCCCCCTTCGCCCAAGGCTTTAGCCGCCATTGCGGCAATCGGCGCAGAAGGAGCCAGGGGAGCAGAATTAGTACGTCGCTATCCAGACCCTACCGCTCGCGTCTTTAGAGAAGAGGCAAGTCGGTTGCATGGTGTGCCAGCTGATTGGATTTTGACTTTCAATGGCGGCGATGATTTGCTCAATGTGATCATTCGTACTTGTGCTGCTGCAGGCAATGACGCTGTTGCTTTTCTTGAGCCTTCCTATTCGCTCTATCCGGTTTTGACGCAGTTGCAAGCAGCTCGGCCTTTGATCTTGTCGTACGATATTGTCGGCACTGAATGGCAGCTTCCTGCTGGTGTGGAGGACGTTGATGCTGCTCTGTTGATGATTGTTAACCCTAATGCTCCTTCTGGCCACCTTGAGCCTTTAGAGAGCATAGAGAATGTCGTGAAGAATTTTCGCGGAGTCGTTTTGATTGACGAAGCATACGTCAATTTTGCTGCCGATAGTGCACTGCTCTTGGTGCACAAATATAGTAATTTAGTTATTCTACGCAGTATGTCTAAAGGCTATTCTCTTGCTGGTTTGCGTTTTGGTTATGCCATTGCTCAAGCGCCTCTGCTGAAAGAGCTGGTTAAGGTGCGCGATTCATATCCTTGCGATGTGGTATCTATTGCTGCCGCTACAGCAGCTTTGCTTGATCAAGAATATGCCCGTTCTACTTGGCAGAAGGTCTGCGCTGAGAGAGGCAGATTATATTCTGCTCTGCTTGCCTTGGGTTTCAGTATGCCGCAATCACACTCTAATTTTCTCTTGGCCCAAGTGCCTGCATCTGTGAGTGCCAAGGACGTCTATAGCGAATTGAAGAGCCGCTCTATTTTGGTACGCTGGTGGAACTTGCCTCGCTTGTCAGACAAAGTGCGCATTACAGTCGGTACGGCCGACCAGAACGATAAACTGCTGAATGCTTTGGCTGAAATATTAAAAGTTAAGTCTTGAGACCATTTATTTGTTCGTTTATTTGTTTGTTTATTGCGCCAATTAGTCTAAAGCTACAATCTGGAGCAGAAAGGCGAGAATTTATAAAGAAAGTGGCCCAAAGCTTTGTCAGTAATTCACAATGCTGTTTGTAGAGGCTATTGCCAGCAGCCAAGGAGTTAATCATGACAGAGAAGACGGTTTTGATACCAGGACCAGACCACCCAATCACCGTTGAGCACAGCCCTTCGCGTGTTGTTGTGAAGTTTGGCGGCGCTGTCATTGCCGATACCAAAGAGGCCCTTGTCCTGCACCAAGCTGGCAGCCCTTCGCGCTTTCTCTTTCCACGCAAAGACATTAAAATGGAATTGATTGAGCGCAACGAAAAGACTAGCTATTGCCCGTACAAAGGTGATGCATCTTATTTTAATATCAAAAACGGCGACACTAGCTCAATCAAAGCTGCTTTCTGCTATGAAGAGCCTTATGCAGCTGTTGCTGAGATCAAGGAGCACTTAGGCTTCTATACCGAGAAAGTTGATTCAATCGTTGAAGAGAAGGTCTAGTAGGCTATTTTTTTAGTTTCTTTTCGCAGCTCTCGTCTGTCACGGTTAGTCGTGGCACCAAGGTGTTAGATCTTCTGCTTGTGCTGACGATTCTTTCAAATATCTCGACGCTGGTTTTATCTTTCTCTAGCGAGAAATGTGCAGGGAATTTCGTGCCGTTAGCTATGCTATTTGTGCCATCGCCTTTTAGGATATCTTGCCATTGACAGGAACCAGCTTTTTGTAGTGATTTGCCTGCTGCCAAATAGTCGCCGCGGTTTAGTGCGCCGTAAAGGGCTTGGCTAACCTGATTGACTTCTGATGTCTGAGCGCTAGCCTGTTTTTCTGCATCTGTTTCAGTTCTAAAAATTGCATTGAAGTCTGTCATTTCATTTTTCTCCTCGGCTTCGGAAGGCTTCGATGTGGCTATTAGTCTTGGGCAAGTTGTGAATGCTTGAATTTCGTCGCGTAGATATTAGTAGTTGCTCGAACCAACTACAGGTACTTTGCGATAAACGGTTACATCTGAGAAGCCGTTCTTGTTCCAGCGGCCAGCTTGATCGTGCATTTTGTCATTGAAGCGATCAAGGTTTCCGTTACCAATAATGATGCCACTGTCGCTGTCGTTTTCGTAGATTTTGCCTTGGCCTTTGTAGATGGCTGCATGTCCAGGCATTCCGGCTGGGCGTTGACCGATTACAACATCACCAGGGTTCATGTTGTCGCCGTTGATCGAACCGTCTTGGGGAACGGCTTCGTAGCCGTGCTGCTTCAAGAGCTGAGCAAGTTGCTTGTTATTATTGGTAACAGGGAAGCTTGGCTCTAGCTCGTGTAGAGCGCCAGACACAGCTAGAGCACAGCCGAGACGGGGGTTGATTTTAGGATCGAGTTCTAATATTGACTTGCCTTCTAGGGGCAATTTAGGAAGTTCATCGGAGGAGCCATTGATCGGTGCGTCGCCGTATCCAACACTTCCTCTTGGTCTATCGATAGGAGCAGCAACATCTTCATCGGGCATTCTGTTGGCAATAGATCTATCTGAATGGCTGCTTCCGCCACCACCAGCGCCATCACTAAATCCGCCATCTCCAACACCAGCATGATGCGGGGCGCTACCGGCGATACCGCGACTGCCGCCTTCACCACCGCTGCCGCCTTCACCACCGCTGCCACCACTGCCGCCGCTACCGCCACCGTGTTTCGTCAGGGGCATATCGCCAAACAGCAAATCTGTATCTAGTGCGCCCCAAGTATTCTCAGGAATTCTGAAATCTATTGATGGTTTGCAGGCGTTTGGTCCGATGTCGTCGGTGATGCCAAGATCTGGTTGTCTTCTTGCACCAATGTCATCAGTGATGCTTGTGTCTGGCAGCTTTCTTGCGCCGATATCATCAGAGATGCCAGTGTCAATAAAGCAATCTGGTTTTACATTTGGAGCAATGTTGTAGATGTCGTCGCTTCTGAATTGAAGCACGGGCATATTGTCGTCAAAGCCTTTAGTATCGGTTCGAAGAATTGGCATGTTGTCATCAAAGCCTTTGGTGTCAGTTCTAAGAACTGGCATATTGTCTTTGAAGGTAAAGCCAGTACCTTTGCCGGTATCGAGACCGCTGATAGAAAAATTGTTGTCAAAACCGAATGGCAGGCTGCCGCTGCGTGAGCAGGAATTGTCGCTTTTGAAAAGGTCAATGGAGCTAGCAAATGGAGATGATTCTGGTGCCGCTTTGACTTGGTCTGAAGCTGCGTCGTTTGCTAGATTATTGACTCTAACCATATAGTTCCACCTATTCAATTGCGGAGGGACGGTTTGATATTTTGCTAGTAAGTTGGCCGTCGGTTGCAAAGTGCTCGACTGGAATACGATAACTCCGGGATGTTGGCATTTTATGGGCGCAGTGGGGTAACCCCTAATGAAGGCTCGAAAATGTCCGATTTCCGTCCCGAAATCGGACAAATAAATAACTTAGCTAAACAACTAGCTAAGGTCCCGGATAAATTCCTAGATAAATTCCTAGATAAATCCCAGATAGATTCCAGATAGATTCCAGATAGATTCCAGATAGATTCCTAGACAAATACGCAAAGAATGCGCAAACAAAAAGACCACCCAGATTGCTCTGCGGTGGTCTTTTTACTATCGTCTGACTGCCTATTTGCGTAGGCTCGATATTTCTTGCTGCTTCAAGTCAGAATCCACAGCTAGCGGGTTATC
>JBBRMD010000034.1:0-59047 GCA_038231015.1 Candidatus Obscuribacterales bacterium
ATCTTGAGCAGCTGCATTGTCGACATGTCAGGGGAGATGGCGGTCATCAAATAATTGTACTAATTACTAAAGTTCTATTTGAACACTTGAATGCGGGCAAGAAAAAAAACTTTGGCAAAAGCATGGGGTTTATACGAAATGCCTTGTCGAAGATTTCGCTAATGTCGATAGACATATTCACGCGAGGGCGACACCCCATATTTCTAGAGGTTACTAATCATGGCGATTGAAAATAACGAAATTGAAGTTAGTAGAGTTGAGTCCAGCCACAACCACAAGTTTCATCAAGAACTACAGGCCGAATCAATGATAGATCCTCGGGCAGAATCAGGCGATAAAACCAACCCAGAGGCAATGCGCATACGTGAAATGCTTGCAGCTAACGAACGCATGATTGAGCAAATCATGGCTCACGGTTTTCAGGTTGCTGACAAATGCAGCGAAAGTATCGAAAGACTGCCTGCTAATGTTCAACGTGACTTTATGACTTCAATTGCTAAGTTCAATGAGCCTACAGACCTTGTCTACAACAGAGTAAGAGCTAACTACGAGAAATCTCAGAACGCTTAGTGGTCTCATGGCAGTATCTTCTTTTTCTTCTTCTTCTTTTTCTTTTTAATATCGTTTTTCGTCAGTGTCGCTTTTTCTCGCGAATTAGCTCTGTAGTTTAAATCATTGCTCGGCGGGCCCTGATCAAAAAATCGTTGGTCCATTCATAGTCTGGTCGCTCTGGTAATTTAGTCTGATCAAAAGCCTGGGTAAATTGATTGTGTAACTCTAGACGCCAGGCATTTACTTCTTCCCAAGTAATTTGACCGTTGCGAATGGCAAGCAGTCTTTCTCGACTTTCTTCAATTTTTACTGGTACAAAACCTTCTTTTAAAATTGTGATGCCAGATGTTAGCAGTCTGATGAGATGCATCACGTGTTTCCATTTAAGCTCACCATGGTTGCGCAAATCACCTTCAAGTTTTTTGAATTGCGATAGCACATAGCCGTTGTAGGTTTGGTAAACCAATTTCGAGAGTAGACGAGAGCGCTCTTGCAGTAGTTCTTCAGCGATGGGAGATGCTAGTTCTACAAGCGGTGTATAAAGACATTCAAGTACATTCGGATTAGCCTTGAGAGCCAAGATCAGAAATTTTTGTAATTCCCAAAAACACTCTTCATCTTGTTCATTTTCAATTTGTTCTGGTAGGCCATAGAGCGACCAGTGCAAATCGGCCGGGGGCAAATAGATGCCGCGTCTATCGGTATCAGAACCGGCAACATCGAGACCGTAAGCTCTTGAGCCAACTATGCAGCGATAGATTATGTATTTGTTTAGATCAGAGTTGTCAGAGAGGGCTTGAGGTCGATCAAAATTGAGGCTTTGCACTTGTTTGCGAATGGCGATTTCTTGGCGATGCAAACTGACTTGACCGCCGTCCGGAAATTGAATTACATAAGCATGGGTACTATCTGTAGGGCTTTTGATTATTTTCCCGACTGTACCTTGTCTGCGCTGCGCTTCTCCAGCCAAACCACGGCACTCTACCACGGTCACTATCTGGGTACCGGCAGGGAGAATTAAGTGCGGTTTTTGGTTTTTGTGAGTCAATGTCCCAGCGTCTCTCCGTCTCGGACACAGCGTTTTATTCAGGTAAATTGAGTTGCTCAAGATGGTGTAGCATCTCTTTTTGGCTTGTGACTTCGGTGCCCGGTTTGCGCACGACAATAGATGCCGCGAGGTTACCCAAGGCCATAGCTTCTGGCATGCTTGCTCCTGATGTCAGTGCTAAAGCCATAGTCGCTACTACTGTGTCACCAGCGCCGGTGACATCAAATACTTCAGAGCGGTTAAATGCTGGCAGCTCAACCATGGGCTTGCCGCGCTCAAAGAGCACCATGCCGTCTCCGCCGCGGGTAACTAATAGTGCCTTAACTCTTGATTTGTTCAAGAGCAATTCGCCTAACTGTTTGAGAGATTCTTTAGATGTGATTTTGATGCCAGAAGCTGCTTCTGCATCGGGTTGATTCGGTGTCATCAAAGTGCAATTACCGAAACGCTCAAAGCTATTCTGGGCGTCAACAATGACCATAGTGTCGCGGTTTTCTGCGAGCGCTCTTACTGCAGCAATGACACCATCGGTGATCACACCTGCTTTGTAGTCAGAAACAATAATGGCATGAAACGATTGATTGGCGCTGTTGATTTTCTCAATCAAGCGCGACTCAATCTCGCTGCTTATTTTTGCGTGAGATATGCGATCGATACGCAAGAGTTGCTGGAGTAATGAGTGCGATTTTGATATCACTCGGCTCTTGACGGTGGTTGGTCGGCTTTCGTCTTCAATCAAATCGTAGGTGATGCCATAGCGCTCAAGTACAGATGCCAATTTAGGAGCATAGTCATCTTTGCCGCAAACACCAATGGCGTGGCATTTGCCACCAAGGGCTGTAATGTTGTGAGCTGTATTGGCGGCACCACCCGGAATCAGTTCAGTGTCGACATGCTCAAGTACTAAGACTGGTGCTTCGCGAGAAATTCGCTCTGGACGGCCTTCAACCAATTCGTCTATCAATAAGTCGCCGACGACAATCACTTTGCCACCGCTCAGATTGATAATGCGATTGCGTAGGGCTGATTTAGAAAAAGGAGAAGGTTCTAGTGATGACTTCAGACCCAGTTCAGAAATTTGCACGCGTTCTAGTTCCTTTAAAAGCTGCTTGCCCATTGGATTATCGAGATCAATACCGAGAGCAAACAAGGTCGCTCTTTTAGCCTCTTCAATATATCGTAAATGTTGATAGAGCCGAGCTAGATGAAGTGCATTTGAGAGAGCGTCGTTGAGATTGTCACAATTGGCTAACCGTTCTCTTGTTTCGGCAAGACCTTTCGATTCAGCTCTAGAAAGGCTGGGGCCGTAGTCGCGCTCATGGCTTGGGGCTGTCAGAGCGAGTAATTCATTGATTCTAGGCTTAAACCTTTCAAAGGTTTTATCTTCGCCCGGTGCTTGAGTGAAGCCCTTACGCGCAAGTTGCTCAGGTCTTAAAAAAGGAGGGGTTGCTATCAGAGCCTTTTCTGCTTGGCTCATGACCGTAAATTCTTTGGTCTTAAACCCTCTATTGCCTTCTGGCTCTATATGTCTGGTCATTTTGGGCTCTTGTTCTTGCCCTTTTATCAGATAATTGCGCCGAGCAGCCTCTTTTGAGAGACCGGCAGCCCCCTCAGCTTTGAACGATTTTGAAGAATCGAGTTCGAGGCGCTCTTTGGCCTCGCTGGCATTGTCACCTGCGGGTTCGTCTAGCCTTCTGGCGCTGTCTTCTGGATGTTCTCCGCTGTTGGACATTTGTTCCTCGGCTTCAGGTCTAAGATAGCTTAACAGTGATAAAATCCGGATGGTCAAAGACCACACATTTGAGACTAGCAGATGCCATTTATTCAGGCTAACAAAAATACTCGTGCAATTGCTTTTAGTTTGCCGCTCTTTTTGCTTGCGGCAGTTTCTTTGGCATTTCTTGCAAGCAGCCTGCCGCTTGGGGCTTTGGCTCAGACAACCAATCCAGAGCTGAGACCGCCACTGAAGACTGCGGTAAGTGCTAAATCTATTCGCAGTGATACTGCGACGGCTGTAAAAATGGCTCGTATGCGCTGGTTAGACAAAATGGTCACAGCCGACCCGGGTCTAGTTGCTGCCATTTGTAGCCATGCCGCTTCGGCGCGAGTTTTGGCTGCTCATCCGCATTTAGATAAAATTGCTGAAGCCGATCACTATACCTGCAGACGGATCACTAAATGGGGCTCTGCTGCCATCGTTTTGACAAAAAATCCACAAGCCTTGAGGGTTGTCACTCTTGACCCTGAGGGAATTTACAGGGCAATTAAGCACGATCGTTCAATAGCTAAACGACTAACAAAAAATGCTAACTTTAACCAAATGGTTGTTGAAAACCCAGATCTTGGCAAGCTGCTTGCCAATTACATGTAAGCCTTGAATTTTCCCTTTTCACTTTTAGAAGTCATACAGGCCCTTCTCATAGGGCTCGTCACTGGCATCTTGTCTGGAACCTTTGGAGTCGGCGGTGGCATTGTTTGTACGCCTATGCTGCGCCTGATTATGCACCTTGATGCCCACATGGCTATCGGCACAACTTTGGCTTTGATAGTGCCAACTTCGGTGGCCGGAGCCATGAATTACATCAAAGAAAAGCTCGTAGATATGACTATGGTAAAGCTCTTGGTTTTACCGGCAATTATAGGCACCCTAGTTGGTGCCGAATTGACTGTTCATGTTCAGGGTCGCACTCTTATGCTGCTCTTCTCTGCTTTAATTAGTCTATCTGGAATCGACTTGCTGTCTGGCTTCAGCGGTAAGTTGAAGAAAAAGGCGGCTGCACAATCTGAGCTTGATCAAACTTCAGTTTACAGCGCGCCTGTCGACATAACTGATGCTTTGCCAAAAAAACGAAACTGGTATCAGGTCTTTCCAATTGGGCTTTTGACTGGGCTCTTAGCTGGTTTCTTTGGTGTTGGTGGTGGCTTTGTACTCATTCCTATTTTGCTGGCTGTTTATGGCATGGGTGCCAAGTCTGCCTTTGGCACTTCTTTGCTCGTGGTGGCCTCTCTCTCTGTACCAGGAACTATCGCCCACAGCCTCAACCACCATGTACAATTTTTGCTAGTACTTGTGATGATGTTAGGGGCAGTACCAGGTTCGATGTTAGGCAGTAAGCTAGCATTGCGCTTAAAAGATACAGCGCTGAAACGCGCTTTTGGTGCCATCATGTTAGCAATGGCTGCTTTCATGGTTTACAAAGAACTATAACTAGTGGTTGCGTGATTGGCGATGTTACACATCAAATTGCTTGAATTAGAATCAGAAATAATTGCCAAAGAAGAAACGGCTAGAGCTAAGGCCATGGCTGTTTTACCTGCAGAATGTGACTTGTTGAAGCAAGCTGTTGAGCATGAAATCGGCTTGCATTTAGCTGACTTGGTGCCGGCCGATTGGCGAGGATGGCTGACCTATAAGAGAGGCAGCAGCGAACTAATTATTATTCGTGGCCGTGCTTTTAAAGAAAATGGCATGTTTGGCAAAGTCAAAGCTGGTCTTGATTTTTCTGGCGGGCTTGACGCTATCGCTGATTATGTGCGGCAATTCGATGTCTCGGCTCCACAAGACCTAGACCATTTGATGATCAACTTTGGCGTCGTGCCATCGAAGACAAAAGGTCTTGTGAAAAATTCTAGCGATAGTTTTGATGATACTAATAGCAATGCCAGGGTCTTTCTCTGGTACGGCGAAAACCTTGCACCTTATCGCCTAATTTTTGAAGATGAGGTCACCGAAGATCCCCAACATAATTTGCTAAATGCTGTGGCTGAGGGCCTCTCTTGGATAGTTGCGAAGCCAAAAGAATTGACATTGCCGCAATTTCTTAAGCAGAAAAACAACCTCTAGTCTTCCTATTGGTTATTTATTTTCACAGCCTCGGCGATTTTTTCTTCAATTTTGATTTTATTGTCTTGCTGATCAGCTCTGTTTTCACCGCGAATCTTCTCTACGGAAGCTTGAGCAAATTGCATTAGTTCAATTGGCACGGGGAAGATCAATGTTGAGTTTTTCTCTGCTGATACTTCAACCATAGTTTGTAGCTGTCTCAGTTGCATAGCGCCAGGAACACTGCCGATCACACGCGCTGCTTGGGCAAGTTTTTCAGCGGCTTGGTGTTCGCCTTCGGCAGCCACGATTTTAGCTCGGCGTTCGCGTTCAGCCTCGGCCTGTTTGGCCATAGCTCGCTTCATGCTTTCAGGAATTTCTACGTCTTTCACTTCTACTGAAATAACTTTGACACCCCAGCCTTCGGTTTGGCGATCAATAATGGCTGATAGTTTGGCATTGATTGCATCTCTTTCAGTTAGCAGTTCATCTAGCTCATGCTGGCCAAGCACACTGCGCAAGGTCGTCTGAGCTACCTGCGAAGTAGCATTGAAGGGGTCTTCGATTTTGGTGACTGCCTTAAACGGGTCGACTACTTGAAAGAAGCAAACTGCTGCGGTCTTAGCTGATACGTTATCTTTGGTGATAATTTCTTGCATCGGAATAGACATAGTGATAATGCGCAAGTCTACTTTTTTAGAAGTCTGAAAAATTGGAAAAACTGGTTGCAAACCCGGCCCGCGTACGCCATCTGCTCGACCCAAAGTAAAAACAATGAAACGCTCATATTCTTTAACGACTCTGAGAGACGTTAGCAAATAGATCATCAAGAAACCTAGTACACCAATGCCAATTTCCATCTAATCTCCAGTATTTATCAGAAGCCAGTAGAAGATTCCTCTCCTTAGATACCCGTTTGAGAGAACGCCTAGTCAACTTGTGCCCGGCCATGCTCTCTGGAAAAGTTACTTCAAATGACATGCAAAGTATGAAAATTAAGCGATAAAATACGGACTTAAATCGCTGGAGGTTTGTAATGAGTGAGCTTTCCCCTGACAGAGTTCTAGTGGTTGGCGCTGGCCCCACGGGTTTAACTCTGGCAATAGAGCTGATGCGCCATGGCATTGTCTGTCGTGTAATTGACAAGCTAGAGAGCCCCAGCGATAAATCTAAAGCCCTTGCTATCCATGCCCGCAGCCTTGAGATGTTTGAAAATATTGGGCTTGCCGAAAAGCTAATTGCCAGCGGCAACATAGTGGGCGGTTTTTCTATGCACACTGGCAAGACAAGGCTGGCGCACGTCAGCACTGCTGAGATTGATTCGCCCTATCCCTTCATCTTAATGCTCTCTCAGTGCGACATTGAGCGCATTCTTGCCGAGCATTTGCTCTCTTTAGGCGGCACAATTGAGCGTGGAGTTGAACTAGTCAACCTCGTTGATTCTGACAAGGCGGTCAATGCAACGCTCAAACATGCCAGTGGTGAAGAAGAAACAGCTGCATATTCGTGGGTGCTCGGTTGCGACGGCTCTCATAGTATTGTGCGAAAACTCTTGCAGCTGCCGTTTGAAGGTAGCGCTTACGCTGAACAGTTTGTTTTAGCCGATGTTGATATTAAATCGGGAGTTGCCGAAGACGAAGTATCTACTTATTTCCATGAGGATGGCGCCCTGGTTTTCTTCCCCATGGGCAATAGTAGATTTCGCGCCATGGCTAATGTTGAAGAAGTTAGTGCCAGTGGCGAGGCTCCCACATTGACTTACATGCAAAGCCTCTTAGACAAGCGCGGTCCTGGTGATGTGAAAATCTTGACCACTCACTGGTTGGCTTGGTTCAAAATTCATCGTCGTAGCGTATCTACTTACCGAGTTGGGCACTCATTTGTGGCCGGAGATGCCGCCCACATTCACAGCCCGGTTGGTGGCCAGGGAATGAATACAGGCATGCAAGATGCCTATAATTTAGCCTGGAAATTAGCTCTGGTTATACGTGGTAAAGCCCACGAAAGTTTGCTCAACTCGTATCAAGAAGAGCGCCATCCTGTTGGTCAAGAGCTAATAAAAGGCACTGACATGGCTACTAAGCTGGCTTTTCTGCGCAACCCTGTTGCTAAAGAGATTCGCAATCATATGGTTAGCTTCTTAGGCCAGCAAGAGGTATTTGTTCAAAGGTTGCGCAAAGTTGGCACCATGATGTCTGTCAACTATAGGCACAGCCCCATTGTCGCCGAGCATAGAAGCATGCATTCAGTGCAAATGGCCGCTAGCATTAATAGTGAGCGCCCTTCGCTACCAAGTTGGATGGAGTTTGCTCGTGCACCGTTGCCTGGAGATCACGCACCAGATGTGGTTCTTAATTGCATTGACGGTGGGCAAATTAATCTGTATCAAGCTGTTCGAGGAACCAAGCACAGCGTACTTTTGTTTGACGGCAAACCCACCGAAGCTGGCTATCGCAATGTCGAAGCAATTGCCAAAGCCATAAACGATAAATACGGCGATATTGTTACCGTCAATTTAATCGTGGCTGATTCGATAGTGCCTGCGTCTTTGAACTTCTCTGGTAACGTCTATCTCGATCCACACCTAAATGCTCATAATACCTATGGCGCCAGTTCTGAGTCACTGTATTTGCTTCGACCAGACGGATATATTGCGTTTCGCTCTCAACCAGCCGGTTGGGAACCACTAGAAAAATTCTTACAGAAGGTTTTAGGCGCACCAAATGAGGTGCAAGTTAATTAGCTTGCACCTCATTTGCGAAGCGTTTACTTCGTGCCGTTGCGAACTGCTGGGCTTAGGTCAAATCTATCGGCGTTCATCACTTTTGTCCAGACAGCGACGAAGTCTTCGACAAATTTATTCTTGGCGTCATCGCTAGCGTACACTTCAGAAATTGCCCGAAGCTGTGAGTTTGAGCCAAACACAAGATCTACAGCAGTGCCGGTCCATTTGACATTTCCACTCTTGCGATCTAGGCCTTCATAAATGTCTTCGTTGGTGGCAGACTTCTTCCAGATGGTGTCCATGGCGAGCAAATTGACAAAGAAATCATTTGTTAGTGAATCAGGCCGCTTGGTGAAAACGCCAAGCTGAGAATGATCTTGGTTTGTATTGAGAACGCGCATGCCGCCAAGTAAAACGGTCATCTCTGGAGCGGTTAGCTTGAGCAGCTGTGACCTATCGACTAACATCTCTTGCACTGGTCTGTCGAGTTTGTGACCACGGAAATTGCGGAAGCCATCTGTAGTTGGCTCTAAAACAGCGAACGACTTGATGTCGGTATCTGCTTGGATAGCATCAGTGCGGCCTGGGCTGAATGGCACTTTGACTTCGTGGCCGCCGTTCTTAGCCGCAGCTTCTACCCCGGCGCATCCTGTTAACACTATTAGGTCAGCTAGCGATACTTTCTTGCCATCAGACTGAGAACTATTGAAGTCACTTTGAATTTTTTTCAAGGTATCGAGAACTTTAGCTAGCTCACTTGGATTATTTACTTCCCAATCTTTTTGCGGCAGCAGTTGAATGCGTGCACCATTGGCGCCACCACGCTTGTCAGAGCCTCTGAAGGTCGAGGCTGAGGCCCAGGCTGTAGTTACCATCTGTGGAATGGAAAGCCCCGATGACATTACTTTGCCCTTAAGGCTGGCTATGTCTTGGTCGTCAATAGTTTTGTAGTCGGCAGTGGGAATGGGATCTTGGAACAACTGCGGTGGTGCCGCTTCTGCCACAATGTAGCGGCTAAGTGGGCCCATGTCTCTGTGAGTGAGCTTGTACCAGGCTTTAGAGAAGGCAATTCTGAACTCTTCTGGATTTTCATGGAAGCGCTTAGAAATTGGCGCATAGATTGGGTCAAGTTTTAAGGCCAAGTCAGTGGTGAACATCATTGGGGGGTGGCGCTTTTTAGGGTCTTGAGCATCAGGCACAGTGTCTTTACTGAAGTCGCCCTTCGGTGTCCATTGATGTGCGCCAGCTGGGCTCTTTGTCAGTTCCCAGTCGAGACCTAAGAGGTGGTCAAAGTACTCGTTAGTCCACTTTGTTGGATGTGATGTCCAAGCGCCTTCAAGACCACTACCAATCGTGTCGTCACCATTACCGGTGCCAAAAGTATTTTTCCAACCGAGGCCTTGTTGCTCAAGTGGAGCAGCTTCTGGAGCAGGGCCGACATATTTATTTGGATCGGCTGCACCGTGAGTCTTACCGAATGTGTGGCCCCCGGCAATCAGGGCGACGGTTTCTTCGTCGTTCATTGCCATGCGGTCAAAGGTTTCTCTAATGTCTTTGGCAGCCGCTAGCGGATCTGGCTTGCCGTTAGGACCTTCTGGATTGACATAGATAAGGCCCATTTGCACAGCTGCTAGTGGATTTTCAAGTTGTCTGTTGCCAGTGTAGCGCTTGTCGCCGAGCCATTTGCTCTCCGGGCCCCAGTAAATATCTTCTTGTGGCATCCAAACATCTTCGCGACCACCAGCAAATCCGAAGGTCTTGAAGCCCATTGATTCGAGAGAACAGTTGCCAGTTAGCACCATTAAATCGGCCCAAGAAATTTTGTCGCCATACTTTTGTTTGATTGGCCAAAGTAAACGACGTGCTTTGTCGAGGTTGACATTGTCTGGCCAACTATTGAGAGGCGCAAACCGCTGTGTGCCATAGCCCGCGCCACCGCGGCCATCAGCCACTCTATAAGTACCCGCGCTGTGCCAGGCCATACGAATGAAGAACGGGCCGTAGCTACCGAAGTCTGACGGCCACCATTCTTGCGACGAGTTAATTAGTGAAGTGATATCTTTTTTTACTGCCGCAATGTCGAGTTTTTTGAACTCATCTGCATAGCAATAGTTTGGCCCCATCGGATTACTCTGAACTGAATTCTGATCAAGTATTTTCAAGTTCAACTGATTGGGCCACCAGTCAGCATTTGAGTAAGCCCCAGCTTCTGTTGGCATTCTGTCGCCGTCGCCAGTGTTCATCATTGGGCACTTGCCGATAGCTGGTTTGACTGTTTGGGCCGATTTAGAGGATTTAGAAGCTTGTGCCGATTGAATCGATTGAGCAGCCGGCGCATTCTTTTTAACACCAGGGGCAGTGCTGCTGCCAGTATTTACATCTTTTGCCGTCGCACTGCTGATTATTTGGCTAGCCAGCAAAAACGAATAAAAAAGAGTCCTGGTTTTCATTATTGGTTGTCCCTTTGTTTTCTCAAACGTGTTACCTAAGCAAGCGAGTTAGAGGCATGGCCCCTATTCACTTGCCGAATTTTAGTCAGCTATAAACTTTTATTTGGCTTGTTCTGACTCGTCTTGTTGAAGGTCACCAAAGAAGGTGACTTGTACACCGTGGACTTTGAATTTTTTGTCCAAAAGCTTTCCGATCTCTTCTACTTTTTCGACCGGTACATCAATTATTTGGCCAGATTTGACATCAACAAAGTGATGATGATGGCAAAGGTTAGCATCGTAGCGAACTTTTCCCGGCTCAGTTAAGACTTCACGAATGACGCCGGCATCTTTCAGTGAGTTCAAGGTGTTGTAGACAGTGGCTCTAGATAGGGCAACTGGCAGCTTTCCTGTCACAGCCGTCAATACTTCCTCTGCGGATGGATGGTCGAGTGTATTCAATAAATACTCGGCAATGACCATGCGCTGCGGCGTTGGTTTAACGCCATGCGACAGGAGCACTGATTCAGCGGATTGATTGGCTAGATTCATAATATCTTTAGACTAGATCTAATCGGGCGATTCGTCAAGTCGCAATTTTGAATCTTACAAAGGCAACTACTTCTAATGAATCGACAATTAAACGAATCGACCCCTTTATAAGGTCGGTACCGTGCCACTATCAATTTCTTCCTGCACCACTGCGAGCTTCTTCTTCAGTCGAGCCACAAAGAAGCCTGAAAAATTATGACGTGATGGCAAGAACAATGCGTAGCCTTGAGCTGCTTCTTTCTCTAAACCGAGTTGGCTAAGAGAATCATTGATGAAGTAGCCGCTGATATCGTCGCGCTCAAAGTCAGCACCACACTCGTCATTGAGGAACCACTCGATCATGTCTTCGTTTTCTTCTTGTTCAATTGAACAAGTTGAATAAATCAGAGCACCACCTGGTTTCACAAGTTTGGCCGCATTTGTTAGCAGAGCTTTCTGAATAACATTGACTTCGCCGATATCTTCTTCTTTTAGCTTTAGCCTAATGTCAGAGCGCTTGTTGATTACGCCTGTGCCCGAGCACGGTGCATCAACTAGAACTTTGTCTACAGGTGGATGTTCGTAAGTTGTGCCGTCAGCGGTATAGGTTTCGATGTTTGTTAGGCCGAGGCGCAAGCGGTTCTCTTTGACCATGTTTAGCCGTTTTTCGTGCTTGTCTATGGCGATGATGCGCCCTTTGTTGTTCATCAATTCGCCGATGTTAACAGTCTTGCCGCCAGGGGCCGCGCAGAGGTCAATAACTACATCGCTGCTCCGTGGTGCCATTACTTGGCCAACAAAAGCAGCTGCTTCATCTTGCACTGAGAAGATGCCATCGTCGTAACCTGGAAGCTTTTCGATTGGCCCCTTGAGGCTCTTTCTCTCGGTGATAACAAGACATGTAGGTACAAGCATAGAGCGCTCAGCGACAACCCCTTTATCGAGCAGCAGGCGCTGATAGCCATCTGTTTCCATGGCGATGTCGTTGACTCTAACCGTTAGCTTTGCTGGTACATCAGATGCTTTGAGAAGCTTGTCTGTTTCTTCGGCGCCAAATCTCTTCAACCAGCGCGATACTAGCCACAGTGGCATCGAATGACGGTCGGCCAAAGCTGCTGCCAGCTCGCTACCTTCTAGCTTGCTTGTATCAACTGCTTCGGCTATCAGTCTACCTTTTTCAATGTTGCGAATATGGGTGCGCAATATTCCATTGACAAATTTGGAAAGTCCAACGTGACCAACTACTCTCGCTAGCTCCACAGCGGTATCAACTACAGCACTTTGTGGAATATCTGGCATTGATTCAATTTGAAAGAAAGCAATGCGCAGTAAGTTGAGCAGCGGTGGCTGAATCTTGTCGATTGGTTTGCTGGCGACAAGGCCGATAGCTTTGTCGAGATTGTTCTTGTTGCGCAGAACGCCTTGCACTAAGGCCGTGATAAAGGCTCTATCTCTCTCGGATAAATCATATTTGCTGCCATCGAGAGCATTAGCCAGAGCGATGTTGGTGTAAGCGCCTTTCTCTTGAACCTTAATCAAAACTTCTACGGCAATTTTGCGTGACGACACTCCGCGTTTGCGTAGGTGTGAATCATTCTTTTTTAGCGCTGGCTTTGGCTCGCTATTCTCACTCATGAAAGACACTCACCTGTTTCCAATCTAACTCCATTTACCCAGGCTGCCGCGGCCAGTTTGGCGCGGTTTGCCGGTTGCACTTCAAGCAACTCTAATAACTTTTTGTCGCCGCACAATACAAATACTTTGCCGTCAGCTTTGATAATTTCGCCAGGTTTGCCATTTGCTGCACCTGATTGATACAGCGCGCTGGTTTGCGCACTCGATTCATCAGGCATTTTTGTGCTCACTATTTTTAGTTCAGCATCTCTAAAATTGGCCATGGTGCCTGGCCAAGGAGTGAGGCCTCGCACCAGATTGTGAATTTCTTGAGACGTTTTTTTGAATTCTATCTTCGAAATTGCCCGCGATAGCATTGGTGCGAGAGTTGATTTTGAATCGTCTTGTTTTTCGGGAACCAAAGTTTTGCTAATCAAAGCTTCAACAGTTTTTATTAAGACTGCTGCGCCAACATGCGACATCTCTGTAGAAAGCTCTGGGGCCGTCATATTTGGACCGATCGCTATTTCAGCCTTGAGCAGCATAGGGCCAGTATCTACACCGGCTTCTGTATACATGGTTGTGACACCGGTGACAGTGTCTCCATTTATGACAGACCAGTTTATCGGTGCTGCACCACGAAGGGTTGGCAATAGCGAACCATGAACGTTGATGACGCCTAGAGGAGCCATCTCTAAAACGTTCTTTTTAAGAATCTGGCCAAAGGCCACCATCACCAAAAGGTCTGGTTGCAAGGCCTTCATCGCTTCGACTGTTTCGGGCGAACGAGCAAGGGCTTGTGGTTGAAATACTGGAATGCCATGAGCTTCTGCCAAAACTTTAACTGGTGGCATTTCAACTTTGCCACCACGACCCTTCGGCCTATCTGGCTGACAGACAGCGGCGACAACTTTGAGATCGAGCTTCTCTTGATTTTCAATCAAGCTGGCAAGAGTGGGTACGGCGAATTGGGGAGTTCCCAGATAAATTACTTTGAGCATCTTTAGTTTAAAATCAGTGGTCAACAAAACGTATACAGACTGTATAGTGTATCTCGCCGCCAAGAGAAGCAAAAGTGAACTCGTCTAACACTTCAAAAAGAGTCTCACTTGGCCTTGATGCCAGAGTCTGGCTTTTGGCGCCTGCCTGCATCTGGCTGTCATTGTTTGTAATTGTTCCTCTTGTAATCTTGTGGGTTTATAGCTTCGGTGGCCGCGATTTACTGGGTCGAGTGACCTTCGGCTTTAGCTTTGACAATTACCTGCGCTTTGTTAATGGGCCTTATTTGTCGGCCCTTGTGCGCTCGATTACACTTTCTACACTGACAACAGGCTCGACCCTCTTGGTGGGCTATATCTTTGCTTTGTGGCTCGCTTTATTTAGCAAACCGAATTTTCGCAATATTTTGCTACTGCTTGTTGTCTTGCCCCTTTGGACTTCGTCACTCTTGCGTATCTATGCCTGGATAACCATTCTGCGTCCTACGGGAATTCTTGCTCACCTCTGTTCGGCTTGGGGCTGGCAGATGCCGCCGTTGCTTTACACGCCCTTTGCTGTTTGGTTGGGAATGGTCTACAACTACTTGCCTTACATGATTTTGCCGCTCTACACAGCCATCGAGAAAGTCGACATCAAACTGATTGAAGCCTCTCTCGATTTGGGTGCCAGCCCGCTGCGAACACTATTCAAGATTTTATTGCCACTCACCAGTGGTGGTATCATCGCCGGCTCACTCATGGTCTTTATTCCATCCCTCGGCGATTATGTTACCCCCGACCTGCTTGGTGGTGGCAAGTACATGTACATGGGCAATTTGATTCAGAATCAATTTCTCAATGTGCGAGACTGGGCCTTTGGTTCGGCAGTTTCTACTGTGCTCATAATCATTGTTTCTGGCGCGGTTTGGGTCTACATGAAGTACGCCGATACCAGCGAGATTGCTTAGGCTATTTCTGTTGCTGGTACAGGTCGTTGAATGCTTGCCGTCTTGCTGCGCCTTTCGGGTCCAAGGCAGCTCTTTTTGCCCAAATCTCTCTTTGCTTGACTATTTCAGGTTTTTTGCCGTCTTCAATGTACTTTGCTTTGAGAATTGCTTCTTGTTCAGCTACTCGTTTCACTAATATTGCATCTTGCTCTTCTGCGACCTGATCGATCAATTCTCCACGCAGTGGTGAGATGGTTAATGCGCCGTCTCTATCAGCCTTAAATGGAAGTTTGATCTTTAGCGACTTTAACAACTGTCGTGCGGCTTCAGTTTTCTCTTCAATTAATATTATTCGCTCACCGGCAAAGCCTTCTATTACGACTTGTCCGTTGAAGTCTTGATCTAAATGGCCATACATGACATATGGGAATTTGGCTTGTTCTTTTGCTGTGAAGAAATCGAGTCTCCGTTGAAAGACGATTTGCTCCATGGTTTCAATAACTTCATTGATGGCCGCTGTCTTTAGATATGCCGCCACTTCTGGTTTGTTTTCTATTCTTCTCCAAGTTATAAGCTTATTGCGTAGAGCTGATAGATAGCGCAAGCGTTCACTCGAATGTACCAGCGCAGAACCTGCACCAACCTTCCAGTAAAGCGCTTGAAAAGCATATTGACGCTCGCCTTGTGCGTACAGGTTATCTATTCCTTTAAGCTTTTCGTCCAAGCTCAATTTGGGCTGCTCGTCTGGATCTTGAAGACCATCACACTCAGAACTTTTGGACCAGCGATAGGAGATTTGATCAACCGTTTTAGACTTGAAAGGCAAGAAATCGAATTCAACTTCGCCCCATGGATATTCATAAATTAAGCCGATAGAATATCGTGAAGCCTCTCGGATAGCTACTTTTGAACCAAACCATTGGCGCACCACTTTTTCAGTGATAGGTACAGATTCGGCTATTGGATCTAAGATAAGTTGACTCGGGTCGCTTATCTTATGCGGTATTTGAAGTTTAATACTACTGTAGGCAATGTTGCCCTTCGCTATTTCTCTGCGAACTGAATTCGGACTGTCTGGGAATGACACTTCAAATTTTGCACCGAGAATATTTTCAAGTTCTTCCTGTGTCGGGCAAGCACTACACTGGATCATCTTTTCAACATCTTTTCGAATTTGTTGAGCACTGTCTGTCGAAGCTTTTGTAGGTTTGCTTGAGCCTGTTAATCTTGCCAGAACAGCTGCATACGGGGAAATATCGAAGCTGAAGTTTTCAGCGTATTTGTAACCGGTTTCACTTAATTGAATTGCTTCAGCACGCCGACCTAAGGCAATTAATGCATCAATTTTTGGCAAGTAATAGTCGATCTGGTGCCATTTACCTAGTCCTATTTTGCAGTCCTCTACTATCATTTCGTAATATGGCTTGGCCTGTTCATCGTTGAGTTTTGCAGCATATTCCCTACAGATATGAATTCGTAAATCTGTTGCCTGTCCCAAATTGATTATTGGCTGATTTTCTATTGAGAGAGTTACTATCCGCAATGCTTCTTTGTATTTCTTCTCTTTTAGTAGTTTCCACGCATACCTACAGAGTTCATCTGAATAGCGGCTCTTAATACCTTCCTCATACTTAGATGTGCCTTTGGCATAAAACGGATTTTTCGCTAATCTCGGATCGTCTAATCCTGATGGAAAGAACGTAGGCGCTTGCTTGTATGACTTGTCGGATTTATTTATAGCTGAGCTTCCGCTGGCCGCAGGCACTTGTAGCGCAAGAATGGCAACGACTAAACTTAAACTCAAATGGGTGTTTGTGTAAATCATTTATGTGAGCCGAGGTTTTTCGTGAAGCGTTGCTGAACCGGTTCATTCAGCGCGTCTCGCGAGGCGCTTCCGTCGTCACTTTTAACTTCTAGTGCTCTTTGTTCCTTATCTATTTTATCTAGCAACGGTCCCGGCAATGAAGAGCCTTTTACTTTGTAGAGCTTGAATTCTTCAACTGGCAAGCTGATTTTAAGATCTTTTAGCAACTTTTCCGCTGCGGGGGTCTTCTTTTCGATGAGAGCAATTCGCTCATCCTGATAGCCGCAGATTAGCAGATGTCCCTTAAAATTTTTATCGAGTTTCCCTCCGAGATTGTATATTTGTTCGTCCCGTTCTTTGCTCGTAAAGAAGTCACTACGTCGTTCTTCTTTGATGAATTCCAACATCTTTACCAATTCTTCAAACGAGGCCGTCTGGATATACGCTACTACCTCTGGTTTGTTTTCTAACTGCTTAAGTCTGATGAGCCGCTCTCTGACTCCGCTTTTGAAGGCCAAATTGGGAGGAGATCCCGAAATAGTTTTGAGCATCTGAAGGCTACTAATTTGATCCAATGCTTTGCCAAAATTTCCTTGACTAAGTGACAAGTCAATTGCCTGAAAGCCGTCCTGGAGGGTGAACATTTCTCGTCTTGGCAGTTCTTCTAGTCCATCGGTTTCTGAGCTTTTGTTCCAAATGAAATTCAATCTGTATGTATGGTTTGGTTTCCGTGGAAAGAAGTTGGCGCTTATTTCACCCCAAGGAAATTCGTATATTGTGTCGCCGGAACCTTTGCTGACTTTTCTATTGGGGGTGTTACCAATCCAAGCCTGTATCATCGCAACTGTTATTGCTGCGGCCTCTTTTTGGAAGTCTAGAGTTAGAATAGTCGATTCTTCACTCGTGTGCGGTAAGCGGTGAATGACAGTGCTATAAATGCCACAGCGACTTTCGATTACTTTACTTGCGTCAGAAAGTGCAGGGTTATTATCAAATTTTTCTCCAAATATCTGTTCTATTTCAGCACGCCTTGGGCAAGTGCCGCGATTTATTAGTGCAGAAATTTGACTCTGTATTTTGGCTAAGTTGCGATTGTTGAATTCTGGAGATGGCTCGTCTTTGCCTGTAAGCTCTTTTAGTAATGTCGAGCACTCGTCAGTTTTGGTGCCTCTGGCAAAAGCATAATTGTAAGCTGTTTGACAGCTAGTAATAGCTTCTTCCTTTTTGCCTAATCTAGCCAATGCCAGAGCTTTGGGTAAAAAATAATTTTTGCTATGTGAGCCGTTAAGTTTTTTGTCACAGGCGGCGATAACTTTGTTGTAGTAAGGTTCTGACTCCGTTCGGTCACCTTTGTTTGCGAGTGCGAGGCAGATATCGATGTACAAATTGGTCGGGTCGCAAATCACATTTACTTGATTATTCGCGACTGGCCCATCAATTACTGAAAGAGCCTCTTTGTATTTTTCGTCTTTGTAGAGCTGCTTCGCGTAACGATAGAGTTGCCAGTCAAAATTGTCTTTTATTTCGCGCGTCCGAGAGGCAGATCCCGGTATGTGTACTGAGTTTTTAGCCAGGCGGGGATCGTCTAGTCCGCTCGGGAGATAAGGTGGAGTTGCATCTGGGAGCTCTTCCATAAAGCCGCCCGCCATTTGATAAGCGCTTCTCTCATCTTCGGTCTTGGCTATCACTGGTGCAGAAGCAATCTGACCAAGGCCAAGCATCGCGAGAATGACAAGTGTATTCCTGATTCTCAATGGTAAATCCCATAATCCTTGTCTTCTGGTGCCCGGCCAGGGTCCAAAGCGTCTCTTCTTTTTTGAATTTCTCGTAACTTCACTTTGTCTGGGTCTTTGTTATCTTGAATGTACTTTTCCTTCAGGATTGCTTCGCGCTCTGCCAATCGCTTAACCGTGATTTCATCCTGCTCTTCTGCAATTCGATCAATTAGTGACCCAGGTAGTAGTGAGAGCGTGACCGCACTTTCTCTTTTCGCTTTAAATGGTAGCTTGATCTTTTGCAAACTCAAAAACTCTTTGACGGCCTCCGTGTTCCCTTCTATTTCAATGATTGGTGCGTCGTCGAAGCCAATAATTTGAAGATGCCCCTTAAAGTCTTGGTCGAGTTCGCCGTAAGCGAGGTATGGAATTTTGGCTTGTTCGGTTGCTGTGAAAAAATCTTGCCTTCTATTGCGATATATTTGATTCATTGTTTCGATAATTTCGTTTATGGAAGCGGAGCGGAGATATGCCACCACTTCTGGCTTGTTTTCAAGCTCATTCCACTTAATTAGCCTGTCGCGCAGGGCTGCCAGATAACGTAATCGCTCAGTTGAGTGTTCTAGGGTGGACCATGAACCAACCTGCCAGTATAGGTCTTCAAAGGCCCGCTTACGCTCGCCGTTTGCATATGCCAAGTCAATCTTGGTCAGCTTCTCGTTAAGTCGTTTTTTTTGATGAAATGCTGGATCGGTATATCCATCGCTTTCCGAACTCTTCGACCAGCGGAAGGTAATTCGAAACTGGTTTTCATAGTATGAGGGGAAGAATGAAAACTCTACTTCTCCCCACGGGTACTCATAGATCGTTCCATAACCTTCGCTAATTGCTTCTTTGGCGCCGAACCACTGCTGAACTATGTCCTTAGTAATTTTTTTAGATCCCTCACAGGGTATTAGACATAGCTGACTAGGGCCATTGATTGTATGCGGTAGTTTTAGGCCGATGAATTCATAGGTCGAGTCATTGCTAGGTTTTGCAATCCTAAATGCAGAAGGTTCGCTAGGAGTTGAGGTTTCAAAAACAGCGTTCAATGATTTTTCTAGTTCTTTTCTCGTTGGGCAGCTGTAGTGTCTGAGCATCTCAGCAACATCTTTTTGAATTTGTAGAGTATTGTCGTCCCTTTCGGTGGCTGGTTTGTCTGAATGCGTTAGTCTTGCACGACTTACTAAATTGTCAGACTTTACTTGGGCCGGACCATACCGGTCTAAGAGAAAAGAAGGGCTGCTAATTGCCTCTTGCACAGAAGAAATTTGAATAAATTCAAGAAGCACGAGAGTAACTAGTAACTGCGCTTTTCTGTCTTGTACTATTTTTCTCTTTTTCTCAAGCATGAATATACATTTACTCTACGAGCATTTTCCGCTTAACCAACATTGCCTGGTTTGATTTTTCGCACAATACTCAGCATGCGCTCGTAGTCTGAGCGAAATAGTTGTGAAATGGCTCGACCAGCTTCAATGAGGTAGGCGGTCGATTGTTCGGAATCGCTTTCTGTCCTCGCCCGCGCTGCTTCTCTTACGCAGGCTGCCATCAACTCATCAGCAGGAACGCTTGTGACACCATTGAGTAGGCGCAGAAACTCAAATTCGCTACTTAACTTCAGCACTTCTTCTTTGCTGGCGCTGTAGACAAAGTCGTGCACTTCAGGTGGCTGTGGTGGCAAGTGCTGGTAAATAGCTTTGTCTGCCCAGTCTAAGTAGCCCACAATTTGAGCGTGCACTTCGGTCTTGAGCAGGGCGAAGATATGTGGTTGTTCCACCCGTAACTGATCTCGGGTTAAGCCAAGGGCGCTTGGTTTATGTACGCTGTCTGGCGGATTGGTTATGACGTTGAAGACAATCGCAAAAATAGAAATATCATTCTCTGGGGAATCAACTCTGACAAAACTGCCAAAGCGCGGCTTTACGACTTTTTTTGTTCCAGCATGTTTGACTGTTTCTGCTATTAAGCCGGTAATCGAAGAGGTCAAAACCTCAGCTAGGGGCTCGGCCTGTAAATCAGGCGTGTGTGTGATTTTGACTTCAGATTGATGCTCAGCAGCCTTCTTAGTCAGTGGGTGGAACCTCTTTATTCGGCTTGAAGTTCTCTACTGCTTCGTCGTCAGGTATGGCACCAATGGAGGTGCTTTGATTGACAATGATAGAAGTCTTGCCTGAATCGTCGGCGATATTTACAGCTACTTCAGCATCTTTGAGTGTGCCGCTTATCGTTACTAGATTGCCCATGGCCTCGTTCTTCTCGATGTTCCAGCCTTCGCCTTTGAGAGCAGTCTCGTACCACGAGGCTACTTTTTCGATTGAGTCACTGCTCGATAGATTTAAATAGCGGGAATGATCGTTTGAGTCTTTGTCAGTTTCGCTGGCAGACTGTGAACCGCTGGCAGTGGCACCAGGGTAAACCAATTTCTCTAAATCAGGTGGAACTGAACTAGCTCCAGCTCTTGATGTTTGGCGCATACCGCCAGAGTTGAAACTTACTTCTTTGCCATCGCCACAGCCCGTGAGTAGTGCGGTGCTTACCAAGGCGACGCTGATCAGGCCAATACCAATCAATCGACTATTAAGCGACTTATCACTAAACAGTTTTTCTTTGGCAATAAATTTAGAAGGCAAAGATTTCATAGACTCCATTTTTAGCTAATGGTTTTGGGCCGAACAATTACGATTTACTGGGCCGAACAACTACTCCAATATTCTAGCCGATTACTCAAGCACTAATTTTGCCGCGGGCACGCTTCGAGGCGAAAAAGCCTTCGCCGAGCATGTGTACGCTTAAAACAGTGAAGCAAATCAACAAACCAGGGATGACCGCCGCCCACCAATTGCCCGCAGTGAGGCAAGACTGGGCGTCTTTGAGCATACTTCCCCAACTCGGAGTGCTCGGGCCTAGGCCTAGACCGAGAAAGCTCAGGCCAGACTCCATGATTATGGCGTCACTCACTAAGAGTGTTCCTTCGACAACGGCCGTGGTGGCCAGAGCCGGTAATAGGTGCTTGCTTAGAAGGTCGTAGAACGTGCTGCCTAGAGCCTGGGCGGCCATGAAGAAATCTTCTTCTTTAATTGCCAAAACCCGCGCCCTAGCCACACGAGCAGATTCGAGCCAGGTTGTGGCGGTAATCGCCAAAATGACGATGAAATATGGCAGGAGGCCGTCTGTGTAATTGGTTACTCCAAGAGCCTTGAGCAAAATTGGCGGGAAGTGTTCAACCAGCTCTGGTGCCGAAAGAATAGAGCTAAGAGTAAGTAGCAGAATAATCGATGGCACGGCCAATAGAGCGTCGACAAAGCGCATCATTAGGCTGTCGATTGCTCCTCCTGCCAATGCTGCAGAGGCGCCCCAAACATTGCCTAGAGTGACCGCAACGAGCGCTGAGCAAAGACCCACAGAAAGCGATCCTAATGCTCCATAAGCAATCATTTTTACGAGGTCATGACCAAGAGCATCTGTGCCTAGCAGATGTGGCAAATTTAGGGACGGTGCTAAGTTGACTGCATGTAGATTGGAAATCGGCGGTTCTATGCTGAGCCCAAACATTGGTAGAACGACGTTCAAGGCCAAGGGGAGCAGCGCGATAAGCAACAGAAGACCCAGGCCGATGGCTCCGGCAATGAGTTTAGTATTCGGTCTAGAGTTGATTCTTAGCATGAATATTTAAATTTTGACCTGGGCTATCTCTGCTGTGGCCAAGCATTTCACTGTTTCAGTAATAGAGTTCATTGCTGCAACCTCGGATCAATGACGTTATTGAGCACATCGGCGAGTAAGTTGGCCAAAATCACTATAGTGCCGTAGAGCATTACAAGGCCCATCAGCACCGGATAATTGCGTCCGAAAGTAGATTCGACCATGAGCCTGCCCATGCCAGGTACGCAGAATATCGTCTCGATAAGCACTGAGCCGCCAATTAAGGCTGGCAGAGAGAGTCCGGCTAAGTTGACCACTGGAATGAGACAGTTCTTGAGAACGTGTCCGGTGATAACGCTTCTAAGGGGCAGACCTTTTGCCAGAGCGGTCACCACATACTCTTTTCCCAACTCGTCTAGGGCCAGGGTGCGAACATATAGCGCCACTTTTGCCATGCGCCGCGATGAAAGAATAATTGCAGGCAAGAGTAGATATTCAGCCGCATAAGCGAGGGATGGTTGGGCACCAGGCGGATGCAGGCCAAGTATGGGCAGGTTCACCAAGGCACTGCTATATGGGCTCGCGAGAAAGGCCAGAGCAATGAAAGCAAGCCAGAAATTGGGAGCCGAATATAAAGTAAGCAGCGCCGAAGTGAGGGCCGTCTCGGCCTTCTTGTTCTTCAGATTGAGTACTACTGCCAGTATTCCGAGGCTAAGGCCCATTGTAAACGAAATAATCAAAGCCACGCCAACAAGGGTGAGAGTGGCCGGAATGCGCTCAATAATTACTTCTTTGACCGGTCGGCCATCGCGATAAGAGCGACCGAGGGCGTTGGTTGAAGCCAAGCTGTCGCTCTTTAGCCAGCCCGATAACCAAAGCATGTACTGCTTTGCCGGACTTTGATTCAGACCAAATTCTTGACGCAATACCTTGAGATCTTCAGCTGGAAGCTCTTTTTGCGCCGAGCCCAACATGACGTCTACGGGGTCACCAGGCAGGGCGCGCATCAGCGCGAAGCTGACAAGAGAAACGAGGAAGAGCATGGGAATGGCAGCCAGTACTCTCCTTATAATCATTTTTCGGTTTCCTTGTGCTGAGTCAAACGGAGCAGCGATAAATATTGCTGAGACAAAAAGGAGCTGAGACAAAACGTTAAGCTAATAATAACCGCATTAGCTGTCACTTCTTGCTTCTCGCCGAAGTGAAAAGGCTCTTGCCGTCTTGTTCGAATTGACAAATGAGCCCCTGCCAAATAGCATGTAACCCTACCTTCAATTATGCGGCGGCATAGCCAAGTGGTAAGGCAGAGGTCTGCAAAACCTCTATCCCCCAGTTCGAATCTGGGTGCCGCCTAATTTTTTTGATTACTGGATTGTTTATAGACAGTATTTTTGCCGTTTATTAATGTTGCGAATTTACAACTTCGTTTCGGTAACTTATCTTATAAGCGGCATTCAAGTTACAATGTGTGCTGTTAAATGAGTACTTGTCTTGTGGGCAGTTGGCGCAGTTGGTAGCGCGTTTCCTTGACATGGAAGAGGTCACAGGTTCGAATCCTGTACTGCCCAATCTTTATTTTTGAATCTAAATCGCCCAGTTCAGAGGTTTCTGAATTGGGCGATTTTCTTCGTGCTGTTTCCAATTGTATAGCCACTTTGCATGTAGGAGCGCCCAGGTTCTCCGTGCTGGGAATAATGCTGCATGCCACCCCTTGGTTTTGCGCAGCTCTTGCTACGCTGGAGCGGAGAAATAGACTGTGAGAAACAAGATGGGATCTATCCGTGCATGGCTTACCTCACCGCCGCTCAGCGAGCAAGAAGCCGACGAGTTCAAACAACAAGAGTCGTCGCTTCCCGGCTTTTTCACTTGGGTGCCTCCGCCACTAGTGCGCTTTGCTATTTGTCTCTTTGAATAAGTGGTTTCAGTCTCGCTATGGCCTCATCTTATTTGCTTGGTTTCATGCTGTTTTGGGAAGCAAATGGTATGACACAAGGGGCGATTACGGCGTCATTTTTGCGTGCATGGACTGGTCACTGGTAAATTTCGAAATAGTTGAGTACTCAACTATTTCTACTAAAGAGGTTTAACTCTCTTTGCAAAATAATTCTATAGATTCAGTTGGTGAAACTAACGAGCAGGCATTTGATTTGTCTCTTCGCGGTTGGTTTAGCTGGCCTGTAGTTGAGGCTGATGTTGAGGAGGATGCCGAGGAAGTTCATGAGCATTTGACGCGTCCAGGCATGTACTGCTGGATGCCACCAAAGGTCGTCCAGATTGCCATTTGGTCAGTAGGTTACTGGTATTTGCCATTTATGGCGACTGTGCTTGGAGTTTCGCGCAGCATCCTCAGCGCTTCAGGTGCACTGCTGGTTGAGAAACCTAGTCACCTTTCGAACTACTTGTCAGATTATTTTGGAGTCTTAGAGGGGGCGATGCTTCTATTTGCGTTTTTTGCCATCAAAAATCGCTGGTTTAGAAGGCATGCAGCTTCTATGATCATATTTTGGCTTTGCGGATGCTATTTGTATTTGATGACCAGTAATATACACTTTTGAGCCGCCGACTTTATTTTCTCCAAAATCAACTAAGTCCCAAGCTATTTAGGTTTGGTCTTCTTCTCCTTTGGGTTCGGCTGCATCGTTTCATCTATGATTTTTGCAGGCTTAGAGCACTCTTTTTTTTTGATTTGCCCATTCTTTGTACTGACCTATTGTCTCAAGAACTATTTGCCGCTGCTCTGGTTCCAAAGGGTCAAGTGTTTTTTTTATTTTCGAAAAAACTTTCGTTGCTATTTTTGCGTCCGTGCTTTTCGATTCGAAAACAGGCACTGTCACTTTTGGTAGAAATAATGTGGCATTGACACTGAAGCGCTCTGCCAGGACAGCGATATGGGTCTTGGTCAAGTCTCTACGTCCGTTCCAGATCTCACTTGCACGACCTGAAGGTAAGCTTAGTAGTTTTGCCAAATCTGATTGCTTCAATTGATTGACTTCAAAGAGATATTTGACGTGCTCTAGAGGGGTGAATTTGCTATCTCTAGCGTGGTGCACTTTCTCGTATTGAGATATTAAAGTGCTGAGCACATCTAGGTAGTCTTCTTCGTCGCAGTCTAGAGTATTGATCTTTAGATAGAGTTCGCTAGCTAGTGACAGCGCGGCATCAAGCTCTTCTTCCGACTTGATTGGTCGCAACGGAAATCTTGCTGTTAGTGATACATAACTACTAGTCATTTTGCTACCAAACCTCAAGATCGTATTCTAAATGGGTCATTACTTTTAAAACAAATATTCTCTGCTTTTTAAACCATACCGACCCAATGCTGAAGAGGGCTCTCTGAGCTTGGATGTTTCTTTGCGAACTGCCAAATTACTTTTTCATTTAAGAGTTCCATAAGAGCTAACCGCCATATTACTTACACAATAGTCCCGTTTTGGAACTATTATGTCTAAATTGGATGCTCCCGATTTGGGAATTTGCGACCAGGCGTTGCTCTCGGGTCTTACTTTCCGGTCTTACTTTCCGGTCCAAACACACAGCAGATCTTGCAAAATCTTTTCTTTGGTTGCCTTAGATAGCCGCAATTTTTGGGCAGGATGTCTTTATGACTAAGTCGGCCAAAATATTACTTCTGATTATTTACTTTTCGACCCTTAGCCCGGTTGTAGTCCATGCTAAGTCAGATAGGGAGCCTGATGCGTTTAAGGTGGACTTGAATCCGGACGGTACTCTGAACTCCGCTCCCAAGTCTACCCAACCCACCAGTCCTTTTGCTGTAGGCAACTTCTTCAGCGCTAGTGCCGCTGCTGCCGTAAAACCCAGCGTTGAGAAACGGCCTGGCCCCAAAGATGCAATTGGTAGTCTGCTTGTTGATCTTAATCCGACCTTAGAACAAGTGCGTTTGATACCATCGCTTGATGGGCCGCAGCGTAAGCAGGTTGGAGATTTATACAATGTTTATCGCAGTGATTTAAAGTTGCTAAATGATCAATTGCGCCCTTTGCGCGAAGAATTCAGAACTCGATTAAAATCTGAAAAAGAAAAGCTCGACAAAGAGAAGATAGCTCGCGCTCCTTTTGAAAAGCCAGTGCTGCCCAAAGAAGAGGAAGATCCGATCATTCGTGAAACTGTCGACAAGATAAAAGCAAAGCAGCTAGAGTTTACTCAAGCTCTTAGCAAAATTGTCACACCAGCCCAAATGCTAGAACTTGAACAACTTCGACGTGGCAAGGTGCCGACTTATGCCCAATGAATCAATTGAGAGCGGTAATGCTGGTAAAAGCGGTAATTCTAGTAAGAGTGATAATTCTAATAAGAGTAATAATGCTAGTAAGAACAGTCAGTCTAAGAAAACTGGTAAAAAATCTGGAAGAAAATCTGACAGTGGTCCGCGCCAAATCAGACACTTACTCAATCGCGCTGGTTTCGGATTCACTCCAGAAGAACTAGCACCATATTTAGAGATGGGTTATAACAGCGCGTTGAAGCAGCTAACAACTCCATCATCCGTTGATAATGGTGCCCTTGATCGCATGCTAGCTGAGCAGAATTTCGATTTCACTAATCCTGACGACATTAAGCGTTGGTGGCTGTTTCGCATGATGTTTACTGGTCGGCCGCTAGAAGAGAAGATGACCCTATTTTGGCACGGACACTTCGCTACCTCCGACAATAAAGTGCGCAGCCCATACGCCATGTATGTGCAGAATTGCACCATGCGCAAGCATGCTTTCGGTAAGTTTGATGATTTGCTTTTGGCTATGTCTAAAGATCCGGCAATGATCAATTGGCTTGATAATCAGCAAAATCGCAAGAATAAGCCCAACGAAAATTATGCTCGTGAAGTAATGGAACTCTTTACCGTGGGCATTGGTAATTACTCTGAGCAAGACGTCAAAGAGGGCGCTCGGGCCTTTACCGGATGGCAAACTAAGCCAGATGGATTCTTTTTCAACAAAGGCCAGCATGACGCCGGTAGTAAGACTTTTCTTGGGCAAACGGGCGATTTCAATGGCGAAGATATCGTCACTATTTTGGCAAATGAGAAAGCCACAGGTCATTATTTGGCCTGTAAATTGATACGCTACTTCGCTCTATATGAGCCATCAAACTCGTTCGTTGAAGAGATCGCCTCGGTATATAAAAAGAGCGACCACAATATTGGTGCTATGGTCAGTGGCATATTTTCCTCTCGCTATTTCACCACTAGCGCTTGCTTCCACTCACTAATTAAGAGCCCCTGTGAGTACGTTGTAGGAATGCTCAAGACCTTTCAGGTCAGCCAGGTCGATGCTGAGGTGCCTCGCCTAATGGCGGCTATGGGGCAGAATTTGTTTAATCCACCATCGGTGAAAGGCTGGGATGGCGGCGAAAACTGGATAGCATCTGATGTGATGATGGAGCGCTTCAATTTTGCCACCAGAATGATTTCGCAGAAGTTTGACTATCTTGATAAATATTCGTCACCGGCAAAGATTGCAACTGAGCAAGGGCTAACTGATGCTGGCGAGACCGTAGATTATTTTCTTAGTCTATTGGTTGAGGATGATGCCCCAGCTAGTGTGCGAGAACGGCTAGTCAAGTATGTGTCGACTGATTTGAGCGGTAAGCCCTTGGATAAGCTTCCTGGTGATAAAGTTCTTGATGCTCGCCTGCGCGGCTTGGTACATTTGATTATGACTTTGCCCACTTATCAATTAACATAGACGCTAAAAGGTGCAATCGAAATGACCAATCATAATTTCATCAATAAACCTATCAGTCGTCGTGATTTTCTTGCTGGCTTAGCGGCTCTCGGAATACTTGGTCAGCAGCAGCTTGAGGCTTATGCCGCTCAACTTGATCCGACCAATGCAGACCGTTCAATTCTTGTCATTCAGCTCAATGGTGGCAATGACGGTATCAATACGATAATTCCGTATGGTTCTGGAGCCTATTATGATGCTCGGCCCAAGATTGGTATTAAGCAATCGGAGGTCTTGCACATTGATGATAAGGTTGGCTTCCATCCAGGGCTAACGCAGTTCCAAGAATTCTATAAACAGGGCAAGTTAGCTGTCATTCAAGGTGTGGGTTATCCCGAACCTAATCGTTCGCACTTCCGCTCTATTGAGATTTGGCAGACTGCTCAGCCTGATATTATCGGTGATACCGGTTGGCTTGGCCGCTACCTCGATTATTTGAGCATATCGGCGTCAGCTGTCATGCGCGATAAAGTAGTTAAAGCTAGCATTGAGCCAGGCAAAGAGAAGATTGCCATGATGGCTGTCAACGTCGATCCGCTTTTGCCTAAGTCGCTATTGGCGCGCAAAGTAGCAGTGCCGTCGGTATCAGATGTGCAAGCGTTTCGCTTTAAAGTTGATCCGCTTTACCAAGCCGATCGCGCGCTGCAATTAGAAGCTTTCAACGATATCTACAAAGGTTTTGATGATGATCGCCCCGTGGTGAAAAAACTGCGCACAAGCGGCGTTGAAGCCAACAGAGCCTCCGAACGACTGATTGATTTGGTAAAGGGCCACAAGACAACGGTTAAGTATCCTGATGGCAAGCTCGGCTCTAGCTTGAAGTTCATTGCTCAAATGGTCAGTGGTGGCATCGGAGCAAAGGTCTATACCTTGGGCTATGACGGCTTTGATACCCATGCTGGAGAGCTGCGCACACAAACTAATTTGCTTTCAGGCTTGGGCAAATCACTAAGTGCATTTCAAGATGACCTAAAGCAAAATGGCTGCGAAGACAAAGTGATGGTATTGGTGTTCTCTGAGTTCGGTCGTCGGGTAGCAGAGAATGGCGGCGGTGGAACAGACCATGGAACCGCTGGACCCTGCCTTGTTCTTGGTGGTGGAGTTAAGGGTGGCCTTTATGGTCAATATCCATCACTTACCGAACTAGACCACGGCGATCTTAAATTCAATGTCGACTTCCGCACCGTATACGCCACTATACTTGACCGCTGGTTGGGAGCCGATAGTCGCGAAGTACTAGGCAAGAACTTCGATAATCTTGAATTCTGCTAACTAAAACATGTTTACGGGTCTGGCGGAGCGTCGCCTTCGAGCATGACAAAGAACTTGCGTTCGCAGTCCCACATATTGTCGTCTTTCCAGTTGAGCAATGAGACCTTGGCTGACCAAGCGCCCTCTTTGGCTAAGCTGACATCGGGCTGGAAGATGTAATGACCTTTGAAGATGTCACCAGGATCGTTGGCGTTGAAGTCTTTGGTTAAGACGACATTGCCATCTGGATCTTCAATAGTGACGATGCCTTTGTATTGGCGGCGCTCGTAAGGTGTGCCGAAGCCAATGACGCAGGTGCAGTTCATTTTGGCCGGTATTTCTTTTAAAACAAACAGATCAAAAAGTCCGCGAGCGTCGATGCGTCCATCTTCTTCGTGGTCGGCTCCTTGGCAAAAGAGAATGTACCCGCTGTGCAGATACTTCATAAGCATCGGTCTCCTTGCTTGCTACCTAGAATTTTACCGCTTTTATTGAGCGCGGCCCTATTGTCAGCCAAAGAAAACAATTGGCATCCAAAGAAAAGCCCCCACTGAACTCGATGGTTTAGTGAGGGCTTAATCTCTTGAGAACGCTAGCTGGTCGTTTTATTTTCGGTCAGGCTAGTTTTCTATTTGTTTGCTCTAGAGCTTAGTGGCGAACTTCTTTCTTGTTAGAAATTACGGCTTCAGCAATAGCGTTTGGCACTTCTTCGTAGTGAGCGAATTCCATGGTGAATGTACCTTTGCCGCGAGTCTTGTTGCGGATGTCGGTGACATAACCAAACATTTCAGATAGTGGCACTGTTGATTTTACTTTTGAAAGTGAGTCAACTGTGTCCATACCTTCAATGCGACCACGTCTCGATGAGATGTCACCGATAACGTCGCCCATGAATTCTTCCGGCACTTCAACTTCCAATTTCATGATTGGCTCTTGAAGAATAGGGCTGGCTTTCATGAAGCCTTCCTTGAAGCCGATTGATGCTGCAGTCTTGAAGGCCATTTCGTTCGAGTCAACTTCGTGATACGAACCGAATACAAGTATGCACTTAACGTCGATTACTGGATAACCGGCAAGTACGCCGCCAACCAGTGTGTCTCTTACGCCAGCTTCAATTGCAGGGATGTATTCTTTTGGAACAACACCGCCAACGATTTTGTTGACGAATTCGAAACCAGTACCGGCTGGAAGTGGCTCTAGTTCGAAGACTACGTGACCATATTGACCACGACCACCCGACTGACGGATGAATTTGCCTTCTGCTTTAGCTTTCTTCTTGATAGTTTCGCGGTAGGCAACTTGTGGCTTACCAACGCTGGCTTCTACTTTGAATTCACGAAGTAGACGGTCAACAATGATTTCTAAGTGAAGTTCGCCCATACCAGCAATGATTGTTTGGCCAGTTTCGTGGTCAACACGCACTTTGAAGGTTGGATCTTCTTCTGCCAAGCGGCCCAGTGAGACGCCCAACTTGTCGGAATCGCCTTTGGTTTTTGGTTCGATGGCAACCGAGATAACTGGATCTGGGAAGTTCATCGATTCAAGAATTACTGGAGAGTTTTCAGCTGAAAGAGTGTCACCAGTTGTGGTGTCTTTCAAGCCAACTGCGGCAATAATGTCGCCGGCGAAAGCTTCATCAACGTCTGTACGGTTATCTGCTTGAAGTTGAACTAGACGGCTGATGCGCTCTCTCTTACCTTTAGTGGAGTTGAGAACGTAAGAACCAGCAGCCAACTTGCCAGAATAAACGCGCAAGAAGGTTAGTTTGCCAACGAAAGGATCGTTCATCACTTTGAAGGCAAGAGCTGAGAATGGTGCGTTGTCGTCTGGAGCTCTGTCTGTTTCAGTACCATCTGGCAAGGTGCCTTTGATAGCTGCAACGTCAGCTGGTGAAGGAAGCAAGTCGACAACGGCGTCGAGAAGCTGTTGAACGCCTTTGTTTTTGAAAGCTGAACCACAAAGAATCGGAATAACTTTGTTGTGGCAAACTGCTTTTCTCAAAGCCACTTTAAGGGCTTCGTTTTCAACAGTTTCAGTTTCCATGTAGATTTCCATCAAAGCATCGTCGGTTTCAACCACTGCCTCTTCAAGTTCTTTGCGATATTTCTGAGCTTCTTCAAGCATGTCAGCAGGAATGTCGACGATATTGAATTTCTGACCCATAGGATCTTTTTCGTCATAGACGTGAGCTTGCATTTCAACTAGATCGATTAGACCTTTGAATTCGCCTTCAGCGCCGATTGGCAATTGAAGAGGATGAGCATTGGCCCATGTGGTGGTCATGCCAGGAAGCTGTTCTTTGATTTGTTTGACTACTTTGAAGAAGTCAGCGCCAGTACGATCCATTTTGTTGACCAGAATCATTCTGGGCACTTCATAACGGTTGGCTTGCTTCCAAACTGTGTTGGTCTGTGGTTGTACGCCACCAACGGCACAAAGCACGATAACAACGCCGTCGAGTACGCGCATCGAACGCTCAACTTCTACGGTGAAGTCAACGTGTCCGGGGGTATCGATTAAGTTGATGCGCTTGCCTCTCCACTGGGAGGTGATAGCAGCTGCTGTAATGGTGATGCCGCGTTCTTTCTCTTGCTCCATCCAGTCGGTGAACGACGTGCCTTCGTGCACTTCACCCATTCTGTGGATCAAGCCGGAATAAAAGAGAATCCGTTCTGTTGTGGTAGTTTTGCCAGCATCAATGTGAGCGGCAATACCCATGTTACGGACGTCTTGAAGCTGAATTTGTCTTCCTGCCACTGTCCCTGTTTTCCTCTCTTTAACGCTATCCATTTGAACCTTCCAAATATAACTAGCTGGGTACTATCTTGCTCTGCTCAACCACTGGTGTTGAAGATCTTTCTCGCAAGCGCTCAAATGAACGCTCTTCTTGGAAAGACCAAACTTAGGTTACCACCTGGTATCGCACCATCTTTATATCCTTCATAAAGATATTCAGAATTGACTGAGCATTCTTTACAAACAGATATAACTTGTCTCTATAAGACTTTGTACAACACTTCTCACAAAAACGCTTCGACCTAAGGCCGAAGCGTTTCGAAAAGCACGTTTACCGTTTATCTAAATTGATTTAGTAGCGGTAGTGAGCGAAAGCCTTGTTGGCTTCAGCCATTTTGTGTGTTTCATCGCGCTTCTTGACCGATGCGCCTGTACCGTTGCTAGCATCAACTAGTTCGGCAGAGAGACGCTCAGAGAAAGTACGACCTGGTCTCTTGCGGCTGTTGGCGATAAGCCATTGTGATGCAAGAGCGAATCCGCGTGAAGACTTAACTTCAACAGGAACCTGGTAGGTAGAACCACCAACGCGGCGGGCCTTGACTTCTACTAGAGGAGTGACGTTTTTCAATGCTTTATTGAAAACATCTAGAGGCTCTTGCTTGGTGCGATCTTTGAGAATTTGCAGAGCATCATAAAAAAGGCTCTGGGCTGTGCTGCGCTTACCGCGCTGCATCATGCGATTGACGAAGCGTGAAACCTGTTGGCTGTTGAATACAGGATCAGCTACGGTAATTCTTTTATCTGCTTGCTTTCTGCGAGACATTCTTATCTATTCCTATTTAAATTAAAAATTGAGGCTTATTTCTTCTTGCCGGCTGCTGCAGCTGGAGCGCCTGGCTTAGGACGCTTAGCACCGTACTTAGAACGGCTTTGTTTGCGGTCTTTGACGCCGGCTGTATCGAGGGCGCCTCTGACGATGTGGTAGCGAACGCCTGGAAGATCCTTAACCCGACCGCCTCTTACGAGCACGACTGAGTGCTCTTGCAAGTTGTGGCCAACACCTGGGATGTAGGCAGTGATTTCAATACCGTTTGTAAGACGTACTCTGGCAATCTTGCGAAGTGCTGAGTTCGGCTTCTTAGGGGTTGTCGTCTTCACCTGGGTGCAAACGCCCCTTCTTTGAGGGCAAGACTTTAGCGCTGGCGACTTGGTCTTGTAAGTCACCTTGCTTCTTTCGCGTCTGATCAACTGATTGATGGTAGGCACCACTGCACTCCTAAGAACTACGACTACGTGAACAATTACTTGAATGGACAAAGACTAAATGGACAAAGACTAAAAGGACTGAACAAAAACTGGCTAATGCCCCATAAGTGATCGGACAGTTGCAAACACAACCTCCTTTAACCAATATGGGTATCGGCAAGTTTTCAGATTATCAGATGAGCCCAGCGGATATAGCGGACTTTCCAAAATCCTTTACAAAGCAAAAGCCAAATGATCGAATTCTTAGCCTAAAGCGGTCAAAAACCGCCAATTCTTAAGCGCGTATCACAAATGGCGTTAAGCAAGACCGGCTTTCAAGTGGAAGTGCTGCGGTTTTGAACGGCCAAGAAATAAATTGCCAAGAATTACTCAGTTTTGACTACCAGGCATCGGGTTGAAGCCGTAAGTACTCTCATTTATCAAATCTCCGGCGTTTGGCACAATCAAATTTTTGTTGACGGAGCTTCTTGGAATATTGATGGCAGGCTTGCCTAGAGGGCCGAGGCCGACAGTTCGCTCGAGTGAAAGTTTCTTCTGTGGCGATTTTGCCCGAAGCCAGTGGTCTCTAGTTAGGAGAGAGAAGTTGCCGGCCCGCTCTAGACCTGCCTCTTCAAGAGCCTCGATCACAGAGTTTTGATAATCGTAAGCCTTGGCTATCACCATGCCCTTCATTCCGGCTCGTCGCATTATTGATAAAACAAAATTGACGAGGTCGCGGGAAGTGTGCGCCCAACCGGGATGCACTGCAAATTCAAGGTGATAGTCGCCTTCGCGATGTGCTGTTACTTTGCAAGCCGAAGTAATCACTTTGCGCTCTTGGTCGCACGCTACCCAGAACCAACTCTTGCGCCGAATCAGGCGGCGAGCAAGTTTGTCGAGGCTTTCTACCTTAAGCGGAAAGACGTAGAAGTCTTCTTCTAGATATTGAAATGTCAGGCGCAAATCAGCGGGCAGCACGTCTTGGTGCAGCTGGAATAGGCTAGCTTGGTCTTCTGGAATCGCTAAGCGAAAGTTCTCGTCTGATTTTTGGCCACTTGTCTGCTCGATTTTTAAGTCTGATGGCACTTGATAGTGAGTTATGCGAGCTGAGCGGCGAAATCCGCAATTGGCAAGAATGGCTAGGGCTGCCTGATTTTGATCAGAAGCCTCGGCAACGAAATGACTGATACCCTGACTGCCAAAGAGGGCAAAGGCAAAGCGCAGTAGTTCTTGGGCAATACCGCGGCCGCGATGGTTGGGATGTACTACCAGGTGATCAACTTGCCAGCAGTTTTTAGATTTGCCAATGGGGTGCAGCGAGATCATGCCAATCACTAGACCGTCTTCTTTCGCTACATATACTGATGGCGATATATGCCAGTGGCAGGGCAGCCAATGCTGCCAAAAAGTAAGACCAGTAATGATGTAGCGTTCTTCGGCACAAAAGCTTTCGTAGGGCATTGGCTCGCCTTGGTGACGAAGCAAGGCGCGTACTTGGGTAGATTCTGTGGCGAATAGTGGCTCGATTTTGATCATAATAAAGATGATACCACGCTTGCCAAGCGGCCCTCGCGGCTCTCTTGGCTCTCTGAGTATCAAAACTACTGATTTGGCTATCTGCTGGCCAGCGGGCTATACTGATATGCCGACCATCCTATCTATATGACGCAGCCCACTAAGCAACCAGTTAAGAAGACACCAAAAGACGACAAGCCATTCTTTAAGACAGTGGCCGACAATCGTCGCGCGCGTCACGACTACGAAATTCTCGATACCTTAGAAGCGGGCATTGCTCTTTACGGTACCGAAGTTAAATCTATTCGTGCGGGCAAGGCTAATTTGGCCGATGCTTTCGTAAAGGTAGAAGACGGAGAGCTCTGGCTATATAGCTGCCATATATCTCCGTACGACTTTGGCAATAGATTCAATCACGAGCCGCTGCGCAAGCGCCGTTTGCTCGTCCATAAGAAGCAAATTCTTAAGTTGAAATCGAATATGCAGGAGAAGGGTCTGGCACTAATTCCGCTTAAAATGTACTTCAAAGGCCATTTGGTAAAACTTGACTTGGCTTTGGCAAAAGGTCGCAAGTTGTATGACAAGCGTGAAAATATTGCCAAAAAAGAGACCAAGCGCGATCTTGATAGATTGACCAAATCACGCAACAACAGTCATTAGGTTGATACAAGCAAATCTTCTGGAATAGAAATCAGTAACAAGCAGTAATTAGTAACAAGCAGTAATTAGTAACAAGCAGTAATTAGTAACAAGCAGTAATCAGTAACAAGCAGTAATCAGTTCATTTAGTACAGTATTTCAGCGAGGGTCAATGGCAAAAGTTAAAAGCTCGGTCTTAAGTTTGCTCTTAATGTCGGGGCTACTTCAAGGTTTAGTTCAATTGGCTCTTGTTGCCCCAGCCTGGGCGGCCTCTCCTGTCGCTATTTTAAAAAGCGGTCGCAATGGAGCTGTTTATCAAGATCAGCACATTGGTTCCTTTGAAGATGACTACAAAGTTTTTCGTAAGTCTTTAGATGGTGCCAACGTTCGCTACGATGAATTGAGCGACGGTGATGTTGATGCTGGAGTATCAAAACTTTCTGGCTACAAAGTAATTGTGGTGCCTCTACTTGTTGATTTGCCTACAGCTGAGGTTGCTGCTCTCTCTGATTTCACTCGTGGTGGCGGAAAGCTTCTTATCACTGATGGCGCCGGTGTTCCTGGTGCTGGTGCTCAAGCTCTAGAAGCTCTTGCTGGTGTGGCCTCAGCTAAGCAAGCAACCATTAAAGAAGTAAGCAAATTAGTCTGGAGCAAACCTGGTTCGCAGAATGCACCAGCTGCCGAATTTGCTATTGCCAGTGTCATTTCGCAGTTAGCTCTGAGCCCAACTGGTAGCAGTATCGCTACATGGCAGGATGCTAACGGCCAAGAACAAGGAATCGGTATTGCTCGCGCTGGCAATGTGATTTTCATGGGATGGGCACCGGGGATGCAGGGCGAAGTATCAAGTAACGCTTTGATGATCTCGCAAGCGTTAGATGAACTGTCTCCTGGTATCACTCAAGCCGCCGCTGTGCAGATAAGCTTTGCCGATTATCAAACGATATCGCAAGAGCTAGATTATTTGGCCAAGCGTACTGATGAAGCAATGAAAACAGCTAAGCAAGCTGAGTTTTCAGTTCCGTTGAAGACAATTCAAAGTGCTTATGACTCAGCTGTTGAGCATGTCAAATCGTTCCAACAAGCTTACAGCGATAGACGCTTCTTAGAAGCCGATGAGCATGTCCAAAAAGCACGGCAAGATTTTGCCATGGCCTTCGCCCAGTCGATGCCTGTTCGTCCAGTTGAAGCCCGTTCTGTCTGGCTTGATAGAGGAACAATTGTCTCCACCCGTGGTGCTAAAGGCATGGCTCAACTTTTCGACAAGTTGAAGACAGCCAACATCAACGTCGTTTATTTTGAAACCAACAATGCTGGCTTCACAATGTTCCCTTCAAAAGTTGGTACTCAGAATCCAGAGACACTGGGTTGGGATCCACTTGGTTGTGCGATTTCTGAAGCGAAGAAGCGCAACATGGAATTTCACGCTTGGTTCTGGACCTTTAACGTAGGCAACGTTAAGCATAATCCAATCATAGGTAAAGAGGCTGATTATCCAGGCCCTGTGCTGACTAATCACGATTTTGCCTGGGCACTGGCTTCTCAAACTGGTGCTTTTGTGCCACCACGTCAGTTTGAATATTGGCTAGACCCTTCTAACCCTGAGTGCCGTGCTTACATCAAGAGTTTAGTTTTTGAGGTGGTGAATCGCTACCCTGTAGACGGTATTCAACTCGACTATATCCGCTATCCATTCAACAATAAAGGCTCTGAAATGGGCTTCAATTGGTTAGGCAGACAGAAGTTTGAGCGTGAGACCGGCCTATCACTCGACCGCCTTGATGAAGACACAAGAACAATGTGGATTCACTGGAAAGCTAACAACATCAGCAGTTTCGTTAAAGAAATGTCTGACTCTCTGCGGGCCGCTAAACCGGGCATCCGCATCTCTGCAGCGGTTTATGGTATGCCCAAGCGCATGCGTATGAATGCTATTCAGCAAGAGTGGGAAGTGTGGGTGGCTAATGGTTGGGTTGATACTCTTAATCCGATGACCTATGTCAACACCGCTAAAGAACTAAACGACGCTGCCGGATTCGTGCGCGAATCGACAGCCGATAAGGCTCTTTCGTATCCTGGATTGTCTATCAGACAGCTCGACACTGCAGGCTTGGTCGAACAACTCGATACTGCCCGCGTCATTGGTACTCTTGGAACAACAATGTTTGCAGTTGCCCACCTTGATGAGAAGAAGGTCAACATGCTCAAGGTAGGCCCGTACAGACGGCCAACTGTTATGACTCCGCAGTCTGATCCGATTAAAGCTAGTCGTCTATTGTTCGATGATTTCTCCACCATGGTCAATCGCTATCTGCAAGATCCCAAAAAACGCATCATGTCTGATACCGCAAGTACCAATGATGTAGTCAATCAACTTGATGCTGTGCAAAAATCTCTGCACGGCTTGCCGAGCAATCCAAAGGCAGAAGAGATTGATGCCGTTCTCAAAGATGTCACTTCGCTGCATGCCACTGTGCGTGAATGGTTGAGACTAGAAGCCTTTATTCAACGCGGTTTCCGTGCTCAGTACATCGCTAACTATTTGAGCCAGGTGGAAGCTATCTTGTCTTACGCTGCTCAACATGCAAGAACCACAAATGCAAATTCGAGTGCCATCGCTACTCAGGCTGCTAATCCTGGGTAATCACGACTGACCCAAGCTAATCTCTTCGTAGGCAAAATAGTTGAGTACTCAACTATTTTGCCTACGAAATAATCATGGTTTCAGGCCACGAAAATAGTTGAGTACTCAACTATTTCTCCAATGAAGAAATCATGGTTTCGGCTTTCGAAAATACTTGAGTACTCAAGTATTTTCGAAAGTGAGCTGTACAGTAACGTTGCTTTTTGGCGTAGCGATTAACGCGGTTATTAATTCTATGTCTAATGCTTTACGGGAGCTGTGAGCCATTTTCCCACTTCCACATCACTGGTGGTGCCTGGGCGCGGATAACCATAATGAGTAGACAGGCGTACAGCCGAGACTTTTCCCTTTTTAAAGCGCAGCTCTAGCACTGATGAGACATCGGTACCGTGCCAGCTAACCTCTGAGAAGTCTGCTTTGTGTGTGAATCTTAGTGCCGGAAATCTCTTAAGTAGACCTTCTTTGTTTAGGCCAAAAAGATCGTTGAAATTTGAGTTTTTTGAAAGAGCGGCCATTTTTTCGTATGCTGTGTCTGCTTCTTTTGCTTCGAGCACTGCAGGGTCAGGTTCTTTCTTAGGCTCAGTTGAGAACATGCCACTGGTAGCTGGTCGATATCCTCTTTCGTTCTCTTGCCCGTTGTTGAAATCTCCGACCTGACTAACTCGCACATCACGGGCCGTCTCCGCAGTAGCCGCGCTGGAGAAAAGCAAAGGTGAAGCTGCGAGCGTAAAAATCACGGTCGTGACCGCCCTGCCAATGTTCAGCTTTCTTTCTTTGTCGTTCATCGCCCACATTCTGCTACTTAGTCGACTCTCGCATGTACTTCATGACGTTGGGGAAAAGCTCTTGCATGCGCTTGTCGGCATATTTGTCGCTGCCTTTTCCGGTGGCTGTGGCGAAGGCTTCGGCGAAGAATTCTTCTTTGGCCGGTGAGCCCAGGTAATAGTTCATTGGACCGCCAGGTTGAGCTTCTTTTGAAAGCTGCTGCATTTGACTCTGAGAAAGATTGTTGATGTCGTTGATCATGGCGCCTTGGAAGTTCTTGTCTTGCATCGAAAGAAATCCATGTGCGGCGCTGTAAGCGTGGCCAGATTCGTGTCTGGCTAGACCGCCAACATCGGTATTTTTCACTGATTTGACCGGAGTGCCATCGCCTAATTGCTCAAATACGGCAATATTTGGCGGTTTGCCTTTGCCGTCGAATAAAGAGGGTGCGTCCAAAGCTACCTTATGACCGTTAACGACCATATCGGCTTTGTGAGTACCCATGGCCTTGTCGTACTCGTAGATATTTTTGAAAACATTGACCTGCACGCCTTTGTCTTTCAATTCTTGGGCTACTTTTGGTGGCAAACTGGCCACTCCATCGGCAACTTCTTTAGCAAAAGCGTCGCTTGTGCCCCGATTCTTCACTTCAAGAATGGGCTTTTCGCCGCTCTTATCGCTAATTGCGGCTTGGTCACTGATTGCGGGTTTGTCGCCAGTGTTGTCGGCAACAGCGGTTTTATCACCTGTTGTCTCGCCACGACCGCCACTCACTCCTTTTTTGCCGTCGGTGCCCGCCTTGCTGGCATCGGAGCTGCCGAGTTGGGCCATTTGCAGGTTTTTGAGCTGGTCTCCCATGGGCGAGAGGCCAACATCGCGAGTGCCTGAAGCAGAAGCCAGAATTTGGTCTGTGCTCGCTGGTAACTTGTAGCCCTCGAACTTAAGCCCTGTATTGGCGCCAGAGTCGGTATCGCCCTTGCGGGCGTCTGTTACTTTGGCTTGGTCTTTGGTGGGTGCGTCTGACATATTTCTAATCTACCCAAAGGGGCATGAAAATGTCGTGAAACCAAAAATGGAACCTCTCCGTAAGGAGAGATTCCATCGAAAGGAGGACTAATAGCTAGTGCTAGATTAGCTGCCTGAGTTCCAATCGGTCACTGGTGTGATGACTGGTTGAGCGTAGGTAACTTCTACAACTGGCTGTTGAACAGGTTGTACAGGCTGAATTTGCTGTACTTGCTGAATAACAGGAGGAGCGAAGTTAACTTGCGTTGCAGGTGCTTGTACAGCTTGAACAACGGCAGGGGCGGCAGCGGCAGCTGCAGCAGCGGCTTGTTGTTGAGCGGCATAAGCTCTGAAGGTCTCTTCGATGAGACCGGCTTTTTCGCGCAGTAAGTACTCTATGTAATCACCACGGCTCATACGCGATGCTGCGACTTGTTCGTCGAGCAGGCGGTGTGCCATAGGGGTTACACAAACGGCAGTTGTGGTTCCACGGTTCTTACCGAAGAAGAACGATTTGGCACCACCTTTGGGGCCGGTTTGTTTGGCTTGAGGGGGTAATCTCAAGGGGGCCAAGCCAGCGCGTTCACGAATAAGCATTTCTACGTAATCGCCATTCGAAACGCTGGCGGAAGCGGCTTGTTCTTTTAACAACTGACGACCTAGGGCTGTCAGGTTGAACGAAACCGAACCGGACTCTTTGCCAGGAAAGCGCGAGCGCCTGGGCGAAGTGGTCTTGGCAGGTGCTGGTGTTATCTGGACCGTTGTGTTCATCTAGCTTATGGCAGTGATTTTTCTATCAACCTTTTGGGCCTTTAGTGAATCTCTACCTTTCCTCCTTTTCTGAAAGAACTAACCTTCTGGTACGAATATAAGACTGAGTCTTTGTTTGAATTTGATGGCCAATGCCATCTGGATACCAACGCTTCTGTTTTATCTCTTGTTTGCTCTCGGGTCCGTGCCTTTAAGCTATCGACCGCTAAGTCGATTAGAAAGCTCTTGCCGTGCCCTCGCACTTGGACTCTTCAAAAAATGTCACTGGGTGGTTTTTCGATTTGTCCTGGCAACCCTTTCCAAGACCTTGATTATAGAGCAAAGTTACGAGAAAGATGCAGTAGTCATGTATTACTATCTTTTCATAACAAGTGGCTCTGGCGGCTCATGACAACCCTCTAAGGTATGTGCCAATGTTGATGGATAGCCAAGTTGTTGAATAGAACAGCGATGATGCAACCGAGGGTAGCACCAACAAAAACTTCTACCGGCGTGTGGCCGAGGAACTCTTTTATACGCTCAGTCGATAGCTTAGGGTGCTCTGAAAATAGTTCAACCATCATCTGATTGAGCACCTTGGCTTGCAAGCCGACAGTTCTCCTTACTCCAGCAGCGTCATACATGACGATGAAAGCGAGGCAAAGAGCGATGGCAAATGAGACGGAGTTAAACCCTTCAATCAGACCAACTGAGACTGCCATACCCATGGTGCAGCAAGAATGTGATGAAGGCATGCCGCCAGTGGTGGCAATCATGCGTAAATCAAGTTTGCGTTGAGTAATCAGTTTAGTGATTACCTTCAATGCTTGAGCGAAAGTGCTCGAGAAGACGGTTACTGCAATTACCTGCCAGCCGCGACCCTGCATGTTCTGCACGGCGTCTTGCACATTTAGAGTTGCTGCATTTTGGGCGAAGGTAATCAGATTCGGGTCTAGTAAAGAGAATTCCATTTATATGCGCTCTATTTCTGTCTGTGAATAGCATACTTTAGTAGAGCCTTCAGCACCGGGGCACTGGTGATGTCAAGTGAGCTTTTCTCAATTAACGTCACACCTTCATTCTCCATTTCGCTCAATTTTTGGCGGGCACCATCTACGCCTATAGCTCGTACCCATGTGGCTTTTTTAGTTGCTTCGTCTTTGCCCGGAGTCTTGCCCAAGCTCTGAGCGCTGCCCGTTACATCTAATAGATCGTCTGTGATCTGAAAAGCCAAGCCCAAGATTTCGCCTAATCGATACAGACTAGTTAGCTGATTCTCATTGGCTCCCATCAGTTTTGCACCAGACCAAAGTGAAAAGCGAATTAGCGCACCGGTCTTTCCTGAATGAATTGATTCAACAGTTGCGATATCAAATTTGGTGTCATCTGAGCCGGTAAATTCCATATCTTTCACTTGGCCGCCGACCATACCTGAAGGGCCAGTAGCGCGGCAGAGCTGCTGCACTACAGCCAGTAGGTCACCTTGAGCGACAGCTTTGCTGGTATGTTCGATAAGAGTCTCATTGGCCAACATGAGAAGGCCATCACCTGCGAGCAAGGCGAGAGCCTCGCCATAGACTTTGTGATTAGTGGGCTTACCGCGACGCAGATCATCATTGTCTAAGCAAGGCAAATCGTCGTGCACCAGGCTCATGGCGTGCACCATTTCGATGGCACAGGCACAAGGTAGGGCCGTTTCTATCGGGTCGAGATTAGACTGGTATTCGCTACTAGCAGCGATTGCTTCGGCAGCCGCCAAAGTCAACATTGCCCTCAAGCGCTTGCCGCTAGATAACACTGAGTAGCGCATCGACTGCCACAACCTAGCTGGCTCTTGATCTACTAAATAGATGGCGAGGCGATCTTCAACAAGCTTACGCCTTGCTACAAGGTAGCTTTCAAAATCGAAGTCAGATTTGGTTTGCATTTGCATAAGTATTGATGGTGCTTCTAGCAGTACTTATATAAGCCTAAGTTGTGAGCCTAATTCTAAGTCTTAGTTTATAAGCCAAATTCTATAAGCCTTATTTGTTGAGAACTTTTTTGACTAACTGGAAGAATTTCAAACCTTCAACGCCAAGCGTGAGAATGCTTCTTTCTTTTGCCATCAAAAGTGAGAGCAATGGGCCTATTTGCTTGGCCATCTCTATGTATTCGAGAGGACCAGCTGCTTGTGATTCTTGAGGAAAGCGCAGCCGTTCTGTGAGTTCTTCCAAATTGAAGCGTGCTGCTTGCATTTGTATGAGAGCTTGATCACGAATGTCGTCGATCATGAGTTCGGCAGTTTCCATGCCGTCGTTGATTTGCCAGTGATTGAGCAGGATGATCCAGGCACCAACACCGAGGGCAAAAGCCAGCAGCGAAATCATGATACGAGCAGTCATCATCAATATAGGTGAGTGCTGATCGAGAAAACCAATCGCTACTGGAGCTAAAAGAATAATGGCCAGAACAGATAGGAGAACGACGAGGCCAGTGTAGAAGTAGCCTGCATACATAGAGACTCGGCGTATTAGCTGGATGGCGGCATTTAGTTGCTCACTGATCGAAATTACTTGCATCTGAGAATTAGCTAATTGAGCATCTGCAGCTGACGTGCCAGAACTTGGCTCAATGCGTATGTTCTGAATCTGCACCGGCTCATTAGCCGAATTTGTAGTTGCTTCTAAGTCGTCGTTGTCTGTCATTTCTCTAATTACTTGAGGAGGTCGCGGGCGATTAGCATGCGTTGAATTTGATTGGTGCCTTCGTATATTTGACCGGCTTTGGCGTCTCTAAAAATGCGCTCGATCAAAAGCTCTGGTCGCATTCCTTCTAAACCTAAGATGCTCATTACTTCGGTCGATACGCGCATCGCTACATCACTAGCCATTGTCTTGGCCATCGCAGCTACTGTGACGTTCTGCTCGTTAGCATCAATTAAGCGAGCAGCTTGGAAGGTCAGCACTCTGGCAGCTTCAATTTGTACGGCAAGGTCACCGAGTTTGCCAGCCATGCCGTTGGCATCAGCGGTAATGGCACCGTCCCGGTAGTGTTTTTGCAGGGTATCTAGACAGGCATCGAGTGCGCCTTGAGCCCAACCTATAGATTGAGCAGCAATAGTGACGCGACCTTTGGCTAGGCTAGAGAGAGCTACTTTGCGGCCTTCACCGTGCTGACCAAGCAAGCTTGCCTTTGGAACTTTGCAGTCGTTGAAGACAATCTCGCAAGTAGAATAGCCACGCATGCCGAGCATGTCGAATTTCTGACCAATGGCAAAACCTTCGAAGTTGCGCTCAACGATGAAAGCTGTAATTTGTCCGGGACGTTTGATTTTTCCGGGCTCAGCTGGCTTTTCTGCCATTTTTTCAGCTGCTTTTTCTAGACTGGGCGCGCTTTGCTCTGTCCTTTCGAGTAGACGTGCCATAACGATGTAGTAATCAGCTGAGGCACCAGATGTGATGAATGTCTTTGTACCGTTCAAAAGATAGTCGCCATTGCTATCGATTCTGGCGGTGGTCTCAATTGCTGCCGTATCTGAACCAGCATTAGGCTCGGTCAGGCCAAAGGCCGCGAGCATTTTGCCAGAAGAAGATGGAACTAAATATTTCTGTTTCTGCTCTTCGTTGCCGAAGCGATAGATTGGTTCTTGGCTGAGAACATGCACGCCAAGCGAACTCATGATTGGCACGCAGCGCCGACCGAATTCTTCATTGACTAAGCTAAAGCTTACATAGTCGCCAGCAGAGCCACCGTACGTGCTGACAAACGGCAAACCGCCTAGGCCCCACTCAGGCTGACATGCTTTTTCGAAGAGGTCGCGACGAAAGACATTTTCTTTGTCTGAAGCCATAACTTCTTGCAGGCTAATGGCCTTGGCAAAGGCCTTGGCTTTGTCGAGCCATGCCAATTGCTCGGGGCTGTACTTGCCTGCTTGAGCACTCGTGGAGCTTGGTGATATCTGTGTCTGGACCATATCAATCATCTACCTAGAAATACATATACAAATATAGCAAGTAATGCCGCCTTGTTGCCAGGTCGCACTACTAGCATCAGCTCTGCCGATGTTTAGATGGTATACAATTAATTTCTCGCAATGGAACTTTTACCAAGTGCGAGCCGTTGGTCTTGGCAGCCGATGACTTTTCTCGTAGAAATTAGCCGAAGGAAATTGCTCAAGGAAAATTTGATCAAAGAGAAAGTCACTATTGAAATTCAGAAACCGAAGGTTCTTAAGAAGGGCGATACGGTTGGTATCATTGCGCCTTCCTCGCCGCAGTTTGAGCCAGGCAATCTTAAGTTCGCTACCGATTGGCTTACGACAATGGGTTTGCACTTCAAAATTAGTGCTAACAGCAGCAAGTCTTATAGCAGTTACGCTGGCAGTGATAGTGCCAGAGCTGAAGATCTGCATACTCTGTGGGCTGATGACGAAATAACAGCAGTGCTGCCGATGCGAGGTGGTGCTGGCGCTTCTCGCATGTTGCCGAAGTTAGATTATTCGCTCTTTAGCTCTAAGCCTAAGATATTAGTTGGCTTCAGCGACATTACTGCTCTACTTATTGCTATTAACCAGAAATCAAACATAGTGACATTTCACGGACCTACCTTGGGTTTGATGTTTGAGACTTCGTATACACATAGCTATTATCAAAAAGCGATCATGGGCATTTCGCCAATAGGGCTGGTCACTGACCCGCCGCGCGAAGTCTGGGGTGCTAATTATCCGCCAAATCGTATGGTTATCGCTGAAGGAAAAGGCCGGGGGCGTCTCATTGGTGGCTGTCTTACTCTGATTCGCGGCCTCATGGGCACGCCTTATGAAATTGACTGCGATGATCGCATAGTCTTTCTTGAAGATGTTGATGAAGAGCCGCACAACATCGATCGAATTTTAACCCAGATGGTTTTGGCCGGAAAATTTGATCGCGCTAGCGGTATCATCATCGGTGACTGTAGCGGTTGCAAGCCAGGCGGCAGCAAGCGCAATATTTTACCTCTCAATGCTTCTCTTGAAGTAATTTTGAGAGAGCACTTTGGTGGCCTCGGTATTCCAGTTATATATGGTCTGAAATTGGGTCACACTCCCGATAAAGTCACTTTACCCTTGGGTGTTATGGCTAGCCTTGAAGCCACTAGTAATAGTGTTAGATTCAAAATAGAGGAGGCAGCCTGCGTTGATAAAGCCCCTAGCTTTAAGAAGTAAAGATAAAGTTGCCCTGCTGGCTCCAGCTAGTCGACCGGCCAAACCATCAGCCCTGAAGCGAGCCGAAAGAATTGTCCACGACATGGGCTTTACTCCTGTCGTTGGTGCTCATGCACTCGACACTCATGGCGCCATGGCCGGTGATGATAGTGCCAGGCTGAGCGATTTAGTCAGTGCTCTTGAAGATGACTCGATAGCTGCCATTTGGTGTCTCAACGGCGGCTACGGCTCTATTCGATTATTGAAAGATTTGCCATACGAGACTTTTGCCAAAAAGCCCAAGATTGTCTTGGGCTGCGATGATAATAGTCATTTGCTATTTGCTCTCAATCAAAAATCTAAGGTGGTTACTTTTCATGGAAGTAATTTAGATCGCATCGATAATAAAGAATCGTTCGATAGATTCAAAAAGTTATTGACTAGCCATGACCACTTTCCTGCTATGCAAGTTAAAGATCGCTTTCTTGCAGACTTCTGTTATTCGCCGGTTCATGCCGTTGGCAAAGGCCGCACGGTGGCTGGAAATTTGACAGCTTTGGTATCACTATTTGGCACTGAGTTTGAACCAGATTTGAGTGGTGCGGTTTTACTTTTAGAAGATCGAGCTGAGCGCAACGATATATTGGACCGTTGGTTTACTACTTTGTATATTTCAAACAAACTTTCTACAGTAGCAGCCTTGGGCCTTGGTCAGTTTGAAGATTGCAGCACTCGTGGCTCATTCAATATGCTCTCTTTTGAAGAGCTTGTGGCTGACCGAGTCAGTGAAATGAAACTGGCCACTAGCTTCAACTTGCCTTTCGGCCAGGCGTGTGACAATGCCATTGTGCCACTTGGTTTGCAGGTCTCTTTCGATACTGCCAAAGGACAACTAACCTACTTAGAGTCTGGTCTAGAAAAGGTTTAGGGCAATTATATGGATTATTCGATAGATATAGATAAGGACGTGGCTGCAGACAATGATGACGGGTCGGTCTCAATCACCTATTCGTTGGTTAATAAACCGTTGCTTGTTGCTATCAATATTATGAGTATTCTAGTGCCTCTGATTTTCTTAGCCGTTTTCATCTCTATTGCATTGCGTCATCCTGGGCAAATTCTCAAATTCAATTCTTTGCTCATTTTTTTGACCCCCTTAGTACCGATGGTGCTGCTCAATTGGATTATTCGTAGTCGCAAAAACGGAACTGTCTGTATTCAAAAGAGCGGTTTAGAGTTTACGAATGTAAGTAAGTTTGAGTTACTGGACCGGCCGGCACGCGACTGGTCTGATGTGCATTCTGTTCAACTGACCTATCCAAGTAGTATGGGAAGAAATTTTTATCCAAAGTTTTGTGGGCAGAAAACAACATTTTTGCAGACATTGAAAGGCATGCAATTTGGTCCTAACGTAACTTTCGATTTCAAATCTGGCGGTTCGGCTACTGTCGAATTGCCCGCGCTGACGCGTGATCAGGCAGAAGAATTTTTTAGCGCTGTTGAGAAGTTTGGTGACCCTTCAAAATTTGCCACTGACTTTGTCAAAATGCAAAGAGCAATTGTTTTGGAGCGCCTCGATGCTAAGTCTTTTACTCAGTTGTGGTCTGAAAGTATTAGCCCTCGATATTCTTCCACGAGTTATGTACCACTTCCAACTAATCATCGACTGCAAGATGGGCGCTATGAAATATTGATGGAGTTGGCCGCTGGTGGCATGTCAGCTGTCTATCTCGCCAAGGCTGATGGTGTCAAAGTTATCTTAAAAGAATCAGTTTTGCCGGCCGACATCAGTGAAGTTCAGAAATTAAAAGCTCGGGAGCTTTTCGAGCGTGAAGCAAAATTGCTTCTCAAGCTTAGACATCCACAAGTCGCTAAAGTTTTAGATCGCTTTGTAGAAGTTGGTCGAGATTATTTAGTGCTTGAGTATGTACCGGGGCTTACTCTTGGACAGCTTGCTAAAGTACATGGCCGCCAAAAAGAGAAAAAAGTGTTGCTCTGGGCGCGTCAGCTCACTGATATTCTCAGCTACTTGCACGGGCAAGACCCCCCTGTGCTGCATCGCGACTTGACGCCAGACAATATTATTATCAGGGCTGACGATTCTATTTTCTTGATTGACTTTGGTGCTGCTAATGAGTTTGTTGGACAAGCTACCGGTACAATGATAGGCAAACAATGCTACATCGCCCCCGAACAGCTGCGCGGCAAAGCGACTCAGATGAGCGACTTCTACGCTTTGGGTGGCACATTGTACTACCTTCTAACCGGTGAAGATCCTGAACCATTGGCCAGTGCTCATCCTAAAGACAAAAATGATTGTGTCAGTCAGAATTTAAATGATCTGGTTTCTAAGCTGACTGCTTTTGACAGTCATGAGCGGCCGAATGATGCGGCCGCTATTCTAAAATTGCTTGATGAGATCGATACTGCTGCTGGTGCTAAGACAATTGTCAAAAAAGCAGCTGTTAAAAAAGCAGATACTAAAAATTTTGGTAATTATTGATGGCTAAAGAAAAGAAGTTGCCCGCACTGCCGGCGCTTCCACTAGGGGTCAATGAGGCTTTCATTCCTTACAGTGCTTGGCGCGCTCAGGGACGATTTAGGTATAAGCTTCTGCAAGAGAGCAGTATTCGTGAGCAAATCATAAGAGCAGTTGGCATTATGGTTGCTGTCTACGCCGTAATTTTTACAGCTACAAGATTTCTTCCCGCCTTTGTCCTAGGCTTGCCAGTCAGTATGTTTATCAATTTAATAATATACTCAGCCTTATTTGTTTTTTCCTTCCCCCTGATTACTTCTCCATCAAATATTCAGATTGGTAAAGAAGGCCTTAGGGTGCACTGGCTGTCATTTCTTGGTCTTCTTTCAAGCCCTTGGATAGACCATAGTTATATTGATTTCGTTAACGTCTCTAATTATAGACGAGGCTACTACAAGTCTAAAGCGATTGATATCTATATCAATAAAGACCGCGTGCCATTGTCTTTAAGACGGGCTCTGCGTCTTATCGCACCTACTTTGTGGTGTGTTAGTTTAGGTACCAAGCCAACACTTAAACTGCGCTTAGATATAGCCGCCATTAGTCATGAAGCCGATTTGCAAGTTCTCTTGAGGGCATTTAAAGACTTGCTCCCGGCAGAAAAATTGGGCACCGAATTGCTTGAATTAGAAGAGCACGGAGGTTCGTCTTTTACTAAACTTTGGTTGGATAGTTTAGATGGTGGCAGCCGTAGTCGAAGAATTGGAGACAGCAGTTCTGATCTGGCTCTACAGCCACTAGAACCAGGTGAAACTGTGCTGGATGGCCAATATGAAATTGTGCGCCGTTTGGCTGCAGGTGGGCAAGCTGTAACTTATTTGGCCTTGGCCAAAGGAGTTCAACCTGAAGTTCCACTAGAAGTTCCACTAGAAGTTGAAACCGAAGCCCGCTCAGAAACTCAATCTGAAGTTCAAACTGAATCTCAAAATAATCCTAAAAACGATGTGCAAGTTGTCCTGAAAGAATTTGTCTTACCAATTCGTGGTGGCATTGATATCCGCAAGCGTGCGCTCGAAAATGTTGAGCACGAAGGCAAGCTTTTAGAAAAATTGAAGAACGAGCGCATTGTTAAATTGCTCGACTGTTTTGTCGATAGCCAGAGAGCCTATCTGGTGCTTGAATATATTGATGGTAAGTCGCTGCGCAGCTTGGTTCAAGATGATGGGGTCGTAAATCAATTAGAGGCCATTCGGCTGGCGATAGAGATGTGTAGTGTTTTGAGTTATCTGCACACATTAGAACCTGCAATTGTCCACCGTGACTTTACACCTGAAAATCTACTTTTGCGATCTACTGGTGAACTGGCCCTAATCGACTTCAACGTGGCAGAGCAATTAGAATCGAAAGAAACTAAGACCATGGTCGGTAAACATTGCTATGTTTCGCCAGAACAGTTTCGCGGTAAAGCAACTACGCAGAGCGACATTTATTCTTGCGGCTGCACGCTCTTTTGGCTGCTCACGGGAGCTGACCCGGAGCCAATATCGATGTCACAACCGCAGATTTTACGACCTGAAATTACTAGCGATTTGAACGACATAGTTGCTCGTGCTACAGCTATTGATGTAAGCAAAAGATTTGCAAGTGCTTTAGCGATGAAAACAGAACTAGAGAAACTAGTCTAAAAAGATTCGCCTAGAAAAATCTATATAAAAACCTGCATATAAGAACATGCATATAGTGAAATGCATGTTCTTATCTTAATAGTGGGCAATTAGGCCGATCTATACAACGCAAACAAATCAGCTTTCAGCTCATAAGCGTCTTTATAACGTTCGTCTGGTTTTTTAGCCAGACATTTTAGAATTATTTTTTCGATTTCGACAGCGGCTGGCGATGGTATCAAGCCCATGGGCGATGGTGCTTCCTGCACATGCTTGGTCATCAAGGCCACTGGGCTGTTGGCCGCAAAAACCAGTCTGGCTGTTAGCATTTCATACATGACACAGCCCAGAGAATAGATATCTGTGCGGTGGTCTACATCGCTGGCCAGGCATTGTTCAGGGCTCATATAAACTGGTGTACCCACCGCTTCTCCTGTAATAGTTAGTGCCATTGATGTATCACTATGCATTTGCTTGGCAATACCAAAATCGATAATTTTGACAAAGTCTTGCTGACTATCTTGCTCAATTAGCATGATGTTTTGGGGCTTGATGTCTCGGTGCATGATGCCGACTTCGTGAGCGTGGGCGAGGCCTGCTGCAACCTGAATAAAGATAGGCAATGCTCTATCTAAGCTCATGGCGCCACTTTGTTCGATGATTGTGCCGGCACAAGTGCCTTCAATATAATCCATCACCATAAAAGGACGACCATCATTGAGAATGCCAAAGTGTTTCACCGCCACTGTATTTGGTGAGGTTAATCGGCTACTTAGTTCTGCTTCTTTCTTAAAGCGGCTGACCATTTCAAGATTGTCTATGAGAGATTGATGCAAGACTTTTATCGCTACAATTTGGCTGCTCAGATCAGAGACAGCTTTGTAGACTTTGCCGCTATTGCCAGCACCTACTTCGCCTTGAATTTGGTAGCCAGGCACTTTGTCGAATTTACTTGGTGTGGGTGTGATGAAGACAAGTTGAGAGCCGTCTTCCGGGCAATTGAGCAGGTCTTTGTCGAATCTGCCGTCGCAGATTAAACAGAGCCTCCTGGCATTATCTGAAGATTCGTATTTACTCACGCTTTCACCTTAGGGCCTTTGACTCATTGTCCAACAAACCCTAGGGCTTCTGCTCGGTCTTTGTCTTTTTTCGCTTGCGCTGCTAATGACAGCTGATCGTTTGCGTAAGAACGATAAAAATAAGCTTCGCCATTGTCAGGATCAAGCTTTATAGCATCGGTGCAATCAATTATTGCTCGGTGGTAATGTGCCATTTGGTTGTGCAGTTCAGCTCTGCGTAATAGTGCGCTAGCATCAAGAGGGCTCAACTCGATATTTTTGCTGTAATCTTTCATCGCTTGGTCATAGAGTCTTAGCTCTTCTTCTGCATCGCCCCTGTAGGCGTAAGCTGCTTGACACTGAGGGTCTAGAGCAAGGGCCGAGTCGCAGTCTGCTATTGCTTTTTTATATTTGAACGAGAGGTTATAGGCGTAGGCTCTTGCCGTAAAACCATCGGGATGTGTCGGTGCTACTTTTATTGCCCTATCTGCTGCTTCAAAAGCTTCGTCGAGGTGACCGCTGTTCAAGTGAGCATCAGAGGCGAGAACATAGGCTTCTAGATTTTTGTTATCAAGTTTGAGAATACTTTCACAAGTAGCCAGGCAGTCTTTAAAGTTACCGATCGAATTCTCAGTTTGAGCCTTTAATGTAAGAGTCGGAATATCATTGCGACCGGCTGCTACCGCTGATGTTAGGTCTTCTATTGCTTTGATTTTATCTTCATTGTGCAACCACAATTTGGCACGCTCAAAATAGAGATTGGCTGTTGGCTTAAACTCAATATCGCTGCTTAGTTTGTCTATTGCTTTCTTGGTTTCATCGGGTTCGTCTTTACTGAGATGATTAAAAACATGGTGGTCGAAAGTAAATTCAACAGGTATTGTATCTGGTGCTAGATTTGGCAGCGGCGGAAAAGGAAGCGCTGCATTAATTGAAGCAATCATGGCATCATCAAAGGCTTTATTGGCGCTCTTCAACACCTTTAGATCGCTTATGCTGCCGTCTTTGTTTGCAGTAAACGAAACAGAACCGCTTTCTCCCGTGTCAGTTTTAGGCAGCCAGTGAGCTTTTATGCGGCGATGCAGACGGCCCATATAACAGACAAAGCTGACTGCCGAGATTTTTCGCGATTCTTTCGGCCTTTCCTTTTTCTCTTTTCTTTCTTTCTTTTCTAAAGACTCTTCAGCTTGGTTGCATCCAGACAGACTAACTGACAGGCCAACCGAAAGACTCAATGACAGACAAATTAAGCCAGCTGACAGGAAAACAGTATTGCCTGGTGAAACATGGGTAGAAGCCAAATTGAAGATGTTTCTTGGGGTTGCCATTGAAAATTACGACGATAGTACTGATTTTGTTAGCTGATCTTCTAAGGCGCTGGTTTCACCGGCAGCAATGTTCATTAGAGCCAGTGGAATAGCTGAGCGAATATCTCCGGCGACAATGCCGGCCTCGCCAAAGTTTGCCGACACTAAATCACCGGCTCGTCCATGTATGTAGACTCCAGCACAAGCAGCATCAAACGGGCTTAGACCTTGGGCCATCAAGCCGCCGATAATTCCTGAAAGAACATCACCAGCCCCAGCCGTAGACATTCCTGAATTGCCAGTTGGATTGATATAAACTTCGCCGTCTGGATGAGCTACCAAGCTGTAAGCACCTTTGAATACAACTATGCAGTCAAACTGTTTGGCCGCAGCCAAGGCAGAACCGACCCGGTCTGAAAGTAACTCTTCTACTGTTTTGCCGGTTAGGCGGCTCAATTCTTTGGGGTGCGGAGTCATGACAAAATTGCGGGCCGAGGTTGGCAGAGATTTGATATTGGCGGAGAGAGCATTGAGACCGTCAGCATCGATCACGCAAGGCTTGTTAATCAAATCGAGTAAGTCGAGCACAAAGCTTACGGTGTCTTGATTTTGCGATAGACCTGGGCCGATAACTACGCTTGATATTTGGTCAAGCATTTCAATTACTTCGCGCAGGGCTTCTTTGCTAATAGATTGATCGGTGGTCTCTGGTAGTGGCTTAACCACAATTTCTTCTACCGGTACGTGGCTAGCTAGTGAACGGGGAGTAGCCAAATAAGACAGACCTGCACCAACTCTTAGAGCGCTGCTGCTTGCGAGTGCGCCTGCTCCACCCATACCGAGGCTGCCACCAATAGTTAGTACCCGACCAAAGGTGCCCTTGTTAGAGTTGGTCGGCCGTGATGGTAAGACCGATTGCACTGCACCGCAAGTGGTGACAAATATTTTGGGAGTGCTTTCAACATGGCTCAAGTTTTCAGGAAGATTGCTGAAATCAGGCAAGCCAATATCAACTAAATGCATTTCTCCGGCGTATTCTGCACCGGGATGGGTGAGGTGTCCCGGTTTCAAAAAGCCAAAGGTGACAGTCTTATCGGCTCTTACTGCCGCGCCCATGATTTGACCGGTATCTGAGTTGATTCCAGAAGGAATATCAATGGCAAGTACAGGCTTAGTACTAGAGTTGATAGCTTCTATTACATGTTTGGCCACACCTTCGACTGGTCTAGTTAAGCCAGTGCCAAAGAGCGCATCAACTAAAACTGTTGAGTTAGAAGTGATAGCACCGAGCACTTCTAGCAATTCGTCGGTATCTTCTAAGGCAATTAAGTCAATACCGAGCGCTGCCAAAATCTTGCGATTGGCCTCAGCTTCTGGTGTAGACATCTTTACCTGGGGCTCTTCTTTGTCGCTCGCTTTATCACTTGGCGGTAAGACGAAACAACTGGCCGGAACGCCCCAAAGATTTAAATAGCGTGCCACCACTAAGCCATCACCACCATTGTTTCCACTGCCGCAAAATATTGCGATATGGCCAGGGTTCTCATCCCAGAGAGAGAGCGCTGCTAGAGCCGCGCCACGCCCGGCCACTTCCATCAAAGTCTGACCCCAATTGAGGCCATCTGCTATTTCAGCGATAGATTCTATCCAGGCCGCTTCTAGGTTTCTGATTTGTTTGGTAGTGGGAACTCTTAAATTGCTCAGCATCTCTTCTTCTTTAAATAGACTTGTTTATTTACTTACTTATTTGCTTACTTAGTTGTTTGTGTGCTTGTTTTGCTTTCAGATTTTTTTTCAACTAAGAAGCAGCGGGCATCGTGTCCAGCCGTCTTCTCTTCTAAAGGCGGAATCGATAGTTCGCAGCTATCAACTCTGATTGAACAACGATTAGCAAAACGACAGCCGCTCGGCAAATTAACCAAGCTTGGTGGCTGACCATCAATTGGTATCAAACGGTGCGATCCGGGTTTTGGAAGAGAATTCATCAAGCCGATCGTATAAGGATGTTTGGGGTTTTTGAATAATTCTTCAACCGTGGCATACTCAACCACTGAGCCTGCGTACATGACTGCTACGGTGTCGCACATCTCTGCAACTACGCCGAGATCGTGAGTAATTAAGACAATGGCCGTGCCGTGGTCTTTTTGAATTTCTCTAAGGAGGTCTAAGATTTGCGCTTGGACTGTGACGTCTAGAGCAGTTGTCGGTTCATCAGCAATCAATAATTCGGGCTCACAAGCAAGGGCCATGGCAATCATGACCCGCTGGCGCATACCACCAGAAAATTGGTGAGGATAATCATCAACTCTGTTGCGAGCTTCGGGAATTCGCACGCGGTCTAAAACATCAATTGCTTTCTTGCGAGCTTCTGCTTTCGATACTTTTTGGTGCAGCTCGACAGCTTCCATGATTTGAGCGCCCACTGTATAAACCGGGTTGAGCGATGTCATCGGATCTTGCGGGATGAGAGCAATACGATTGCCTCTAACTCCTCGCATTTGCGCTTCGCTAAATTCAAGAAGGTTTTTACCATCTAAGCGAATTTGTCCACCGACAATTTTTCCTGGCGGGGGAATTAAGCGGAGAATTGAAAGAGAGGTAATCGATTTACCGCAACCTGATTCGCCCACGATGCCAAGCACTTTGCCCTTGTCAACAGAAAGTGTGACATCGTCTACCGCGCGAGCCATACCGGCCTCTGTAGGGAAGGCAGTCGCTAAATTTTGGATTTCAAGTAGGGCCATGGCACCGCTGACAGTTAGAAAGTTATAGAAACTGTTGTGATTTTAGACTATCTGCACGATCAGTCTGCCTAATCTCGCTACAGAATGCTTAAATAGACATCTAAGTCCAGAGGATTCTATGTCTACTGATTCAACTAACAACACGCGAGATATCTCAGTTTTGCAGTTGCTCACCAAGCTGGTGAAAGAGACCGATAGACTGGTTCGTCTAGCTGATGACATCGATACACATGCGTCTACTCCGCAAGCCAAAGCTGCCTTTAATCTGATTGGCTCTGAAGTAAGTAGCATTCTGTCGATTATGAAGTCATCCCTCGACCCTCTCTATCGCCTTTATGACCTTGACCCAGGCATGAAAAATCTTGACCGCAATCGGCGCAACGCCACGATCAAAGAGTTCACCATCGCCAACGATCCTGACGACAGCTACGACGAACAAGCTCTCTGGAATGACATTAAGGCTAAAGAGTAGGTAAGGCTAAAGCTAGCTTAGGCTAAAGAGTAGCTAGGTTTTTGCCTGCCAGGATTTTCAGCTCTTTTTGTACTGCTTCGTCGTCACCGACCCGCGCGACCATGCGCTTGAGGCTAGCGAGCCACGGCTTGAAGTGATGACTTCTCATTTCGCTATAGGCTTGATTAAAGCTCCAGTGGTCGTGAATTACTCTAAAAACAGCCACTAAAGCTCCAGTGCGGTCGGCACCGTACCGACAGTGAACAAAGACTGGCTGATTTTTCGGTTCATTAACAATATTCAAGAATTGGGCAACTTTTAAAAGTGACGGCCCCATGAAGCCAAGTGGAAGGTGGATGTATTTAATTCCTAGTTTCTTAGCCACGCTTGCTTCTTCGGCAGCACCCTGGCCAGTTAAGCGTAAATCAACTATGGTTTTGACGCCGCTTTCAGCTAGCTTTTTCATGCCGTGGTTAGAAGGGGCAGCCCCGCGCCATAGGCCTTCACTAACGATGTCAAAATTCGAAATGCTCGGTGCAACTATAGAGGCGGCCGCAAGCATTTCTTGGCTGGGACCGTTCTTGTGTGGGAAGTTTCTGTGCGTGAAGGGAGCATGCACCAGAATATGAGCAGCGTTTTTTTCTGATTCTGGCTGCTCTAAATTTGGGGAAATTTGATTGTCGTCGTCTAAAGCAAAGGTGTTTTGCTGCACATTACCGCTCAAACATTCGACTGGCTCAGAGGCGCTAGCCGCATATGAACAGACTGTTAAACCGAAGACAAGACTTGCGGCGAGCAGCATACCTTTAGTTTTTGCGAAAGCGAAAAGCGGTTTCGCACCTTTGAGAATGCAATAGTATTTGGTATCAAAGGCGGTGTCAGCTTGGCTGCCTACCATTTCAAAATAACCCGAGATTTTCCAGATGTGGTGATATTAACATGGTGCCTTCTTTACAATCAAGTTGTACAGCTTTTTTATTGCCGTCCAATTCTTTGCCAGCACTTTGTCTTATCGAGAGATTGCACGCTGCTGATAGGGTTATACTCTTGTGGTGGAAAGTAAGTTAAATTCAACGAGCACCGGCAAGCTAGGACGCAAGATTTACCTCCTTGTGCGCGTCTTAATTATTGAGTTTCGGGGATTTTTAATTTGCATTTGCCTAGCGTTCAGCTTGTCCGTGGCGCTTTTCTATTTTTATTATCCGCATAGTTTGTTGCCTAACGGCGCCTCGATGACAATTTCTCAGGCTGCTTACTACACCTTACTGATGCTCTTTTTCGAAAGCCCATTGCAGTATGTCGAAGACATTCGCTTGGCACCGCTATTTTTCTTGTTACCGATTTTGGGTTTGGTGACAATCGCTGAAGGGGTAGTGCACCTCGGCAATCTTCTCTTCCAGCACAAACGTTATTCTAAGGAGTGGCAAAAAATGATTGCTGAGTCAATGGAAGGTCATGTCGTCGTTTGTGGTCTCGGCAATGTCGGCGTCAGAGTGGTGCAACACCTTAAGCGTTTCTCTGAAGACGTTGTAGCAATCGAATCAAATCCAGATGCTAGGTTTGTTGGCGAAGTTGCTGGCTATGAAGTACCGGTGTTGTTCGGTGATGTGCGTGACGCTAAAATTTTAGAGCAAGCTGCTATTGCCAAGGCTAAGGCAATCATTGCCGTTACCGATAATGATTTGGCCAACCTTGAAGCGGCTATGACAGCGCGCGAAATTAATCCCACCATCCGAGTGGTAATTCGTATGTTCGATCAAAAACTTGCTAAGAAAGTTGAGAAGTTTATGGGTATCGAAGGTGCTTATAGCTCTTCTGCTCGGTCGGCAAGACTGTTTGCTCAAGCGGCAATTTCTGGCAACATTATCGACTCGTTTGAGTTTGGTGGCACCATTATTAATGCTGTGCAACTGATTGTTGAAGCCAATACGATCGTGGTTGGGAAAACAGTTGATGACTTGCGCAATAACTACGAAGTAACGGTGCTTTGTCACGAATCGAAAGAAGGTGTGGCTGATTGGAACCCTGCACCATCTACCCCTCTTTTGGTGGGAGACAAATTGCTCATAATGACTGATCGCGAAGGTTTGAATCGTTTGGCACCGGCATCTCAGCAAATGACACTCCCTCGCGAGTAGTTGTCAGTATGTTGCGCTCTCGCAACTAGTCGTTACAACCATATAAATATCTACAGGTGATAGGAATTTGTATGTAATCTACCCTTGGTCGATGTCTCGAATGGCGAATAAATGTTCGGAGTAACTCCGCCCGCACAAGATGACTATCGTGATGAAAAAACGCTTGAGCGGCTTCTGCGCAAAATAGCCGCTACCGTCACGCGTCCATGGACCATAATGGAAGTTTGTGGCGATCAGACCCAAGTTTTGCTTGAGAACAATTTGCTTGAGCTTTTGCCTCGCGAATTGAATATAGTACATGGCCCTGGCTGCCCGGTGGCATCGGTACCGGTGCGAATTTTTGACCGTGCTATTGCCATCGCTCAAGAGGCCGATGTCATTTTTTGCGCTCCAGCTGAACTTTTGCGCATTCCTGGTTCTAACTGCGATCTATTAGAAGTAAAAGCCAGTGGCTTTGATGTTCGGGTCGTCTATTCATCGATGGATTGTATTGCTTTGGCTCGGGCCAATGCTGACAAGAAAATTGTATTCTTCAATGTTGGGCTCGAAACTGAAGCTCAAATGGATGCCCTTGCCGTCTGGCAGGCCCGTCGACTTGGTATCACCAATTTCCTTTTACTTTCGTATCATGCTCAGATAGCTCCTGCTTGCACTAGCATTTTTAGCCAGCCAGACAATGTTGTGCAAGGTTTACTTGGACCCGGTCAGGTTTGCAGTCTTACTGGCTTTGAACAATATGAGGCGCTCAGTCGTCAATTTCAGATACCAGTAGTGGTGACAGGTTTTGAACCTGTCGATTTGCTAGAAGGAATTCTCAAATGCGTCTTGATGCTCGAATCAGGAAAATATGGTGTTGAAAATCAGTACCGCCGTGGTGCTAACAAAGCTGGCAATCCAGAGGCTCGGGCTTTAATTTACGAAGTGTTCGAATCTGCCGAGCGCGATTGGCGCGGTCTTGGTGCCATTTCCGCGAGTGGTTTGCATCTTAAGCCTGAGTTTGTTTCATATGATGCTTTTCAGGCATTCTCTCCTAAAGAAGAAGCAGTGCAAGAATTTGCCGGTTGTATTTCGCAAGATATTTGGCGCGGCTTACGCAAGCCTACCGATTGCCCTTCATTTGGTCGCGGCTGCAAGCCTGATAGCCCGTTGGGTGCCACCATGGTTTCAGCTGATGGTACTTGTGCCACTTACTATAAATTCCGCAAGCAAGAAGCAAGCTAGACGCCTGGGCATGACCAGCGAACTATCATGCTGAGCACGCTTAGAACGGCCACAATAATAATCGTACTTTTCGGTGACAAGCCCTGCACGCGCATCAAACCGATGTAGTTCATGTATCCGGTTAGCAGGGATGCCAGCATCATGCCTACAGAAATAGGGCCTAGTGCTATCCAGGCAAAGACAAAAGTAGCTTTGCTAAAAGCGAGCACACGGAAGGTGCCTTCAAGATCACCTTTTCCACCGAGACGTTTGAAAGCTAGGTCTGTGATCACGGCTCCTATACTTACTGATAAGAAGCCCAATATCATTCCCCAGAAGAACAAAAGCGGATTTAATTTCGAAACGGCAAACATAAGTGAACTTAGTATCAGCGCGAATACTAAGTAAAGAAGCGGTTCTCCGTAGCCACCAGTCAGTGGCAGACTTTGAAAATATCCGCGGGGATTGCTGAGAATGTCTTTGGTGACATTGAGGTTATAGGTAGCAATTCCAAGAATGTCGTTCTTGCTGAAACTCAGGCCAATACTGGGAGGGGCTATTTCTTTGAGCTGATCGGGGGAGGGCCCAAGAAGCTTGCTACGAGATCGCGGCTGCTGTTCGTATTGCTCTTGTTGGTTTCGGCCAGCATTCTGATTTCGACTAGCATTCTGATTTCGACTAGCATTCTGATTTCGACTA
>JBBRMD010000035.1:0-57400 GCA_038231015.1 Candidatus Obscuribacterales bacterium
AGGTTTGAAAGAAAAAATACAAAAACTTCGCGCCACCACTTGCAATGCAAAAGCTGCGTGATAGGATCTAATCGGACGGAATCAAATGCGCATCCAGAGCCATGATCGTCAAATTTCAACTAAGATAGGGACATTCCCCCATGGCCGGTGACCGAGAACGATGTTTGAATTTAGGGATGGACGATTACGTCAGCAAGCCTTACAACCTTGACGATCTAGCTATCTGTCTTGCAAAATGGCTTGTTGGCGCTAAGGCGCATTTTGAGCGACAACCAGAGGGACTATCTCAAGATAGTGAATACGATGATGCCCTCTGTATTCTCTCTAAGCTTTCGGAACGATTTACTGCCCCTCAAGTGCGAGAGCTTGTTACTGCATTCTTATTAGATACCTCAGAGCGGATAAAACTCATGCGGTCAAGATTGCTTTCTGGCGACTTGGTTACGGCGGGCGGAAATGCGCATGCTATGAGAGGTGCAACTTCTATCCTGGCGATGCCTAGTTTGGCTGAGCATTGTAGAGAGATTGAGATTGCTTGTCTTGCCTTAGATCAGGAATGTGCGAACGTGAATTTTCTTAGATTTGTTGCTCAGTTCGAGTCTCTCAGAGCGGAACTTCAGAAGATCCAGTTTTGACTGATACTGACAGTCGAAAAAGAAATGCGCGAAATACCCGCTAATCTTTGCATACCAGTGCTGTTGAATCGTCAGTGCCTTTGGAATTCATTTGATAAAGCCATGCCGCAATCAAAGGTGCAGTTTTGTTCTTAACAGCTTGAATACTTTCGAAAGCTCTGGAGGACAATCCGTCAGAGTGCATTACTAATAAAGATGCCTGGTTCCACGGATGTTTGAATTCGGTAACTTTCCGCGCCTCGTAACCGAGGGTTCCGTTTAAAGAAGTCAAATGTTTTCTATAGGTGTCATTGACTAAAATTGCCGCGATGTTTCCCAATCCACAAAAGTCTAGCGTGCCGCGAGCGCAGTCTATTCGCGCCACTGCAGCTACTGCTCCGCGCGTGCCGCGCAAGCTAGAGTGCATTGCTTTGATAATTTGAGACGGGGCAAGGTCTAAGTTTTCGTCAAATCTCTGCAACGCAAGTTTTGCGGCTTCAGCGGCCTCGAAACCATGACCCAGTCCATCTACTAAAATACAGTATCTTTGTTGACCGACTCTGCGAATCGCCCACTTGTCGCCTGAAAGTCTCTCGCCAATTATTGGCACAGTCAGACCTCCCGAAAGTGAATCGCCTTCTGAAATTTCGCGGTTCCAAATTCTTGAATGCACTGCTGAACCATGCATTGTTTCAGAATGAATATCGAATTGGTCCGATAGTCGTTTCACTGTTCCTAGGCCATTGCCAAACGTACCAGTGCTGGAAACGCCGTCTTCGATGCAGTCGTAGATGTTCATGCCGCGACCAGAATCTAATGAAAAAATATCGATGCCGATTCTTTCACCATCGCTTAGGCTCTGCACGATCAGTTTGCCACCTTTGGCAGTGTGCTTTAAAAGATTTGTCGCTAATTCAGTGGTAATTAGTGCAAGTCGATCCTGATGTTTTTCACTCAATCCAAGGATGTGCGCCGATCTGACAACTTGCCTACGGGCATCACCGAGTTGGCTCTCTTCGATTATTTCGATTATAAATGCGTCGCTCACATCCATTTTGTCACAGCCACAGTCGTGCCGAAACCTAGCGTAGAACTGAGTTCAAACTCGTCCATCAATCGCCGCGCCCCAGTCAAGCCAAGTCCTAAGCCGTTTTTTGATGTATATCCATCGGTCATTGCCAAATCTAGATTTGCAATACCGGGGCCAGTGTCTTGAAAAATTAGGCACAGTCCCGTCTTCCCTTCACTTGTGGATATTTCGATACGCAAGTTGCCACCTAATCCATGCTCTAACACATTGCGTCCCAATTCACTGGCCGCGGTGACAATTCTAGTCTCATTAAATTTTGAAAAACCCAAGTTTTGGCAGTGCATTTTAATAGCCGCTCGCGCTTCGAGTAAATCATCTTCGGTTTTTAGTTCACAAAATTGCAGCAGCTCAACCATGACGGCGTTCAAAGCTTATCTTGCCATTTTGTGACCGTAACTTTGGTGCCCTTGCCTTCCTCAGATGAAATCACAAATTCGTCCATCAAACGCTTTGCTCCAGCCAGGCCAAGACCCATGCCTTTTCCTGTCGAATAGCCGTCTTCTAGGGCGCGAGCAATATCTGGTATGCCAGGGCCAGTATCTTCAAATATAAGGGTGATGCCGACTCGATCTTCATCAGTCACTAACTGAATCAAGGCGTTGCCACCAAGCCCATGCTCCAACACGTTTCTAGCCAATTCACTCGCGGCCGTAATAGATTTTGTTTGATTTATGAGGCTGAAGTTGAGCAACGCGACGACGCGTTTGACTGAGCTCCGCACATCTGCGATATCGTCGTCAGTCTTAATCGACCTATTTTCTTGCGATTTTACTTGCATTATTTATCTTTGAGCTTTCTGGACTAATTAGGTCTTTCAGCAAAACCATTCCATCTTCAGCATTGAGAGCAGTGTGAATTCCCTTAAGGGCAATTCCTAATTCTGTTATTGTGATTGCTATGGCCGGTTGCATGCCCACTAGAACAGTGTGGCAATCGAGCAGTCTAGATGTTTTTGCGATATTACCCAGAACACGACCCATAAATGAGTCGACCATCTCTAGCGCAGAAATATCTATCAGAACCCCTTTCGAACCATGAGCAACTATTTTTTCAGTCAGATCCTCTTCTAGAGCCAGCGCCACGCGATCGTGAAAATCAACTTGAATGGTGACCAGCAGCATCTTACCAAACTTCAAAATAGGAATGCGTTCAACCACACCTCACCTATTCCTTTGCTGAATCAGATTGCCGGCTGACTGTACTTCCTGTTCTCTTCAACGCTTCTTTTAGTGCATCTGACATAGATGCTTTTGTCGTGATGTCGTAGATGTCTATTCCTAGATGAACGATAGTTTGTGCGATCTGCGGACGAATACCACTAATGATGCAATCTGCGCCCATCTTTCTTGTCGCGGCTACGGTCTTGAGCAAGTGTTGTGCTGTCTGTGTGTCTACAGTTGGGACGCCCGTGATATCTAGAATAGCAATTTTAGAGCCAGTGTCGACAATCGCCTGCAGCAATGACTCCATGACGATCTGTGTGCGGGCGCTGTCTAGTGTTCCTATTAATGGAACTGCTAAAATATCCTCCCATAAATTTATTACAGGGGTCGACATTTCCAACATATCTTTCTGCTGGCGTCTAATAATTGCTTCTCGGCTTTTTTGAAATATTTCTGATGTGTACAATCCAAGTCTATCGAGCAGAGTTGAAGCGGAAAAAAAGGCTTCGGCAAGCTTCTCATTCTTCTGTCCGAGTTCTTTGCTCAAGTGTTCGAAGATTGGTTGTTTGAGTGAGAATACGAAATTCGCCGTCTGAGTCGGGCTCGAGCCCTGCACAGCTCGGCTCGCCGAAAGTTCTGCAAGCATGCGCTTAACTAATTCCCACTCTGGAGTTTCTAGATTGGACAAATTGCCGTCTTTAGCGGCATCTTGGAAAAGTTTGAGGAACTCGCTGGAGGTGTTTTTCAGAGAACTGTCAGTGACGCCTTGAGGTCTATCGGCGTCGGCCAATTGCCTCTTAACCCAGTCTGCCAGAATCTGGTTGTGTGACTTCGTAAGGACAGAAGAGACAGTTGTGACAGTATCGCTTGTCATTCCAATTTTCTCCGATACTCATGTAGTGATTTCGATAACTGACTTGGCACGACTAGGAATTTGGGCGAATTCTATCAACAGCTAATTTGCTATTTCTTTTGAACATGTTCATGCTGTTATACGTTTAAACCGTGTCACTTTTGTCTTGCTACTCAATTAAATACGACTGCCAGATCTTATTCCCCAGCGAGCCAAGTTTTTCTCCTTAATTTTTGAATTTTTGTTTCAACTTGTAGTCTTAACTGTTTTGGTGCCCCATGACATGGTTTCGCCCGCCTAACAATGTGGTTTGATATTGTCTGGCTCTGCCGTTCAATATTTACCAAAGCGGATTTGATGAAAAAGACAAAGAAAATTCAGTTGCCCCCAGGCTGGACCTTTAGCTCAGCGAACAGCGACGATTATGACGCTGGAATTGATGAGAAGGTGAAGCACAGCGGCACTCGTTGCGTCTTCTTGAAATCGGTAGTGCCAGAAGCACGCCCACTGGCCTATCTGAGCCAAGGCTTTTCGCCTGAACCCTACCTAGGCAAGCGTTTGCGCATGTCAGCTTGGGTTAAAAGTAATTGCCAGGGTGGCAGGGCCCAGCTTTGGTTGCGTATTGCCGGTGATTGGGCAAGTACAAACGCCAAGCCAAACTGTTTCGACAATATGGAAGATCGTCCAATTCTCGATGTTACTGACTGGACCCAATACAAAATTGTGGTTGAAGTGCCAGACACCAGCACCTACATAGATTTTGGTTTGATGCTGAATGGAGTCGGTCAAGCTTGGGTCGATGATTTCTCGTTTGAAACCGTCGGCGAAGATGTAGAACTGACTACTAGCAGTGATAACGCCAAGTCGGAACCTTTCAATCTAAATTTTGAGGTTTCGAAGTAGACGCTGGATAGTTTCATTTCTTGAACAGCGCTCCGAGATTTTTAAAACCGTTGTTTACTCGATTAATAAAACAGCTCCCGACAAACTTTGTCGGGAGCTGTTTTATTAATCGAGCCGGCCGAGTTTGTTTTGAAGAAGAACGCTGATAGCACATTCACTATCACCATATCTGGTGCTGATGTAAAATCGATTAAAGCGAAAGTGTTCTTGCTCCTACTCACTGGTCCGCTTAGTGCGAGTTAGTTGACCTATGTCTAAACCTATTTAGGGTAGTCGATGTAGTCAGCGCTAGGGGCTGGGGTCTTAAGCTCGCCAGGGTAGAGAATTTGAGCGCTCTTTGATGCTGGCTTAGGTTCGCGAATGAACGAGTATTCGCCATAGAGAGGTTCTTGGCGCACTGGTTTGATTTCTCTTGTCTCTATAGGCGGCAGATGACGGTCTTCAATTACTGCAGCTTGCTGTTGGGGTTCTTCTTGTATGAGAGGGCGGCGAATCTCTAAAATGCCATTTTTTAGATTAATGCGAGGGTCGAACAGTTCGTCGGTAGACTTATCTTTCATAACCAAGCTGCCGCTTTTATCGAAGCCGACAATTTCAAGGTCGCCGTGGCTTTTACCATTTTTATCTATAGACATAAAGGAAGTGTCGACTTTCTCGTTCACTTTTGCCAAAGCTTTAGCGAAGGCCTTGGGGTCTTTTTGAGATAATTCTTGTAGCTCTGAGAATGCGTGTAGAGTACCAGCAGTCGTTTCTTTCGAAAGATTGGCCACGATAAAGTCAGAATCTGTATCTTTCTGGCTATGGCGGTGTGCTGCATGGTCTCTAGACATAAACAACTCCTTAGAAAATTGGCCAACGAAATCAGCGTAGCCACAATTTGTGGAAATTTACGGGCCTTTGATCTCAATCACCGAGCCGTAACAACTCTCCTCTAGATTGGTTTACGTGAAGCAGGCAACGTCGCAGAAGTTCAACCCCTGACGATTTGGAATTTTTTAAAACACTTAATAGAGGTAACACCGATGAAAGAAGTTAGCAGCTTGGTGCAGAGCAATGACAATGCGATTGTTGGTATTGATAAACACAACAATACAATGGGAAATTTTGCCGCTGATATTTGGAAAGACGGTTCGGCTATGCTTGGCCTAAAGGAGAAGCTAAATAACTACGGAACTAAGTATGGTCTTACAAATCTACAAATCGATGGTCTAGATACCAAGCCGACAAAAGGTGGGAGCGGCGCGGGCTCGTCAATGATGGATGCTTTGCCTAATACACCATCGAACTTCGATTCGTCTGCGAAGCCATTCGTAAAGCCAGAGATACCTGCTGATGGTGGTCCCAAATATCCGACTAAAGACTCAATCAAAGACTCAGGCACAACGTCGAGCATCGAGTGTGACCTTCGCAGACCAATTGTGCCATTCATCATTGAGCCAGGCGACTATGGTGATGCTAGCGAACCGGTCGTCAAACCGGAGCCAAAACCGAGCAAGCCAGTCAAGGCTGCCGCTGAGCAGGGTGAGAGTCTCGTGTAGTTCTAGAATCAATACAAATGAGAGCACCAAGGAGGAGCATTTGCTCCTCCTTGGTGCTCTCGTTTGAGGAGCTTCTCTCAATCTTTCTATTTATCAATCACAGGGCCGTAACAAAACTCCTCTAGATTGGTTTACATGAAGCAGGCAACGTGGTCGAAGTTCAACCTCGAGTGATGACCTGTAACTTTGAAAACACTTAATAGAGGTAGGCACAATGAAAGAAGTTAGCAACTATGCGCAGGGCAACGATAATGTGGTTGTAGGCATTGAAAAACACAGCAACACCATGGGAAATATTGCTGCTGACATTTGGAAAGATAATGCAGCTAGTTTGGGTTCGAAGGACTTGACGAATGACTACAAAACTAAGTGTGGTGGTCTTACAAATCTACAAATCGATGGTCTAGATACCAAGCCGACAAAAGGCGGATGTTCTGGTGGCGCGATTGTATTTGAACCTGCTCCAGATAAGCCATCGAACCTCGATTCTCTTGCCAAACCATTCGTAAAGCCGGAGATTCCTGCCGATGGTGGCCTTAAAGATCCGATCAAAGAGATAGTCAAAGTGCCAAGCTTAGATGGTGGTATCAAGAAGCCATTCAAGCCTATTAGCGGTGATACTATCGAGTTCGGCGAAACCTTCATCAAGCCAGTGCCCAAGAAGTAATTAAGTCTGGTTCTCAGCGGTTGCGAGTTCACTTTCGTAGCCGCTGAGATGGGCGTAGAGCTTGTAGACGAGGCCCGTGAACATGAAGTCGAGAGAGATGGTTGCTAGTGATAGTACTATTGCAACCAACCAAGCGCCAGCTTCAAATGAATAAACAGCCATCACGTTGGTCACTTCCGAAGCACGCGCAGTCAATGTCGCTTTGACACCAAAAATAATTCCTTGAACTAATTCTTTTATGCCGATTACTGCCAGCAAAGAAACTGAAACTGCTCCCAAATAACGGCTAACTAGCCAGTACTTCCCTTTGGTCAACTCCCAACTGCGGTGCCAGGCATTACCAACGATATGACCCTCTATGGCATAGCACGGCAGAAAGAGGCAGGAGCGAAACCAAATTATGAGGCCTGGTATGAGGAACAGGAATAAGCCGAATATAGCAGCGACTTCCCGAAGTCCTTCTGCAATGCCAAATTGAAAGACTGCCCAAACACCGATGGTTGAGATCAGTAGTGGGTTTACTTTAGAGCCAAGGTGCGATACGTAGAACAGTTTGAGAATCGGCAGAATAGCAGAGGAGGCTCGAGCCGCTAGCGCTAGCATGCCCAGATGGGTTGTGGTTGTGGCATGCTCGGCCCCGTTTGTCATCATTGAATACGAGAAGCCGCCGGTGCAGAGTACCATGAAAATTATCTGTGCTTTGAAAAAGTATTTTGAATCAGGCCAGAGTTGACGCAGATCGGCCATCCAGTTGTAATTATTTTTGCGCGAAAATATTCGGCTCAGTCCCCAGTTAAATGCTACAAGAAGGAAGATTGCTACACCTATTCCAGCTGAGATCATGCTGTCGTCTTTCACTATTGTGCTCCTGTTTGTTCAGTTGACTGCGCCTGCTGCTCAGCTTGAGATAGTCTGTCGTAAAGCTTGTATGTAAGCCCAGCGATTATAAGGCTGAGAACTAAAGACGCCAAGCTCGCAGCTGATGATATGTATGCATAAACACTCGCTACGGGTATTCCAGATAAGCTCGCTGCGCCTAGCAACTGCGGCGTTGTTAACAGGAATACAAATAACACTGTAGATAGCCCCATGTAGCGACTTACCATCCAGTATTTATCCTCAGTTAGAGCCCAACTTCTTCGCAGGGCACATAGTGGCTGGTTCCCTTCCAGAGCATAAATTGGCAGAAATAGGCACGTCCTAGTCAAAACTATTAAGCCCGGAACAGCAAGAATAAACAAAAATATATGACTAATGGCGCTGAGCAAGCTGTCACTCATCACGTAAACTGCTACGCTCCAAATGCCTATTGTTGCAAGCCGTCCAGGATATTTTGGGGCTGCTAAATATGATACGTAGAAGAGTTTGAGAATTGGCAAAATACCTGCTGATACGACAGAGGCAATAACGACGGTCATAACAAATTCAGGCTTGCTCTTTAAGTCGGAAACCATACTAGCTTGGGTAAAGCAGGAACCAATAAGGCAGCACAAAACAAAGGGCCACTGCGTTCTCAAGTACGGTATAGAATCTGGCCAAAGTTGCTTCAGGTCGTCGCAAAAATAGTCGGGTGATTTTGAAGCACGATAGAGGCTAATCAGCCAATTAATCAGAATCGCCAACAGCGGAAATAATCGAAGTAAAACGTTTGCGGTATCCATATTTCCCCAGTAACACCACATGCCCAGTCCATTGTGCCCAGTGTAAGGGGCGTTTTCTTGCCCATACCATCCTCACCAGAGTTTCTCACTAAGTGGTGCTCTGATTCTCGTCTGAAAGTATATGTAGATACAAATTAAATGCAAGTCCTTGATACAAGAGCTGACAGGTTAAGATTAGCGCTGAAACTACGCTTATTGCTGCCATAACGACTGGTCCGAACGAGTGCCAGTTGAGTTCATCTAACAATAACGATGAAGCTTCGCTGAAATAAAGGATGGCTATTGCAAATGCAACCGGGCTCAGATAGCGACTTGCTAACCAGTATCTTCCTTTGGTAAGAGACCAGCTGCGTTTGATTGAATGTACAACTTTATGCCCTTCTGCTGCAAATATGGGCACGAAAAGACAGGTTCGCACTGCCAGAAAAACACCGGGAGCTAATAGCAATATAAGACCAAGTCCCGTTAAAACTTCTAATACTTTTTCAGCTACTAGCAATTTGGTTATTGTCCAGATGCCGATGGTGGCAATTGATGCAATTGCTTTTGTCGAACCCAGATACGAAACATAGAAGAGTTCAATGACGTAAGTGGCTCCCTGACCCAGCTGTCCCAAAATATCTAGTACGTGAATTGTAGCGGCCGATTGTTTGCTATTTACACTAGCCATTCCGCAGGTTTTACCAACAATAGTTAGAGCAATTAAAATTGCTTGCATTTTGAGAAACGGTTTTGATTGCGACCAAAGCTTTTTTGCATCGGCTTTCCAATCTAGAGCATGCTCTTTGCAGAACTGCAGGCTTAGGAGCCAGTTTGCGGCAGCCACTAAAGGAAATGCAAAAAGGATTGCAATGCCTATAATTGTGTCTTGATTATCCATCAACTCTAAAATTCGTCCTTACTTCAGGCTTTGCCGCTTTCTTCGCTTTTACCTTAACATCTGCGGTCTTTGTTTTGACAATCTCATAACGCAATTGTACCAATCCGCTTTTGAAGACTTCATAAGTCACAAGTTTTAGGTCCACAGCGCACTTTGGCGATGCCACTAGAGGAATGCCACTAATCAAAATCTTCGGATGAATGGAGACAATTAATTCATCAATAAGTTCGTGTTCGATTAAAAGTTCGCTGATTTCGCGACCGCCGACTAGCCAAATTATGCCACCAGCTTCTTCTCTTAAGCGTCGCACAACAGCCTCTGGTGCTTCTGTTGTGTATTCGAGACCTTCGTAAGGCGAAGGTTTTGCTGTGCGTGAAAAGATAATGGCACGTTTCGATGAGTATGGAGCTTCTTCAAAACCTAGTGCTACATCATAGGTTTTGCGACCCATGATCACTGTATCAACATCTTCGTAGAAAAATTCGTATCCATGCGCATACGGGTCGAAGAGCCAGTCAACTGAGCCATCTTCGCGGGCAATGTAACCATCAAGACTATTTGCTACATAGAGCACTACACGACGCGACATTGTTTCTCCATTTTTCTAAATTGGCTATTTTGGGTTTTATTTCAGTTTAATCAATCTTGCTTAGTCATGAGTGCTTAGATATTCATGCCTTTGTTCAGAGTTTATTTTACAGGTGCTGCATTTCTGGTCATTAGAGTTGCTGCTGGGTCTTCGCAAGCCTTAGACCAATTGCTATCTTCGCTCAATTTTTTTATCAGAACGCTGTCTTTTGGAAAGAGTATCCAGGTGATTTTGTTCTTGTCGAGAATCTCGTTGAAACCTGATTTGGTTTCGCAAACTGTGCCGTAATCGTTATAGAATTTCTCTCCATAAAAATCAGCGCGGTCGTCAATGAAGACCGGCATTTTTAGCTTGTATGAGAGCAGCCCTCCCCAGTTGTCGAGGTTAAAACCGCCGACAGCCGGTAGCTTATTATCGCGAATATAGTCGAGAGTTTTGCTAGGCATTACCATCGGGTCGAAGTCAGATTTGAGTAGTGCTTCTGGCCCTTGTTTGGGGGTGGCGACGGCCATGATTAGGACGATAACAGAATAGAGCAATGGCAATAGATGCTTGCTTGAATTCTTTTCTTCACTATCGAAATTGGCTGCTCCTGTGGCAATAGATTTAAATATTCTGGGCAGCCATGATGCTGTTAGGTGAATTCCACTGTACAAAGTTCCCAGTACTGGTAAGGCAACGATAACGAAGAGTGGCATGTGCCGCACTGCCGATAGTGATAGATAAGTGAATACTATTGTCATCGCCAGTGATGGCAAGCTAATTTTCTTGGCACCAATGGCTAAGCCAGTAGCGAAAAATGCGAATAGTACTGCTAAGCACCAAGCGTGGAAGTTGAGTAAGAAATTCGGTGCCTTGAACTCATCGGTTTGAGCGAGGATGCCTGTGCCATGAAGATATTCGCCGATATAGTGATAGAGCTGCAAGCCATATGGGTTGATCAGGCTGACGGCAAAGAGGCCGGCGAGCACTGCTAAAAGCTGAGCCGCTTGCTTGAAACGTTCTTTGCGTAAATCTGTGGTACCAGCTATCAGCCCTCTAAATGCTGCTACAACCATGTATAACCCCGTGATGGCGAAAGCTAACAGAAACGCGGGATGACAATTAACCCAGAGAATCATGTAGGGTAGAAGCCAGGCAAGCACTGATTTGACGCTACGCTTACCGTTGTAGAAGTCTTCGAGTCTGGTGGTGAAAAGATAGACTCCCCAGAATGTGAAGATGTGCGGCCGAACTAACCAATGAATAGCTGAAGTCAAAAGACCGAAGATCGAAAAGAGCATGGCGAAGACGAAATTGCTGCCAGCGTTGCGCATGCGTTGATAGAGTGCCAGTACCAGTGCTGCTAGAGCAAGAGTTACCACCACTGCCAAAAGGTTGAGCCCGCCAATTTTGACGAGGGTGGCCATCATTAAGTCTGAGAGCCATTCGTAGGCGACCCATTCTTTGCCAGCAAAGCTGTAGGATAAAAAATCTTGATGAGGGATGACGTGCTTATCTAGTATGTAAAAGCCTGTAGCTAGGTGCCAACCCGTTGAGCCGTCACCGAAAATAAATGACGGTCGCATAAATAGCAAAAGCTGGCAGACACCAACAAAGAGTAAATCACCAACGTTAGGAAGCAGATTAGCTTTGCCGCTAGAAGAACCGTTTGAATCGTCTGTGGCAGCGCTATTGCTCTCAGCTGTCGCCATTAAAAACCACTAGGCTTTTGTAAAGTGCTGCGGTTCATTTCTTCTTTTGATTTGCGTGATTGATCGGCGATTGCTGCCGGAGTAGATTCTTTTTCGCCTTTGATTTTATTCATCAAAGTCAACTTGCGGCCGCGATATTGAGCCAGGTTTACAATGTCGGCCTCTTCAAAATGCTTAGCGGCATTGAAAATAGCTAGATAGTCGGCCACTGTGGTGGCCTTTTCTAGGGCTCGTTTTAGGGCGGCTCTGATTTGATCGGGCATTTTGAGGTGCTCGAATTTGCTGGTTAAGGCCGTGCATTCAGCACTGGTGGTTTGGTCTTCAATTAGGTCTTTAGCTGCTTTGCGCGCGAGGTCGTCGATGCCTAAGTTGCTTGCTTGTCGCATAAAATCAAGGGCGTCGGGTTCATTGCTTACCAGCGAGTAGGCCTTGTGCAGGGCTAGATGGCAGAGGTCAGCCATCGCTGCTTCGTGAGCATGGTGAGCAATAGTCATCAGGTCTTCGTATGAGCCGGAGGCGCTCACAAGCTCATCTAGAGTCTTTTTGGAAAGGTCATACATTTCGCACTGGCGCGCGCATTTTGCTACTTCCAAAAGCTCGTCGCTGGTCTTAGCCAGAGACAAGGCTTTTTCAACAGCGCTGCGCTTTATTTTATTGCCTTGACCACCATAAGCGTCGAGGGCATGCATAATGAAGAGGCAGCCCTTTGTGTCAGAGGCCGAAGAGGTAGCGGCATCAATAGCGTCGCCAGCCTTGACCCAGTTCTTTGCCCTCATAGCGCTGACTGCTTTTTGCAATTGCTTTTGGCCGTCAATTGGCAAAGTTGAATCGGGATAAGGCCCTTTGCTGGCGGCTTGCGCCAAGTTCGTTGAGGCAGCACCGCTCGCGAGAGCGATTAAGCTAAGAGTTACTAGATGGAGTTTTAGTAGCTTTTTCATGTTTACCATTTTTCGCATGTTCGTCACGATCGGCTCGCTTCGATATTGGCTATTTTAACTGTGATTAGCTCATAGGGCTGAAATTCGACTTCAAAGGCTGGTCGGCCCCAGACCGTGCCCGCTGGCTTAGCTTGTTTGAGAAGTGGGCCACCTAGCTGATGGATAGTCGCTTCTTCGCTGCCTAATACATTTGAAGTTTGGTTAGTGTCTGTCACGTTGAGCAAGCGCAAGGTGAATCGATTGTCTTCGTCTATATATGATGCCATCAGTTTGATGGAAGGGTTTTCTATCTCGACAAAGCTGACACGATCAAATTCGCTTTCTGGAACAACAAATGCAGTCAGTGGATTTTCATATATTTCGGCCAAAGCATAGGCTGTTGCAGCGGCATGGTCATCAGTTTCGGCAATAGGAGCCCAAGCGTAAGATACTTGATTGTGACCGAGTGAATTAGCGCCTGGAGTTGCCAGGTTTGGGCCAGCGCCGCCACCGCGTGTGCGCAAACGGTTGCGCGATAGATAACTGACAGCCCGCAAAATCGTTATTGATACTTCATTGCCGGCTGCTCCGTATTCAGGCAAGCCATTATTGAAGAAGCATTGGTTATGAGCCATGAAGAAGCGTTGGCACGGATAGCGATCAAGAGCGCCTTCGTGGCCGAGGGCAACAAAAGCTTGCTCGTCATAGATCGGATGCAGTTTTGCTTTTTTGGCAACTGGACGTTTTATCAAGCTGTAGTGGTTTTCGCTGATTGTTTCTGTAAGCGGCTCGCCTACAGCGAAGACAACTTCAAGCCTATGGTCGCTAGCTTTGTTTTCAAATTGAGTTTCAAAATAGACTATTGGCACATTAGCTTTTAAGATAATTTCGCTGACAATTTTATGCTTGATTGTCTTGCTAGAGCGAGCTAACTCAACTAGTGCAGGGGCGTCAATCGCCTCACCTTTGCGTTTTGTCGTGCCAATTTCTTTGAGGCCCTGGGGCAGAACTATTTCATATTCAACGATGAGCGAGGTGACATTGGGCCCGCTCAAGCCGGCTTTGACGTTTGTCACTTGCGATTCAATCGGTTCGTCTAAGGCAATCGGGTCGTAGTTGTAGGTATCGCCACCGTCAGCGGTATCAATAAATTTGTGACCAAGTTTGTGAGTTACGACGCCACTGGGGTCTCCTGTTCTCTTCTCTTTGACAATCAGCTGACCTTTCTTGTCTATGTAGGCAATGAGAAACTGGTTGTGTATTGCTAAGTTGTTTAAGCCGCTAGTATAGTTTTCTTTTAGATTTGCTGCCGTTTCTGACTTGGGGCTAATGGCCGAACCGAGGCCAGAAAGTGTGGCCATGCCGAATGCCGGAATGCTGTCTGCATAGGCATAAGCTTCGATGATTTCAACGTTTTTAAATTGCGGCACTCCAGACAATTCTAAAAATGCTTCGCTTGCAACGCGCCTGCTAACTATCTGAAGTGATTCAAAGGCTTGGTTCTCTTTCACATTGGCGAAACGAACTAAAACCGGCATAGAAACAGGACTTGTCGTCGTGTTGACCACTAGTGTCGACTGCCCATTCTTGCCTACCTGCTCTATCTGATAGGGGTCAAGTACATCCATGTAGTGAAGCCCCAAGCGAATTTCATTGGCGCTTGGCGTGAGGTGTTTTGTAATCGCTTCTTGTGCTTGGCGCGAGATCACATTTAGCTGTGCAGTGAGGCTCTTGCTGCGTGTCTGCATCTCGTCGTGCACTTCATCAATACTGCAGCCGCAGATGCTGTCGTGGGGATGGTTCTTCAGTAGGGAGCGCCAGCTATGATCTAATTCTTCGTGGGGGTAAGGGAGCCAACCGGCAAGTGCCACCATGGCGCGCAGAGGTTCTACTTTTTTAAGTAAAGCATGTTCAAGTAGGCGGTTCTCGCGCTTGAGATAGAGTCTGGTTGATAGCACTCCTGCTAGCATGTAAGCTCGTTCGCATTCAAATGCCATGCGATTGTCGCGCAGCTCGCCTTGCACCAGCTGTAGTGCTGTAAGATCTTGCTTCAGTGCGCTTTCTGCTTGGGAGAGCATTGTTCCTAATGATATTGCTTTGGCCTGAAAATTCTTTTCAAACAGCAAGGCCGCCAGTGGGTCTATGGGTGACTTGCTATTAATCAAGTCTAAAGCGTGACTCAACTGATCTTTAAAGAGGGGAGCTGGTCGCAAATGATCACCACCTACCGGAACTAGGGCCGAGCGAAGTTCATCAGAGTAAGTGAGGGCTTTGTTGTTAGTTTCAATTAGTTCAGTAGAGGTTTCCCACGAAACACTATTTTTCTGCCAGCCTAAGAAGCTGAGCAGATAGTCGGCCATTTTTTCAGTGCTTACATCTTCGTGAAATGCTGTCTGGTAGTACCCGCGTGCTAGTTGGTAAGCGAGTACTTCTGAGCCGTCGGGGCTTTGCCAAATGAAGTAGGGCCCGCCTGTCATCTCAGGCACACCCCGCCAGACCACAGCGTTGTTTATGCCAAAGCCTTTAAGGATGCGTGGCAAATCTGCCGTGTGGCCAAAAGTGTCTGGGCAGTAGCCTACTAAAGCAGGTTCGGTTTTTATTGCGCTGTCGTCGCTGTTGTTTGCAGTTCTGTCTGCTCTATTCTCGACGCTTCCGGCTTGAACTCCTAGATCGAGACTTCCTAGCTGACGAGCAGCCTTCATACCGTAGTGCAAGTTGCGCGTCAGGCTCTCACCACCTACTAAAAGTTGATCGGCAAGCACATACCAAGGGCCAATAGAAAGAGATCGTTTTTGCACTAGATTACGAATGCGTGCAGTCAATGACGGAGACATCTCTGCCAGGTCTTCAAGTAAACAAGTCTGGCCGTCGAGCATAAAGTTGTCGAGTTGACCATGCTCTAGCAGATCAACAATTGAATGTACTACCTGAGCAAGTTGCGTGCGGTAGGCAGCGAAGCTCCAATACCATTCTCTATCCCAGTGGGTGTGAAGATATAGCAAGATTTGATGATCTTCGGCCATCTCGTTTTATCCCCGCAGCAGTCTGGCAAAATGTCGCTTCGATTCGTCGAGTGCTTCATCCATTGATTGATCGTCTTCTCCTAAGAATTGATCATCAAACTGCATTGAGAATGCACCCAGGTAGCCGTAAAGCTTGAGAGCTTCTATTATCTGTCGCCAGTCTACATGCCCTTTGCCAGCGAGACGATAGTGCCACCACAATGGGCCGAAAGTGCCGCTGTCAGCAAGAATGGTACGGTTGATTTCAACATCGTGTGCCACCACATGATCAATTGCGGTGGCAAAAGCTGAGAGGTTGGCTAAATATTCGATTCCTTGCCAGAGGCAATCGGCAGGAGAGTAAATTAAGGCAAGACCAGGGCACGAAGATATTAGATCACGCCATTCTTGCGGGTCCATAGCCCGCCATTTTTTGAGCGAAACTCCGCGGTATTCAATTGGTGTTGATAGCCTTAATAAAAGTCCCACGCCAAGGGCATCTAGGCTTTCTTTCACTGAGGGATAGACCGCGGCAAAATCTTCAATAAAGGTGTCTTGACTTGATGGGCGTAAGAAGAAAGAGACTTTCTTGCAGTCAAGATTTTTTGCCACTTGGCCCAGCTTCTCAATCATCGGTGCAAACTGCTTTACTGACTTCTTGTCAGATGCATCAAGGCAATAATCTAAGTTGAGACAGGCGAATTCGACTCCTTGGGCTAGAGCGGCTTCTCTAGTGGCATCCAAGTAGCTTTGCTCCTTGTCATCTGCCTTTTTGTTTGGTTTTGTCGGCGCAAAAGGTGCGAAGGAATATTCCACAGACTTAATGCCCTTGGAACTTGCCAGCTCTACTGCTCCATCTAATCCGCTACCAAATTTGGTGGCATCAAAACATAATTTCATTGCTCAAGTTTAGCAAATATTTGGCCGACGATTTGTTTAATCTAGAGGCTGTTGAGATAGTCGCGCCGCACAAGTGGGTCGGGAATGTCGTTGAAGTCCATGCGAACCATTTGCTTGACGTCAAAAATTTGGTGACGCAATACCGAAAGGGTCACGGGCGTGTCCGGTGAGCCAACTATTAAGTCGTAGCACTGGTCTTTGTTGAGGTTGCGAGTAGGAACACCGTCTACAGCAACTATAAGGTCGTCAACATGCATGCCAGCCTTAGATGCCGGTGTGCCATCAAAAACGGTGTTGATTACTGCTGGGCCGTCAGCCAATTTGTGGAATTTTACGCCGATGATGCCCACCGACTGCTCGATGGTGAAAGGCTGCCGGGCCTTGAGAGCTTCTTCTTGGGCTCTAGCCTTGAGCACTTGCTCGCGGTCTCGCTGGGCTCTTTGGGCACCACTGAGGCGGAAGTCAGGAGGCTTGGCGCTGTTGGCATTGGCGTTTAGCTTTTTCGCTTTGCGTGGGGCTGGGGGCGGGACGGAAAGGCGATGCTCAATTGTGCCTTTTAAGGTAGAGCGGTCAGGGCTGTCTACGGCGTCAAACTTCGGCACGTCAGGTTTTAGGACGGGGTCGTCGGCTGCCAGACCAGGATAAGGACTGGCGCCTGAGAGAGCAGCTAAAAGCGACACGGTCAGCAAAGCCGTGGCTATTCCCCGAGCGCCATTGTGCTCAGTTGTTTGCTTTTGGCCTGCCTTGGCATCTATGTATTGCGCTTTCTCTTCCATCAGCAATCGTGCCTAATTAGTTCACTAGACTCTATTTAGTCTATCTACTTCCTAGATTAGCTGAATTTTCCAAAAAAAATATGGCAGTAAGTGATGAAACCACTTAGTTAAGACCGAATGACCCAGCTGGCCGCAAAAATAGGTAGCAAATATTGGCAAACTTAGAAGCGAAAACAGAAGCGAAAATAGAAGGTATATGAAGGCTAGCTTAAGCTCATCAAAGAAATCGCCGAGTAGTGCTAACCTCAAGGTCTAATTGGGATGGATTAATCGTGGTTGGAGGAATGCTCGTGAGCAAAGTTACAGTTGTAGGAGCCGGATTTGTAGGCGCCACCGTGGCCCAGTATTTGGCTGATAGAGAGATTGCCGACGTTTGTCTCGTCGACGTTGTCGAAGGGATGCCCCAGGGCAAATCGCTAGATATGATGCAAGCCGCTGCCATAACCAGCCATGACTGCGAAGTTGTCGGCTCAAATGACTATGCTGCTACCAAAGGTTCTGACATCGTTGTTATCACTGCCGGTATTGCCAGAAAGCCTGGTATGTCCCGCGATGAGCTTCTTAAAATCAACGCTAACATCGTTCAAGGCGTTGCTAAAGAAGCAATCAAACATTCACCAGATGCCATCTTCATTACTGTTTCCAACCCTCTTGACGTGATGACCTATTTGACCTGGAAGACAACTAAGTTGCCAGCCTCACGTGTAATCGGTATGGCCGGCGTCTTAGACTCTGCACGCTTCCAAGCCTTCATTGCTATGGAAACTGGCTTCTCAGTTCAAGACGTTCGCGCTATGGTTCTGGGCGGTCACGGCGACCTGATGGTTCCTCTGACTCGTTTCGCTACAGTTAACGGTATTCCAATCTCTGAGTTCTTGCCACAAGCCAAGATTGACGAAATGACCAAGCGCACCCAAAATGGCGGTGCTGAAATCGTTAACTTGCTCAAGACTGGTAGCGCTTATTACGCTCCAGGTCGCTCTGTTGTGCAAATGGTAGAAGCAATCTTGAAAGATCAAAACCGCCTGTTGCCTTGCTGCGTGCAAGCTGATGGCGCTTATGGTTTGAAAGATGTTTACATCGGCTTGCCGGTAGTGTTGGGCAAAGAAGGCGTCAAGAAGATTGTTGACCTCAAGTTGAACAAAGATGAGCAAGATCTGCTCAACGCTTCAGCTAAGTCAATCAAAGAAAACATTGACTTGATGAATCAGCTATTGGTAGCTGTTTAGTCAGTCTGTTTAGTCAGTCTGTTTAGGCAAGCTGTTTAAGCAGTCTGTCTAATCTGAAGCTTGTACAACCAAGCTTTTTGTTGAATCTAGTGTAGAAATGGAGATCCTTTTGGGGTCTCCATTTCTTTTTTTTGTCACAGAGATTGTAGCTGGCGAAAATCTGCCAGTCAGCGGGGGTGGCTCTGCGTGTGATATTCCGCGATTTCTCTGGGAGGTTGTCGGCAAGAAGGCGAGTCTAAATTATGATCCGGGGTTCCCCGCTTCATGTCTGTCATCCAGTCAGGCTTAGGTTACAGATCAGAGCGCAAGCTGGCTCGCGGGGTTGAAAAGGGTACCTTGCTCAGGGCTCAGATGATTGACTGGCGCTAATTTCTGCTTCTTCTTTTGAGTTAAATGGTAAGCAAAAGTCGTAAACGGTGAAGAAATCAGTATTTTTCTCAGCTCTGGCTGAGGAGGCGATATAATACTTGTTCCAGAACTAGCCTAGCGCTCATAAATCTGCTTCTTCCCCGCTCTCAGGTCATCAGTGATACCACATATGAAACCAGTGTTCTCTCGCTCCATCGCTTTCTCACTTCTTCTTGCTAGCGCATTTACTGCTAACAGCCTTCTGCTTAGCGTACCGGCTTATGCTCTAGAAACCTCTCCTGCTATCACTCTTGGCAGTCAAGATTTTACTCTCGATAGCGATGATAAAGAGCACGAGAAAGAAAGAAAAGAAATTGAGAATACATTGTCGAACATAGAGACATTGTGGAACGCGCACAACCTTGATGGTGTGATGGCCAATTATTCTGATGACTATGTCAATAACGATGGTCTCGACAAGAAGGCCGTTACCACTCTCACTCAAGATTTTTGGAAGACCTATCCTGACGCAAAGTCGGTTTCAAAAACCAAGCAGATTAGAATCGAAGGGCATTTTGCCACTATCGAATCGCGCGATATGGCAGTCGGCACTACCTCGAAAGAGATGCCTGGAATGAGCAGCAAAGGCGAACTGCAGTCACTTTCAGAAGGTCAGCTTTACCTGAAGAAAATTGGCCCAGTTTGGAAAATCGTAGGCGATCGCATTGACTATGAAAAAGTAAAAGTGGCCTTTGGTTTGGCTAAGCAGCTCAACGCTGTCTTCACTGCACCAGAGCAAGTAAAAGCTGGCAAGCAATATTCGGCTAAATTAGAAGTGTCATTGCCACCAGGTTTATTCGCTGTTGGTTCAATAACCAGCCAGCCTTTGCGCTTCCCTCAGCCAAGCCCAACTGATAGTCCGAGACCTCTAGAAGCACCTGCGCTAGAGCGGGTTATGAGTGCCAATGCTGAGAACCGCAACGAGCTTTTGACAGCAACCGTAATTTTGACAAACCCTATGCGTACATCAGTCATGGGGGTCTCCTTCCTAACCAGACGCATGAACGTTATATCAGAGCCTGTGCAAATCAAAGACGAAGTACAAGTGGCTGAAGGCGACAAGAAGTATAGTGTCAAGCATCCGCTCTTAGACGACAAAGACGATAAAAAAAACGACGTTAAAAAAGTCGAAGAAAAAAAGTTAGACGATAAGAAGTCGGAAGAAAAAAAGACTGACGAAAAATCTGAAAGTGATAAACAGTCGAGTGAAAAGCCTGATGCTGCGCCAGCTGGCGAGAGCAAGTAGCGATGGATAAGCGGCATTACTTTCTAGGCCGCTATCATGCCTGAGCACGACGACAAAATTGAAAATAGTGAGCCGCCTGTAGAACCTAAAAAAGTTGTTCATAGCGGTCGACTCTATCAGTTTTTTACTGTCGTAATTTCGGCAGTAGTTGCCTTTAGTCTAGACCGCGCCGCTAAGGTCTGGGCCCTCAGTCACCTTGTTTTTGGTGATGAAGCTGACTACTGGCCAGGTATTCTTCAGTTTCGCCTAACTAATAATACCGGTGCTGCCTTCTCTCTGGGGCGTGATCATGCCCCGCTTATGACCGGCATAGCTACTGTGTACACCGTGATATTCATTTGCTGGGCTCTCAATCGCTTGATCAAAGCCTCTGCTTTCGCTGCTCTTGAAAGAGTAGGTGTAGGCCTCATTATTGGTGGTGCTTGTGGCAATTTGTTCGAGCGATACACCCAGGGTTGTGTCACTGATTTTCTGGAGTTTTCCTCTTTCAGTTTTCCAATCTTCAATGTGGCTGATGCCCTAATTGATGTCGGTTTGGTTCTGATATTTGTCGATATTCTTTTCTTGCATAAAGATGAGAAGGCCAGCGATGCTAAATGAAATTGCTGATGGCGAGCCAATTGAGCTAACTGTTGTTGCCGACGAAAACTTCAGTGGCCGCAACCGCCTCGATCAATATTTGGCTTTCCATATCGAAGAACTAAGTCGTGCCCGAGTGCAAAAACTTATCGATGATAGCCTGATAAAGGTTAACGGGGCGGCCGCCCGAGCTAGTCTTAAGCTGAAAGATGGCGATTTGATTGAAATTGTTTTGCCACCACCTGAAGTGCTTGAAGCTGTGGCTGAAAATATTCCGCTCAGTATAGTTTTTGAAGATGAGCATTTGCTTGTCATCAATAAACCTTCTGGCATGGTCACTCATCCTGGAGCTGGCGTTAGTAGCGGTACTCTCGTGAATGCGGTGCTCTACCACTGCCAGGGTAGTCTTTCTTCAATTGGCGGCGTGGTGCGGCCTGGTATTGTTCATCGCTTAGACAAAGATACTAGTGGCCTTATTATGGTGGCTAAATCAGACGTTGCCCACAAAGGCCTCTCTGAACAGCTACAAACAAAACAAGCTAAGCGAACTTATTTGGCTTTGCTCGAAGGAGTGGCCAAAAGTGACAGCGGTAGCGTCGACGCCCCTATTGGTCGACATCCGCTTAAGCGCAAAGAAATGACCATTGTCAAAGAGGGGCAGCGTGGTCGTTCAGCTATTACTCATTACTTAGTCGTCAAACATTTCTCTAAATTCACTTTAGTCGAGTGTCGTCTTGAGACCGGTCGCACGCACCAAATTCGTGTTCATATGGCCAGTCTTAACTTACCTGTGGCTGGCGATATTGTTTACAATCGCAAAACTTCTGGCACCCTTGAAGCTAGGCACAAACTCGGTTTGAAGGGCCAAGCACTGCATGCAGCTAGGCTTTCTTTTATCCATCCGGTGACTAATTTGCTGTTAGAATTTCAAGCTGAGCTGCCTCAAGATTTTGAGCAACTGCTGGCGAAACTAAAGTAAGGCGTTGAGAAATGCTCCCTAAATATCTGTACATGGCTCTGGCCGGTTTATCTATTGCTTTCACTATCTTCTTTATGGCAACCACCTCTGCTCTGAATGTGAGCTATACCATCGCTTCTCACGCTCTGCAGCTGCCTTTGCCTTTAGTGGCTCTGAAGTTTTTTGCTCTCGGAGTGATCACAATGTTCTCGATTTGGAAGATTCGTTCCAAAGAGTTGAAGAGTGAAGCCAAGCAGCTTCAGTGGCAAGCGCAGGATGCCAAGCTCGCTGTTGAGATTCAGTCAGACAAAGAGAAACAATTAGAAGCCAAGATTGCCACACTCGAAGCAGCACTCAGTTCTGCCTTGAAGAAGAAGAGTTAAATAAATGAAGATTGCTTTGAGAAAATGCTCAATTGCATTGGTTGCCTGCAGCTTCTTTGCCTGCGGCAGCAGCAGCTTTTCTTCGCCTTCCGCTTCGGCCAAAGAGCCTAGCGCGAAAGAGCATAAGTCAAAAGACTTTGCGCCTCAAGATTTTGCCGATGCTCAACGTCTTTTCGACCAATACAAGAATTTCGATTTGTCCAACGATATTAAGTTGGTACAGCTATACGCACCAGAGGCTGTAATTGAGGCCGGTGTGGAGCGTGACCGCGGTGATGTTCGCTGGCAGAAGCTCACCCGCGACACCTTTGCTAAAGAAGTAGAGAATTCATTTAAAGATGAGCACCTCAGCTCAATGAAGAACGCCGAGACTTTCGGCACTCCTACCTTTACTGAAGCGAAACATCCAACCAACGGAAAGCCGGCCATTGAAGTTGTCTTTCACGGCACAAGCGGTCATGCCAGCGTCAAAGTTACTTGGCTTTTGCAACCGGCAGGTGATGGCCATATGATCATCGTCAGCGAGCGCTCATGCACTTACAGCAAGCTTAAGAGCAAACTGCACGGCAGCTGCAAATAATACTTTTGTTTTCTGCCCATACTATCCAAGCCCATACTATCCAAGCCCTTTTCCTCCAAGCCCCTACGCAGTCTAGCTAGCTAGTCGCCTGCGCTGCCTGGTTTGTGGAAGTCTGAGGCCTTCAGGCCGTCGATAAACGATTTGAACTGCTTGGCTTCTTCTTCGTCTTTTTGATGGTCGGCCGCGATTGTGCCGTCGGCGATTACCTGGGCCGACACAAATATAGGTACTTTTGCGCGCAAAGCTATGGCGATGGCGTCCGAAGGTCTGGCGTCGAGCGGTTTAGTAATGTCTAGCTTTTTAGAGGGGTCGTTGACCTTGATCAAAATTGTGGCGTAATAGGTGCTTGAGGCAAGTTCATTGATTTCGATACGATCGACTTTGTATCCGAGGGTCGTAATCGTATTGAGTAATAAATCATGAGTCATAGGTCGCTCAGGTTTGTGGTTATTGAGGGCCTTGTCAATAGCCTGCGCCTCGAAAGGTCCTATCCAGATAGGCAGGGCGCGTCTCTTGGTGGAATCGTTCAGAACAACAATTGGTTGTCCCGTTCGAGCATCGAAGGCAATTCCATATACAAACATTTCAATCATTAAGGTGAAATTCCCGGTCCAGGATTATTCTCTGTATGCCCATTTTGGGGGATTTTATGTAGCCGGAAGATAAATTCTTTTGTGAAAACCCTGACTGCTACTCGCTTCACGTCCATTTTGGCTGTTATCTTTGTCCTTTTAGCCGTCCCAGGCCAGCAATAGCAAGCTTTTGCTGGGCATTGCACTAGGGACGCAAAGAGCTTGGTCAATGTTCCATAGTATTGACAGTGACCTCCTTCGCGTGATGAACTAGTGCTCCTTGGGCCTTTAGGGTTCAAGCCTCCTGAACTTTTTCAAGTACCGCCAAATTCCCTTCAAATTTGGTATTTGAGCAAATAGTTCTCCAGAGCAATCTGGGCGAGGTCTCTAGTCCGGATGGCGGAACTGGTAGACGCGCACGTTTGAGGGGCGTGTGGTGCAAGCCTTGAGGGTTCAAGTCCCTCTCCGGACAAATTTTTATCTTAGCGCTAAAACTAGACCAACCTTTGCTCTGTGCAGACTTTTACAAGTATGATGAGCACGTCACAGTTGATCTAATTAAACTCGAGAAGAAATATGATGATAGTCAAGCGAGCACAGTGGCCCCACACAATTGAAGACATAATCAAGGCTCTTGATGGTGTCTGGGGTCTTATTGGCGCCAATGGCGTCAATGGCAACCTTTATCGCCTCGAAAAGAGCCTGCACGAGCCTCTTGTATATACTCTCACTGAGTATCGCGGAGCCGATGAAAGCGATATTGTTCGCCGTGAAGAATATGGTGGCGAAGAAAGGCTGACCGCTATTAACGTTTTCGCCGGCGCGATTGGCTTCGACTCTAAGTCATAAGTCGTGGTGAAGTCTCGGCCAAGCTATTTAGGCATCATCATACAAGGCTCTTTGTCGCAAGGGCTTGAGATGCGCCTAGACACAGAGCAAAGCGTCGAAGACCTGAGGGTAGGCCGCTTCGTTGTCGTGGAAGGTGCCAATTCGCGCTTCTTCAGCATGCTTACCGATGTCACACTATCGGCTGCTAATCCTAATATTTTGCTTAATCCGCCTCGCACCGATCCCTTTTTGATGTCGGTGCTATCTGGCGTTACCACCTTTGGCACTGTTAAGTTGCAGCCCATGCTCATGCTTGAACAACCAATGAAGAATAAAATTGGCGATATTGGTGCAGATGGAAACAGTTCTGCTAACGCCCAGTCTGATGAGGGAGATGGTCGTGAATTGCGGCCAGTGAAAACCATTCCTTCACACTTCTCACCTGTTTATGAGGCTAGCTCAGCTGACTTTGCTCTGGTATTCGGCGAAGAGGATGCCAGCGATCCGAGCAATACTCACTTCAATATCGGCCGCCCTCTCAACATGGAGACGCCGGTTTGTATTGATCTCAATCGCTTTATTGAACGGTCAAATGGAATTTTTGGAAAGTCGGGCACCGGAAAGTCTTTTCTTACTCGCATTTTTCTCAGCGGCATCATCAAGAAAGACTTAGCATCGGTGCTTGTTTTCGATATGCACAATGAGTACGGCTGGCAAGCTATGTCAGAAAGCAAAGCCGCCCCGCGGGTTAAGGGTCTGAAGCAGCTTTTTGGCCATAACGTTGTCGTCTTTTCGCTTGATCGCGAGTCGTCGCGCGCTCGCGGCATTCCTGATGCTCGTGAACTTTATATTGGCTATAACCAAATAGAAATTGAAGATCTCGACCTTCTCAAAAACGAACTCAATTTGACCGAAGCATCTCTTGAGAATGCCTATATCTTCAAAGAGAAAATTGGTGCCGATTGGATTGGCGCACTGCTCGACATGTCGGGCGATGAAATAGAAGAGTTTTGTCAGAACTTCAAGGGCCATCCTACCTCGCTTAAGACTCTGCAGCGTCGCCTCAATACGGTGGTGCAAAAGACACCATATTTGAAACCACGAGTTGGCCACAACTATATAGAAGAGATTTTGGCTCAAATTCAGGCAGGCAAGCATGTGGTATTAGAATTCGGCCGCCAAAACAATTTACTCTCATACATGCTTGCCACCAATATCATCACTCGCCGTATACACGCTGAATATGTTCGCCAGTCAGAGCTCTACATTTGCGATCCTGAGCGGGTTCCAGCACCACGCAAATTGATGATTGTGATCGAAGAGGCTCATAAATTTCTCTCGCCTGCTGTGGCTAAGCAAACCATATTCGGTATTATCGCTAGAGAAATGCGCAAGTATTTCGTCACTCTTTTGATTGTTGATCAAAGACCATCAGGTATAGACCCTGAAGTACTTAGTCAGATTGGCACCAGAGTGACGGCTCTACTGAACGATGACAAAGATATTGATGCCGTCTTTACTGGAGTTTCTGGTTCGCAAACCCTGCGCACTGTCTTGGCCCAGATGGACCCGAAGCAACAGGCTTTGGTTTTGGGATATGCCGTACCGATGCCGGTGGTGGTGCGCACCCGTGCCTTCGATCAAGATTTTTATAAGGCTGTGGCTGATCTTGACTGGGTGGGCGATTTGCATAGCGCATCGGCCGAAGTTAAAGCGGAAGTGAGCCAGCGGGCCGATATTGCTAGCAAAGAGTTATTTGGCTAATTTTCTTAAGCATATTCTTTAGGCGAAATTGCTGCTTTTTCCTGGCTTTTACCGGGTTTTACCACTTGCCACTGGCTCCAAATTTAAGCTACCCTAGCCTGCATGGCACAGCCCCCTCAAGAAGAATACGATCCCTATGCCGACCTTGGCTCTTCTGACACTGAAGGAGAGGCGCAGGATAATTTTGTCGAGCAAAAAGAGCCGAGCGAAATGCTCATGTGCCTCATTCTTGCTTCGGCTTATCTGGGCTTAGCTAAATATTGCTGGACGCCCCTGCTGTTAGCGAAAGACTGGAAGCTCCTTTTCAATATCGAAGGTTTTTTCCTGGGTATTGCTGCCCTTGCTGTCATGGTTGGTTTGCGTCCCTATTTGACGCCCTCAAGTTTGCAGTTGAGCCGTCACGGCATCAAGTACCGTGGCCCCTACTGGCCGCAGCGTAAGACTGTGAACTGGCAGCAAGTAGAGAAGGTCTATCTCAGCCCCGAGTTAATACTCGTGCTTTACCATCCGACGATTGGCAAGAAGCAGCTCTGGCCGCTTGCGATCACGTCTATCTATCTAAGCGATAGAGATCGCATAGCTAAAGTGTTCATCAAGTATTTACCAATACCGCCAATCATTCTTTCTAGCCCAGCTTTGTTGTCGCGTGTAATCATGCTGTTGCTGTTCTTGGCTGTCGTAATTTGGCTTTTAGAAATGCTGATTATTCAGTAAGTTTGCATTGCTCTCGATTTAGTACTCGGCTATTTGTCGAAAGTGAGCTGACGTAAATAAACGACAAGATTGTCCATTTCTTGATCGTTGATGATTTCTTTAGGCTGCCCCGGCATCATGCCTTTGCCTTTGCGCAAGAAGGCTTTGAGAGAAGGATCATCAGGAAAGTCTTTTGCTAGGTTTTCTAGGCTCGGTCCAATGTTGGCACGGCCGCTTGGATGGCAGGTATTGCAGCTACGGTAGAAGAGTTGCTCGCCATTGAGGTTGGTAGAGCCAGATTCTGCCTTTTGTTGCTGAGCCTTTTTGACGATTTCAATGCGTTTCATTTCTTCAGACATTACACAGCCATCGAGCAAAACCGCTGTGCCGAAAATTGATAGCACCACTGCAAAAACGCGACGAAAAGACATGAAAATTCCTCTTGGCAGCTAGAGTTTACCGCACTTTAACATACTACTTTATAACTGTTTTCAATGGGTTTAAGTAAGACCAGCTCAGGATGCGGCTAAAACGTAACAGTAGCAAAAATGCTTTCCGAAATTTGCTTAACATTGTGTTTACCTGGCCGTTGTAGAGTTACTACAGAGGTGGAAAGTAACCAATCTTTCATCCAAGCTTCCCCGGTATCAAAAAATTCGAACCAGTCACCTCGCTAAATGGAGCCATGCGTCAGTGACTGTCTGCCCTTTCAGGGCTGGAAATCAAGCTCCCGAGATGAGCGGCAGGTAACATGACACCACCACAAGCAACCAGATTAGATCCTCCAGCCAAACAAGGGCCTCAGGAAGCCGAAGAACGCATCATCATTCGTGGCGGCAAACCGCTTCGTGGTGAGACTAGAATTTTCGGCGCTAAGAATGCTGTTCTCAAAATGATGGCAGCTGCGCTTCTCGCCAAAGACGTTACTGTTTTAAGAAACGTCCCTAACTTGACTGATGTTCACATGATGGCTGAAGTGCTTCGTCACCTCGGCGCCAAAGTAGAAGTGAGAGACTCTGAAGTTAGCATCGACGCAACTAATCTTACTGAAATCGAAGCTCCTTACGAATTAGTTAGCCAATTGAGAGCATCATTCGTTGTTCTCGGACCTTTGCTAGCTCGCTGCAAAGAAGCCAAAGTATCACTGCCAGGCGGTTGTGCTATCGGCGAACGCAGAATTGATTTGCACGAAAAAGGCTTGAAACTTCTCGGAGCTGAAGTCGGCATCGACCACGGCTATGTTTATGCTTCATGTCAGAAATTGACTGGTGCTCGTATCTACCTAGATCGTCCAAGCAACGGCGCTACTGAAAACATCATGATGGCTGCCGCTCTTGCTGAAGGTCAGACCATCATCGAGAACGCTGCTCAAGATCCAGAAATCGTTAACTTAGCTGACTGCATCAACGCTATGGGCGGCAAGATCACCGGCGCCGGTACCTACACAATCGTGATCGACGGCGTTCCGCAAGAAGAAATGCACGGTGCTGTAGTTGATACCATTCCAGACAGACTTGAAGTCGGAACTTTCCTTTATGCCTGTATGGCTGCTGGTGGCGAAATCATCATCAATGGTGCCAATGCTCACCACATCTATGCTGTGATCAGCAAGATTCATGAAATGGGCGCTGAGTGCTCAATTTATGCACCAGACACCATCAAGATCAAAGTGGAAGGCAGACTGAAAGCAATTGACGTCACCACTGTTCCATATCCTGGTTTCCCTACCGATTTGCAAGCTCCTCTGATGTCTGTTTTGGCTGTGGCTGAAGGTACTTCAATCATGACCGAAACAATGTACGAGAACCGCTTCATGCAAGTTGGCGAACTTCGCAGAATGGGCGCTGATATTCAGCTTAAAGCCAATGCTGCAATCGTCAAAGGCGTACCAAAATTGATGGGCGCTGAAGTTAAGTCTAGTGACTTACGTGCAGCAGCTGCCCTAATCATCGCCGGTCTCGGTGCTGATGGCGTAACTGAAGTGACCGGTCTGAGCCACCTTGATCGTGGTTATGACAGGCTCGAAGAAAGATTGCGTGACCTCGGCGCTGATGTCTGGAGAAGATAACCAGATTTAGCTAGTTCTAGGGTCCTGCGATGATAGTAATGAAATTTGGTGGCACTTCAGTGGGCTCGAAAGAGCGTTTTGAACAGGTGTTCGCCCTGATTTCAAAAACTAAAGAAAATGACGGACCGCCTTTGGTTGTAGTTTCAGCGATGTCGGGCGTGACTAACGCCTTGATTGAAGCGGCTAACCTGGCGGTCCGTCGTGATCTTGATGGTGCACTTGCGCAAATAGAAATGATTCGGCAAAAGCACATAGATGCTGTCAAAGGCCTTCTTAGCGCGGAGAAAGCCAACGTTCTTTTGGAAGATTTGAATATTCACCTGCAAGAGCTTGAGTCGGTCTTGCGTGGCATCAACTATTTGGGTGAATTGTCGAAGCGTTCGCTCGATGTTGTTTCATCAATTGGTGAGCTGCTCTCTAGTCGCGTACTAGCTGAGTATGCCGGCAGTCGTGGCTTGAAAGTACAGTGGGTCGATGCTCGAAAGGTTCTCATCACCGATGATACTTTCGGCAAGGCCAATCCGCTGTGGGCTGAAATAGAAGTTAGAGCAAAGAAGATAATTGGTCAGGCTGTTAAAGATGGCTTCACGGTTATTAGCCAAGGTTTTATTGGTTCAACTATTGATGGAGTCACTACCACTCTTGGTCGTGGTGGCTCAGACTATTCGGCCTCGATTCTTGGTGTGGCAGCCGATGCCGCCCGCATTGAAATTTGGACAGACGTAGACGGTATGATGACTTGCGATCCGCGCATTGTGCCAGCTGCTAAAGTGATTGCCCAAGTGACCTTCCAAGAAGCGGCTGAACTTGCCTATTTTGGTGCCAAGGTCTTGCACCCTCTCACTATCAAGCCAGCTGTAGAGAAAAGTATTCCAGTAAAAGTTTTGAATACCATGCGGCCTGATAGCCCTGGTACATTGATTCAGGCTGATGTGCCTAACTCTGATTCTGATCCAAAATTTGATCCAAAAAAGATTCCACTGTCTCAGCGCATCTGTGCTATCGCTTCAAAGAAGAACATAACTGCCCTTTTCATTAGCTCTCCGCGAATGTTAATGGCTCACGGTTTTCTCGCCAAAGTATTTACTGTCTTTGATCGTCATAAGACATCTATTGACCTAATTGCTACCTCTGAAGTTTCTCTTTCAATCACCATTGATTCAACCGAAAATCTTGATGCTATCAAAGAAGATTTGGCCGAATGGGGCGAATTGAAAGTATTGAATAACACTGCCATTGTCACCGTTGTTGGCCGTCAGTTTAGAGGCAGCAGTGGAATAGCCGGTGAAGTTTTTAGCGCCATGAAAGATATCAATATTTTGGTAATTTCAGGTGGCGCATCTGATATTAATTTGAGTTTCTTAGTTCTAAACGAAGATGCTGACAATGCAGTCAAGCAACTACACAAGCACTTCTTCGGTGCTTAAAAAGAGAAAGATATGAACAAAACTAGAATTGACTTGCGCAGCGACACTGTTACAATTCCGCCGCAAGAAATGCGCGATGCCATGACTAAGGCTGAGCTTGGCGACGATGTCTATGGCGAAGATCCAACGGTCAATTTGTTGCAAGAGCGCTGTGCTCAGCTGACTGGCAAAGACGCTGCACTTTTTGTACCAACTGGCACAATGGGCAACCTTAGCAGTGTGCTCGCTCATTGCCAACGCGGTGATGAAGTAATTCTTGGCTCTCGCTCACACATTGCCATTTGGGAGCAAGCCGGGGCATCAGCTTTTGGTGGTGTGAGCTTACGCACAATTGCTAATGAACCAGATGGCACGTTGCCACTTGAGCAAATCAATCTGTGTATCAACGATGACAATGTGCACCGCACAACAACCAAATTGATTGCTTTAGAAAATACCTACAATGGCCAACCTTTGACTCCTGCCTATATGCGCATGGTCAAAGAAATAGCCCTGCAGAATGGCCTAGCTGTGCACCTCGATGGTGCCCGTTTATTCAATGCTAGCCGCGCGCTTCTCGCCAGTATCGAAGAATTTACAGCTCACGTTGATTCTGTGCAGTTCTGCTTCTCTAAGGGTCTGGCAGCTCCCGCTGGATCAATTATTTGCGGCAACCATGAATTTATCAGCAAAGCTCGTCGCATCCGCAAGGCACTCGGTGGTGGCATGCGTCAATCTGGTGTCTTGGCCGCAGCTTGCATTTGGGCTTTGGACAATATGGTAGAAAGACTTGATATCGATCATACTTTAGCCATGCAGTTAGCTCAGGGCCTTTCTGAAATCGAGGGCATTCGAGTCGCCCCGGCTAAACACCGCACCAACATGGTTTTCTTTGAAAGTGACCGTGCCGATCTTTCGATTCAAGAATTGGCTCGCCGACTGCGCGATATCGGTGTACTCGTAGCAGTCGAAGGTCAGCTCGGCATCAGGGCTGTCACTCACTTCGGCCTAACTACTGAAGACATCGAAGAAGTGGTCTTGCGTGTTGAAGAACTGATGGGCGTGCCCGCAATTTAAGACATTGGAGCTCGTTCGATTTTGAAAATAGTTGAGTACTCAACTATTTTGACTTTTGAAAGGCCCAACCAGGCCGGTCTCGATTTAAAAAAATACTTGAGTACTCAAGTATTTTTATTGTGAGATGTACGACGCCGTAAGTTTTAAGATTGTCCAGGCTCTCCAGTTTCGCCTGTCTCAAGGGCATCAATTTCGTTTTGCTCTTCTTCGATTTTTGAAAGAATAGAGAGCGCTTCTTTGTACATCTCTTCAGCTTCTTCTTCTCGCTGCATTTTGCGCAAAATTTTGGCATAGTCAGATAGAGTTTGAGCCACATCAGGATGTTCAGCCGATAGATGCTTACGCCTTAACTCTAGGGCGCGTTTCACCAATGGTTCGCTTTCAATGAGCTTATCTTGTCGCATATAGATTGTAGCCAAAAGCGAAAGTGCTTCAGCGACTTTGAGTGGTTCTGCCTCTTTAGCGGCATCCAAAATTGAAACTGCTCGACGCATGAATGGCTCAGCTTGATTGTATTTTTCTTGAGCAACCAATACTCCGGCTAGATTATTGAAATCGGCAACCAGAGCAGTATCGCTAGTGCCGACTTGGTTGAGGCGGTGCACTAAAATACGCTCGTAAATTACTTGTGCTTGGGTGTAATTGCCACGAGTAAAGTAGCTTGCCGCTAACCTTTCAAACACTTTATGCAAAGCATCTGGCGGATCGTTTGTCGGATCGAAGTTGGCTAAGAGATCTCGTTCGCCTTGTTTGTGCCCTTGCATTAGAGTGGCTAGTCTACTGGCGCGAGCATCCTCTGGCTGAATTGTCTGGGAGTGTTTCTTCGCCTTGGTGGTCGGTTTTTCTTCAGAAGCTTCTGAAGCTTCATCCGCTTCATCCGCTTCATCAACTTCGTCGCTAGTATCATCGTCCCCGGACAAGCCAATGTCAGAAACTGATTGATCTGCTGGCATTTCAGGGATAGTTTCAGGCCCTTCCAATACCGGCTCGCTTTCAGGAGCAATGATAAAGGCTTGAGCATCTTTAGCGCTACTTACACCAATGGGCTCTTCAGCAGCTTCAGCATCTTCAGTATCTTCGGCAGCTTCAGCAGCTTCAGCAGCTTTTATAGCAGATGCTGGTTTCGGTTCACCTTTTAAGCGCAGACCCCGATCTTTGTTCCAGCCTAACTCTTTTAAAGCATCATCGAACTTGATAGGGCCTTCAGCGTTTTGGTGTAGTGAATAATCGAGAGTAACTACGGCATCGTCTTGGCTGAGTAATCCTCGTGAAAAGAGCTGATAGCAACGCAGGGTCGCTTGTAACGTTGGCACATCCATGTGGCCAGTTAAGACTAATATTTTTCCAATTACTGTGGCTGTCTGTGTTGAAATATCAAAGGCTGCTTCAAGGTCGTCTTCACTGACCACGCGCGCAAGCATCAATAATTTCTCGTAAGTGACTTCGCCGTCTTGTGCTTCTTTTTCTTCGCGAATTTCGGCTAGGGCTTCTTCAAGTGCTATGCCGCTGCTGTGTATTCGCGCTAAACATTCGCTGGCTTTTGCTGCTTCAAAGTTTTCTTGGTCGACCATTTTTTGCAGCGATAGTGCTGCATCTAGAAGAACTTGCGAAACTAGATTTTGGCTGATTAAAACTTTGCCTATAGTTTGGTGGTTAACTAAACCCCATTCAAGGGCGTTCATCACATCTGTTTCGGTGAGCACCCCAGCCATTACCATCAACTCACCGATGCGTAAGCCCTTTTTGCGCGGGCCTTCAGCAGGAGGCGCTGGTTTAATTTCTTCACTTCCGGGTGTGATCGGTGCCATGCCTGCTGCAGCGCGAATGGCTGTCAGTGCTTCTTGGCGGGTCATCATTTCGTCGCGTACACGCACTTGCAAATCTAATGCAAGAGTAAGCAAGTCGTTTGAAATTGTCTCGTGTAAAACTAGCATGCGGCCGAGAGGCAAGCCAGTGCTGTAGCTCTGTTCTACCGCTTTGGCTAGAACTTCATATGTAACTAGACCTGATTCAACTAAAAGCTCTCCCAGTTTGCTGGTTTGTGTTTGCTTCGGTGAAACATACTCAGCCAGAATATCTTTGAATGAGGCGCCGAGCTTGTAGGCAATTTTCAAACAGCGTAGAGCTTCAGCTGGTTCAACTGATTTATCTCGCAAGTTTGACTGTGCTTCTAAGACCGACTGAAGGTCTCGCGGTGAAATCACACCATTCATAACCAGAGCTTGACCAATCTGAATACGCTTTGCCTTGGCACTACGAGCGGCATCTGACAGTTGAAGCTGGGTAAGTATTCCGGCTTGGACGAGGAGATCGCCCAAACGAGAGCTGTTTCTTGACTGTTTTAGCATTTAAGGCACAGAGTTGGGGGCATTGAGCAAAGCTCTCCAAATTCACATAAGCATAGCACTTGAACGGCGCTGAAACGCCCGCAGAGCTTATTATTTCGCGCCAGGCGCATAAAAATAGGCCATTTTGGGAACATATATTGGTACACGGGCACTTTTGCGCTAATTGCCAGGTGGTTGTAGTGAAGAGAAAGTTACTGACTTGTGCACTATATTTTTTAGCCGCGTCTGTCTGGTCTTTCTCGACCGTTGGCACCATTTGTGGTGCTTTTGCTTCTGGTGGTAATCGGGTGCGATTTGAGCTAGTTCCACCAGCTTCGCCCGAGACTGTGCCTGCCTCTAGTATGCCCACTTCGGGGCTGAAGGGCGCCCCTAAGAAGAAAGGCCTAATGGAAGAAGCTGTCACTGCCTACAAGTCTGGATTTTTTGATAAGGCCGTTTCACTCTTTCAAGAGCTTCTGCTGCGTGAGCCCACTAATGCTCAAGCCCATTATTACTACGCGAATTGTTTGGCAAGGCAGGGTCAGAATTCGGCTGCTCGCTTTGAATATCAATCGACTCTGCATTATTCCAAGAATGCTGATCTGACTAGCTACTCAAATCAGGCATTGAAGAATTTAGCGGCAATGCCAACTTCTTCACTTTCTTCGACGACTCCAGCATCTACTGCTAGTACTGCTTCTGGAGCACCGTTGTTCGCCAGCCCAGAAAAAGCAGCTCACTACGATCGGCAGTTGGAGCGCCTTAGAGCTGAAGTAAACAGCGAATACCATCGTCGATTAGATGAGAAACGCGCTGAATTGAATCGCAAGACTGGTAAAGTTCGGCAAGAAGTTGAAGATGAGATCAATGCTACTCCAAGGTACTATCCAGCTGTTGTGCGAACCCCCAATCTCAACTATGACAGCGCGATTGCGGCCATTCAAGTGAGGGGTGATAACAAGATCAAGATACTGACCTCCGACTATCAAGATGAATTCAGATTGATAGATGAAGTATTTACCAAACGCCTTGATGCCCTTTCAAGTTCGCACCAAAACTTGAAAGGCCAAATGGGTGCTACTGTCGGTTCGTCACAAGTGACGCCTGCAGGTACGACCTTCTATGTGCGCAATTATGTCAACTTCGGTGGCGTGCAAGAAAACGTAAGTCATCCAAGCGTGGCTCCGTTTGCCCCGCCCTCACCGGGCCTAAAAGCAGTGCCGGGAAGGTTAAAGCCCTTCTGATGTTCTTCACTCAATCTTTCCTTTTGTCTGGCAGATTACTATTGGTAGCTCTTCGCTTGGCTTGGTGGTCGCAAGTTTTGAAACGTACAGCGTCTAATACTTGTTGCATTCTGTTTTTGGTTACGGTCGCTTCTGCTGCCGTGATTGAGCCAGCTGTCGCTCAATCTTTTCGTGGGCAACCTCCTAGCAATCAAGTTTCACCTTTAAGTACTGAGGGGAAGCGCTTGCAGAATGCCTTGTACGCTTCTAACCCTTTTGATGTAGGCGATTCTTATTACGAGCACTTCTTTCAAGTAGTCGATAGCTTAGTTAGTGTTCGCTCTAATCTCGATGCTGAGGTGTCGTTGCCGCAGTCTCAATCTCAGTCTCCAGCTAAAACTAAGTTGCCGGCAATTGCAATAGATAGGCAAGTTTCAGCTTTGACTGAACGAGTACAGAATGAGAGAAGAATGGCATTCCTCGATAAGATCGAGCTGACCAAAAGGCAGATTATTTTTTCTTCTGCTCAACTGAAAGACGATCTAAGCGCTGCATTGGTCTATCCCAGTTCTACGCGCAGTAGCAAATCTACAACTGGTAATAGAACTAGTGACCGTAGCCTGGCAACTCTCAAATTGGCATTCTATGAAAAGGTCGAACATTTGTGCGAGCAGTTCAAGAAAGATTGTGTGGCCCTCGATAGCCTATATCAAGGTCGCCTAGGTTCTGTGATTTCGTCGGGTGAGGGTATTAAACAGCAGATGACTTCAGAGGTTGGTTCAAATAAAATAGCCGAGAATGGCACCACCATGTATGTTCGCAACTATGTCAACTTTGGTGGTATTACTCAGCCCGTTAACAGTCTCCGTCTGCCAGTGGCGCCGCTGCCAACTACTCTCATGGCCGTGCCGGGCCGCTTGAATAGAGGCAAGGTTTCTTCGGGCAGTGTGAGGCCTTTGCCTTGAGTATGAAACGAAGCCTTATCGGTCTGCCGCCAATGAAAAAAGTTGTTGCATTTGCATTGATAGCTTTGTTCGTCGATAGTTTCTTGTTTGAGGGCAATCGGGTTTGCGCTCAATCGAAAGCACGAGTTGCTCGCTCTGCTGCTTCCGCTGCTTCTTCTGCTTCTTCTGCTTCTTCGACTTTGCGCCTACGCGGACAGGTAAGTGAGCTGATGATGCTCTGCAATGCTGCCGGTTTATCCCTTGACGATAGCCGCCTTCCTGGGGTTGTTACTAGTGTTAGAAGAGGTTCACCAGCAGCCATAAACGCCCTTGTGGAAGGCGATAAAATCTTGCGCGCTAGCTTGCAGGGCAAAATGCTTACCCTTGATATCGATCGCAAAGGGGTTCGCTATCAAACAAAGTTTGAAATTCGCCTTGAAGTTGCCCGGGCGCAAATGAATGATGATGCAAACCGCATTCAAGAGCAAGTTGAAAAAGTTTGGCCAGCGCCTAAAGATGAGAAGAACAGCAGTTCTGAGAAAAATATTTCACTGAAGCCTGCAACTCCCAGTGCTGACAAGTTTTTTAAAGCTATGTCGCCTTATCAGGTAGTTTTGCTTATTGACCACTCCGGTTCTATGAATGGAGGGCTTGGTATCGGCCCGTATGATCAATCTCGCTGGGCCTGGTGTCGCAATCAGATTTCGGACTTTTCAAGATATTGCGGTAATCGATTGCGTGGTGGCATCACTCTAATTCCTTTTAACGATAGTTTTGAGGTGCATGAACATGCCAGTGAAAAAGATCTAGAAGACGTCTTCAATACAATTGTGCCTAGTGGCGAAACCGACATTTGTACACCTTTGGCTTCAGCCATAGACTCTCATTTGTCTGACCCAGACCATGAGAACAAGCCGGTTTTGATAGTTGTACTCACCGATGGGCTACCCAATCAAGGTGGTTCTTTAGACAAGCTGATTTCGCAAGCAACCAATGCTTTGCGTAATCACCAAGAGATGTCTATAACTTTTCTCACAGTTGGTCAAGCACCCGAAGGCGACGAGCTAATTGAGCATTTAGACAATGACCTGACTAATCGTGGTGCCAGCGCCGACATAGTTAGCAGTATGCGTTTTGCTGACCTGCTTCAAACCGGACTTAAAAATGCTTTGCTTGAGATTGTTCTGCGTGCTAACAAGAAATAGAGCATTACAAGCTAATCAATTTATTGAATTTTTTGAATCTATTGAATGAGGCCGCTCGGCACTCCATTTGGAAAGCGCGAAGCAATTTCTTCGTCGATTTTCTTGATGCGATTGCCTGGGTTCGGGTGGGTGCTGAAAAATTCAGGAGTGCGCGATTTTGAGACTTGGTCGAGAATTTCCATAACTTTGACCATCGCTCGTGGGTCGTATCCAGCTTGCTGTGAGAATCGGACGCCTAGCTTATCTGCTTCTAGCTCGTCGTTGCGACCGAACTTGAGTGACACAACTTGGCTGATCAGCATTGCCATTGCGGCAGTATTGTTGTTGCGGTCATTAGGATCGTATGCGGCAATCACCGCAGCACCAGTGAGACCCTGTGAGAGTTGTTGTTTGGCCAGCTGCTGGGCTGAATGTCGAGCTGCTACGTGGCCTACTTCGTGGGCGAGCACACAGGCCAATTCACCTTTAGTTTTTAGGTGTTTGTATAGACCTTCAGTGATGAAAACTTGTCCACCGGGCAGGGCAAATGCATTGACCGTACTATCGTCGGCGAGCAAGTGAAACTGATATTTGTATGGTGTTTTCCCGGCATCGGTTTTAGACACAAGCTCTTCACCAATGCTTTCTACCGCAGATTGACCGGCCGAGTCGCGCGCTTGACCGCCATATTGTTGCGCCATCTCTGGCGCGGCTTGCAGGCCCAAGGCAATTTCTTGCTTAGGAGTCATATCTAAGTGCTGCTTTTGCTCTGTAATAGGGTTGTATACCGAACTGCTGAAATACGTAATTAGTGAAAAAGCCGCGATGGCAAGAGCAATCAGAATTCGGGGGCTGATTGAGAAACCGCTGCTTTGTTGCTGTTGAGCCATATTTCGCTATTACCCTCTACTCTCGTTTTTTGCCTTCTAACTTTGCTTTCTGGTTTCTAACTGACCAAAGTTTCTCAGTGAGAATCGTGCAGACGGACAAGTGTAAGAAAAGAGCCAAATACTTAAAAGACTTTTCTCGATACGAAGATGTCAGAATTAAGCCTGCTTTTGCTGTAAACCTTGTCGTCTAGCTTTACACTAATCTTCCGCTATCACTATAGCGGGCAAAGTTGTCAATCACAAAGCTTGGCTAAGAAGAAGGTCGGTATTGCGTCTGTGAACCTTAAACCCTATTACTACCTTATAAAAAGCAGTTTGGTAGGTGCTCTAGGCGGTTTGCTTTTTGGCTTCGACACAGCAGTAATTGCTGGAGCCACTCATGCCTTGTCATTAGAATATCAACTTGGTGCTACTGCATTGGGCTTTACAGTTGCCAGCGCGCTCTGGGGCACTGTTATTGCATCAATGCTGTCAGGCATACCAGGCGAGAAGTTTGGAGCGCGTGAGACCTTGAGAGCGGCTGCTGTGCTCTATGTGATATCGGCTCTAGGTTGTGCGTTTGCCTGGGATTGGAACTCTTTGATTGTATTTCGCTTCATCGGTGGCTTAGGCATCGGTTGCTCATCGGTGCTCGGACCGGTTTACATCGCTGAATTGGCGCCAGCAAAATGGCGTGGCCGCTTAGTCGGTCTTTTTCAAGTTAATGTTGTAGTGGGCATTCTGCTAGCTTATTTTTCAAATTATCTAATCGGCACATTGCCTTTAGGCTTGGCTGAATGGAGATGGAAACTTGGTGTATCTGCTATACCGGCTCTTCTCTTTCTTGTCATGCTTTTCACTATTCCGCGCAGCCCACGTTGGTTGGCTCGAAGGGGAAGCACCGATGAGGCGCGCGAAGTCTTAAAGAAGACCGGTGTAGAAGATTACGAGCAAGAATTAAAAGAAATAGTCGCTAGTATCGAAGCTGAGCATGCCCTTCCCAATGAACCCTTGTTTCAGAAAAAATATCGGCTGCCAATTTTCTTAGCCATTACCATTGGTGCCTTCAATCAGTTGTCTGGTATCAATGCCATTTTGTATTATCTCAATGATATTTTTGCCCAAGCTGGTTTTGCAAAAATGTCCAGTGATTTTCAAGCTGTCATAATTGGTTTGACAAACTTAGTGGCCGTGCTAATTGCCATGACAATGATTGATCGATTGGGCCGGCGTAAATTACTTTTAGTTGGTTCAGTTGGATGCGCTGTTTGCTTAGCCGGAGTGGCCGCTGTATTTTTTGCTCAACAAGGACAGAGCTATCTTGTCTGGTTATTAGTTGCCTACATTGCCTTCTTCTCTTTCTCGCAAGGAGCTGTTATTTGGGTGTACTTGAGTGAGATTTTTCCAACGCCAGTGCGAGCAAAGGGCCAGGCTCTGGGCAGTTCTTCTCACTGGATTATGAACGCTGTAATTTCGGGAATATTCCCCATTCTGGCAAAGTCTTCAGGTGGTTATCCCTTTGCCTTTTTCGCCTTGATGATGGTTGTACAGTTCTTTCTTGTATGGTTCATTTTCCCTGAAACTAAGGGCGTAACTCTTGAAGATATGGAGAAGCGCATTGCTTAGATTGTCCCAGAAGTATCCAGGCAAACGTGCTTTTATTACTGGTGCCGCTGGCGGTCTCGGTTTGGCTTTTGCCATAGAGCTGGCTCAAGATGGCTGGAAAATTGCTATGGCTGATCTCAATTTAGAGAAATTGAAAGAAGCTGCTGCTGTGGTAGTTTCAGCCGGAGCTGAAGTCGAGATTTATTCTTTTGATGTTACTGATCATGGTCAATTTAAGTTAGCAGTTGAGAATTTTGAGGAAAAAGTTGACGGCATTGATTTTGCTGTTAACTCTGCTGGAATTGGATGTGGCGGTTACATTTATGAGTTACCAATTGAGGTTTTTCGCAAAATAATCGACGTCAATTTGATGGGCACCATTAACGGCTGTCATATTTTTGCCCCTTCAATGCAGCGTAGAAAGTCTGGTCATATTCTCAATATTGCTAGCGCTGCTGCTTTCGTTTCGCCACCAATGATGTCTCCATACAATATTTCTAAAGCTGGGGTTGTCTCACTTAGCGAGTCGCTGCGCAGTGAGCTAGTCGACAGCAATGTTTATACAACTGTGCTCATGCCAGGTTATGTTCGTACTGATTTGGGCAAAGGCACTTTGGGGCCAGATTTATACAGTCAGCGAGCTCAGTATCTAATGGAGCACTCTGCTCTTGAGCCTGCCGACGTTGCTAGAATTGCTTTAAAAGCTGTTGCTGCCGAAAAGCTGTATGTTGTCCTACCGCGGCATGCCCGCTTTCTCTGGCGACTGAAGCGAATTTTGCCCAATAAATTTTGGACTATCGTCAAATTTGGTGCTGAGAAGCTAATTGCCAGAGTCGATAAGGGTGCTAAGAGATAGCTTCTGGCTGTTCTTACTTCTTATTTTTGAGAAAATACTTGTCTATGCTGGGCAATAGCCAGAGCATACCGTTAGCAGATTTTATTAAGTTGAGTGTGTCCATCGGGTCGATCAAGTGAGTAGTGGGAAGCGGCTGTTTGGCAAACTCTAAGACTTCGCCAAGAGGATTTTTTAGACGCCGTTGCAAAATAATTAGTTTGGCCAAGAGCTGAGAGGCTGGTGTTAGCAGTGGCCCGAAACCATAGCGCGCTTGGGCCCAACCGTAGACGTAGAGTTGTTTGTGATGCGGTGCCACCAAGCCCCAAAAAGCTTTAACTACAGGCCCTTCAATGGGCACCAGTTCTGCCGGTAAAAATGGCATCGAGACATTGAAGCCGGTGGCGCAGACTATTAAATCAAATTTTTCTTTCGTGCCGTCGACAAATTCAACTGTGTTGCCGTCGAAGCATTTGACGTCGCTGTGGGGAGTGATTTTGCCATGCTTGAGATAGTGCAATAGCTCAGTGTTAATGGTGGGATGGTGATCAAATATCTTGTGATCAGGCTTCATTAAGCCATAGTTGCGGTAGTCACCGACAACTATCTTTAAAAGTAGTCTGATGTAGAGGCGCTGCATCCACACCGGCATGCTGGTCGTCAGCAGTTCAGTTGTCGGCCTGCCGTATATTGTTTTTGGCAAAAACCAATAGCCGCGCCTCAGGCTAAGATGGGCACTACTGCCAACCCGCGCTGCTTCTGCCGCGATGTCGCAGGCAGAATTGCCACCGCCGATTACCAATACACTTTTGTTTTTCAGTTGGTCAGGATTTTTATAATCTTTAGAGTGCATCATTTCGCCGCTAAAGTTACCCGGATAGCTGGGCCAGCGACGCTCCCAGTGGTGCCCGTTGCAGACAACAACACCTTCGTAGAGGCGGCAGCTACCATCGGCCAATTCCACCTGCCAGCCTTCTTCTACTGCTTGCACCTTCTGTACTGTGCAACCAAATTGAATGTTTTCCTTTAGTTGAAAGTGCTTAGCATAATCTTCCAAATAAGCCAGCATTTGTTCTGCACTGGGAAAATCGGGATAGTTTGCTGGCATCTTGTAGTCAGGAAACTCTGTGGTTTTGCGCGATGAAATTATATGGGCGTTTTTGTATACACCGTGGCGCCAATTGCCGCCTAGGTGTGCTTCACTCTCAAGCTGATCGTAGGCAATGCCAGCGCTCTTCAAAGCGCGTGCCGCACTGATGCCGACGGGACCGGCACCAATTATTACTATCTTGTCTTTAGTAGCGGTGTTGGTTGCGATCGCTTTCTATGCCTGTAGATTGACTAATTTTTTGTCGACTAGCTTCTGAATGATTAATTCCAATTTGATTAGTTCCAAAAGACAATTCTAGCGCCTATTAGAGCCTTAGTAGACATTTAGCTTACACACATTACAGTCACAACCGCATGCTAAACCTATTTTAGTGGGCTTTGAAATTTCGTAATTGAGGATTTATGGATTCAGCTTTAAGCATGCGTAGTGTGAGTGGCAGTGAGGGCCACAAGGCTTTGCAAAGTCTGCGCCTAGGTGTAGCTGCGGCATTTTTAAGTGTGGCATTGACTACAATTTTAGGCACTATTCTGTTGCCTTATCTTAAGCACCGCAACATTTGCATGCTCTATTTGCTTGCTGTGCTCTACGTTTCTAGCAAGTTCGATTGGTTCCCTTCATTGCTCACAGCATTCTTGAGTTTGATCGCATACAATTATTTTGTTGATCCCCCGCGCTTTAGCTTCTACTCAGTAGACCCTCAGACTCTCATTACTTTCAGCATTGTCATGCTGGTGTCAATTGTGATGAGTCACCGCACGCTCTTAATTAAAAGACTAGCTGGTAACCTTGAAGATCAGGTTCGCCGTCGCACACAAGAGCTTGAAACCGCCAATTTACAGCTTGGTCTTGAGATTGCAGCTCGTCGCCACAACGAGCGTGTGCAAGCAGAAATGCTCAATGAGTTAGCAAGTCGCAATGCTACTCTTGAGCATTTTGCTAAGCTCACAGTTCATGATTTGCGCGAACCTCTGCGCACAGTGGTTGGCTACGGTCGTTTACTGCGCAGCCGCTATGGTGAGAGACTGACGCCAGAGGTACAAGAGTTTCTCGGTCATTTCGACGGAGGTGTTGAGCGCATGGAGCGCTTGATCGATGGCATCGGTGAGTTAACTCGGCTTAATTTGTCGCACTACTCCACAAATTGTCGTCGATTGTAGCCGAGAAGAAAGTCGCATTGTCTTTACTGTTTCGGATAACGGCATCGGTATTGATGAGCAGTATAAGGGGCGACTTTTTCAGCTATTTCAGCGCTTGAACAGCCGCAAAGAGTTTCCGGGCATTGGCCTAGGCCTAGTGCTTTGTAAGAAAATCGTGGAAAATCATGGAGGTGAGATTTGGGTGGAGAGCACTGCTGGTGGTGGTAGTTGCTTTTACTTTACCTTACCAACTTAAAGGAGGCAGTTGTGCCAGAACCTATGCAAATATTGCTAGCTGAAGACAATCCAGATGACGCTAGTTTACTTAGTGAAGTCTTGCGCGATACGAAAATAGCTCATGTGCTCAATGTTGTAGACGATGGCATGGAGGCCATTCGTTACTTGCGTCAACAAGGCCGCTTCGCCTCTGCCGTGCGGCCCGATTTGCTTTTGCTCGATTTAAACATGCCGAGAATGAATGGTTTTGAAGTTCTTGAGGGTATAAGGGCTGCTGGACCGAGAGGCCTTGCCATTGTCGTTTTGACGGTATCAGAAGATCAAGAAGAAATCGTCAAGGCAATGCAATTGTCTATGAACTATTACATTCGCAAACCTGTTGATCTAGAGCAATTAAGAGAGCTACTTGTGCTGGTGGATGAGATGTGGCGGGTGCGTTAAACGAGATTATCGAGGTGTCTATGAATAATATTAGTGCTCCTAATCAGAGCTATAGAGCAAATCAGGTGTTTTATATTTTTGCCTCAAGCCCTAATACTCCTGATTATGTTTTAGCCAAACTGGCTTTAAGCGAGAACGAGCAAGTTCGTCAGAGGGTGGCTGAGAATAGCAATACCAATCCCCGGGTATTGATTGATCTCATCAGTGACATCTCTGCTGATGTGAGAGTAGCTGTAGCAAACAATGCGAATTTGCCTCTGCTCTGGATGCGCTTTATGGCCTACGACCAAAGCGCCGATGTGCGCCTCGGTATGGCCGAGAATTCAATGGCGCCACCGCTGGTGCTATTGCAATTGGCAAAAGACGAAAACCCATTTGTAGCCGCTCGCGCTAAACGCACAATTGAACTTAGAGCTCTCTCCGAATTATTTATGCACTAGCTTTTAACGGCTTAACGCACTTAGCGCGTTATTTTGTTTCTTGGCTAGGCGGAAGTGGGCTTGGCGCTTGGCTAGGATCTGACGATTGCCGCACTTCTACCGTTGGGTAGGCCGGTATCGCCTCTGGTACTCGCGCTGCCGGTACTTCGGCCTGCTGCTCTATCACGACGCCGGTCTGGGCCGGTTTGGTCTCCATATTGCTAATTAGTTTTTGAGCGAAAAAGGCAAGAGCTACAACAATCGTGAATGTTAGCGCGGCCATTGCTGCTGCAGAAAAGTCAAAACCATCGACGTGACTTGAAGGTTTTGTATCTTCATGTATGAGCTTGTGCTCTATTTCGCGCTGCCTTATCGCCAGCTCGTAAGCATGTTGATCTCTTACCGCTTGATCGTGAGTGGCTTGCTCTTCTTCTGTTAATGAGCTGGCGCGGTATTCGGGATTGTCTTGACTCGAAGTCTGATTGCCCGCTTCATTAATGTAAGGATTTGGTCCATCAGCGTGCCCGTAGAGCATTTGTTCTATCGCTGCGCTCATTTCGGGTGTTTGTTCAACCTGATTTGATCAGGCGTGTCGAGAGGAATGGTCATGTGGTCACCGGTTTGTATTGATTGCCTTACCGATGACAGCTTATGAGGCCGTAAGTTCCATTTTGTCTAAATGTTTACGCTGTACGGCGCGTTTGCAGGCATTGCCCGCATCAGAGCCATGGCTCGATGTCCTAGAGCCGGTCACCAAATTGATCGCTTCATGAAAATCTTGCAATTTTGCTTCGATTCGTTGCTCGGTTAGTTTGTTGCCGCTACGTTGAGCGTGGTGTCTGGAGAGTAAGAGCCCCACAATCATGCGGTTTATTGCTCGAATATGAGGATCGCTCAGCCCATATGATAGTGTCAAAATTATATGAGCCGAGCTGGTGGCCGCATGATTGATTTTCTTAAGGCGTTCAATTGTCGCTACTGGGCGCTCTTCTAGCCAACGTGCTATGCCACTCATTATCTAACCCTCAAGCTCTTGCTTTGTTCTTCAAAGCCTCTCAGTTCATTGATTTCTTCTGCTGGTATCAAAAAGTAGGGAGGTGGTGTGAGTAGACAATCGATTGGGTATCCATCGTGTGGGCCACCCAATAATTCAATTGCCAAATTTCTCACATTACACCTACTTTTCTAAACTGCTACAGGAGCTTCCTGTCTCACTGATTTGGCCCAGCTTTCAATGCGAGCCGGAGTCAAATCGGGTTCGTTCATTTCGTCAATTACTAAGCCAATAAAGGTGCCATCAACAACTGATTCTGAGTGCGCGTATTCAAAGCCTTCGACTGACACGTTGCAAGCAATTACTCGCGCACCGCGCTCAACCACTTTGTCGTAAAGCAATTTCATGGAGCTGACAAAGTTGTAGGTGTAGCTCACTTGATCACCGACACCAAAAAGAGCGACGGTTTTTCCAGTGAAGTCTATTTGATCTAGTTGGGGGAAGAAGTCTACCCAGTCGTCGGTTAGCTCGCCGTCACCCCAGGTAGAGCCGCCTAAAATAAGCAGGTCACAAGCTCTCAGATCGTCAGCTTTAGCTTTATCGATGCATTTCACTTCATCGATAAGATCGGGCATGGCAGCTTGAATAGACTCTGCTACTGAAGATGTGTTGCCGGTCATAGTTCCGTAGAATAATTTACCCATAATAGTTTCCTCCTCGAATAGGCATAGCGATGCTGCCCGTGGTGGCAGCATCAAGACAAATACATACGGCCGCCGCAGTGGCAGTAAGTCGGATAATCAAAATTTGCTTCACTGCCAAGCTACGGTTTTCAAACTAACGAGTGGCAGTGAATTGAACGCTGTTGAGAATCAGTTGCAACAGCCAAAGCAGCATATCCTACGATTGACGTTATTGCAAGTGCTTCTCGTCGGTGTCGTAAATCGTAAAAAGATGCCAGCTATGGTATGTCTTTGGCTTTTTTGCAGGCTCGGTTATTTGAAAAAGTTTGCAAAGAATTCTCAATAGATTTTGCTCTTAATGTCATCTTGCGCTAGCAATTTCTTCTGGCAAGCCCCGAAAAGCCCTTAAGTGATTTGCTGGTAACGGTTATAGCTTATTGCGAATCTTCGCAAAATTGTCTGGAGCGATAAACTCTAATTTCGTGCTTCATTTATATAGTTCGCGTACTATTGAATGGTGTCAGCCAAAATATCTGTGAAAGGGAAATAGAGTGTCAGAAGAAGAAAGGTTCTATTTCGTGCGCCATGGCCAAACTGAGGCCAATTTGAGCAACCTCGCTGCTGGCGCAGGCTGGGACGTAGAACTCAATGAAGCCGGCATCAGTCAAGCTCGGGAGTTGGCTGAAAGTGAGGCCTTGCGAGCTTGTATCGGTGTAAAAACTATTTGTGTCAGCCCAATGTCGCGGGCGCTGCAAACAGCTGAACCGCTCAATCAAGTTTTAAAAGCTGAGACAGTTACGGTTGAAGATCTTAGAGAGTGGCATCTGGGCGAATGGGAGAAGCGTTCTTGGAGCGAGCTTCCTGACTTATTCTTGCCTGGCTCAAACCCACCTGGCGGTGAGGCTCAAATGGAGTTTGGTATGAGGGTCAAGAACGGTCTTGAGCAGGCTTTATCAAAGCCCGGGCCTGTTTTGATCGTCGCCCACGGAGGCGTTTGGTACGCCATAACTAAGATATTGCAACTTGAGCCCGGTCACATTGGCAATTGTCAGCTTAAAGAAGTGCGTAGAGCCCATAAGGATGCAGCCTGGGCCGTAGTTTAAGCTTGATTATTTTCTGTCAGATATAGTTTATGTCTGGCCATCGAACTTCGGAAATTCGTGTTCTTTCATATAAGGAAAGATGCGGCGGCGATGTTGGTAAACAAGTATGGCTGCAAATGGTGTGCCGAATACGATACCAATGGTCAGAAGAAAAATGGCAATAAGTGCCAGTTTGACCATGCTATTCATATCGGCCAAGACCTCATTCATCTCGTGCAACGGTCCTTTGACATTGGTTAGAGGCTGTAATACCGATTGCAGTGGCCCATGCAGGCCTTGAACGTCTGATGCCATTTCACGCAACTCTGATCTGATACCAGCCATCTGGTGGTCTAGGTCGACTACGTGCTTTTCAGTGCTCACCACGTTTTTATCGAGATCACCTAAGCGGTTATCGACATTTTGCATTTTTGTGGCCAAACTATTCATCGATGGCTCAAGTGCGCCGATTGGCCCCTCAAGTTTCATCACCTGCTGTTGTAGCTCTACCGCTCCTTTACCCAGGCGAATGACAGGAGCCAACAATCTTTTGATGGGGTGAAAACCTTTAATTTCTGCGTCTTCAGCGGGAGGCTGCAGGTCTTTGCCTTCTATATTAATGCCTGGCACCTTATTGATTGCAGCAGCTGCTTCTTTGTTTTCTTGTTTCTGCGCGGCGCTGACCGGCTTCAGCGGAATAGCATGGGTATTTACTTCACTGCTATTCTTGCCCAAATCTTTGGTCACTTTGTCGTTAGAGACGGCCGCAGGGCTGGCTGCATAGGCTGCGCAACTCAGGCTCATAGCGGCTACGAGCAGAGCGGGGGTGTGTTTATTAGTTAGAATTTTTCGCATTTCTCAATCTAATTCTCCGAAGCGTAGAAGGAGACTCTGCACCTCGCGAAATAGTTCCCTTTGCTGCTTTAACCCTATCTTGGGGGCCGTTCGTAGTTATACGGATGACAAGGGCCACTTGGCAAGCTAAGCTGCCTCTAATGTTTCTGAGGTCGACTGAGTATGCCAATCGAAAAATTTGACCACGCCCCTGATCACCACAGCCAGCCCACCAATTGGTTCGAAGCTGCCTATGAAGGCGCCTCCACTAACGTCAAAGGTGCTTCAGGCAAAGCTGTCGCTATGGTTAAAGAGCATCCGGTTGAATCAGCGGTTGTCGCCGGTGTTGCAGTGGTTGGAGCCTACGCCATGCTGAAAGGCAAAGGTGGTTTTTCCTTCCTCGCATCTGAGACTAGAGCCGGTGAAGGGGCTTTGGCAAAAGTTGTTAAAGATGGTGCCAGCGCTGAAGTCGGTGCTGTCAAAACGGCATTTGAGACCCCGGCCCTCGCCCGCAAGACGATCGATGGCGCTGCTATTCCTGATGTAGCAAGACCACTGCTTGAGAAAGGTTCGGCTCTCACTACGCCTGAGGCCTTGGCTGCTACAGCTAAAAAATACGAGTCTGGTTTGAGCGATTTATTTAAGTTGCCTCGCGAAACTGTCGCTGAGGCTGGCCAAAGTCTTGATGATTTGGCAGCAAAGACATTGCAATCACGGGCAGCGACCACGGGTGAAAGATTCACCGAAATGGCTACCAAGGCCGAAGCTGAGCGATTGGCTTCATTGAACCCGAGCTTGAAAGGTCTGAGCGATCTTGGCGGTTCTAAAGTTACTGTTCTTGATCAAGATCATCTCGTAAAGCTTGCTGGATCTGACTTGCAGTTTAAGTTTACGCCCCAACTTGGACAGTTCCTCAAGGCTGGCGGCAAGATTACTGAAGAGCATATTGGTGAAGCTTTTGCCGTACAAAAAGGTGGCAGTAAAAAGCTACTTGGCGAGATTTTAGTTGATTTGAAGCATGCCACCACTGCTGATGTTGAGCAAGCCTTTGCTGATCAAAATACAGTTAAAGCCGCACTGAAAGCTGCTAGAGAAGAATTCTTGAAAAAATTCTAGATTAGTTCAAGAAAAAATCGATATCTAGTTTTTGGGCGTTGGCAATCATTTGTTCTTGCTGTGCGCGAAGACGTGCTTCGCGAGTCACTCTTGTCCATTCGACAAACTGATTGCCGAGCCAGTCGAAAGCATTTTCAGTTTGCAGCCAACTGCCGAACCAGAGGTCGATATATTTTGCTGCTTCGCCCTGTGCTGTTGCCTTTCCGCCTTTGGCCGCATAGGCACTCATTTTGTTTGAGTTGCTCGATTTGCTAATTTTGGGAGATTTGATCTTATTAGAAACTTCGTTTACACGTGAGACCATCAAAGGTAGAACAAAGTTATTACAAGTAAAAGCCTGGTGCAAAATAGCGTTGGCGGGCTTCAGATCTGGTTCGCTCGACTTAGAATGAGCTAGGCCAAAAGTGGCTAGAGCTCTAGCGTATAGCCATATAGTTTTGCTCATGCCGCTGCTTTCGCTTTTCTCAAGGTCATCGAGCAAAACCAACGATTCTTCAAAGTGAGCATTTTCTATTAGAGCTAAAACCAGCCGCTCTGGGTTGCTTGTTTTCTTTTCTTTCTTGCTCAAGAGATACTCACTTCAAATGGATAGACTGACCAACGGGCAGTGACATTATCGCAGACTATTTGTAGGCACCGAAGAGCATGCGACTATAGATCATGATTAGATCGCGCAGTGATCTCAGCGTGTCAATGAAAATGCGCACCGTTGAACCGTCGCGGTCTAGCCAGTCGACATAGACCTTTTCGATTTTGCAGTTGTGCTCTTTGGCGATTACTAATATCTCTAAGTCGAAGAGAAAGCGTTTTGTGCGAGCCAGAGGAAAGAGCTGATGTGCTGTTTCTCTTTTGAATACTTTGAAACCAGCTTGGGTGTCGCGGATGCCGGGCACGACAAAGTTGCCGACGAGAAATCTTGAAAGCATAGCCAGTAGCCTGCGGCCCAATCCTGGATACTGTGTTTTCTTGCGCCTCTGGGCGATTACTAAATCGGCCCCTTCATCAATTTTCGCTAAAAACTCGTCGAGCAGCTGCGGCTCATATGACAAGTCAGAGTCAGTAAATACAATAATGTTGCCTTGAGCTTCCATGACGCCAACTTTGACGGCATTGCCTTTGCCCTGGTTTTCAGCAATCTCGATTAGACGCAAGCTACAACTTTTGCTTTTGAAAGTTTCTAAAGCTACTTTGGCGGTGTTGTCACGGCAACCGTCGGTAACCACCATGACCTCAGCACCCGGGTGATGAGCGTCCAGATAGGTAGCCCAGCTCTCCATTGTCATGCCAATACGCTTCTCTTCCTGATAAGCGGGAAAGACAATGGTTATAGTGGGCTTTATTATAGGTAAACTGGAACTTCGCTCTGGCATGTTAGTTGGGCATTCTAAGATTAAAAAGGTAGTAAGCGCGTGCAGCTCGTTTCACTTTTGCTAAAAATACTGGCTGTTTTTCTCCTTTTCTTGCCAGTGCTCATTGCTGCTTCGCAACCTGTGATTATGCAAGGTTCTGATTTTGTCATGACTTTCTATCCTGTGGGCAAAATGGTGGTCTCCGGTCTGGCTCAAAATATTTATCCGCCACCCAGCGCCAGCTCTTTTGTAGATGCACCCTTCAACTTATATGTGCACCAACTTTTGTCATTTTTACCGAAACAGTACGTGGCTGTTTACATGTACAGCCCTTTAATGGCTCTATTCTTTGTGCCCTTTTCTTTCCTTACTGCCCAAAATGCACTAATCGCTTGGCAAATATTTTCAATATTGGTTCTCAGCTTAGTGGCTTGGCTTTCTAGTCGGGGTGACCGTTACCTGGCTCTCGAATATTTTTCGATGCTGGCTCTATTTTGTCCGATTTTTCATACTTTACTAATTGGCCATCTAGGCATTGTTGTCGGTCTTTTACCTCTGGCGCTCGGTTATGCCTTGCTTAGTCGGGGCAAAGATGTTGCTGCTGGAATGGTTTGGGGCGCCCTTGTGCTCAAGCCACAGTTTTTGCCCACGGCATTGCTTGTCTGTGGTGCGCTCTTTTTCAGTAAGCGCCCTAAAGCCACTATTGGATTGCTGCTCGGCTTGCTTATCTTTGGTTTGGCCACTGTATTTGCTTTGGGCCCCGATCTTTTTACTGAATGGCTCAACAGCTTCAAGATGTCAGACACAATTTTTGCTAAGGCTGGTTATCAGTTTCCGGCTTACATGGTAGTGTCACTACCGGCGGTGATTGTGCAGACCTTCCCGGGCCTTCCTGCCACCAAGCAAGTCGCTTATGGCTTGGCTGGTCTAATTGGTTTGTTCGCTCTTTGGCGCGGCACAAGCATTTTAACTAATGTTGCAAAACCAGCTTCTGCTCAGGCCCAACCAACTGTTGAGACTGCCCGCGCCCATCGAGCAGCCGTTGCGCTAGTCATGCTAGAAGGATTGTTTGTTCTGCCGCTAGTTTTACCTCATTTCCTTTTTTACGACTTTTGTGGACTGGGCTTGTTGGCCGTGATTGCTGGTCAAGGGCATCTTTGGGGTGTTGAAGCTGGAAGAGTGAAGTTCTTGCGTGTCGCTACTTGGTGGGCTTGCAACCTTTACTATGTGTCGTTTATGTTCTTACCTGTAGCGCCGCTCAAGCAGTGGTATGCTCTAGTTCTCGTGGCAATATTTGCTTTCTTCTTTTATAAAATTTCAGGCGTAGCAGCAGCCCGCGTCGATGATAGGCAAATAAAAGCAGAGCAAGCGTCAACAGCCGCAGTAGCTCCAGCGAATTTTGAAGATTTAGACAAACTAGACAGACTAGATAAATTAGATGTGAATGAGAGCAAAGACGGTTAGAGAAATCGTTTCGGTTAGCTCGACAACTGCCCCGTAAGTATCACCAGTTTGGCCACCCAAGCGATTATTGAGATAAACCGCACTAATTAGTCCGGCACCGCAGGCGATGCCGAAATAAATTGCAAGTGGTATCAACATAGAACCGTTTGATAAAACTACAGCGCCTATGAAAAGTGCCAAAGGTAAAATCATGGCCAAGAATAGATCTTGGGGAAATTTCATGGTGTCGTGCCAGACTTTTCCTTTGCCTTCAGGGCGGGCATAGCTAAATGCACCAATAGCAAAGGTTTCAGCTAGGCGGCCAAAGCAGGGAGCAAATAACAAAAAATAGGCGAGCAATGTTGCTGATAGAGATGTTGATAGAGCTGTCAGTGCAGCAACTTTTAAAGCAAATGCAGCCACACCAACCATTACAGCAAAGTTGCCCACCCGGCTGTCTTGCATTATCTCAAGCATGCGCTCTTTGCTGCGGTGTGAAAGAATGCCATCGGCTGTATCCATCAATCCATCAAAATGGAGGCCGCCAGTAATTGTTAGCCACAAAATTGTAATTAAAGTTGCTAATAAGAAGTTAGCAGTGTGAAGTGCTTCCAGTGCCAGACAGGTGACCGCCAGCATAAAGCCAATCATTAATCCAACACTCGGAAGATAGAGGGCTAGGCCCTTTAAACTGTCTTCGTTGACTGCACTTGCCGGTAGCAAACGCGCCAAAGGAATAATAGTGACATAAGAAGCTGTATGAATAAACTTTGTCAGAACGGTTAGTGCCTTCATCACTTAGATCTGTTGTCGCTATCGGGTAGTTCTGCTGTGTATTCAGGGCGATTAGGAAAAGCTTCTGGATTATTTAAAACCAGTAGCGGCCGCTTTTCTAGATAGTAATCTACAGCTTCTTGAGTCTCGCGCAAAAGAACCGGATCTGATTCTAGATCGCAGGCGCGGGCATAAATTTGTTCTGTGATTGAAGTTATATCTTTATTTGACGGCTCCTGATATTTCCCTTCCCAAGGCATTACAACATCGGCGGCCAAGCAACCGATCACATCAGGCACTATCGGTAGTGGCGCTGTTGGGCTGAGGCCATAGGCGAAGAGCGACCGTCTCATCGAGTTTTCAATGAAGGCGGCATGGGGTCCGAGAATATCGGTGGTCCAAGACATCAAAAGAATTACTTGGTCTGGTCTGTCTGGCCCTTTATACGCATCATAGTCAACTTCCATTAATTGACTAAGAGCGTTGCTCATAGGCCGCGATCTTAGTGAATAATACTCCACACCTTCAGTCTCTAACGATAAGCCAGTCAGCAAACCGCGCAAAATAACTAACATCGAAGCTACTTGGCTAACGTCATCTTTTAGGACACTACGCTCATCGATAGCGGGTCGCAAGAGAATGCTGCCGTAGAGCGCGTAGAGCCAGTCTCGGTTGTTTAATTGCTTCTTGCCAGCCAAGCTGTCGAGGCGAGCCAATACGATTTTTCGGTGGGCTAGTTCTAGCTTTTCTTCTTCGCTTTCGGCTAGTGGTGTTAGCTCTGCTATCAGTCTGCGTGCCCCTTCAAGATTGCGTTCTAGAGTTTCACAAACGCATAGATTGAGCATGGCATCAAAGTCTTCTTTAGCGTTCACTGCTAAAGCGAAGTACTTCCGTGCTTCTTTGAAGCGCTTCAAAGACATCAGTGAGAAGCCGAGTTCATAATTTACAAGTGGGTCATTGGGCAGCTCGCGTTGCAGTTCTTTTAGCAGTGCGGCCGCTAGTTCGTGCTGGCAAATCTCAACAAGGGCATAGCCGGCTTCAAATATTTCTTGGTGATGTTTATATGGTGGCAAAGGGCCGTTCAATTTTGCTGCAAAATTGTCAAGCTTTACTGCTACTTCTTCGCGCCCAAGCGCTTTCACCAAATCGCTGAAAAGCACAACCGCATCATGCTCGTAGGTGTTCTGTAACCAATAATCGGCGATTACTATGCGACATTGCTCTAGTTGGCCGTTGTCTAAAAGGCGGCGCGCTTTGGCAAGCTCCGAATTATCTTCCGGGGCGCTCGGTGGAGCAAAGCTGATATCGTCGCTTATTGCCCTACCTCCATGGGGAACGGGGCCCTGTGAAAAAGAGCCATAGAGAAAGTGGTGTATCAAAGTTGGTTGGCAAGCTCTTCAGCGTGATAGGAACTGCGCACCAATGGCCCTGAATGCACCATCTTAAAGCCAATGCTCCAAGCGTACTGCCCAAGTTCATCAAACTCAGAGGGCTCCACATAACGTTTGACAGGAAGCTGGTCACGAGTCGGTCTTAGGTATTGACCGAGGGTAAGAAAATCGCAACCGACGGCGCGCAAATCTGCCAGTACTTCCTTGACTTCTTCGAAGGTCTCGCCGCAACCGAGCATCAGTCCAGATTTTGTCGGAATATTTGGGGCAATTTCTTTTGCCATTTTGAGAATGTTGAGAGAACGATCATATTTTGAACCTGGTCGAACCTGCTTGTAAAGCCGTGGCACGGTTTCAACGTTGTGGTTGTAGACCACAGGTTCTGCTGCCAATACGATTTCGAGGCACTCGCGGCGCCCTTGGAAATCAGGGGTGAGAACTTCTACAGCCACTCCGGCTATAGCTTCTTTTATGGCCGTGATTGTGCGGGCAAAATGATTGGCGCCTTGATCGGGTAAATCATCGCGATTGACCGAGGTCAATACCACATGTCTCAAACCCATTTGTTTAGAGGCTTCGGCGATGCGGCCGGGTTCACCGTCGTCTAATGGTGAGGGAGTACCTTTATTGACAGCACAGAAGCGGCAGGTGCGTGTGCAAAGGGCGCCCATTAACATAAATGTAGCTGTGCCTTTGGCCCAACATTCGCCTTTATTGGGGCAGCGGCCACTTTCGCAAATTGTATTGAGCTTTTGTTCTTTTAAGATCGTTCTGGTTTCGCGATTTTCTTCAGTATTTAACACTGATCGCTTCACCCATTCTGGCAAACGCAGGGGCTTTTCTTCGTAGCCTTCGCCTTCCTCTCTTTTTCCTCTTGAGCTAAGAATAGCTAAGCGGCGAGCTTCTTTAGAGTCGGCTGGTTTTAGTTCAGATATGGGTTCAGACATAGTAATCGCCTTCTATGTAATCAGCTGCAATGCTATCGGCTTCAATAAGATTGACTAATAAGTGATTCTAGTTGATTGGCATGTAGAATGAATCATCTGTTTCTAATGATCTATATGGTCGGTGGGGAGAATTATCTATGAGCGCTCAGAGTAGCCGTAAGACAATAATTGCAGGCAACTGGAAGATGAATAAGACCTTAGCTGAGGCTGCTAGTCTGGCTAAGGCAATTGTCGAGGGGGTAGCGTCAGAACTGAAAGGTGAGGCTCTTCCAGAGATCGTCTTATGTCCAACCTTCGTTTGCCTGTCAGAGGTCTTAAACCAAGTTAAGGGAAGCCCTTGCAAGGTTGGCGCTCAGAACATGGATTATCGCGACAACGGTGCTTTCACCGGTGAGATCGCTCCTCCTATGTTGACTGCCATGGCCGTGCAATATGTTTTGATTGGCCATTCTGAAAGAAGACAATTTTTTGGTGAGACCAACGAAACTGTAAATTTGAAAGTGAAAGCAGCCATAGCTCACGGTTTGATTCCGGTAATGTGCGTGGGCGAATTGCTTGAACAAAGAGAAAAAGGGCTGACCGACTCAGTTGTAAAAGAACAAGTTGTCGCCGGTTTGGCCGGAATAGCGGCAGCGGACGCCGCTAAAGTGGTTGTTGCTTACGAGCCAGTGTGGGCCATCGGTACAGGCAAGACTTGTGAAACTCCTGAAGCCAACCGTGTCTGCGGTCTCATCCGCGCTGAACTCGATAGTTTGTATAGCGGCGCCAATATTGGTGCTGGCGTTTCCATTCTGTATGGTGGATCAGTTAAAGCTTCTACTATTGATGAACAAATGGAACAAGAGCACATCGATGGTGCATTGGTTGGCGGCGCCAGCCTCAAAGCCGAAGATTTCTTGCCTCTCATTAAGGGCGGCGCTAAGCGCTTGAAGAGTCAATTAGTTAAGACTTCTTAGAGTTAAGTACCAATCTGCTCTAGAGCGGGGTCATGGAAACTCTGCCGTATTATAATTGGCACGACCATTTGGAGAGGTGTCAGAGTGGTCGATTGTGCAGTCCTGGAAAGACTGTCTGCGCTAAAACGCAGCGAGGGTTCGAATCCCTCCCTCTCCGATTTTTAATTGCTGGTAGACAGAAGCGATTCTCGTCAACTTAGCGTCAGCCTAGAAGGGTGCTATGGAGCATTTCGTCGAAAAACTCAAAGAAATTGAGTACACCTTTCAAGAGCTAGAGTCGAAGCTCTCTGATCCAGACATTGTCAATGATCAAGAGAACTATCAGCGTTTAGCCAAACTCCGCCACCAACTGCACAGCACGGTGGAGGTCTTTCATGATTGGCAAGGCACTGAAAAAGAAATAGCTGAAGCGCAAGAGATTTTGCGCGGTGAGACCGAAAAAGCAATGCGCGAAATGGTCGAGGCTGAAGTGGAATCACTGAAAGCTAGGCATATCGAGCTTACTGAGCAATTGAAAGTATTGCTCTTGCCTAAAGATCCTAACGACGACAAGAACATCATGCTAGAAATCCGTGCTGGAACGGGCGGTGACGAGGCATCTATTTTTGCCGGAGATTTGTTGCGCATGTATTTGCGCTATGCCGATAAGGTTGGCTTCAAACCTGAGATTGCTAGTGCCAGCGAAGGCGAGCTTGGTGGCTATAAAGAAGTAATCGTCGCTTTCAAAGGTGATGGCGCTTACAGCAAATTCAAATTCGAATCGGGTGTACACCGAGTTCAGCGAGTTCCTGCCACTGAAGCTCAAGGGCGGGTGCATACATCAACGGCCACTGTGGCTGTTATGCCAGAAGTAGAAGAAGTTGAATTTGAATTAGATGAACGTGATTTAGAGATTACGACAATGCGTTCGGGTGGTGCTGGTGGCCAGAACGTCAACAAAGTTGAAACGGCTGTGCGCATCGTGCACAAACCAAGCGGACTTTTCGTTGCCTGCTCAGAAGAGCGTAGCCAGCTGCAGAACAAAGAGCGCGGCAAGCAAATCTTGCGGGCCAAGTTGCACAAGATCAAACTTGATGAACAGAATAAAGAAATTTATGACCAGCGTAAATCGCAGGTTGGCACTGGTGAACGCTCCGAAAAAATTCGCACGTACAATTTTAAAGATAACCGCGTCACCGACCATCGTCTCAATCAAAACTTCTCATTGCAACCTGTTCTAGAAGGCGATCTCGACAAGCTCATTGAAGCGAGCATTCTTTCGTATCAACAAGAGTTGATGCGCGAGCAGCTACGCGATGACGACCTTAACTAAGCTTGAGCAGCGACTCTCCTGATACTTGGCCGAGTCACTGCTCTTTGGCAGCGGCCCGTACTCATTTTTCTACGATATTAATAGGCCTGGGCATTGAAGCCAATGAGGCTCGCCGCGAGGCGGAGTTAGCCCTTCAGTATGTGACAAAAATGGCTGCTCATGAGCTTTTGCTCAATGCCAACGAAACTTTATCAGACGACTACGCTCGGCATATGGCTGAGATTCTCCATAAGCGCGGCAAGCGAATGCCTCTTCAGTATGCGCTGGGCGAAACTTACTTTTGTGGCCTCAAGTTTGCAGTGGGGCCGGGGGTTTTAATACCGCGCGCCGATACTGAAACTCTTGTTTTGGCTGCCTCCGCCTATATATCTGGACATATAAAAGACAAAGGTGTCTTCAATTTGCTTGAAGTTGGAGCTGGCTCTGGAGCAATTGTTATTAGCCTGCTTAAGCAATTTCCCCAACTGCATGCTACTGCTTTTGAAATTTCCCCCCAAGCGGCACACTTTTGTAGACTCAATGCCATCTGCCACGGAGTGGCTGAACGCCTCACTTTGATTGAAGAAGATTATGCAGAAGGCCTGACCAAGTTGACTGCCCATAAATTTGATCTCTTCCTCTCGAACCCGCCCTACGTGCCTATTTCTGTTGTTGCTGGTCTTGCTCGTGAAGTGATTGACCACGAACCGCGTCTAGCCTTAGTTGGTGGTGGCCCTGATGGATTGAGCTTCTATCGCAGTTTTGCTAAATTATTGCCCGCTCTCGAAGCCACCAAAAGGGCGGCCTTAATGGTCGAATTTGGTGATGGTCAAGAGCTTTTGGTAGAAGAACTCTTTGCCGAAGCAGGCTGGTACGACCTACATTTGTTGAATGATTTGGGTGGCAGAGCCAGAGTGCTGACTAGTTCTGGCTGGCGGTGATGACAAAACCATTTAATTTTTGTAATATGCTAATAGTGGTTTGTTTGAAGGCTTTGGTTGGGGCGTTCGTCTGGGCGCAGAAGTCAACGAGATTTAGATGAAAGACGGCGTATTAAAAGCAATATCGTCAGATGGCACACTCCGTGCCGTGATTGCTACTACCACTCATTTGTCCGAAGATGCCCGCTTGCGGCACAATCTGTCTTTCACGGCCGCTGCAGCTCTCGGCCGCG